>JBEKDS010000005.1:0-160322 GCA_050014235.1 Acidobacteriaceae bacterium
ATTGAGACGTTTGGGTGTCAGATGAATGCCCATGACTCCGAGAAGGTGATCGGGACGCTGGAGCATGAGGGGTACATGCGGGTGGAGGATGAGGCCGATGCGGGGCTGATCCTGTACAACACCTGCTCGATCCGCGACAAGGCGGAGCAGAAGGTGTTTCACCGGCTGAATGAGTACAAGCGGCTACAGGGTGAGGGCAAGAAGTTCGCAGTGCTGGGGTGCGTGGCGCAGCAGGAGGGGGAGAAGATCTTTGAGCGCGCGCCGTATGTGTCGCTGGTGAGTGGGTCGGCGAGCTACCGGAATTTGCCGGAGATGCTGGTGCGGCTGGAGGCGGGCGAGACGCGGATCACGGGGCTCGACGACCGGCAGACGGAGGAGACGTTCGATACGGAGTTTACGTCGCGGGGGAATCCGCATCGCGGGTACATCACGATTGTGGAGGGGTGCGACAAGTTCTGCGCGTATTGCGTGGTGCCGTATACGCGGGGGAAGGAGCGGTCTCGCGCGTCTTCTTCTGTGATGGCGGAGGCGCGTCGGATGGCGGATGCGGGCTACACGGAGATCCAGCTGCTGGGGCAGAATGTGAACTCGTATCGCGACCCTTCCGGCAAGATGAGCTTTGCGGAGCTGCTGGCGGCGGTGGGTCAGGTGAAGGGGATTCGGCGGGTGCGGTTTACTACTTCGCATCCGAGGGACTTCACGCGGGACATTGTTGCCGCGATCGATGCGGTGCCGACCTTGTGCGACCATGTGCATCTGCCGGTGCAGTCGGGGTCGACGCGGGTGCTGAAGGCGATGAGCCGCGAGTACACGCGGGAGTGGTATCTGGAGAGGATTGGCTGGATCAAGGCGGCGAAGCGCGAGATCAGCATGACGAGCGACATTATTGTGGGGTTTCCGGGGGAGACGGAGCAGGACCTGGAGGACACGGTGACGATGCTGGAGGAGGTGAAGTACGACGCGGTGTTTGCGTTCAAGTATTCGCCGCGGCCGAATACGCCGGCGATTGGGATGTCGGACTCGATTCCGGATGAGGAGAAGGCGCGTCGGCTGCAGGTGCTGCTGGAGCGTCAAAAGGAGGTACAGCGCAAGCACTATGCGCGGCACATGGGGCAGACGATGGAGGTGATGGTGGAGGGATACCAGCAGGCGCGAGGGCAGGTGGTGGGGCGCAGCTCGCAGAACAAGACGGTGAACTTTACGGTGGGGCAGCCGATTCTGCCGGCGATGGGGAGTTATGTGCAGGTGAGGGTGACGCAGACGTTTCCGAATAGTCTGGCGGGGGAGATGGTGGAACCCACTCATCGCGGTGAGGCTGCGATGAATGGGGCACAGGTGGTCGCCGGTTCTGTGGCTTGATGAGGGCGGGCGTATGAAGCTGGCGGGCGAGGTCGGGGATGCGTCGGCTGCGGCGGCGAAGGCCGAGGTGGAGATGCAGATCCGCGGGCTGATGGTGGACCCGATCACGAACATGCCGATTGTGGTGTTGAAGGACGTTGCGGGCGACCAGGTGCTGCCGATCTGGGTGGGGATCTTTGAGGCGAATGCGATTGCGCTGGAGCTGGAGAAGACGACGACTCCGCGGCCGGGGACGCATGACCTGATGAGGAACATGGCGCGGGGGCTGAATGCAGTGGTGCAGAAGGTGGTGGTGTCGGACCTGCGCGATGAGACGTATTACGCGGTGATCTGGATGGAGCAGGAGGGCGAGGTTGTGGCGCTGGACTCGCGGCCATCGGATGCGATTGCCCTGGCGCTGCGCTGGGACTGCCCGATTTACGCGAACCGCGCGGTGCTGGAGACGGCGAAGCAGGTGCAGGAGGGGCCTCCGAATGCCAATGCGGAGGAGATGCGTCGGTGGTTGGAGAATCTGAACGATGACGATATGGGGCAGTACAAGATGTAGGGGCGGTGGTAAGTGGTAAGTAAGTGCGCGGCGGTGGGCGCGCGGGTGCGGCGGGTGGTGCGGAGGCTGCGCGGTCAGGGGAGCCAGTGGCAGAGGTGGGCGACTTCGGCGGCCCACTCGTCTTCGGTGGGCAGGTGGGGTGGGGGGACGGCGTGGTGGCGGCCTTCGAGGACGGCGTCGATGGCGGAGTTGAGGGCGGCGGGCAACTCTGCTTCGCCGCCGGTGAAGACGGTGGCCCAGGGCGTGTTGAGCAGGATGTCTGAGACACCGGAGTCGCGGTGGAGCAGGACGGGGACGCCGCGCGCGATGGATTCGATGGCGGGGATGCCGTAGCCCTGGACGGCGGGCATGAGGAAGAGGTGGGCCTGTCTGTAGAGGCGCTGGAGTTCATCGTCGGGGACGAAGCCATGGAAGTGGACGCGGTCGGCGGTGCCGAGCGAGCGCGCGAGGGCGGTGAGGGGCTCGATGAGGGGGCCCTGGCCGGCGAGGTCAAGGCGCCAGGCGATTTTTGCGGTGAGCGTGGGTTCGAGGCTTGCGAGGGCGCGGATGATCCAGTCGATGCGTTTGTTGGCATCGATGCGGCACACGGAGAGCATGCGGAGCCGGGTGGTGACGGGGCGGATGCGGAAGAGGGTTGCGGGGTCGGCGGGTGCGAGGCCGCCCATGCGGACGATGTGGGCTTCGATGTGGAAGTCCTTGCGGCACTCGGCGCGGAGGAATTCGCTGTTGACGAAGGTGACGCCGCCGCTGCGCAGGCCGTGGCCGATGATGCGGTTGGAGACGGCGATGCGCAGGCGGGCTGAGGTGCTGCGGGATTCTGCGTCGCCGAAGAGAGAGGGGGTGTCGTGCATTAGGGTGTGGAAGCCGCGCAAGCCGGCGAGGGTGGCGTGGAGGGCGGGCTGGTATCCGGAGAGGAGCGGCTGGGGCGATTGGGGCGGGCGGGATTTGAAGTAGGAGCGGAGGGCGGCGATCTTGTGGCGGGCGGAGTTGTTGGCGTTGGGTTGGAGTTCGACGACGGTGAGGGGGAAGGTGGCGTAGCTGGCGAGGTTGCAGTGGTCGACGTAGGTGACGATGTGCGCGGGGAGGTTGCTGTGATAGAGCCAGCGAGCGAGCGCGAGGAGGCTGCGCTCGGCGCCACCGAACTGCTCGATCTCGGCGATGACGATGGGGCGGGAGCCGGCGGGTGGGTTGGGCTGCGTCATCTTTTTGTTGGGTTCATCGCTGGGCTGGATTCATCTTTGGGCGAGGTTGCCGAGGGCGGTGAAGAATTCGGGGAAGGAGATGCGGGCGGCTACGGCGCCGTGGATGGCGGTGTCTCCGGTGGCGCGCAGGGCGGCGATGGAGAAGGCCATGGCGATGCGGTGGTCGGAGCCGGAGTCGATCTCGGCTCCGTGGAGGGATTGGTTGCCGGGGATTTCCAGGCCGTCGGGATTTTCGGTGAGTTGTGCGCCCATGGCGCGTAGGTTGCGGGCGACGAGGGCGATGCGGTCGGACTCTTTGACGCGGAGTTCTTGCGCGTCGCGGAGGATGAGGCCGTTGGCGGTGTAAGGGGCGATGGCGGCGAGGACGGGAAGCTCGTCGATGAGCTGGGCGGTGAGAGCGCCGGAGATGATGAAGGGGGTGGTGGGATTGGTGCGGGTTTGAGGGGTTGCGTTGACCTGGATGGTGCCGATGAGTTCGCCGTGGTGTTCCTGGACGCTGAGGACCTTGATGCGGCCGCCGAGGGCGGCGATGACGTCGAGCAGGGCGGCGCGGGTGGGGTTCATGCCGAGGGAGTCGAGGACGAGGTTGGCGTCGGGGAAGAGGAGGGCGGCGCAGAGGAAGAAAGCGGCGGAGGAGATGTCGCCGGGGACGGTGGCGTCGATGGCTTTCAATTTCTGGCCGCCGGGGATGCTTAGTTTGTCGCCGGCGCGAGTGAGGGTTGCGCCGAAGGCGCGCAGGGCGTGCTCGGTGTGGTCGCGGGTTCGGATGGATTCGCTGAGGCTGGTGGTGCCTGTGGCCTGCAGGCCGGCGAAGAGGACGGCGGTCTTGACCTGGGCGGAGGGAATGGGGGTGGTGAAGTCGATGGCGTGGAGGGGACGGCCGCGGATGGTGATGGGGGCGTGGCCTTCGGTCAGCTCGATCTGCGCGCCCATCTGGGCGAGGGGTTTGCGGATGCGCTCCATGGGGCGTGGGGTGAGGGATGGGTCGCCGATGAGGGTGAAGGTGTGGGGGTGCGAAGCGATGAGGCCGGCCAACATACGCATGGTGGAGCCGGAGTTGCCGCAGTCGAGGGGGCCGGCGGGCTGGCGGAATTGGCCGGCGGCGCCGGTGACTTCGATGACGGCGGCGGGACCGTTGCCGGTGGCGGTGACGGTCGCGCCGAGGGCGGCCATGCAGGCGAGGGTGGAGTGGGGGTCGGCGCCGGTGGAGAAGTTGGAGAGGCGCGAGGTGCCTTCGGCGAGGCCGGCGAGCATCGCGTAGCGGTGGGAGATGGACTTGTCGCCGGGGACGGTGAGGGAGCCCTGGAGGGAGCGGGCGGGGCGGATGATTTCGGTGGACATGCAGGTCTTATAGTAGCGGGTTCGCGGGGGCGTTTACGTCCCACCCATCGCGATGGTGCCGCGATGGATGGGGCACCTGGGCTTGAGTGGAGGCATGAAGGGCAACTACGGGGATTCTGCGCGTCGCGCAGAATGACGAACAACAACAAATGCGGGGGTCCCTCCACTCGCGACGCGCTCGGTCGGGATGACGGATGTGTGGGGCGGTGCGAGTTAGTCTGGGTGGGCAGCGGTCAGTCGGCTTCGGCGAGGGAGAATTTGTGGCGGACGTCGGAGCCGCGGAGCCAGAAGATGACGTCTTCGGCGATGTTGGTTGCGTGGTCGGCGGCGCGCTCCAGGTTGCGGGAGATGACGATGGCGTTGAGGGCCTGCTCGCTGACCATGGGGTGCTGCTGCATGGTCTCCATGAGCTCGGCCTGGGTGGCCTTGTTCATCTCATCGACCTCGTCGTCCATGGAGAGGACGGACTCGGCCATCTTGGCGTCGGCCTCGAGGAGGGACTGGATGGCGGTGCGGATCATGACGCCGACTTTTTCGCCCATCTCCTGGATGTCGATAGGGAGGGAGATCTCGGGCTGGTCGCGCATGGATTTGGCGCGCTGGGCGATGTTGGAGGACTGGTCGCCGATGCGCTCCAAGTCGCCGTTGATCTTGATGACAGAGAGGATGAAGCGGAGGTCGATGGCCATGGGCTGCTCTTTGGCGAGGAGCTCGTAAGCCATCTCGTCGACGGTGGTCTCGGCGGCGTTGATGGCCTGCTCTATCTCGAGGACGTGGTTGCAGAGGCCCATGTCGCGGGCGAGGTAGGCCTCGACGGAGAACTCGAGCGCCTGCTGGGAGAGCGCGGCCATGGCGAGGAGCTTGTCCTTGAGCGCGGCGAGTTGCTGGTGAAAGTTGATGCGCGGCATTGGGGTGCGGCTCTCCCTGCGTGGATCGGGCGGCTGAACTTGTACAGCCGTGGTTCTTATTGTGACGCAGATGTGAAACAGGCGTGTGAATATGGCGTGCAAGGAAGCTGGGGAGGTACGGATTCTTGCAGTGAGTGTGGGCGGGATTTGTGCGCGGGGGTTAGGGGTAGAGGAGGCTCGATGTCCGGCGGCGGTCCTCGAACAGCTTCAACGAACTTGTCCAGGCGGCGGCGATTGCTCTGGGATCGTCGCCACGTTCCAGCGCTGCCATGGTTTGGGAGTCGGCCACCAGAGCTGCCGCTTTCTCAAGTTTGAACTGCGTTGGATATAGGTGGTGCAGCGCCGAAAGGACCTCAATGCCCAGCTCGGGCGAGTCCAGGGCTGCGCGGTCCTTCACTGAAATCCGGACGCCTTCGATGCTCTGGCCGTGGTAGGGATACTTGTTGGCGTCTTCGGCCACTGTGAAGCGGGTCGGGGCGAAGATGACGCCGGGAATCTTCCGCGCGGTGAGATAGGCCGTGACCGTTTGGCCATCGAACCACGCGGGGATTGCGGGTACCGAGGATGTGGCTGGCGTTGCGCCCGCGCCAAACTCTTCAAAGGGCGTCTCCGTGCCTCGGCCCACCGAGATGTTGGTCATCTCCAGCAGGGCGACGCCTGGATAGAGGATGGCTTCGGTGAGGCTGCGGAGGTTGGGGGATGGATTCACCCACTTGAGGCCGGTCTGGTCGAAGAACTCGCTGCGCTGCCAGTTCTGCATGGGAACAACGGTGAGAGAGGCGAAGTTGTGGTCGATCTCTGCGTCCTGTCCTTGCGGGACGGTCTTGATCTCGCCACTGGCGTCAGATTTGACGGTGTATTTTTCGCCGGAGTGGAAGACGCAGGGGGTAGGGCGGCGCTGCATATCTTTCGCCAGCTCGGCGAGGGTCATGCCGTGGCGGACCGGCAGAGGCATGTAGTTGGTGTAGGAGGGCGCGGTGCTGGAGACGGGGCCCTGGACGGCGAGGCCGCCGATGGGATTGGGCCGGTCGAGGACAATCACGTCGAGATCGTGAAGGCCGGCGGATTGGCAGGCGGCGGCTTCGAGGAAGTAGCCGACGATGGTTTCGTAGGTGTAGAAGCGGACGCCGGCGTCCTGTAGGTCGATGACGATGGCGTCGAGGTTGGCGAGGTCGGCGGGTTTGGGGCGGCGGTCTTCAGGCTTTGCGCCGTACAGGGAGATGACCGGGAGGTGGGTGGTTGGGTCGGTCTCGGGGCCGATGGTGGTTGAGTCTTTGAGGCCGAAGATGCCGTGCTCGGGAGAGAAGAGGGTGGTGAGTTGGATTTGGGGTAGGGAGTGGCTGAGGATGTCGATGGTGCGGTTGCCGTGGGAGTCGAGGCCGGTCTGGTTGGTGAGGAGGCCGACGCGGAGGTGGTTGTGGTGGCGGGACGCGGCTTCGGCGAGGGCGGCGAAGTGGGTGGATTCGAGGACGTCGATGCCGGTGAGGGTCTTCGATCGATACGGGAGGTTCTGGATGTCCTCGTTGGTCAGGGTCGGATCGCAGATCGCGTCCGGTGGGCATGTAGCGGGTTGCATCAGGCCAAGTGCTTTGGCGGCGGCGGTGGCCACTTCGCCGCGGAGGGGGGAGATGGGCGGGTTGCCGCGGGGATGGACGGAGTTGGCGAGGAGGATGACGTAGGTGTCGGAGGCGGGGTCGATCCAGAGGCTGGTGCCGGTGAAGCCGGTGTGGCCGAAGCTGGGCGGGACGGCGGGATTTGCGGGTTGGCCGGGGACGATGGTGGGGAATATCGATCCGCGCGGGCGGGAGAAGGCGGAGTTGATGTCCCAACCGAAGCCGCGCTGGGCGATGCCGCTGGTGGTCTCGCCGTCCTGCGTGAAGACGGTGGCGCCGGGGAGGGCGGTGGCGGGTTGTTGCGGGGCGGTCATGAGTTGGAGGGAGGCGCGGGTGAGGGGGAAGTCGCTGGGGCGGCCGGAGAGGCGGTCGAGGAGGGCCTGGGCGAAGAGGCTGAGGTCGGCGGCGGTGGAGAAGACGCCTGCGTGCCCGGCGACTCCGCCCATGCGGCGGGTGGAGGGGTCGTGGACGGTGCCGCGGAGGAGATGGTCGAAGTCGGGGTTGGTGGCGGGGGTGCCCTGGTCGTCGTGTTGGGTGGGGGCGATTTGCGAGATCCATCGGTAGGTCTCCCATTGGTCCTGTTTGCAGGAGACCATGAGGCCTTGCGGCGCACCATTGCGGGGCGCGGGCGCAGGCGGGGGGAGCGCAACGGCCGCACCGATCATTGCGCGCGGGCCGCAGACCTTATCGAATGGCAGGTAGCGCGTGTGGGTCATGTGCAGCGGGGTAAAGATGTGCTGCTGGGCGTAGACGTCGAGAGGCTGGCCGCTGAGTTTTTCGACCAGCGCGCCGAGGACGATGTAGTTGACGTCGGAGTATTCGAAGTGGGTGCCGGGGGTGGTGGTAAGCGGGGAGGCCATCGCGCGGCGGATGCCTTCGGCCTTGTCGGGTGCGGCGAGGCCCCAGGGGTCTTTGAGGTCGATGTCGGGGGGGAGGCCGGAGTAGTGGGTTAAAAGTTCACGGATGGTTACATTTTGTTTGCCGGCTGGCGCATTTAAAGGCGCGAACTCGGGGAGGTATTTGGCGACGGGGTCGTCGAAGGCGAGTTTATGTAACTCGTATAGTTGCATGATGGCGGTTGCGGTGACGAGGCACTTGGTGAGCGAGGCCATGTCGAAGATGGTGTCTTCCGTCATGGGCTCGGCTGGCGATGGCTTCCCGTCAAGACCCGGCTCGCCGGCCAGTTTGCGGAGGCCATAGGCTTGTTCGAACGCGATGTGGCCGTTGTGGCCGATGAGGACGACGGCACCGGGGAGTTTTTTCTGGGCGATGGCGGTGTTGATAGCTGTTGAGATGGCGGAGAAGTCGGGGGTGGTGGTTGAAACGGCGCGGGCGGTTTGGGTGGGATTGAGGGCATCGGGGTCCTTCGACTGCGCGTCGCAAGGGCGCGACGCTCCGCTCAGGATGACAGCTAATAGGGTCAGGGCGATCGTCGCAGGCGCCGCGCGGCGAGATTGCTTTCGGAAGAGCAGGCTGGCGAGGGAGCCGACGGCGAAGGTGGTGAGGGCCCCGATGAGGACGTACCAGGTCCAGGCGATCTTGGGGATGGCAATGTAGGAGACAGTGCAATTTCCGAAATAGACGGTGCTGAAAGCGGTTGGCTTCGCACCAGAGCAGTTTATTAGGTCGCCTCGATAGACCTTCGGGAAGGTTCCGAGCCAGAGCCATAGGTTGAGTGCGAAGCCGGTGATCATGCCGATGATGGCTCCCCCCTGGGTAGCGTAGCGCGTGAGGGTGCCGAGGAGGAAGACGCCGAGCAGGCATCCGTACGCCACCGAAGCAATCGACAGGCCGATCTCGACGACGTTGCCCTTGCCGCCGGCGCGGACAGCGTAGACGGCGACGGCGAAGAGGACGAGCGCCCAGAGGACGGTGGAGGCGCGGGAGACGATGAGACGTTCGCGGTCGTTCGCTGATGGACGCCAGCCCATGTAGAAGTCGACGACGGTGGTGGAGGAGAGCGAGTTGAGGGCGGCGGAGAGGTTGGACATGGCGGCGGCGAGGATGGCGGCGACGAGCAGGCCGGCGATTCCGGGGGGCATCTGTTGGACGATGAAGGCGGGGAAGATGCGGTTGGGATTGGAGGTGGTGAACGAGGTAAGGGTGCCGGGGTGCATTCCGTAGAAGACGAAGAGGCCTGCGCCGATCAGCAGAAAAAGCGCGAACTGGAGGAAGATGACGACGCCGCTGGAGAGCAGGGCGAGGCGCGATTCGGTGAGGTTTTTGGCGGCCAACATGCGCTGGACCATCAGCTGGTCGGTGCCGTGCGAGGCCATGGTGAGGAAGGTGCCGCCGAGGATGCCGGCCCAGAAGGTGTAGGTGGTGGTGAGGTTGAAGGCGAAGTTGAGCATGTGGAACTTGCCCGCGGCGGCGGCGGCGGTGTGGATGTGCGGCCAGCCGCCGGGGACGTGGTGGCCGAGGGTGGCGATGGCCACGAGGGTGCCGGCGAGGTAGATGGCCATCTGGACGACGTCGGTCCAGATGACGGCGGCCATGCCTCCCTCGAAGGTGTAGAGGAGAGTGAGGGCGGAGATGATGGCAATGGAGAGGATGTCTCCGCTGCCGATGGCGATGGCGACCACGATGGAGACGGCAAACACCCGCACGCCTTCGGCAGCGGCTCGGGTGAGGAGGAAGAGGGCGGCGGTGACTTTGTGGAGGGTGTGGCCGAAGCGCTGGTCGATGAGTTGATAGGCGGTGAGCATCTCGCCGTGGAAATATTTGGGCAGGAAGAGCGCGGCGACGACGATGCGGCCGAGCATGTAGCCGAGGACGATCTGGAGGAAGCCGAAGTCGCCGGCGAAGGCGAGGGCGGGAGTGCCGACGATGGTGAGGGTGGAGGTTTCGGCGGAGACGATGGAGAGGGCGATGGCCCACCAGGGGGCGGAGCGGTTGGCCAGGAAGTAGCCGCGCAGGGAGCGGTCGGCGGTGCGGTGCGCGCGGGAGACGCGGAGGCCGAAGAGCGTGATGGCGATGAGGTAGAGCGCGACGATGGCGAGATCGAAGGCGTGGAGGCGGGCGGGCATTGCCCTGAGTATAGAGGCGGGGGTTAGTTCTTCGGGCCGGCGATGTGGTTGCCGTTCTGGTAGAGGGTCATTGTGACGGCTTTGCCTGCCGGGTCGAGCGAGAACTCAATCTCGGCGTCAACCAGCTTGGAGAAGAATTTTGTGGGCGACTCGGCGAAGAGCGGCAGCTTTCCCTGTCCTGTGGCCTGCGAGATGAGCTGGCCTTTCTCGACGGTGAAGGTGATGGCGAAGTTGGGGGTGAGCTGGTAGGTGCCGACGAAGTTCTGCAGGGCTGCGTCGGAGAGAGCGATCTCGGCGGGCAAGTCCTGGCGCGGCAGTTTGACGGGGAGGCCGAAGGCGACCTTGGCGATGTCCTGGGAGATGAGGCCGACGTTGCTTTGCGCGTTGCTGAGGACCACGACGGTGAGCGGGCCGTCCTTCTCGTCGGGGAAGTAGGCGAGCGATGTGGAGAAACCCTCGATGCTGCCGCCGTGCATGATGGCTTTGTGGCCGAGGATGGTCATGATCTGGAGGCCGCAGGCGTAGTTGGCCTGGAAGGGCGTGGTCATTTTCTTGAGCGAGGCTGGGTTGAGCAGCTTGCCGCCGAAGAGGCCCTGCTCCCACTTGAGCAGATCGCCGGTAGTGGAGTAGAGAGAGCCGGCGGAGAAGGGGATGGACATGTTGATATAGCTGGCGACCTTGGGGCCTCCGGTGTGGGGTTCGTATCCCTGCGCGCGATGGAGAAGAACGGAGGTGTTGCGATCGACGCCGGTGTCCTTCATGCCGAGGGGCGTGAAGAGATTCTGCTGCACGAAGTCGGAGTATGACTGGCCGGAGACCTGTTCGAGGATGTAGCCGAGGAGGATGTATCCGGAGTTGCTATAGCGATACTCGGTGCCGGGCTCGAAGTCGAGGGGCTTGTCCTTGAAGCGGGCGACGAGCTCGACGGGTTTGGCGTCCTCCCACTCGTTGGTGCGGTATTCGGGGAAGGCGGTGAAGTTGGGGATGCCGGAGGTGTGGGTGAGCAGGTTATAGATGGTGATCTTGTCCCAGGCGGCAGGCGCGTCGGGGACGTACTTCTTGACGAGATCGCCGGTGCTGAGCTTGCCGCGTTCTTCAAGCAGCAGGATGCTGGCTGAGGTGAATTGTTTGGTGAGCGAGCCGAGGCGAAACTTGGTGTCGGGCGTGTTCGCGACGCCCCAGTCGAGGTCGGCCGAGCCGTAGCCTTGATTGAGGAGAATCTTGCTGCCTTGCGCGACGAGGACTGAACCCATGAACTCGTTGGTGAGAACCTTGGAGTTGGCGTAGGCCTGCACGAGCTCCCCCAGCTTGGGTGCGGGATCGGTGGCCGCGGGCTGAGCTGCGCAGAGTGGGCTGATCGCGGCCGCCAGAATTGCGGCTGCACAGGAGGGATTGAGCCGTGCGATGGTGAGCTTCATGGATTGCACCCCTTTCGACGCCGTGGCAAGGGTCCCGGGTGTTGCCGGACTATCATAATCCCTCATGAGTGTGTATCTGGCGATTGACGCGGGTGGGACGAAGACGGAGTGTGCGCTGGGGGATGAGGCGCGGGTGCTGGCGCGGGCGAGCGCGGGGACGGTGAAGTTGATGCGGGTGGGAGAGGAGGTTGCGACGGCGCGGCTGCGCGGGTTGCTGGAGGAGGTTGCGGCTGCGGCGGGGGTGGGGCTGGGTGAGGTAACGCGGACTTGCTTCGGTCTGGCGGGGGTTTCGAGTGGCGGAGTGCGGGCGTGGGCGGAGCGGGTGATCGCGGAGATGGTGGGTGGGGTGGCGGAGGTGTGCGGAGATGAGGAGATTGCGCTGGATGCGGCGTTTCGCGGTGGGCCGGGGATTCTGGTGATCGCGGGGACGGGGTCGAATGCGATTGGGCGGGGGAAGGATGGGAGGCTGGTGGGTGCGGGTGGGTGGGGGCCAGTGCTGGGGGATGAGGGTTCGGGGTTCTGGATTGGGCTGGAGGCGATACGGGCGGGGCTGAGGGCACGGGACAGGAGCGGGGTGTCGTCGACGTTACTGGGGGAGATTGAGCGGGAGTGGGGGCTGGGGTCGCTGGGGGAGTTGGTGGCGTTGGCGAACCGGCGCGGCGGGCAGGAGGGTGCGGTGCCAGACTTTGCGGCACTGGCTCCGCTGGTAGCGCGGTGCGCGGAGGAGGGGGATACTTTGGCGATATCGACGCTGCAGATGGCGGGGATGGAACTGGCGGAGCTGGTGCGGGTGGTGGTGCATCTGCTTGAGGTGACAGAGATTGGGGCGGCGTATACGGGAAGTGTCCTGGAGCAAAACGAGATAGTGCGGGAGGCGATGGTGGGGCGTTTGCGGTTCTCGGCGCCGGGGGCGACGGTGCGGGAGGGGGCGGTCGATGCGTTGGAGGGGGCACTGTGGCGGGCGAGGAAGGGGTGAGGCGGGTTTTTCAGTGGTTGGCTGTCAGTTATCAGCGATCAGCTCTTAGCAGGGCGGCGGTGTCATTGAGTACGAATCTATGCGACTCGGCCGTGGAGGATGGTTTGGCGGAGGTCGCCGGTGGCGGAGTAGAGGTTGAAGTTGGCGGGGCGGCCGGGGGCGATCTCGGTGAGATGGGGAAGGCCGAGCATGGCGGCGGGGTTGCGGCTGGCGAGGCGGACGGCAGTGGCGAGCAGCGCGCCGGTGATGCGCTGCAGGTTGGCGACGGCGCGGTCCATGGTGAGGACAGAGCCAGCAAGGGTCTCTTTGCCAGAGGCGAGGTCGGATGTGAGGAGGCAGCGACTGTTGGCGACGGAGACTTCGAGGTTGCCGAGGGTGTAGGTGCCGTCGTTCATGCCGGTGGCAGAGATGGCGTCGGTGACGAGGATGGCGCGTGTGTCGCCCTTGGCGCGGAGCCAGAGGCGGACGAACTCGGGGGCGACGTGGATGCCGTCGCAGATGAGCTCGGCGTAGAGATTTGCGTCGTCGAGGACGACGCCCGCGATGCCGGGTTCGCGGTGGTCGAGGCGGCGCATTGCGTTGAAGGTGTGGGTCGCGCTGCTGGCGCCGGCGGCGATGGCGGCGCGGGTGGGTGCGGAGGTAGCGTCGGAGTGGCCGATGGATACTTTTGTGCCTAATTTGGTGGCGTATTCGATGAGGTCGAGAGCGCCTGGGACCTCGGGGGCTATGGTGATGAGGCGGATGTGACCGCGGGCGGCCTGCTGGAACTTTTCGAAGAGGGGAATGGAGGGGGGTTGGATGTCCGTGGGCGGGTGAACGCCGCGTTTGGCGTGAGAGATGAAGGGGCCTTCGAGGTGGATGCCGATAGGTTCGGCTTGTGTGACGGAGTTAGTTACATTTGCGGATTCGATGGCGTCGGCGAGGAGTTCGAGGGAGCGGAGGGTGTGGTCGATGGGGGCGGTGACGGTGGTGGCGAGGTAATTTGTTACGCCTTTTGTTGCTAGAAATGCGCCGATGCGCGCGAGGGCGGAGGGCGTGCCTTCCATGACGTCGTGGCCGGCGGCGCCGTGGATGTGGATGTCGAAGAAGGCGGGGCTGATTGTAACGTCTTCGGTGGCTTGTGCAGAGGGGCCGGCGGAGTCGATGGCGGCGATGATGCCGTCGGCGTCGATTTCGATGCGGGGGTGGTCGAGGATGGCGTCGGCGGTGATGAGGCGGCGGGCGGTGAGGGTAGTTGGGGTCATTGCGCGGGCGGCGGGGTAGTGGGCGCGGTGGAAGGGAGTGTTGTGGTGGGGGTGGCGGGGAGGGTTGAGGCGGGGGCTTCCGGGGCGGGAGGAATACCAAGTTCGGCGGTGGTGGGGAGGGTCTTGGACTCGGACCACTGGCGTTGGGCGGAGTGGACTTTATCGGCGCGGGCGAGCCAGATCTGGGTGGCGTAGTCGTATTGCTCGAGGACGTTGCGCAGCCAGTAGGGGCGGTTGGAGCGGAGCCATGCGGACTCGAAGAGGTCGCGGAGGAGGGTCAAGTTGTTGCGGATGTCCTGGATGCGGCCGCTGAGGATACCGTTGATGTCGGAGAGCTCGCGGGAGACGCTGGCGCGGGTTTTCTTGTCGGGGCTGGCGGCGTCGGCGAGGGCGCGTGCGTAGGCGGCGGACATCTCGTCGGCGAGCTGGAATTTGAGGCCGATGAAGTCGATGCGGCGCGCGCCGAGTTCGATGGCGTCGATGGCATCGGGCTCGCGCAGGGCGGAAGAGGCTGCGCCGTAGGTTGCGGCGTCATAGAGAAGCGAGCCGGCGGGCGCGGGGGTGGGCGGGTTTGGGTTGGGGCCGGCGGTGGCGCGGGCTTGCGCGATGAGAGTGAGGGCAGCCTCGGCGTGCATGCGGAGGTCGTGGGTGAAGGGGCGGACTTCCGCGGCGATCTTCTGGCCGTCGGGGGACCAGGGGTCGAGCCAGAAGATGTTGTTGGTGGCGTCGCCGACCTTGGCCTGGTCTTTGAGGATGGCGTGGGCGGCCATGATTTCGAGCTGGGCCTGGTTGAGCGCGCCAGTCAAGTCGCCGTGGAAGACCTGAGCGTAGCTCTGCTCGAAGTCGGGGATGGAGGACTCGCCGGGCTGCCATGCGGCGGCCGCGCCGAACAGGATGCCATACCAATCCTGATTGAAGAGGCCTTCGCCGTCGTCGTTCCAGATGGTGTTGAGCTGGCCGGTGGCGCCGAGGCGCTGGCCGTCGCGGGTGAACTGCTGGATGTTGGGCAGGGCCATGTTGTTGTCGGGGTAGACGACGCGGAAGTTATGCACGGAGGGCGAGACCCAGGTTTCAAAACCGGCGTCGATGAATGGAGAGATGGATTTGGCGAAGCCTTTGGGTTCGGGGTCGTAACCCCAGGCGGTGGCGATGGTGGAGTCCTTGAAGGATTGGGGGAGGGCCTTGAGCAGCTCCGGCGAGTCTTGTGCGATGTCGCCCCAGAAGAGGACCTTGCGGTGGAGGGGTTGGAGGGCGGTGACGATCTGCTGAAGGAAGTCGAGGTAGACGGGGGCGAGGCCGCGGGCGTCGACGTCGGCATTGGTCTGGCCGAGGCCGAGGTCGACGGTCTCGTCGGCGCCGATGTGGAGGAAGGGGCCGGGGTATTCGGCGGCGAGCTCGGCAAACTCCCGCTTGACCAGGGCGATTGAACCGGGCTGGCTGGGGGCGAGGACAGAGCCGTGAGGTGTCTCAGCGAGGGGCTGGTACTGCTCCCAGGTGAGGGTGTGGTGGAGGTGCCCGAAGGCTTCCTGCTCGGGGACGATGGTGACGTGGTAGGGCGCGGCGTAGGCGACGAGGGCGGCGGCGTCGGCGGCGGATATGGCACCGCCGGGTGGGGCGATGAGGGGGTTGGAGGCGTAGGCGGCGGTGTGTTCGAAGTAGGGCGAGTAGAGGTTGATCTTGTAGGCGGCGAGGGTGCGGACCATCTTCTTCTCGAAGTCGAGGGTGGTGACGGGGCCGCGGGAGAGGTCGTCGTCGAGGCCGCGGTAGCGCATGGCGGGCCAGTCGCGGATGGTGGCCTGGTGGAGGACAGCGTTTGTGCCGGTTCCGGTTACAAGTTGTTTTACGGTTTGGAGGGCATAGAAGATGCCGGCGTCCGTGGCGGCGGTGAGGGCGAGGCCCTTGCCATCGGGGAGGATGGCGTAGCCCTCGGGCTTCATCTCGTCGGGCATGGGGGTGGGTGGGGCGGTGGTGGATGGTGCTGTGGCGGATGGTACTGTGGCCGATGAGTTGAGGGCGTCGCTATATATAGAGTTGGCGAGGGGCATCCCGTAGCGGGCGACAAGGATGTTGATGGGAGACGTTGCGTTGACTGGGATGCCCTGGGCGGCGAGGGTGGACTTGAAGTCGTCGATGGCGAACTGGTCTTCGGGGGCGCAGGGGAGGGCGCAGTTGATCTGGATGCCGAAGGCGAGGGGTTGAGTGGCGGCGGGGCTGAGGTAGCGCGGGATGGGGATGAGCTTGAGCGCTTCGCTCGCTGCCTGGGCGCGCGCGCACAAGAGGGCGGAGGGTGCAAGCAGAAGAGCGACGATCGCCGACCGGCGCGGTCTCAGGGAGAGCATGGTACTACGGTAAACCAGATGGCTGGGGGCGGGCCGGGTTGAGGAGCGAAGGTCATGGAACTCAGGTAGATACCCCGGATATGCACATTAATTGACGGTGAATGGGGCGCGAATTCTCGCGGCGTTCACATGAGTCTGGGAGCATACAGCCACAACGAGCAGAGGGATGCTACTGATCGGGTGCAGAAGCCCGGTCATTCTTATGTGTGTGGTTTCCTTTGTCTCCAAAAATGAGATTGTGCGAGGATCCATGACGAAGCAACTACGAACGGCGATGCTGGCGATGCTGGTGATGGCGACCGCGGCCGTACAGGCGCAGAGCACCGATACGACCGCTCCGGCGGCCACGACGACGAAGACAGCAAAGGCGAAGAAGGCCAAGGCTGCAAAGGCCGCTCCGACACCCGCGGAGACTGAGGAGCGGATGGCGATTGAGCAACTGCAGGAGAAGGCCGCGGCGCAGCAGGCGGAGATCGACGCGCTGAAGGCTGCAAATGCGGCCAAGGACGCGGCGCTGTCGGAGGCGCAATCGACCGCGGCGAGTGCGCAGTCGCAGGCCGCTACGGCGACCGCCCAGGCACAGGCCGCCAGCGCGGCTGCGCAGACCCAGACGGATGCGGTCACCAGTTTGAAGAGCACGGTGACGGACCTGCAGAATGCGAATGTGGGATTGGCGACGACGATCAGCACGACCAAGAGCGATCTGAACGACGCCATTAATTCGCCGGCGGCGATCCACTATAAGGGCGTGACGATTACGCCAGTTGCGTTCTTCGCGGCTGAGGGCGTCTGGCGGCAGCACGCGGTGAACTCGGACATCAATACTCCGTTCAACTCGATTCCGTTGCCAAGCGCGAATGAAGGGCATGTGAGCGAGCTGAACTTCTCCGGACGGCAGAGCCGGCTGGGGCTTCTCGTGGACGGGAATGCCGGCAGCTTCAAATTATCCGGGTACGTCGAAACCGACTTTCTGGGCACGGGGACCTCGTCGAACAACAACCAGAGCAACAGCTACGTGCTGCGGCAGAGGCAGTTCTGGGGCCGTGCGGAGACGAACAGCGGGTTTGCGATCACGGGCGGACAGATGTGGTCGCTGGTGACGGAGGACGGGACGAGCACCAACAACCGGACCGAGAAGCTGCCGAATACGATTGATGCGCAGTATATGGTTGGCTTCTCCTGGACGCGGCAGCCGGGGTTTCGTCTCCAGCAGCGGTGGGGCGATGTGAAGACCGGCGCGTTCACGGCTGCGTTGTCAGTGGAACAGGCGCAGATCACAAACTTTACGGCTTCGGGCACGATTCCGAGTGACTTCTTCTTTGCGGGGCCGGGGCAGAACGGCGGTCTTTACAACGCGGCGGGAAACGTGGGCGCCGGCAACACGGCGGGGACGGGCGCGATCTCAACCTATGCGAACAACGTTGCGCCTGACTTCATCGTGAAGGGCGCGGTTGATCTTCCGAAGGTGCACTTTGAGCTTGGGGGGCTGGCGCGCTTTCTGAGGGACTACTACTATCCGGTGACGACGACGGGTACTGGCGGCACGCCGAGCTATGCCTACGGCGCCACCTACGTGAGCCACACCAGCGATGCGGGCGGAGTGTTTGGCAGCATCCGGGTTTCGCCGAGCAAGTATGCGGACCTGGCGGTGCAGGCGATGGCGGGCACGGGCGTTGGGCGCTACGGGTCGTCGCAACTGGCGGACACGACGCTGCGGCCAGATGAGACGCTGGAGCCGATCCGCAACTATCACGGGCTGCTGAGCATTGAGACCCACCCGACACCGAAGCTGGATGTGTTTGCCTACTACGGCGGTGAGTATGCGCAGCGCACGGTGTATGCGACCTCGGCGGGGAACCTGATCGGGTATGGGCCGAACAACCTGAGCGATACGGGCTGCTACAACGTGCCGCCGGCCAGCGGCAACGCGAGCGGCACGGCTGGATCGATCAGCGCGAGCAGCTGCTCTTCGCCGACGCGCTACATACAGGAGCCGATGTTCGGATTCATCTACCGCGTGGCCAGCAGCCCGAAGTACGGGCGGCTACAGTACTGGGTGACCTACAGCTACCTGCAGCGGAACCTGTGGTCGGGTGTAGGCAGCGCGAGCACACCGAGCGGCCCGCGCGCAAGCGATCCGATGATCCACGTCAGCATGCGGTATTACATTCCTTAACCGCCAGGTGGCGAGTGCCAAGGGGTGGTTTGGGGCCGCGCCTTCGAATGCCCTGCCTTGCGACGTTTCAATCGCGGGGTGGGGCATTCGAGTTTTGCGTGGGAGTCGGTCGTCTGTCAGTCGGGGAGTTGGCGGAGGTGGTGGTCGAGGTGGGCGATGTAGTCGGCGAGGATGAAGCCAAGGGTGAGAGGGTCGCCCTCGTAGAGCCAGGTGTGGGGGAAGCAGCGGGCGTCTGCATGCTCGATGGCGTGGGCGAAATGGCGGTTGAGAGCGAGGAAGAGAGCGAGGACTTCGGGCCAGGGGATGAGGTCGTAGCGCTGGAGGCGGACCCAGTCGTCCTGCTGGTAACCGGGGAATATGAGTTGGGGGGCGAGCTGGAGGCGGACGAGGCGCTGGAGATTGTTGTTGCAGGAGTCGATGAGATGGCCGATGGTTTGCTGGATGCTCCACTTGCCAGGGGCGAGGGGTTGGGACGCGGCCTCGGGCGAGATGGCGGAGAGCTGGCTCTCCGCGCGGGAGAGAGCGGCTCGGAGGTCGGAGGCAAGCTGGTGGGGCGAAAGGGAATCGAGGTCAACGGGCTGGGTGTAGGGCATGTTGTGGGTATGATACCCGGACATGTATTTGTAACTCGTTTTGAGCGGTGTCCAATGCAATTTGTAACTGGCATGGAGATTTGTAACTACTTTGGGGTGAAGTAGCCTTCGCGGGCCTGGACGGTGAAGGACTTGTTGACCGCGGCGAGGGCGATTTTGTGGTACTTGCCGGGCTTGGATGAGGGCGGGACGTAGCCGATCTCGTACTCAAGGCGCATGTCGTTGGCGATGGCGGCGAAGATTTTCGCGAGGGGCATCTGCGGGGTGACGGTGAAGGCGCGGCCGCCGGTTTCGTTGGACATCTTTGTGAGGCTGTCGAGGTCGCCGCCGCCGTCGCTGTAGTAGACGGAGTAAATCATGGCGCCGGCGCGCTGGGCGGCCTCGATGGCGGCCTTCTGGCTGAATTTGCTGCCGTTGTCGCCGCCGTCGGTGAGGATGACCATGGCGCGGCGGCCGAGCTGGGGGCCGAGCTCGAGTTTGGAGACGGAGACGATGGCGTCGTAGAGGAGGGTGCCGCCGCCGGTGGAGTAGGCGCGCAGGTCGTTGTGCGACTGGGTGAGGTAGGCGAGGGCGTGCTCGAGGGTGGGGACGGAGGCGGTGAGGCGGGCGAGCTGGACGATGGTGGAGTCGAACTGGACGAGGACGGCGCGGTCGTCGGGGCGGGTGAGCATGGCGGGGAAGAAGGCTTTGCCTGCGGCGATCTCGTCGCGGATGTAGGCGCGCTGGGAGCCGGAGGTATCGACCATGAGGGCGAGGGTGAGCGGGAGGGTGGAGCCCTGGGAGAAGTAGCGGATGGTCTGCGGCTTGCCGTCTTCCTTCAGCAGCAGGTCGCCGCGCGTGAGGTTCGCGACGGGCTGGCCGGTCTTGTCGCGAACGATGGCCGAGACGGCGACGAGCTTGGTGGTGACCTGGAGGGTGGGGGTTGGGCTGGTTGGTGTTTGGGGCGGGGCAGGGGTTTGGGCGAAGTCGCGACTGATGAGCAGGGCGAGGAGGAGAGCCGGGAGTGGCCGAGGCAGGTTCAAGAATTCGATGCTAACTCATGGGAGGAATGGGTTGCGCATTTCGGTGCTGCCGTAGCGCGCGCCGTGGTGCATGTCCTCCGTATACAGGACGGACGCGCCGGAGCGGATGGCGGCTTCAACGATCAGCGCGTCCCAGTAGTTGAGGCGGCTTTGCTGAACGCGCTGGAGGGCGAGTTGGACCAGGGAGGCATCGATAGGGAGGACGGTCTCTCGCGAAAGTTCATCGACGATCTCGGATGCTTCTCGGAGGGTGAGCGGAGGCGTTCCTTTGCGAATCGCATTCGTGACGAATTCGGACGAGACCTGCGCGCTAAGGCGCAGGTTCGTCCGCTTGCTGAGTTCGGCGATAAGGGCTTTGGCGACGGCCACCTTCTCAACCTCGAGTGAGTTTGCCCTAGAGAGAGCGTAGAGAAGGATATTCGTGTCTACGAACGCGGCCATGTGCGCTCGGCGTAGATCTCTTCGCGAGTAAGGGGTTTGCCAATGTCACCCAAGGGGCCGCGTTCCAGCAGCCGCAGGAGTGCCGAGTTGTCACGATCACGAGGTGGCCCCTCGACCGCGACGGTCTTGAGCAGTTCGACGACCAACTGGTCCAGAGTGGTTTGGCGGCGTTCGGCTTCGCGTTTGGCGGCTTCGAGGATTTCGGGATCGATGGTGACGGTGAGGGTGGCCATGGGACCTCCGCTGGTTCAACTTTAGCATTTGGGGGCGGAGGCCATGTCTCAGAGGCGAGACGTGCGGTACCCGCGTGGGATTGGGGCTAGGGCAGGGGAACAGGCTTTTCGCACAAATCTTTATAGATCGTAGCTGTTGACCCTTCCCTGACCCACCATTCCTGCCATTTGCGAGCTTCTGACTTGCGGTTGCGGAACCGGCGGTTTTGAAAAGCCGAGCGGTGAGTCAGGCGCTGAAGACTGTATTGAGCTCCGTCGCTAGTCTTGTGGTCTCTACTATTGAGCAGGTCGAGAAGTATCGGGATTGCGCTACGTGAGTGCGTTGCTTCGATGGCCAGGATGACGTTGGCCCTGACGGGTTGATGCTCGTTATCTTTTGCCCAAGCAGCGAGGACCGGGAGCATCCTATCGCCTCCGAGCTGCGCGGCAGCTACGAGGTAGACGCCGCCTTCTCCCGGGTTCTTTTGTGCGGCGTCGAGGAGCAATGGATACCATTTCTGGTCGCCGCTTTCTGCGAGGTAATGGGCCGCGTCCCACCGGGTGAAGGAGTCAGGCGATTTCATTAGACCGGCCAGAGCCTCCATGCTTCTCGGAGTATTTAGTCGATAGAGGGCGAGAGGCGCGTAGATGCGTGTGTCGTAGTGGTTGGCGAAGTCGAGCAAGATTGTTTCGAGCGAGACAGGCGCGAGGCTGGCTAGGGTGCGCGCAGCTTCCAGACGCTGCTCGAAGACGGTTGAGTTGAGCTGGTCGAGCCATGATTGATACTGGGCGGCAGACCACGGCGGGAGGTTGCCGTCTACGCGGAAGGTCAGCCGTATGGGCGGGCGGGCTACGGCAGTGTTGCCTACGAACTCTGCCTGCACCCAGTAATTGCCGGGAGCGTTGATCTCGTGGTTGTAGTTAAGCAGATACCGGCCAAGGTTGGACTTGCCGGGGGCTAGGGTGATTGTTGGGGGTGGGCCGTTCATAGCGCATCCCCCAAAGCTACAGGGTGCGTCGGTTGACACGGTGATTTCATCGCCTGAGCAATCGGGTTGCTGGGGGTCGTCTGGTTGGGTCGTTTGCGGCGAGGTTTGGTGGTTCGTGAGACGGTGATAAAGAAAGACCGGCTCGCCGGGGGCGAATGTTGTTTTGTCGAGATAATACTCGGAGGTCAGCTGGGCAGCGGTGGGGATGGAGCAGAGGATGGAGAGGCAAGCGATGAGGGAGCGTATTCTCACGCGGGAATTTTATACCGGCGTGTGTGCTATTCGCCGAGGACGCGGGTGAAGATGGCGTCTACGTTGGTGAGTTGGCGGGTGTAGTCGAAGGCGGCGGCGAGTTGGGCGGGGGTGAGGCGGGAGGTGATGGCGGGGTCGCGGGCGATCTCGTCGCGAAAGAGGAGGTCTTCTTTCCAGGCGCGCATGGCGTGGGATTGGACGAGCTTGTAGGCGTCCTCGCGGGACATGCCGGCGGCGGCGAGGTCGAGTAATAGCTGGCCCGAAAAGATCAGGCCGCCGGTGGATTCCAGGTTCTTCAACATGCGCGCGGGGTAGACGAGGAGGCGGGCGATGAGGTCGTCGGTTTTGGCGAGGAGGTAGTCGGCGAGGATGGTGGAGTCGGGGAGGATGACGCGCTCGGCGGAGGAGTGAGAGATGTCGCGCTCGTGCCAGAGGGCGACGTTTTCGAACGCTGTCTGCGCATTGGACCTTACGACGCGGGCGAGGCCGGAGATTTGTTCGCTTGTGATCGGGTTGCGCTTATGAGGCATGGCGGAGGAGCCCTTTTGTTTCTCGGAGAAGAACTCTTCGGCCTCGCGGACCTCGGTGCGCTGGAGGTGACGGATCTCGGTGGCGATCTTGTCGAGTGTGGAGCAGAGGATGGCGAGGGCGGAGATGTAGGCGGCGTGGCGGTCGCGCTGGAGGACTTGCGTGGCGATGGGGACGGGTGTGAGACCGAGTTGGTTACAAATTGCCTCTTCGTGTTCGGGCTTGAGGTGGCCGAAGGTGCCGACGGCGCCGGAGAGCTTGCCGACGCGGAGGTCTTCGGCGGCGGCGTTGAAGCGGGCGAGGTTGCGCTGGGCTTCCGCATACCAAAGCAAAAGTTTCAGCCCAAAAGTGGTGGGTTCGGCGTGGACGCCGTGGGTGCGGCCGACGATGGGGGTGTGCTTGAATTCGAGTGCGCGGCGCTTGAGGGTTTCGGACAGTCTTTCGATGCCGGTGCGGATGATGGCCGAGGCTTCGAGGAGCTGGAGGGCTTGCGCGGTGTCGACGACATCGGTGGAGGTGAGGCCGAAGTGGAGCCAGCGGGAGGATTTTTCTTCGGCGTGGGGTGGGGCGTCGATGTGTTCGGCGACGGTGGTGGTGAAGGCGATGATGTCGTGGCGGACTTCGGCTTCGATTTCGTTGATGCGGGCTACGGTGAAGTTGCCTCGATCGCGGATGGCGTCGGCGGCGGCCTGCGGGACGAGGCCGAAGCGGGCGAGGGCCTGCGAGGCGGCGACTTCAACGGCAAGCCACCCTCGGTACTTGTTCTCGTCGGACCAGATGCGGCCCATTGCGGGGCGTGTGTAGCGGGCGATCATGAGGGACCAGTGTGTAGTGGTTAGTAAAGATTAAACGTTGAAGAGCGGGGACATTTCGGCGTTCCCTTGTGGTGCGAATTGTTAAAACTGCCCGAGTAGCGACCACGTCCAGAGGGCTGCAATCCATCCGAATAGTTCCAGGCCCAGACGAAGAGGACTTAGCGATGTCCATTGCCTCACAGTTCTTGTAAGTTCTTCGGGCTTCATGTCCGTGGGTTGCGCAAGTTTGCGGACCATCGTCGGAACAAAGTAAGTATAGGTTGCAACGCTCTTTGCGATAATAACGATCGCCGCAGCCAGCCAAACGGCTCGAAGCTGTCCAGATTCTTGCCACGCTATACAGAGATTCAGAATGGCGAGTAGCGCTGTAGCCGGCGAGATAAAGGGCCAGAAGCGTCGGCCAGCCAGAGTCTGTCCTGAATCCTTCAATTTTTCTGCGAGGTTCTGTGGCGTTGGGTCCGTCTTCCAGTGGGGATACACCACCAGCGTTTCGTAAAGGCCTCCGCCCATGCCGAGGCTCAGGAAGAGGATAAAAAGGGAGAGAGCGATCCGATTGACCATGGCAATTATTTGAGTCGCTCTTACGCTGCACAGATTCACGCTTTGATTTCACACGTTGAAGAGAGCGGACATTTCGGCATGGAGGAAGCCGTGGCCGGGCTTATAGGGCTGGATCCATTTTCCGTCGAGGACGAACTGGGGAATGGCGCGCTTGCCGACGTTGGCGATGACTTGTTCGGCTGCGCCGGGGGTGTTCTCGATGTCGACTTCTTTGTAAGGGATGGAGTGGCGCTCGAGGAAGCGCTTGGCCTCGCGGCAGTCGCGGCACCAGGCCGCGGAGTAGAGGAGGAGTTCCATGGGTCTATTTTACAGGCGGGTGGCGGGACTTGCGATTGCGAGGTATGACTAGCGGCGGGCGCGGAAGAAGGCGGTGAGGAGGGCGGAGGATTCTTCGGCGAGGAGGCCGGAGGTGAGGTCGACTTTGTGGTTGAGCTGGGGGTGGTTGAGGACGGAGAGGACGGAGCCGCAGGCGCCGGCTTTGGGGTCGGGCGCGGCGTAGACGAGGCGGGCGAGGCGCGCGTGGAGGATGGCGCCGGCGCACATGGCGCAGGGTTCGAGGGTGACGTAGAGGGCGCAGCCGGGGGGAAGGCGGTAGTTGGCGAAGTGAAGGGCGGCGGCGCGGAGGGCGACGATCTCGGCGTGGGCGGTGGGGTCGTGGTCGCGGAGGACGCGGTTCTGGCCTGTGGCGATGATTTTATTTTCGTGGACGAGGACTGCGCCGATTGGGACTTCGCCGGCTTGCTCGGCAGCGCGGGCTTGGGCGAGGGCGGATTGGAGGTGGGTGAGGTCGTCTGGCACGATGCTAGACCATCTGACGGAGATCTTCGAAGTTCAGAATGGCACTTGCAGCATCGCGGGGGTAGTTCGAGAGCCGCCGGTCCGTGGTCAACACCTGGTACTTGCCAGATAGAGTGGACAACGCGCAGTCGGTGACACCGAAGCGGACGAATTCTTCCAGAGAAGCGAGGGAGATGAGGGAGTGCGTCTCCTCATGAGTGCCGAGGGAAAACTCAGAGAGCACGGTGAACCAACCGAGGCGCGACGCTGAGGAGAGGCTATTTCCGAGATTGCTAACTTCCGTGACGACATGCGCAGTTGTGGCTACAGATTTGAACTGATCCATGACCCAGGCGAGCAGGATGGCGTCGTCCTGTGTGAACATCTGCACACGCTTGAATGTCGCGAGTAAGCGAAGATCGTACCTCGCGGTGATCCAAAGGAGAAGCAGGTTGGAGTCGAGAAGCAGGTGTCGTTTGCTGGAGCCGGAAAGAAGCGAGCTTATGGCTGAGTTAGACATGAACGCTTTTTATGCCGCGTACAGAACCGTCCTTAGCAAGGAGCCGAATGGCCTTGTAAGATCGTCTGTTGCGCAGTACGGCAGCTAGATTCGGGCCTAAGCCAGCCTCGACCCCCGCTTTCGGATCGGGATAAGAGAATGTGACAACCCAGAAGTCTCCACCGTCCTCCAACTCCGCCTCTTCGAGTTCGACCGCTGACGGTTCGGGAACAATGGCCATGTCCTTGAGGGCGTCCAGGGATTTTGCGACTGCCTCCTTGAGTTCGATCATGTCCCGTAGCCTCTATTGTGATTATGCGGGTTCTTGTTGGGTGAGGCAATGGAGGGTGCCGAGGCCCCAGACGAGGTCGACGGCGTGGATGCCTATGATTTCGCGGGTGGGGAAGCAGGCGGCGATGGCGTTGAGGGCGATGCGGTCTTGGGGGTCGTTGAAGGTGGGAACGAGGACGAGCGAGTTGGCGATGTAGAAGTTGGCGTAGCTGGCGGGGAGGCGCTGGCCTTCGAAGTAGACGGGCGAGGGCATGGGGAGGGTTAGGATTTTGAAGGGTTGGGGTTTGGCGTCTTTCTTAGCAGACGGGTGGGTGAGGTTGCGGAAGGAACGGAGGCGGTCGAGATTTTCGGCGAGGGGAAGGTGGTTCTCGTCGGCGGTGTTGGGTTCGATGCAGGCGAGGATGGTGTCTTCGGCTACGAAGCGGGCGATGTCGTCGACGTGGCCGTGGGTGTCGTCGCCGGCGCAACCGCGGTGCAGCCAGAGGGTCTGGTCGATGCCGAGGTAGTCGTGGAAGGCTTGCTCGAGGTGATGGCGGGTTTGTTCGGCGGAGCCGAGGCCGGGGTTGCGTTGCTGGATTTCGGAGAGGAGGCATTCCTCGGTGGTGAGGAGGACGCCGGCGCCGTTGGTGTCGATGGAGCCGCCTTCGAGGACGATGCGGTGGGGTTTGCGGGTGGGGAAGGTGACTTCGGGTTCGATCTCGGGGAGGTTGTAGAGTTGGGCGACGTGGTGAGGAATTTGATCGTCGCGGCGCCAGTTTGAGTATTTGGCCCAGGCGTTGAACTTCCAGTTGGTGACGGCGAGGGTGTCCTGGTATCGGCTCGCGTCGAGGCGCTTGGCGGATTCCTTTACAAAGATGGGGCCGGAGTCGCGGAGCCAGACGCGGTCGGTGGGCCAGTGGTGGAAGTGGACGCGGGCGAGGTTCGCGCCTCCTCGCTTGAGGGTGGAGGTGACGCGGCGTTCGGCGGGGAGGTCATTGACGAGGATGTGGACATCTTCGACGCGGGAGAGATGGCGGACGATCTCGGCGTAGACCCAGGGGATGGGCTGGAACTTTCCGGGCCAGTCTTCGGGGTTGTGGGGCCAGGCGATCCAGGTGGCGGCGTGGGGAGACCACTCGGCGGGCATGCGGTAGCGGGGGGTGGGCATTGGAAGTTCTATGCTAATTGAGCGGGGTAAGCTTCTATTTGTTAGCTCCTAGCTGTTATCCATTTGCGGGGGGAAGGTTGTGGTGGGGTTAGGGAGGGCCTTTGTTTCTTAGCTGTCAGCCGCCAGCGATCAGCGGCCGGCTTTCGGGGCCGGTCGTCGGCGGTCGTGTTTCCGTAGGCTAGCTTGGAGCGGGGGGATTTTGCGTGGGGTGAAATTGTTTGCTATGTGGGTAACATGTGCCCAGTAACCGGGGGGGCCAGCCCATTTGTGGGGTTCTGGGCGGCTTATCCACAAGATGTAGGGTTAATAGTGTTGATACATGCTTTGGGGCCAGTTAAATTGAATACGGAATCGTGCGTCATGCTGAGTGTAGCGGCAGGGGTGCGTGGAGGTGTGTCTTGCTGAAGCTTAAGAGGGTGCAGCTGCTGGGGTTCAAATCGTTTTGCGACCGGACGGAGATCCAGCTGGCAGGGGATGGGATTGCGGCGGTGGTGGGGCCGAACGGGTGCGGGAAGTCGAACATCGCGGACGCGGTGATGTGGGTGCTGGGGGAGCAGTCGGCGAAGAGCCTGCGCGGCGGGAAGATGGAGGACGTGATCTTTGCGGGGACGCGGGAGCGCAAGGCGACGGGAATGGCGGAGGTGTCGCTGACGCTGGTCGATCCGGAGGTATACGACGGGGGGGCTCCGGAAGATTTGGCCGCCGGGGAGGGGGATTGGTCGGGCGTTCCCAGTTTGGGGGGGAGCAGCGAACGTGAGCTGAGTTTGGCGGGGGATTGGGACGAGCGGAAGCTGCGGGAGCGGATGGCGGAGGAGACGGAGGACTCGGTTGCGGAGGCGCAGCCGGGGGTGGTGGTTGGGATCGATGGGATGGTGATGGAGGGGGCTGAGATCGTTCATCCCACTCATGACGGCGAAGCTGTCATGGATGTGGCGCCGGACGGGGTCGGAGGTTCGACCGAGGCGGGGAATGGGGTGGTATTGAAGATTCGGCGGCGGCGGTTTGGCAGATCGCCGGTGCGGGCGGGCGAGGTGACGGTGACGCGGCGGCTGTTCCGGTCGGGCGACTCGGAGTATCTGCTGAATGGGAAGATCTGCCGGCTGCGGGACATTCAGGACATCTTTATGGGGACGGGGCTGGGCGGAGAGAGCTACGCGATCATCGGGCAGGAGCGGATTGGGCAGATTCTGAGCTCGAAGCCGATGGATCGGCGGGCGATCCTGGAGGAGGCGGCGGGGATTACGCGGTTCAAGACGAAGAAGCGGCTTGCGGAGCTGCGGCTGGAGTCGGCGAAGGTGAACCTGTCGCGAGTGAACGACATCTTTGAGGAAGTGACGCGGCAGATGGGGTCGCTGAAGCGGCAGGCGGCGAAGGCGGAGCGGTATGGGCTGCTGCGCGACGAGCTGCGCGGGAAGCTGCGGGTGACGCTGGCGAGCCGCATGGCGCAGATGGATGCGGAGCAGGCGGCGGTGGGCGCGCGGATTGGCGAGTTGACAGCGCAGATTGACGAGCAGGCGGCGGCGGTGGAGGCGATGGACGCCGAGCATACGGCTGGGGTGCGGCTGGGGTATGAGCTGGACCAGCAGATTCGCGAGGCGGGCGCGCGGGCGAACCAGTGTGCGGTGGAGTTGGAGCGCGCGGCGGCGCGGATGGCGGCGAATACGGACCGCGTGGCGGAGTTGGCGACGCGGATGGCTGCGGGCGCGGGCGAGTTGGAGGCTGCGCGGGAGCAGATGCTGGGGCTGGCGGGAGAGCTGGAGTCGCAGCGGAGCTTTCTGGAGAGCGCGACGGCGGAGGCGGAGGCCTCGCGTGAGGCGGCGCAGGCGCAGCAGCAGCGGGCGCAGGAGGCGGTGCGCGCGGTTGCGGCGAGTGAGCGTGAGACGGAGGAGAACCGGCGGGCGGGGTTCGAGTTGCTGCATCGCGCGAGCGAGAGCCGGCAGGCGCAGGCGCAGGCGGAGGCGGCGCTGTCGGGGTTGGAGCGCGAGGCGGAGCGGCTGGCGACGGAGTCGGATGCGGGGCGGCGGGAGCTGGCGGAGCTTGGCGTGCAGCAGGGCCAGGTGGCGATGTCGTTCGGCGATGTGACGGAACGGCTGAAGGCGCTGGAGGCGGAGATTGCGGAGCTGCGCGGGCGAATCGATGCGGCGAAGGCGGAGGAGGCGGAGGCGAAGCGGAGTGGGGACCAGATGCGGCGCGAGCTGGCGACGCTGAAGGGGCGGCGGGGGTCGCTGGTGGAGTTGATTCAGGAGCACAGCTACTCGACGGAAACGGTAAGGGAGATTTTCAGGGCTGGAGCGAGTGGCGGGGGGTTGACCCCGGAGGGGACGCTGGCGGATTTTCTGGAGGTGGATGGGCAGTACGAGGGCGTGGTGGATGAGTTCTTGCGCGATGAGCTGAACTATGTGGTGGTGAAGAGCTGGGACGCGGCGGATGCAGGGGTAAGGATGCTGGCGGCGGATGTGGCGGGGCGGGCGACGTTTTTGGTGCATGGGGAAGCCGGGAACGAGGTTCGAGGTTCGGGGTTCGAGGTTCGGGGGATTGAGGGCGTTGAGGGTGTGGTAGCGCTGCGGGATTGTGTGCGGGTGCTGAATGGATTTGGAACGAGCCTGCAGGAGATGTTGCCGAAGCTAAGGGATGGGTTTATTGCGCAGGATGCGGAGTCGGCGCGGCGGCTGGCTGGCGAGCATCCCGGCGGATTTTTTCTCAGCCCAGGGGGAGAGGCGTTTCATGGGTCGACGGTGACGGGCGGGCGGGCGCGGGCGCAGGGGCCCCTGGCGTTGAAGCGCGAGCTGAGTGAGGTGCAGCAGCGGCTGGAGGTTGCGGAGGCGGAGCTGGCGCAGGCGGACATGCGGGCGGCGGCGATGGAGCGCGAGGTGTGCGAGCTGACGGCGGCGCTGGAATCGCGGACGGGTGAGCGGCGCGAGGCCGAGCGCGAGTCGGCGAACTCCGGTGCGGCGCTGCGGCAGATGGAGTCGGAGACGGCGCGGATTGAGCGGCGCGTGCAGGAGTGGGCGCTGGCGACGGAGCGCAATCGCGAGGCGCAGGCCGAGCGGCATGAGACGATCGCGTGCATGCGGCAGGAGGCGGCTGCGTTTGAGGAGCAGCGCGCAGGGCTGGAGGCGCGGCTGGCGGAGTTGCACGAGCAGCTGGATGGAATGCGTGCGGAGCGGGATGGTTTGCAGCAGGCTGCGGCGGAGTCTGCGGCGGCGCTGGCGGGTTTGGAGGAGCGGCGGCGGAATGCGGCGTCGACGTATGAGCAGACGCGGCGCGTGGCGGATGGGCAGGCTACGCGGATTGCGCAGATTGAGCAGCAGATGGAGTCCGCGGGCGCGGAGAAGATGCGGCGCGAGCAGGAGACGGCGGAGCTGGCGGCGCAGCACGGAACGCTGGTGGAGACGCGGGCGAGCGCACAGGCCGATGGGGCACGGCTGAGTGAGGAGGCGACGGAGTTGCGCGCGCGGATGGCGGAGCTGGATGCGCGGCTGCGGGGGCTGCGGCATGAGACCGAGGAGTTGCGCGAGCAGCGGGCGCAGCTAGCGGCGTGGGCGGCGAAGCTGACCTCGGACATCGAGCACATGGAGGCGGCGTGCCTGAATGAGCTGAATTTGGAGGCGGGCGCGCTGCGGGTGGATGGGGCGATTGCGCGGATCGCGTATGCGGAGGACGGCGGCGCGGCGCTGGCGGCGGCGGAGGAAGAGGCGCGGGCGATGAAGCAGCGGCTGGAGGCGATGGGGCCGGTGAACATGATGGCGCTCGATGAGTACAAGGAGACGGCGTCGCGGCATGAGTTTCTGGAGGCGCAGCGGAAGGACCTGCTGGAGTCGATCGAGAACACGCAAGCGTCGATCAAGGAGATCGACGATGTGTCGCGGGTGAAGTTCGATGAGGCGTTTCAGGCTATCAATGCGAACTTTGGGGTGACGTTTGCGAAGCTGTTTGGCGGCGGGCAGGCGCTGATGCGGCTGACAGACGAGGAGAACGTGGCGGAGTCGGGGATCGATATTGTGGCGTCGCCTCCGGGCAAGAAGCTGCAGAACATTCTGCTGCTCTCGGGCGGGGAGAAGGCGCTGACCGCGCTGAGCCTGCTGGTGGGGATCTTCCAGTTCCAGCCGGCGCCGTTCTGTGTGCTGGATGAGGTGGACGCGCCGCTGGATGAGACGAATGTGGGGCGGTTCGCGAAGCTGATCGCTGAGCTGGCGGCGACGACGCAGTTTGTGGTGATCACGCACTCGAAGCGGACGATGCAAGAGGCGGATGTGATTTATGGGGTGACGATGCAGGAGCCTGGAGTGAGCAAGGTGGTGAGTGTGAATCTGACGGGGCGGAACGGTGGGCGCGAGGAGCGGCAGCGGGCGGTGGCGTAGCTATGAGTGGTACGTGATATCGCGGAGACTCTAAGCCAGACTGGAGTGGTTCACGGTTTCGATTCCAGCGGTCAGCAATCAGCGGTCAGCGAAGCGGAACGGTTTGGGAGTGGGCGTTGGTACGGGCAGAGGGGGTCGCTGGCGAGGGGGTCGCCGGTGTGGGCGAAGGCGCGGGCGCGGGAGCCTCCGCAGAGGGTGCGGTAGTCGCACTGGCCGCACTTGCCGTGGAACTCGTTGGGTGAGTGCAGTGCCTGGAAGAGCGGCGAGCGGCGATAGACGTGGGCGAGCTGATCGGTGCGGACGTTGCCGGCGGTGAGGGGAAGGAAGCCGGCGGGGTAGATGTCGCCGGTGTTGGAGACGAAGACGATGCCGTGGCCGTCGCGGATGCCGAAGCCGCGGTAGACAGAGGTGCGCTCGATCTGTTCGGCGGTCCAGTGGTCGGCCTTCATGCGGTTGATGGCGATGCGGCGGTAGTAGGGGGCTTCGGTGGTCTTGATGGCGAAGGGCGCGGTGAGGGTGAGGTCGTAGACCCAGTTCATCAGCTCTTCACCGCGCTCCGGCGAGATGGGCTGGAGGACCTTGCCGCGGCCGACTGCGATGAGGAAGAAGAGGCTCCAGCGCATGACGCGGACCTTTTGGAGGAGTTCGTAGATGGCGGGGAGATCGTCGACGGTCTCTTCGGAGACGAGGGTGTTGATTTGGATGGGCATGCCGAGCGCGGCGGCGGTGCGGGCGGCGCGGATGGTGGAGTCGAAGCAGCCGGCGACGCCGCGGACGGCCTCGTGGCGGGCGGCGGAGGAGCCGTCGAGGGAGAGGCCGAGGCTTTCGATGCCGCGGTCTCTGAGCTTCTTGAGGACGGCGGGGGTGAGCTCCTGGGTGGCACTGGGGGTGATGGAGACGGTGAGGCCGAGGGCACGGGCCTCGTCGATGAGCTCGTAGAGGTCGGCGCGGCGCAGCGGATCGCCGCCGGTGAGGATGAGGTGCGGTTTGGGGTCGAAGGCGGCGATCTGGCCGAGGAGTTCGAGCGAGTCGGCGTGGTCGAGTTCGTTGGGGTGGGGCGTGGCGATGGCCTCGGCGCGGCAGTGGCGGCAGGCGAGGCCGCAGGCCTGGGTCATCTCCCAGTAGACGAGCATGGGATTGTGAGAGTAGTCGTGCGCTCCGCCGGTGCGATGCGCGTGAGGGTGGGAGTGGGCTGCCGGTGCGAGGGTGCGGATATCGGTGGAGGACATGATGGTCTCCTAGGCTTCGATCGGGACTCGATCTGGTTCTGGGGCGCTGGCGCTGCCAGCGTTGGAGGTTTCGGCGACGATGGCGCGGGCGGCGCGGAGGCCGCTCTGGATGCAGTCGGGGATGCCTGCGCCGTGGTAGGCGGCGCCCACGAGATGCAGGCCGGGAAGGGGAGCGACGGCGTGTTCGATGCCGGCGATGCGCTGGGCGTGGCCGAGCTCGTACTGCGGGTTGCCCTTGCGCCAGCGGTAGGCCCTGGCGATGGTGGGCTCGGCATGGATGCCCATGATGATTTTGAGTTCCTCGCGGGCTATCTGGATGAGGGCGGCTTCGTCGAGTTCGGCGAGGTCTTCGGCGAGAGCGCCGCCGATGAAGACGCGCAGCAGGGCGTGGTCGTCGGGGGCGCGGTAGGGGAATTTTTGCGAGGACCAGGAGCAGGCGGTGATGCGGCGGCCTTCGTGCTGAGGCACGAGGAAGCCGGAGCCGTTGAGGGGGTGCGCGATGTCGGAGCGTTTGAAGCCGAGGGAGACGGTGGCGGTGGAGACGTAGCGGATCTCGCGCAGTTTCGATGCAAGGGCGGGATCGATTATTTGGATGAGGTCGGCGGTGACGTAGGCGGGTGTGGCGAAGACGACGTTGCGCGCGAGGAGGAGCGAGCCATTGCTTAGCGTGAGTTTGTAGTGGTCGCCGTGGGCGGTTACCGAGAGGACACAGCAGTTGGCGCGGAGGGAGCTTGAAGGCAGGTGCGCGACGAGGGCGCCGGCGAGTTGCTGCAGGCCGCCCTTGAGGGACATGAACATGGGGCGGGGCTGGGAGTTGGGCGAGGCTTGTCTGCGGCGCTTGAGCATGGCGCGGAGGAGGCTGCCGTGTTTCTGTTCCATCTCGGGGAAGATGGGGAAGGTGCTGCGCAGCGAGAGTTTTTCCGGGTCGGCGGCGTGGATGCCGGCCATCAGCGGGCCGGCGATGTTGCGGAGGGTCTCTGCGCCGAGGCGCCGGCGGACGAAGGAGGCGAGGCTTTCGTCGGAGTCGCTGAGGCCGCGCGGCAGGAGCGGTTCGCAGGCCATGCGCAGCTTGCCGCGCCAGGAGATGAGCCGCGTGCGGAGGATGGGGAGGAGCATGGTGGGGGCCATGAGCATCATGCCGTGGGGGATGGGATGGAGCTGGCCGCGGCTCCAGATGAAGGTGTTGGCGGCGGCGGGATTGGAGGCGACGAGCTGCTTGTCGAGTCCGAGCCGGGTGCAGAGCGCGAGGATGGCGGACTTCTGGGTGAGGAACGAGTCGGGGCCGCCTTCGATGAGGAAGCCGTCCTGTTGGGTTGAGGAGATTTTGCCGCCGAGGTGAGGGGAGCATTCGATCAGGGTGAAGCCGGCGGAGGCTGGGGAGTACTCCCGGAGGTAGAAGGCGGTGGCGAGGCCGGCGATTCCGCCACCGATGATGGCTGTTTCGGTGTGCGCAGGCCTAGATGTCGAAATGGTGTGATTTGAGACCATTGAAGGTATACGCGCGAAGACTTCCAACGCTCTCGCCAACCTCAGATTAGGCGAGTGTGCGAGGCAACGCGGTGATAGGCGTCACAAGCTGGGGCGGCGCGGATGTGCGCGCGTCTGGTTACAAGTTGCCGTAGTGGATGAGCTGGGGCGGGTTGGGCTGCGCGAGTGCGCGGGGGACCTCGGTGTGGAGGGCCGTGCGTTCGACGTCGCGGTGGGCGCGGAGGCGGGTGGTGACGCGGTTGAGGTCGGCATGGTTGTAGCCGGGATGGCAGCATAGCTCGTAGGTGCCGTAGGGCGGGAGGGCGCGGAGGAGTTCGGTGAGGGCGGTGGGGGTGAGTTGTCCGGTGGCGGAGATGGCGAGAGTGCCATCGGTGGAGAGGATGTTGTCGATGTTGATCTTGGCGTGGTCCTCGAATCGGGTGCGGAGCGGGGTGAGGAGTTTAGCTCCGAAGCGGCGGAGGAGACTGCCGTGATGGAGAGCGAGGGACCATTCGGGTTCGAATGGATTGCGGATGGCGCGGATGTTGGCGCTGTCGGCGACGTGCAGCAGGGAGCGGGCGATGGAGGGGAAGAGGTGCGTGTGTTTGTGGGTGTCGAGGTGGGTGATGGGGACGCCAACGTGCTGTAGCTTGTGGATCTGGGCGCGTGCCTCGCGGGCGACATCGTCGGGGTGGATGCGGCCGAGGAGCAGGTCGCGGATGAAGTGGGTCAGGGATGGGCGGAAGGAGATGCCGTCGGGTCCGAGGAGGGTTGGGATGCGGCTGGGATTGGAGATGGGGACTCCATCGGTGAGGACGATGTGACAGCCGACGCCGAGTGTGGGGTGGGTGCGAGCGACGGCGACGGCGTCTTCGAAGGCGGGGCCGTTGGCCATGAGGGTGGCGGAGGTGAGGACGCCCGCGGAGTGGAGTTCGGCGACGGCGCGGTTGATCCCCGGCGTGAGGCCGAAGTCGTCGGCGTTGAGGATGAGGCGTGCGGGCATGGGATCGGGTGATTGTAGACGTTTGTTATGGGCTCGGGGTCTCGCTTGCAGCAGACCTGCGGGACGGCATATTTCGCTACGACTGTCCCGAGAAGTGGGTGCGGTCCCCCAAACCTGCGAGGGATTCGCATTTGGCGATCAACGTTTCAGCGATCGCAGTTCGTCATTGAGCGACGCGCGGAGGATTGGCGGAGAGGCGCGTGGATTGCGATGGGCTATGAGGTGAGAGCTTTGGGCCTTCGCGTGCGGGTTCGCTGAGGGGCCCCTGGTTTTGAGGGTGAGCGAGTGGCGGTCGGCCTCTCGGGAGTGGTTGGGGCCGAAGCGAGGTAGGCATCGAGGTTGTAGCCGGCGGATTGGGCAGCTTGCGAGGCGGCCGTTGCGGCGGCGTCGAGCTCAGCGAGGGCGGAGGGTTGTTTGGCGGAGGACTGGTTGGCGATATCGAGTAAGGTGGGGAGTTGGAGCCAGGCGAGGAGCTCTTCGAAGCGTTCTCTGTTGAACCAGGTGGCGCCGGAGGAGTGGTTGACGCCGGCGAGCCAGCGGACGTCGGGGTCGGTCCAGAGATCGCGGGTGCGGATGGCATTGGGTGCGACTGCGATGGGCGAGAGCAGCAAGCGGACGCGTGCGGCGGCCTGCCACGTAGCTTCGCCCTCGAGGCCGAAGTTGGCGAAGATGTTGGCCAGCGCGGTGCGGAGGCGCAGCTGGTCGAAGAGGGCGATGGGATCGCGTTGGGATGGGAGCGCGCGGAGGAGGAGGGAGGCGAGGATGGGGGACCAGAGGTTGTCGGCGGACTCGGGGGAGCTGGTGGGGAAGATGGAGAGGGCTTGTGCGGGGATAGCGGCGCTGAGCGATTGGATGAGGGTGGGAAGTTGGGCGGCGGCGGAGAGGGCGGGTTGGAGTGATTCGGCGTAGGTGGGGGTGGGGGAAGGCTTGGGTGTGCGGGTGGGGGGTTTGGTGGTGGTCGGCTCGGGTGGATTGGGGGTGAGGCTGCCGGCGGGGATGTAGGCGAGCCATTGGTCGAGGAAGGGCTTGGCTGAGGCGGCGATGGATTGGAGCTTCGGGCTTTGTTCATCCCATCCATCGCCAAAAGCTGCGATGGATGGGGCACCCGGCTTTTCTCGCTGCGCACCGATGAATGGGGCACCGGGCTTGGTCGGGCCGGGCTTGGTTGCGGCTTGGGTGAGGAGGTGGAGGTTGTGGGGCGAGATGGCTTCGCGGAGGGCGTCGTGGAGCGGGCGCAGGCGGAGCATGGAGAGGGCGTCGTCGAGGTTGGGGACTCCGGCGCCGGCCAGCGAGTCGTGGAGGCGGTCCCAGGGCCACTCGGCGGAGGGGCGGCGCTCGTGCCAGCCGAGGAGGACGACGGACTGGAAGCCGTGGAGGTCGAAGTGCATGCCGTGGTGGTGGAGGTCGGAGGCGCGACGGAGGTATTCGAGGCCGTGGTTGTCGCGCAGGGCGAGAAAGACGTTGTGATCGGTGGAGAGGGCGAGGCCTTCGGCGAGGCTGCGTTGGCGCATTTGGCCGCTGCCCTTGTCCATGTAGGCGGCGGAGACGTGGATGGTGCCGGCGGTGGAGTCGTACTTGTTGTTGTAGACGACGAGGGAGCGCTCGCCGTCGGTGCGGTTGGAGTAGGCGAAGACGTTCTCGTCGACGGCGCCGAAGTGGTTCCAGAAATCGTAGAGGGTGAAGTCGGCGGAGCCGGCGAAGATGCGGCGCTGCATGAGGAGCGGGGCGATCTCGCGCTGATGGCGGGCGACGAGATGCTCATCGGGCCACTCGTCCATCTTGGCCTGTTTGAACTCCATGCCGTAACGCTCGGTGTAGCCCTCGATCTGGCCGTGGCCGAACATGGGGAGGCCGGGGAGGGTGGCGAGGAGGGTGGAGACGCCGAAGTATTTGTCGCCGGTGCCGAACTGGTCGATGGCGGTGCGCTCGTCCGGGTTGGACATGAAGTTGACGTAGCGCTTCATGATGTCGGGATCGAACTCAATGGTCTTCTTGAGGTAGGAGCGGTACTTGGCGTTCTCCTCGTCGCGCAGCATATTCATGAAGGCGGAGTTGTAGACGCGATGCATGCCGAGGGTGCGGACGAAGTAGCCTTCCAATAGCCAAAATGCTTCCGCCAGCAGCAGCGTGCCGGGGACTTCGGCGGCGACGCGATCGACGACCTCGCGCCAGAACTCATTGGGCATGAGGCGGTCGAATTCTTCTTGCGACATGGAATTTTCCGCGCGCGAGGGGATGGAGCCGCCTGCTCCGGGGAGTGGAAACCAGAGGCGCTGGACGTGGCGTTTTGCGAGAACCATGGCGGCATCGAAGCGGATGATGGGGAAGAGGCGGGCGACGTGGAGGATGGTCTGGATGACGTGCTCGCGAACCTCGGCGCTGGAGTAGTCGAGCTGGGCGGTGTCGTTCCAGGCGAAGGTGGTGCCGTCGTTGCCATGGTAGACGTAGCGGGTCTCGCCGCTGGAGTGGTGGCGCAGGCGGAAGGCGACGGCGGCGTCGGACTGGTCGTAATAATGGTCTTCGATCTTGATTTCGACACGGGAGTCGCTGGAGAGATCGGGGCCGTCAAAGCGGTAGGAGGGGAAGGGCGACTCCCAGCGGTGGAGGAACCAGTCGGGGTGTTCGATGATCCAGGGCGAGTCGATGCCCATGTGGTTGGGGACCATGTCGCTGGCGAGACGGAGGCCGGCGGCGGCGGCGTGGCGCTTGAGGTGGTCGTAGGCCTGCCAGCCGCCGAGGTCTTCGGCGATGTCGTAGCTTTTGAGGGAGTATGCGGAGGCGACGGCGTCGAAGTGGCCGCGCAGGCGCTTGATGGTCTGCGATGCGGTCGAGCGCTCCCACAGGCCGATGAGCCATAAGCCGGTGATGCCGCGGTGGGCGAGGAGGTGCAGCTCTTCATCGGGGATCTGGTCGAGGCGGAAGATGTGGCGGCGGTATTTTTTTGAGAGCTGCTCCAGCCAGACGTAGGTGCTCTTGGCGATGAGGACGACGTTGGGCATCCAGGCCTGGTCGGTGGAGAAGGCTTCGTATTCGTCGAGCGGGGCCTGGTAGCCGTGGCCGTAGCGGCGCAGGCCGCGGAAGCCGACGTATTCATCGCCCTCGAAGCCCTGCGAGCCCCAGGTGGGCGCGCCGTGGCGATACTGGTCGGGGCCGGGGGGGTTGAAGCGCATCCAGATTGCGAGATCCTCTTCGCGGAGGACGTCGATGGCGAGGAGGATGCGGCGGAGGTCGGCTCCGATGAAGGGGGCCCAGCGCTCGCGGATGAAGTCGAGCTGGCCGGTGAGGGAGTCGGGCGAGGCGAGGAATGGGGCGCGGAGTGCGTCGAGGAGGGTGCCGATGGCGGGCATCGGCGGGCGAGTGCTGAAGAAGGTGGGGAAGGCGGCGGTGATGTTGGCGTAGGCGGTCTGCTGCTTGAGGCTGGCGTCCTCGAAGAGTGCGCGGAATGGCTTAAATGCGGGGTTGGTGTTGGCGATCCAGAGGAGGAGGAGCTCTTCGAGCGCAGCCTCGCGGTTGGGCAAGCCGTCGGTGGTGCCGCGAAGCCACTGGGCGGCGGTGAGCTGGTTGCGGAAGACGGCGACGTTTGGAAATTGTTCGGTGAAGGCGAGGAGAAGCTGGTCGAGCTTGGCGGGTTCGAATTGGGAGGCGAACCAGCGGACCGCTTCGGAGAGGACGTTGGGGTCGAGCTGCTTGCGGTAGCTGGCGACGAGGGCGTGGGAGAGTTCGTCGATGAGGCCCATGGCGAAGAGGGCGCCGGCGTTGAAGGCGGAGGCGGGGTCGGCGTTGGGGCGGGATTCGTTTAATGCGATGGCGAGGCGGCGCGAGGCGGCGACATCGGCGAAGACGACGTTGCCGGTGTAGCTGAAGAGGAGGTCGTCGACCTTGGCCGCTTCGCGTACGGCGCGGGAGATGTGGAATTCCATTTATTGCGCCTCAGAGCACTACAAGAAGTATCACGTCTGCGGGAGGGTCTGGGCAATTGGATGCGGGTTGGGATCGAGCGGGGTATTCTGAGTCCCGCGGGAGCGGTCCACTATGAACTTGAAGATTTGGGAGCTCGTCAGCATCTTTCTGGGGGCGTTGGTTGCGGGGATGTTTGTCGGACCGTGGGCGGCGTTGAGCCGGTCGATTGCGACGTTTGAGCCTGAGGTGTTTCTGGCGATTGTGCGGCGGATGGACCGCAACATGGCGCAGGTGATGCGCGTGCTGATGCCGACGGCGCTGCTGTCGATGGTTCCGGTGCTGGTCTTCTCGTATGGTAGCGAGCCGAGGGTCTTCTGGCTGAATGCGGTTGGGTTTGGGTTGTTTCTTGTGGCGCTGGTGGTGACTCTGGCGGTTGAGGTGCCGATCGTCAAGCAGATTGTTTCGTGGACGGTGGCGACGCTGCCGAGTGATTGGGAGCGGCTGCGCGACCGGTGGAGCGCGTTTCATCTGGTGCGGATCGGGGCGGCGACGGTGGGGTTGGTGCTGTTGCTGGTGGCGGCGATCTTCTAGCTAAGGGCGAGAAGCAGGTCCTTCGCTCTGCTCAGGATGACAATTCATAAAAAGGGAGTGGAGGGCGAGAGGCGCGGCTATTGGGTGAGAGTGAGGGATTGGTGGAGGGGTAGGGATGCGGACGAGCCGCCTGCTTCGATGAGGAAGCTGCCGGCGGGCTGGGACCAGGAGTCGGCGGTGGGGGAGTAGGTGGAGAGGTAGAGGGGGTCGAGGGGGAGGGTGATGGTTTGGGTGGCGCCGGGGGCGAGGGTGACGCGCTTGAAGGCGGCGAGTTTGCGGAAGGGTTCGCCGGCGGACGTGGGGAGGGTGATGTAGAGCTGGGCGATCTCGTCGCCTTTGCGGAGGCCGGTGTTGCGGAGGGTGAAGGTGACCGATTTCGCGTCAGGGGCGACTTTGAGGTTTGAGTAGGCGAAGTGGGTGTAGCTGAGGCCGAAGCCGAAGGGGAAGAGGGGCTGTTCGTTCTTGAGCTGGAACCAGCGGTAGCCGACGGCCATGCCTTCGACGTTGTAATCGACGGCGAAGGGTTGGGGGCGCTGGCGGGGCTGGTTGCGGACGACGGTGTCGGCGTTGTTGCCGGCGGTGCGTTCGGTGAGGCCGGTGACCTTGGGGTGGGGGAGCTGGTCTTCGGTGGCGGCGAAGGTAACGGGGAGTTTGCCGGAGGGGTTGACGCGGCCGAAGAGGATGTTGGCGATGGCGTGGCCGCCGCCGATGCCGGGGTACCAGGATTCGAGGATGGCTTTGGTTTTGGGCGCCCAGGGCATGTTGACGGGGCCGCCGTTCTCCAGCACAACGATGGTGTTGGGGTTGGCGGCAGCGACGGCGGCGACGAGGTCGTCCTGTTTGTCGGGGAGGCTGAGAGTTGCGGAGTCCTGGCCCTCGGTCATCCATTGGGTGACGAAGACGATGGCGACTTGGGCGGACTTGGCGGCTTTGGCTGCGGCGGAGGGGTCGGTGCCGGGATCATAGGTGACGGTGGCGTCGGGAGCCTGCTCCTTGATGTAGCGCATCGGCGAGGAGGGGAAGTAGATCGCGCGGCCCCAGGGGGATGAGCCGGGGCGGCGCTCGACTGCGTTGCCGCCGGGGGCGTCGACCTGCGCGGAGCCGCCGCCGGAGAGGACGCCGACATCGGCGTGGCCACCGATGAGGACGATGCTGCGGGTGCGTACGGCGGAGAGCGGGAGAGTGCCGGGGGTGTTCTTCAGCAGGACGGCGCTTTCCTCTTCGATCTTCTGGGCGTCGTCGCGGCCGCGGAAGGGATCGGTGACGGTGCGGATGGGGGGATTGTCGATGACGCCGGCGGCGAACATGCTGCGCACGATGCGGTGGACCATGTCGTCGAGGCGCGCCTGCGGGACATCACCTTTGAGGACTGCGTCCTTGAGGGGTTGGCTGAAGAAGTTGTCATCGCCGGGCTGGTCCATGTCGAGGCCGGCGAGGGCGGCTTTGACGGTGGAGTGGGTGCCACCCCAGTCGGAGAGGACGAAGCCATTAAAGTCCCAATCTTTTTTGAGGACCTGGTTGAGGGTGTAGTCGTTCTCGCAGGCGTAGTCGCCGTTGATGTGGTTGTAGGAGCACATCACGCCGGCGGGGTGGGCGTGAGTGATGGCGATCTGGAAGGCGAGCAGGTCGGTCTCGCGCATGGAGCGGCGATCGAGGACGGCGTCGAGCGTGTTGCGGCCGGTCTCCTGATCGTTGACGGCGTAGTGCTTGATGTCGCCCATGATGTGGTTGGATTGCACACCGGCGGCGAGTTGGCCGACCATGGTGCCGGCGAGGATGGGGTCTTCGGAGGAGTACTCGAAGTTGCGGCCGTTGCGCGGCTCGCGGATGAGGTCCATGCCGCCGCCGATGGACATGTTGAAGCCCTGGTCGCGCAGCTCGCGGCCGATGACGGCGCCGTAGAGGAACGCGGCGTCGGGGTCCCAACTGGCGGACATGCCGAGGACGGAGGGCAGCAGTGTCGCGTAGCGGCTTTGCAGGGCGGCCATGCGGACGCCAACGGCGGAGTCGGCGAGGTTGATGTCGGGGAGGTGGAGGCGGGGAATCCCAGGAACGAAGCCGGCGCCGCCGTTGTGGGTGGGTGCGACATAGGCGCCGGCTCGGAGGACGCCCCAGCCGTCGCCGTGGACGAGCTGGATCTTTTCGTCGAGGGTCATCTCGTGGATCATGAGGTCGGCGCGGGTGTCGGGATCGAGGGCGGGGTCCATCCAAGGCAGACGGGGTTGGGCGGGGGCTTGCTGGGCGCCGGGGCGCTGGGCGGGCGCGGGGGTGGGGGTCTGTGCGCGGGGGGCGGAAGCGAAGGTGAGGGTGAGGCAGACGAGGAGCGCGGTGCGGGCGAGGCGCATGGAGGGCGGTTCCTTTCGGGCTTGGGGCAGGGCGGCTCGTGGCTTGGAAGTCCGTTGGCCAGTATAGCGAGAAGTTAGGGACGGTGATCTTTGGGGAGTGTGGCCGGATTGTTTGTGAGTGCTCTTTGGCGGCCTACGCTCGCTTGCATCGGTGATGTATGATGTTTGATGATCAATTCTGTTGTTAATGGGGCGGCCACTTTGAGAACGACACTTGCAATCGATGACGATGTGCTTGCGGCGGCGAAGGAGTTGGCTGCTCATGAGAGGAAGAGCGTCGGCGAGGTGATCTCCCTGCTGGCCCGGAGAGCCTTGCGTCCGGCTGATGTGGCAAAGGACTATCGCAACGGTGTGCCTCTGTTGCCGCTACGTCCGGATACTCCCAGGGTCGCCTCTGAGCTGGTGAAGCAGCTTCGCGATGAGTTGCCGTGAGTCGATTTCTTCTGGACGTGAATGTGCTGATCGCCCTGATCGATCCGGCGCATGTGCAGCATGACCGTGCCCACGAATGGTTTGCTTCGACGGGACGGCGGGCCTGGGCCACTTGTCCGATGACGGAGAATAGCGTGCCTCGGATCGTTGGGCATCCACGCTATCCCAATTCTCCGGGCACACCGGCGGCTGTTGCGGAGTTGATGAGGGGCTTGCGCGCGGTGCCGGGGCACGATTTCTGGCCCGACGATATCTCCCTATTCGATAGGCGATATGTTGAGAGTGGCCGACTTCTCGACTCATCCCAGGTGACGGACAGCTACCTTCTTGCGCTGGCGTCCGCGCACGGCGGCAAGCTGGCAACCTTTGATCTTCACCTGGTGACGGTTGCAGTTGTGAACGGAACTCAGGCGATCCACTTCATTGGCCAGTGATGCTCACTTGTATTCGAAGAGGATGAGGCGCTCTCCGCGCCAGCGGCTCCACTTGTACTGCAGCTGGCCGAAGTAGATCGGGAGCTGCTGGAGATGCGAGTGGACGCCGTACATCAGCAGCGCGATCCGGTCGTTGGACTTCCAGGAGACTTTCCATGCAGAGCGGATGCTGAAGAGCACGAAGAGGATGAAGTAGGCCTCGAGGGGCAGCAGACTCCTGAGGACAACAGAACCGACGATGGCCGCGAGGAGGCCGGCGGCGAGAACCAGGAAGCGGTTGCGATTGCGTTCTGCCTCGCCACTCCAGAAGGGTTGGTCGGTGTTGCGAAAGCGCTCTGCCACTTCGGCGAAGGCGTGGCCGGCGCGGGTGCAGCGCTTCCAATACTGACTCCAGCGCGTGATGGCAAGGTCGTGTCCGGTCATGGGCCGGTCGACGTGTAGGATATCGAAGCCGAGCGCCCTTATTCTACGGCAGAGTTCGGGCTCTTCCCCGGCGATCAGGGAGGGGTCGAAGCCGTTGGTTTGGGCCAGGACGCCGCGGCGAAACAGCGCATCGCCCCCGCAATACTCGGCCAAGCCTGGCGCATAGACCCAGTCGAGATCGAGGGTGCGGTTGAAGATCGATTGCTGGGGGAAGAGTTCACGCCGGTGTCCCCAGACGACGGCGACGCGCGGAGCGGAGAACTCCGGCAACGAGGCGGCGACAAACTCGGGATGCAGGACGGTGTCGCCATCGAGAAAGAGCACGATGGAGCCCCTTGCGGCGTTCCAGCCGGCGTTGCGCCCCAGCGCGGCCGAGGGCCGCTCGGGGGTGAGGGCGATGGTCCTTGCTCCCTCGGCCTGAGCGAGGGCGACGCTGCCGTCGGTCGATCCTGAGTCGACGTAGATGACTTCGAGCTCGAAGCCGGGGCGGCCCATGCCGAAGACGGAGCGGAGGCAGCGGCGCAGGCGCTCGCCTTCATTTCTGCCGATGACGACCACCGAGACGACGCCTTCTTCTCCGTGGTTGGGATCTCGATCGAGTTGAGCATTCATGGTGATTTCTCGTCTCCTACCGGAACCTGCAGCTCCTTGCGGGGGCGAACCTGCGCCGGGATGCCCACGGCGATGGAGCGCGGGGGAACGTCGCAGAGGACGACCGCGTTTGCGCCGATGGCGCAGTCGTCGCCGATGCGGATCGGCCCGAGCAGCTTGGCGCCGGCGCCGATGTCGACGCGGTTGCCGATCTCGGGCGAGCCGCGGATGCCGCGGTTGCGCAGACCGATGGTAACGCCGTTGCGGATGACGCAGTCGTCGCCAAGGCGGGCGTCGCCGCTGACGACGATGCCTCCGATGTGCTCGATCACGAAGCGGCGTCCGACGACTGCCTCGCAGGGCATTTCCATTCCAAGGAGCATCTCCGAGAAGAACTTCATCAGTTTATAGAGCAGCGAAAACGGGACGCGCACGGGCCGCCAGGGTATGGTGTAGCGCCAGCGGCCGAAGCGGTATACGACCATGATCCAGAAGCCGTGGCGGGACCACTGACAGTTGTGTGCGCGCCAGTCTTCGCGGATGTTATCGAACACGATGCACCATGCAATGAGCCGTGTCGCACGTCTGTCCGGCTGAGGTGGGTAAAGCTCAATTATGGATGAGCGATGAGGGCCCCGACCGTCCCGATGCTGATGAGCGGCGAGAGCTTCTCCAGTGTGACGCCGAAACGGGAGTACGTGCTCTCGGGCACATAGATGATGTCGCCGGTTTGCAGGGAGATCTTCTGGTCCGACTTGGCCTCAAGGATGTTCTCGTAGGGCACCGTCTCAATGCTTCCCTTGTACTCATGGATGATCTGGATCTTGGGAAGGCGGCCGGCCTTGTCGGTCACTATGCCTCCCGCCGCAGCCAGTATCTGGGCCAGAGTAGAACCATCGCGGAGCTGGACGACACCGGGGCGGAGCACCATGCCGAAGACCGAGACGTAGCGGTCATTTGGGGAGGGGACATAGATCACAATATTTCGCCTCAGGGGCCGTTGGATCTCCGGCCTGCCGTCCTCGAGCAACTGCCGGAAGTCCTCCCACGCGATGGTCTGGTTGCCACAGAAGAGCGCGACGCGATCCGGCACCGCCGAGGGGTTGCTCTGGATTCCGTTGACATTCAGGGCGGGCGCCATGCCTGCCCTGGAGATCACCGTAAGCAACGAGGGCGGCTGATCGAAGGTCATTGGCCCAGGGTGCTCGACCGCTCCCATCACGGTCACATAGTCAGAGGTATAGACATCGACACCGACCACCACGGTGGGGGGAGGGGTGTAGAAGCGGGCGAGCGCGGTCCGGATGGAGGCCGCGGCCTCGTCCCGGGTAGAACCGGCCACGTTGATGGAACCGGCGAGCCCGAGGGTGATTCTGCCGTCGGGACCGACGGTACGCTTTGCGGAGAGCTTGGGGTCGTCATTGTTGACGTCGACCGATATCTGATCGCCGAAGCCGAGCCTGTACTCCTCATTGAGGGGCGCTTCGCAGGCTTCCAGCGGGTCGGCTGATTGGGCGGCGGCGCGCGAGGGGAGCTGGGCATGGCCGCTTGTCAGAGAAGAGAGAGCGAGCACCGAGCAGAGTAGAGCTGCATTGAAGCGATATGTTCCGAAATCCATTGAAAAACCCCGCGATCGTGGCGTTCGCCTAACATTCGAGCAGAACCTCATCATAATGGACCGATAGTGGCATAAGAATACCCCATTCGAGTCAATCAGACCCATGAAATCTCGCCACTTGCGACCCTTTGGTGTCAGGGGCCGGAAACGAGCCGTTGCGGGGGGGAGGGTCGATCCAGTTACCCCCGGGACCGGAGACGCACCCTTGGTAATTCATGCAAGATTTTGCTTGGGCCGGGCTTCGGGGCGTTGTATAAAGTGACATCGTTCCATGCAAAACGTTGCACACAGGCCAGAAGTAAGGAGAAAAGGTGGAGGGCGTTATTCCCTCCGGTGATGCAAGGGAGCCTTCGCAAAGGCAGTCCGGATTGCATGTTCCGCTTGAGTCTGGCGCTTAGGGAAGTTGCAATTGCGTAACTAGGGTCCGGTTGGAGACGAGTTCGGTTCGATACTCAGGAGTGGGTTAGGTTTAAGTAGGAATGGCGCTCATCGTACTCATTGCCGGTCTGCTTTGCATGAAGGCCTTGCGCCACGGGGGGACCCGGTACGCGTTTCTGACGGTGCTTCTGCCGGTGATGATGCTGATACCGAGCGACTTCAACATGAGGCTCCCGCATCTGCCGCCACTTAGCTTCGTGGACATGGCCCTGCTTCCCCTGGGCGTCGGCATGATTTTGACGGACCTGCCGCGGTGGAGATTTACCCGGATGGATGTGTGGGTCTTGATATTTTTGTTCACCTCCGCCTATTCGGAGAGACTGCCCTGGGGATACAACGGCGCAATGCTGCATTTCATCACTGTGCTTTTGGAGTGCATCGTTCCGTACATGGCGGGCAGGGCGCTGCTTGAGCAGCCAGGCATGCGGATAGAGACGGTGAATCTTCTGATTATGCTGATGGCTGTGGCTTCCTTTCTAGGGATGCCGCAGTTTGTTCTGAAGTGGAACCCCTATATCCATTTCTGGAGCCACTTCTTCCCTGGACAATTTCCCACGATACCCCAGGTCCGCCACGGAGTTGGCCGCGTTGAAGGTCCATACGGGATGGCCGAATCGAATGGCATGGTGCTGTTGATTGGCCTTACGCTGGCCTTTTGGCTCAGGTCGGTTGGATACTTCGGCCGCCGCTTCCGGTATGAGAGGATCACCCTCATTATCCTGATCACGACGATCCTCATGACCCAGTCCCGAGGGCCGTGGCTTGGACTCATCCTTGCCCTGAGCATCGCCTCGATCGGCCGCGCCAAGCGTCCAGCGCGGCGGGCAATCCTGGTATTCGGGTCGGTCTTGCTGGTGGGAGTTCCGCTTTACTCGGTGGCCAAGACCTATATCAATTCGGCCCCTGCCCAGGTGGGCAGCGAAGTGCAGACCGCGCAGTACAGGCAACAGATGATCGACGACTATGTTCCGATTGCTGAACTCGGCGGTGCGTGGGGCTGGGGAAATGTGTACCCAGTGATGCACGGGCGATTCTCTATCGACAACGAATACCTCTTGATATGGCTGACCCAAGGATACGTCGGTCTTGGCACGCTGATTCTGATCTTTCTCGACGCGATGGTATCGTTCACCTGGCTAGGAATAAGGTCGCGCACCTTCCAGGACCGCTATCTCAATTTTTCTCTTCTGGGGATATTTTTTGGTATGGCCGTGTGCCTGGGCACTGTCTGGCTAAGTGCTCAAGCCTTCATGCTTTTCTTCCTTATGGTGGGATGGTCGCAGGCCATACGCCCCGCCAGTGCCTTGGACAGCCGGCTACAGTTGGTGCGGGTCTACACTTAAGTTGCCGCCGATGGCGCCGAGGTCCGTCGAAAGCACGTTGAAGCTCCTGCGCTCGCAGGCTCGAGCGGATTTACCCCAAGACGATAGAGGCATACACGCTGTTCCCATGAACTTCCGCGATCTGTGCGCCAAGCCGATGTTCGTTGCCCTGATTCTACTGGGGTCTGTCGCGATTCATGCCCAAACCACCGTCATTTCGGTCCCCGCAGCCTCCGTTGCAGGGATCAAGTACACGCTGCCTGAGCGGTTTGGCATCAACCTGGAGGATTCCTTCAACTACGGGAACAACCAGTTGACGGCGAACCTGCTGGCCTCAGACGCGGTTTCGTTTACGCCGCAGACATGGCAGGCATCCTCAGCCTGCAGGTCGGGCACGACAACCTCCTGGACGGATGCGAACGGCTACTCGCCCCAGCCCGCGAACTTCTGGCGGGGCGCGACCTATCGGGTGATCTCCGGGGTGAATGCGGGGGCCACAGGCACGGTGACCTCCAGCACCGGGGCGACCGGGGCGGCGGGCGTGACCTTCCACCTTTCCGGGACGCTCACCGCGGGATGTTCGGGCTCCGGGGGCGGCGATGAGATGATTGTGCGCTGCCCGACAGCGCAGGGGACGTGCGCTGGGGGCTACAATCCGTCGCAATTGGCCGGGATCAAGGCGGGAGGGACGGGCGGCGGGACGGTCACCTTTGAGACGACCGACCTCTCGCCCTCATCTTCTTCTCCGCAGGCGCTCCAGCTGAACGCCGCGGGCTTGGCGACGGCAGGGGTAGACGCGGTCTGGGACGGGCTGCTCAATTCGAAGTCCTATATCAACCTGAACGGGACCTATACGCTTAGCTTCCGATACAAATGCACGTCCGGCATCCCGACGCTTTCCTATCGCGTCTACCGGGTGGGCGGTCCTCCTTTCCTGAACGGTTCGCTCCCGGCGCTTACCTGCAACGGCACTCCCGGGGCAGGATGGACGAATGCGAGCTACAGCTTCGCGGCCAGCGAGACGGGAGCGCAGACGTCTACGGGGCAGGCGTGGCTCGAGGCAACCGATGGCACGGTCGTCATCCAGGACATAGAGTTGACTGAATCCCCCACTGCCGGGAACACCACTGTCTTCCGCAACGCGGTCTATCAGAAGCTGCTGGCGCTGAAGCCCGGAATCCTAAGAATGATGACAATTGACTCGTGGGGATGCACTCCAGACAACATGATGCAATCGGCCTACAGCGGGCGAAGTCTCTGCGGGAACAACTCTTATTTTCGATACGGCCAGCCGATCAGCTATGGCTGGAGCGACTTCATGACGCTGGCGGCAGCCGTGGGGGCTGATCCGTGGATCACCTTTTCGGCCTATGCCACCCCAACGGACATGGCGAACATCGCGGCGTACATGAGCGGGACGTGCGGCAACGGCAACGTATACACGGCGATGCGTTGCGAGTACGGGCAGATCGCGCCCTGGACCCAGGTCTTCCGCCGCATCTACCTGGAGATGGGCAACGAGGCGTGGAACTCCGGCAACAGCGAGATCCTTTATGGCGGGTTTGGCACGGCCTACGGAAGGATATTCGGCCCCAACGCGGCTGCGTTCAAGGCGTCGAGCTTCTACAACTCCAAGATGAAGCTGGTGGCCAATGGGTTCATCCTGAGCACGTCGGGCCCGTACAGCTGGAACAACACCGTGCTGAGCGCGGCGGCGGGGACGACGGGAGGGCTGCCGGATTACATCGACGGCGCGCCATACATGTTCTTCGACATGACCGACCTGAGCAGCACACAAAACATCTTTGGGCCGATGTTCGCCGAGCCAGCGAACTTTGCTTCGGTCCCGACCTATGGGACGGGCACAGGCTATACCTATGCGCTCCAGAACTACACGCATACTAACTTCCCCACGGTGAACGGAGCGGTTTATGAGTCGAACCTGGCGACCAATTGCGCGATCACAGGCACTACGCAGGCACAGATCAATCAGGTGGTCTCAGGCGTGGGGTCTGGGTTGGACGCGACGCTGAATCTCTTGCTCTCGGCCCGGGACTCGGGGGTGCTGGTACAGAACTTCTTCGCGTTGCCGGAGGTGGAGAACCAGTTCGGCCTATCCGCCTCGGCCACGTCGGGCTCCTGTCCGCCGATCAACACCTACAACCCATACCAGCCTTTGTGGGGGTCGAACCTGCTGATGCCGGGGCCGGGTTCCACAGGCACCATCGACCGGCCGTCGGGGATCATGCTGCAAGGCATCAACAACGCGATCGGATCGAAGCTGCATTTGCTGGCCACGACGCAATCGGGGACGCCGACCTACAGCCAACCTGCCGCGCAGCCCAACCCGACGGCGTATCCGAAGCCGGGGACGGACTCGATTGCGGCGAATCCGGCGGTGCCTTATGTGCAGGCGTTTGGCTTTGGAGACGGGTTGGGGAACTATGCGCTGATCGTCTACAACCTCAATTGGGCCGCGAGCGAAGCGATCAAGTTCTCTGGCGCCGGCGCGCCGACCGGAACGGTGACGAAGACCGTCTTCACCTCTGCGAACATCACGGACAACAACGAGGGCGCGTCGATCGGGTCATCGCCTACGGTGACCTACCCGCCTTCTTCGACCCTGACCAATGCCAGCGGCGATACGCTGGCTCCTTTCTCGATGGTGACGTATACGTGGGGTACGAAGGGGCGCTTGCAATAGCGGGCACCCCGAGGCCAGTACGTCACGCCGGCCGACTCCATCAAGGATCACCATTGTTCGTGACCTCTCATCCACATGAACATGGATTTCATCACGTCAGCCGTTTGGCGGTTGCCTACGCGCGACGCTTTATTGAGGAGCTCCGCGGGTCCCAATCTTGGGGCGACTGGTGAACTACAACGCAGAGGAGTTACTAGGAGTTACTAATGGGTCTTCCGACCATGCGATAACTTAGCATCCCGACGTTACTGCTAAGTTATAATCCAATCAGTTATTCCTTTTATAGTAGCTCTATAACCACCTTCTATATAGTTGATGATATGGGACTTAAGCCCAAGAGTACTGTGCTTCCGGCGGTGACTCAATCCTAAGAGTTGTCTTCTGAAAAATATATCTACGAGCAATACTTCTTTCATTGACAGCACCGCTATTAGAACCTACACTCGCATCACAATCCTTCCCGATTGTAACTGGCACACCTCCCCGAATTGTTGATCTGCAAACCTCTGGAGGTAGTCCATGTCTTTCCTGCGCTCGCCCTTGAATAAGCTCTCTGGGCTGATGTTTTTTCTCCTCGCACCCGTACTGCTCACAGCGCAGGTCACGACCATCAACATCAGCAGCACCCCGGTGCAGAGCTCAGTGAAGCGCTTTGGCATCAACCTGGGGGAGCAGGCTTTTTACGACTCCGGCCAGATGTTGAAGAACCTGGTCTTCACCAACCCCAGCTTTGAGGGTGAGATCTATCAGTCCACCGTGGAATGCGGGGGCAATACCTATGTGACCCCCAACCAGTCGGCTGGATCGGCGACTTCCTGCACGGACGCAAACATCTATTCCGGGTGGACTGGCGGTTTCTGGAACTACGCCAGCTATACGGTCATCAGCGGCGCGGCGGTGGGGCGGACCGGCACCATTTGCTCCTACACCCCCGTTATATGGGATGGAACCATAACCGCCGGTGTGTTCAATTTCTGCGATAGCGGAACCGCTCCCGGACAGGGCGACTACATTGTGGTGAAGAAGACCATGGCGCCGAGCCTGGGTTGGCCGACTGGCGACTGGCAGACCGTGACGGGGAACGGCGCCCTTACGCCCGAGACCACCGACCTGCCTCCGGGAACACTCGGCGTGCAGTCGGCCCTGCTGACCGCGCCGACGGCGTCCGATGGCATCGGCGTCAACATGTTCTTCGACAGCACGGCGGGCAAGACTTTCGTGCAGCTGAACGGCAACTATCAACTGACATTCAAGGCCAAGGGCCTCTCCGGATCGAATTCTGTCGCGATCAGCTTGACTCGCGCGGCCGCCGGCCTCACCTACATTAACGAAACCCTACCGCTCACCAGTTCGTGGCAGACTTACACCGTCAATTTTTCCGGCAATGAGAACGGCACTGACATCGGCCGTGTGGAGCTCTCCTTCTCGACCGCAGGCGCCGACACCTTCGAACTGGACGACGTTAGCCTTCAAAAAACCGGTACCGACCCGACGAACACGACTGTATTTCGCGATGAAGTCGTCAACGCCTTGCAGGCCCTGCACCCTGGCGTGCTCCGGTTGTGGGACGATCAACTGGGCATGTCGTTGACCAACCTGCTGGCCGGTCCGACGGGCAGGCAGCGGGCGGCCTACACGCCATACGCCGGCTACGACGGCACCGACGTCAACTTTCAAACACAGACTGTGGAGTTTGGGCTGACCGACTTCCTGCAACTCTGCCAGAAGGTAGGCGCGGACCCATGGATTGTGGTCCCTTCGACGTTCAGTAACGGAGAAGCCTACAGCCTGATCGACTATCTCGCCGGTTCCAGCTCGACCACGTATGGTGGCATACGCGCTGCGGCAGGGCAGACCGCGCCCTGGACGTCCGTGTTCCATCAGATCCATCTTGAGTTCGGGAACGAAGAGTGGAACGGCGGCACGTTCAAAGGCGGCGCTATCGAAGTTGCCCCAGCCTATGGACAGGCAGCAAGCGACATCTTCGCTTCCATGATAGGCAACCCATCCTTCTCCGCTCCTTCCTTCGACCTCATCATCGACGGGCAATCGGCAAACCCGGGCGGCAATCAATATCTTCAGAGCTTCATCACCAACAACAACTCGTTCTCCATTGCTCCGTACATGATGTACAACATCAACAACTTTGCCACGAACGATCAACTCTTCGGCACGACGTTTGCGGAGGCCGAGGCTTTCGTGTCTCCTTACTGCGTGCAGTCGTACCCGCCTCCCACCAACTGCGCAGATGGCGCTGAAGGGGTCGACGGCGGCTTTATCACTGATGAGCAAGTCCTGACCGGCAAGCCCATCGTTACGTCGGAGATGAACCTCAGTCCCAGCAGCGGCAACCTCGGCACTTCCAGTGTGGCGGGGTCCCAGGCGGCTTTGAATGGTTACGCTTCTTCGGTCGGCGGCGGCATCGCGGTGCTGGACAGCATGTTCCAGCAACTGCGCGCCGGGGTCCTGACGCAGAACCTCTTCGAGCTGCCCGGTTACGTTTCGGGCACCAATGACGGCAACAACATGTATCTGTGGGGCGCGGTGGTGGACATGGGTGTGACCAACCGTCTCCGTCCGCAGTACCTGGCCCTGCAGTTGGCCAACAACGCCATCGGCAGCGCGACGACCGAGGTGCAGACCACACAGACCGGCACGAATCCGACCGACACCCAATACGACTACGCTGTGAACTCGGTCACCATACCGACATTTCACTTCCTGCAATCGTTCGCGTTCACCGGCAGCAGCAACGGATCGAGTTCGCTGGTTGTCTTCAACGTGAGCCCGGACTATTCGGAGCCAATTAATTTTGCCGGTACGAATGCTCCCAGCGGTACGGTGCAGGTGCAGCAGCTGACGTCCGCGAACATCACGGACACCAACGAGACGTCGAACGTTGTGGCGACCACAACCTCGAGCCTTACCGGGGTCAACGGCAGCACGACCGTAACGCTGCCGGCGTATTCGATGACGGTGTTTACGTGGGGCGGCACCGCGACCGCGCCCGTGATTTCGAACGTGTCGGCCACCTCAGTCTCGCCGACGTCCGAGACCATCACCTGGACGACAAGCCAACCGGCTACTTCGCTGGTGAACTACGGCACGACTACGTCGTACGGCTCTTCGTCGACACTGAACAGCACCCTGGCGACCTCTCAGTCGGTGACGCTCACGGGCCTGACGCCGGGCACTACCTACGACTTCGACGTTGTCTCCGCCAATGGCTCGTCGCTTTCCAGCACATCGGCCAACTCCACCTTTACGACGGCCACGACGCCGCCGGTGATCTCCAACGTGTCGGTGTCGGCGATCACGACCACGGGCGCGACCATCACCTGGACGACGGACCAGAGCTCGTCGTCGGTGGTGAACTACGGGACGACGACGAGCTATGGCTCCAGCACCTCAGGGACTGGGGGAGTGACCTCTCACTCTGTGGTCCTCTCGGGCCTGACGCCGGGGACGACCTACGATTTCGATGTCACCTCGGCCAACAGCTCCAACTCGTCGTCGACTTCGGCCAACTCGACCTTCGCGACGACGACGGCGCCGCCGGTCATCTCCAATGTGCAGGTGAGCGGGATTGGCACAGCAGTCGCGACCATCACCTGGACGACGGACCAGGCTTCCACCTCAGTGGTGAACTACGGCACCACTACCTCGTACGGCTCGCAGATGTCGAGCAGCACGCTGGTGACCTCCCACTCCGTCGCGTTGACCGGTCTGACGCAGAGCACAACGTATGACTTCGACGTTGTCTCGGTGAACGGCACGAGCCAGTCAACCACCTCGGCCAACTCAACGTTCCTGACGTCGACGCCGGCGCCGACGATCACGAATGTTGCGGTGTCCAGCATCACGGCCACAGGCGCGACCGTCACCTGGACCACGGACCTGGCCTCCAGCTCGCAGGTCTACTACGGCACGACCACGGCGTACGGCTCGCAGTCGACGCTGAACAGCGCGCTGGTGACCTCTCACTCGGTGGTGCTCACGGGCCTGACTGCTGGAACCACGTACGACTTCGAAGTTGCGTCCACCAACAACCCTGGCGGGACGAGCTTATCGACCAACTCCACCTTTGCGACGTTGACGAATCCGCCGGTGATCTCCAATGTGTTGGCGACCGCGGTCTCGCCGACGTCCGAGACCATCACGTGGACCACGGACGAGGCCTCCAGCTCGGTGGTGAACTATGGCACCACTGTGTCGTACGGCTCGCAGTCGTCGAGCGCTGCTCTGGTGACCTCTCACTCCGTGACGCTCACGGGCCTGACGCAGAGCACAACGTACGACTTCGACGTTGTGTCCGCCAATAGCTCGAGCCAGTCGACCACCTCGGCCAACTCTACCTTCCTGACGTTGACGCCGGCGCCGACGATCTCGGCCATAACGGTGACCAACCTCACGACCACGGGCGCGACCATCACGTGGACAACGGACCTGAACTCGTCGTCGACGGTCAACTACGGCACCACCACAAGCTATGGCTCCAGCGGGACAGGAGCTGCGTCCACGACGTCTCACTCGGTGGTGCTCTCAAGCCTGACGCCGGGGACCGTGTACGACTTCGACGTCGTATCGACTAACAACCCTGGCGGAACGAGTACCTCGGCCAACTCCAGCTTCACGACGGTGAATGTGGCGCCGACCATCACCAACGTGGCATTTAGCGGAGTCACAGCCAACTCGGCGACCATTACCTGGACCACGAACGAGCCTTCAACCTCGCTGGTGAACTACGGCACCACCGTGTCTTACGGCTCTTCGTCCACGCTGAACAGCACGCTGGTGACCTCTCACTCCGTGACGATCACGGGCCTGACCTCAGGGACCACGTATGACTTCGACGTTGTCTCCGCGAACAGCTCGAGCCAGTCGACCACCTCGGCCAACTCCAGCTTTGCCACGACGGCGGTGCCTCCGGTCATCACCAATGTGGCGGTGACCGGGATCACGACCACCGGCGCGACCATCACCTGGACAACCGACCAAAGCTCATCGTCGGTGGTCAACTACGGAACGACCGTCAGCTACGGCTCCAGCATGACTGGAACTAGCGGGGTGACGTCTCACTCGGTGACGCTGACGGGCCTGACGCCGGGAACCACCTACGACTTCGATGTGAGCTCCACAGACGCCGCAAGCGCGACGGGCACGTCGAGCAACTCCACCTTTGCCACCAACCCGGTGCCGCCGACCATCTCCGCGGTCGCGGTGACGAATATCACGTCCATCGGCGCTACCATCACGTGGACGACGGACCAGGCCTCGACTTCGCAGGTGTTCTACGGCCCGACGACAGCGTACGGCTCGCAGTCGGCGCTGAACGGCACGCTAACGACCACGCACTCCGTCGCGATTACGGGCCTGACGCCGGGGACGCTCTATGACTTTGACGTGGCTTCCACGAACACCTCGACGACGCTGACCGGCACATCGACCAACTCCTCGTTTACGACAACGGCGGCGCCGGTGATCTCAGCGGTGGCGTCCAGCGGGACAACGTCCATCGCCACGACCATTACGTGGACGACGGACCAGCCCTCCACCTCGCAAGTCAACTACGGCACCAGCCTGGCATATGGCTCGCAGTCAGTGCTGAACAGCACTTTGAGCACCTCTCACTCGGTGACGATCACGGGCCTGACTCCGGGCACGACGTATGACTTCGATGTGGTCTCGGTGAACGGATCCACGGCATCGACCACGTCGCCCAACTCCACCTTCGTCACGACGGCTGCACCGGTCATCTCGGCGGTGACGGCGACCGCGATCAACTCTGTGTCCGCGACCATCACCTGGACTACCGACCAGGCTTCCAGCTCGCAGGTGAACTACGGCACCACGGTAGCTTACGGCTCGCAGTCGGCGCTCAACGGCACCCTGGTGACGTCTCACTCGGTGACGATCACAGGCCTGACTCCGGGCACGACGTATGACTTCGATGTGGTCTCGGTGAACGGATCCACCGCGTCGTCCACATCGGCTAACTCCAGCTTTACCACGACGCCGCCTCCGGTGATCTCTGCTGTAACGGTGACAGCGATCACGACGACGGGCGCGACCATCAACTGGACAACGGACCAGAACTCGTCGTCGGTGGTCAACTACGGCACCACCGCCAGCTACGGCTCCAGCGCGACCGGGGCTGCGTCTACGATGACCCACTCGGTGGTGCTGACGGGCCTGACGGCGGGGACCACGTACGACTTCGACGTGACCTCGGTGAACGGTTCCACCGCATCGAGCACGTCGGCCAACTCCACCTTTGTGACGACGGCAGTGGCGCCGGTGATCTCCGGCGTGGTGGTTTCCGGATCTACGACCACGACTGCCACCATCAACTGGACCACGGACCAGCCATCGACCTCGCAGGTGTTCTTCGGCACCACGATGGCGTACGGCTCTTCGTCCCCGCTGAACAGCACCTTGACGACGGCGCACTCGGTGACGATCACTGGCCTGTCGCCGGCCACGGCGTATGACTTCGATGTGGCCTCGACCAACAGCTTCTCGCTCACGGCGACATCCGCCAACTCGACGTTTACGACGCCGCAGGGGACCCCGCCGAATGTGGGTTACGTGGTGGCATGGGGGATCAGCAATACGGGCGCGGTTGTCACCTGGTCCACAGACGTGCTGGCGAATACACAACTGGCCTACGGCACTACGTCTTCGCTGGGTCAGCTGAGCCCGCTGCAGACGACGATGGCGGCGAGCCATGGCGTAACACTGACGGGCCTGACTCCCGGGACGCAGTACTACTTTGTGGCGCAGTCGACGGGCGCGAACGGTGCGACTGGCTACTCCTCGGTGATGACCTTCACCACCACGGGCACCGCGCCGGCAGGGCCGCCGAATATCTCGAATGTATTGGTGAGCGCCATCACCAATACGTCGGCGACCATTACCTGGACGACGGACCAGGCGGCGACCTCTCAAGTGAACTACGGCACAACAACGGCCTATGGGTTGCAGTCCCCGCTGAACAGCACGCTGCAGACCTCGCAGTCAGTGACGCTCACGGGCCTGACGCCGGGTGCGACGTATGACTTCGACGTGGTGTCGGCGAATGCAGGGGCGATGTCCTCGACCTCCGCCAACGCCAGCTTCACGACGACGAATGTGGTCTACACGCCGCCGGTGATCACCAATGTATCGACTACCAACCTCACGAGCACCTCGGTGACCGTGACATGGACGACTAACGAGCCGGCAAGCGCGCAGGTGAACTACGGCGCGACCACGAGCTATGGCACTTCTTCGCCCGTGTATACGACCCTGGGCACCTCGCAATCGGTGACGCTGAGTGGCCTTGCCGCCGGCACCACGTATAACTTCGATGTGGTCTCGGCGAACGCGGAATCGCAGTCCACCACGTCGGCGAACTTCACCTTCAGTACGCCGGCGACCACCGCCACGCCGCCCAACGTCGGCTATGTGGTGGCCTGGGGGATCAGCAACACGGGGGCCGTGGTGACCTGGTCCACCGACGTTGCCGCAACGACACAACTGGCCTTCGGCACCACGATGGCGCTGGGTCAGCTGAGCCCGCTGCAGACGACGATGGCAGCAAGCCACGGCGTGACGCTGTCGGGCCTGACTCCCGGGACGCAGTACTACTTCCAGGCGCAGTCGACGGGCGCGGACGGCGCGACCGGATACTCGACGGTGATGAGCTTCACCACGACGGGCACAGCTCCGGTGGGGCCGCCGAATATCTCCAGTGTGCTGGTGAGCAACATCACCAACACGTCGGCGACGATCACGTGGACGACGGACCAGGCATCGACCTCTCAGGTGAACTACGGCACGACCGCGGCCTACGGCTCGCAGTCGCCGCTGAACAGCACGCTGCAGACCTCGCAGTCGGTGACGCTCACGGGCCTGACCGCAGGGACGACGTACGACTTCGACGTGGTGTCGGCGAATGCGGGGGCGATGTCCTCGACTTCGGCCAACGCTGCTTTCACAACGACGAATGTGGTCTATACGCCGCCGGTGATCACGAGTGTGACGACCACCAACCTCACGAGCACCTCGGTGACCGTGACTTGGACGACCAACCAGCCGGCGTGGTCGCAGGTGAACTATGGCGCGACGACGAGCTATGGCTCTTCGACGACGCTGGACACGACCCTGGTGACGGCGCATTCGGAGACAATAACGGGCCTGGCGGCGGGCACCACATATGACTTCGATGTGGTCTCCACCAATGCGGCGGCGCAATCCACCACGTCGCCTAACTCCACCTTCACTACGCCTGCGACCACGGCCACACCGCCGAATGTCGGCTATGTCGTTGCCTGGGGGATCAGCAATACGGGGGCCGTGGTGACCTGGTCGACGGACGTGCTGGCTAACACCCAACTGGCCTATGGCACCTCGACGGCGCTGGGGCAACTGAGCCCGCTGCAAACGACGATGGCGGCGAGCCACGGCGTAACCTTGACGGGCCTGAACCCTGGCACGGAGTACTACTTCGTAGCGCAGTCGACGGGCGCGGACGGAGCGACAGGATACTCGACCGTGATGAACTTCACGACGACGGGCACGCAGACCACGCCTCCGCCGGTGATCTCGAACGTGGTTGCCACCAGCGTCAGCAATACGTCGGAGACCATTACGTGGACCACGGACCAGGCGTCATCGTCGCTGGTGAACTATGGAGTGACCACGACGTACACCCTGGCTTCGACGCTCAATCCGGCCCTGGTAACCGCTCACTCGGTGACGCTGACCGGGTTGACTCCGGGCACGCTGTACGACTTCGATGTGGTGTCGGCGAACTCGCTGACGCTCTCCTCGACTTCATCGAACGCGACGTTCACTACGACGGGCACGGCGCCGGGACCCGTGATCAGCAACATCACCTCCAGCGGTGTGATGAGCGGGACCGCGACCATCAACTGGACGACCGACCAGGCCTCCACATCGGTGGTCAACTACGGCACCACGACCGGATACGGCACCACCTCGTCCTCGGCCGCGCTGGTGACAACCCACTCGGTGACTCTGACGGGCCTGACGCCAAGCACGACGTACGACTTCGATGTGGCCTCGGCCAACGCGGCGAACACGACGACCACGTCGACCAACGGGACGTTCACCACTACGTCGAACTCGGCGCCGCCGCCGGTGATCTCCTATCTGTCCTACTGGGGCATTACCGCTTCGGAGGCGACGATTACGTGGTCCACCAATGAGGCGGCCAACACTGCGGTGGCCTATGGCACGACGAACGCGTTGGGTCAGTTGAGCCCAGTGCAGACGACGCTGTCCAGCAGTCACGGCGTTACCCTCACCGGCTTGACTCCAGGAACGACCTACTACTTCGTGGCGCAGTCGGCAGACGTCAACGGGAATACGGGCTACTCGACCACCTACAGCTTCACGACGCTTGCCGGGCCGCCGACCATCTCGGGAGTGACGGCAACGCCAGCGTCGAACCATACGGCCACCATCAACTGGACCACGTCGACCCCGACCAACAGCTATGTGCAGTACGGCACATCGGCGGGCAGCTACGGCTACTACACGGCGCAGACCAGTCTGACAACCACACCGACCTGCACGCTGACGTATGTGCCGAGCGGGACGATCCACTATCAGCTGGTCAGCACCGACGCCAACGGCAACCAGGTTCTCTCGACCGACATGACGTTTACGGAGCCGTAAGACGGGAGGGCATTGGGACGACGAACGGAGCGGACGATCCGGCACTACGGACCTCCAGCATTAAGAGCCCATCTTAATGCTGGAGGTTTGTCCGTTTGCAGCTGAGCAGCCCCTGGGTGCGCGATTGGAGCGGAGGGCCGGGCGCGGGATCCCGATCTTGGGGGACCGGGCGCGATTTTCTGGGGGTATCCTCCCATTCCCTCTGTTGCATATGGATTGAAAGGGTTTAGATGGGGGCGAGAGGGGTCTCTGCGCGTCTCTTTTGCGGCTTGGGGTGTGCCGCGTGCGGTGGGCGCCTGCTTCGTGCACGGGGAATGGGCTATGCGGTGCCGAATGTTCCCCCTTCTTCCGTTGGCCTTCCACGCCTTTTCCATTAGTTGGCCTTCCACGCCTCTTCCATTCTAGTTGGGCGCGGGTTTGGGGTTGGGCCGGCAAGTGGGTGTGGCGGCGGGGGCTTATGCGATTCAAGTTGACTGGACTATTTTGAGGGGGTCTGCGCGGGCGGAGCCGGCGCGGGTAGGGCTGGGGCGGCGATGAGGGCGATGCCTTCGGCGCGCTGGAGGTGGGCGAAGAGGTGGAAGAGGGTGCGGGCCTGGGGGTTGCCGCGGGGGCTGAGGATGCGCATGAGGGTCTTGGAGGAGTGGCCGAGGGCGGTGGCGAGCGGGATGAAGCCGACGGCCCCGTTGACGTACATGCGGAGGATGGCTTTGGCGGTGACGAGGTCGCCGGCGAGGAGGGCGTTGGCGGCGTTGACGAGGAGCTCGCGGCGAAAGGCGGGGTTCTCGCGGATGAGGGGCTTGGTGGTTTGGTTGAAGGATTTGGAGAGAGGCATGGGGTCATGGTAGCAGAGAGGTTACTATGGAAGGGGTGGTATTGAGGTGTGGTGGCTTTTGTGATACTTGCGTGTTCGCTGGTTCTTCGGTTTGTGGGTGTGGTAGCAGAGAAGGTACCATCGCGCTGCGGGATATTCGCAGCCGACAGGCTCCGGCAATCAAAGAACGCTACGGATTTGTCCGAATGGAAGGACCTTGGCGCGATCATGGACGCCATTTGTTCTACATTCGACGTGACTGACCGCGAGGCTCTTCTAGAGCTTGCGAGCAATGCCGAAATAGATAATGAAAATTCGGAAACCGGAGGGCGGCATCAGCGGTAGCAATGTGTGTTGTGACCTCTTCAAGTGCGCTCGATACTGAGGGTGTCTACACGTTCTAATGAAGTGCGCACGATCCATCGCGGCGACAAAAATTCCATTCCGATGCGCATCAGCATATGTGAAGAGACACCGATGCTACTGCCATCGGGTGCTTCGATCCGCAAGGGATATTCCCCATCATCAGAGTCAAAGGTAGCCTTGTAGCCTCCATCGTCAGCGATCTTGCATAGCGCATCAAGCTCGATAAAAACGACGATGACCAGCTTCCCATGGATAAAGTCCCATAGGTGATCGCAATCCCTAATGGAAAGGACGAACGGGGAATAAGGCGCCCATGTCCGGTCTGCCTTGTGCTGATTGAGGAAAAAGGGCCAGACAGCATTTCTAACTCCCAGAGCGTCCAAGACCTTCTCAAGTTTCGAGCCCTCAGCACTTACCACCAAATAGTACAGCCCATGTTCCGGTTTACGAACGGCGTGTCCGCCGTTCACAGAATCTCGAATGCATTCATTGATGACATCGAGATACGATTTCACAGGCGTTGTATTGGATCGTCGTCGAAGCGCTGTAAAGCCTCTCAGACTGGTTGCCTCGTCTGCCTCGTAGAACGTATGCAGTTTTTCAAGGCTCCGTTTCTGTCTCCTACCCCGGCTATTTACTTTCTTGCCCAACTTAGCCTCGATCAGGTATGGATCGGGGCCACCCAGCAAGCAAACATCACCGTGCCTTATCGTGTTCGTCAGATCAACCAAAAGCGCCGGGACACCATGTTCCAATGCGGAGTCCAAGATGGCGAGCTCATCCGCAAGCCCCTCCTTCCCCAAGATGAAACCGGCGTCTTGTTTTGGATTTGTCGTTTCAGTGCTGTAGAAACATTGCTTGAGCGAGAAACCGTCTAGATACAGGAATGCGATCACATCGACGAAACATCGCCAGACAAAGGCACATCTCCTGAAACCCTCGATCCTGTTATTGACGTATCCAAGTCGCTTTGCGGACTGTGCGGTCTCGGCTGCGACTGTTTTGCGAAGCTCGCTCTTGAGCTGGCGGATTTTCTCCTCCGCATGCATGACCTCACGCAGCAACAGTTTCTGGAGCTGGCGCAGTGCCTCCAAGTCCTCAAGGTTAGCCTCCAATGTGCGCAGCGGCCTGTGCGCATGAATAAAAGATGTCTTTCGATATCCGAGCAAAGGGATAGCCAGACGACAGCGCCTCATCGTAACCGATCCGGTATCGGTTCCGTATTGGTGGGGTTTGCCGTTTGAGCTTCGAAACACGCCTCGAAACCTCGAATGCTATGGAGGTTTATTCTCCCGACTGAGGTACGCACCGGTGGCGTACAGTCGTCATTTCATCCGGGTGTCACAAGTAGCGATAAGTCGGCTCCTCTGAAGCGATTTTCACTCCCGGTGGCACGCATCCCCGAAGGTCATCAGGTTGGCCTACGGGGCACTAAAGCTTGCTGAGAAATTTGCGGGCTTAGCCTTTGCGTTCGTAGTGGAAGTGCATTTCCATGACGCTGGCGACGGGTACGCCGTTCTTGAGGGCTGGGGTATAGATCCATTGCTTGACGGTCTGCATTACCTCGTCGTCGATTGCGGGGTCGAGGCTTTGCAGGAGGGTTAGGGTGGTGACCTTTCCGTTCTCGTCGATCACGGTGTCGAAGATGACGTCGCCCGCCGTTCCGGGATGCAGGACGGACAGATTCGGTGTGGGGTGAGGAAAGTACTTGGGAAGGGCAATGATGAGATTGCCATCTCCCAATCCGCTCTGGTTTGAATTCCCAATGCCATGTTCGCCGCTTGAGACTTCCGGTTTATCGGGGATTTTTGGCGAAATTGGGGAATGGCTAGGAGGCGCTTTTCTGGTGGGGGTAACTCGTACCGGAAGATCGCTGTGAGTGGCGCTGGCGCTGCCGGAGGAGTAGTAGGTGAGGAATTCCAGTCCTTGTTTCGTGCCTGGGAGCTTGTAAGGGAGCGTTTCTTTGACGCGGTGAAGCGCGCCGGCGAGGACTGCCAGTACAACCGCATGGATGGCTATCGAGGCGGCCGTGCCGCGCCAGTTCTTCGGAGACGTGTAGCGTTCTGATTGCATCTCTCATCTCCCTCGACTTCTCAGGGATTCGCCCGCGGACCCTGAGCCCTTTTCTTGCCCCTAGTGCGCTGCGGATTTCGCGACGCGGCCCTAGCCTTTGGTTGAGTCTCTAGGATAGACGGCTGGGTGGCTGCGTGGTTTGCGATGGGGCATTCAGGATGACGGTGGGTTGGGAGCGGATTGGGTTGGGATTTCGGCTAGTCGGAGAGGCGGCGGGTGATGGGGGCGCGGGCGTCGATTCCGTGGAGGAGGATGTGTGCGGGAGAGAGGATACTCCAGAGGCTGAAGCCTCTGGTTGGTCCTTAGGCGGTGATTGGGGCTGAGGCGGGATCTACGGGACGATGCTGAGGCTGCTGATGGTGAAGTTGGCGGACGGCGAGAAGAAGCCGGTCTGGGTGCCGCTGAGGAGGCTGGAGGGGATGGTGCCGGAGGCGTTCTGTCCTCCGGAGGAGATGGTGGCGGTCGATCCGTTGAGGGTGACGGTGAGGGGCGCGGCGGGTGAGCCGGTCCAGATGATGCCGAGCTCGGTGTTGGCTCCGCCGACCCTGGAGCCGAGGACGATTGCGCCGAAGGAGTAAGTTTCGGCGTAGAGGTAGTCGTTGGCGTCGACGTAGCGGAAGAGGAGCAGGGCGCCGGCCGCGGGGTAGGTATAGGTCGCGATGTAGTTGGTCATGCCGACATTGATGAGGGCGGGGTTGGTGAGGTCGGCTGTATTGGAGACGACGCCGCCGCCGGAGACGTAGCTCCAGTCGCCATTGGAATCGGTCCAGGCGGAACCGCTGCCGTCGGTGGCGGGGGCGGTGGCGTTCAGGGCGTGGCCGCCGGAGAACTCGTTGAACGTGGTCGAGATGTAGGGCCCGCTGCTGGCGGAGACGGCGACGGCGGAGGAGGTGCTGGCGGCGTAGCTGGCGTTGCCGGCGTAGGTGGCGGTGTAGCTGTGGGCCCCTGCGGAGATTGCGCTGACGGTGAAGGTGGCGACGCCGCTGCCATTCAGCGTGCCGGTGCCGATGGAGCCGCCGTTGTCATAGAAGGTGACGCTGCCGGCGGCGGCCGAGGGGGCGATGGTGGCGGTGAGGGTGATGCTGGCCCCGGCGGCGGGGGCGGTGTTGGAGGCGGCGAGAGCGGTTGTGGTGGCGATGGGCTGGGCGGTGACTGCCACGGCGGATGAGGTGCTGGTGGCGTAGTTGGTGCTGCCGCCGTAGGTTGCGGTGTAGCTGTGGGCGCCGCCGGCGATGGCGGTGACGGTGAAGGTGGCGACGCCGCTGCCATTGAGCGTACCGGTGCCGATGCTGATCCCGCCGTCATAGAAGGTGGCGGTGCCGGTGGCCGCGGAGGGTGATGTGGTGGCAGTGAGGGTGACGCTAGTGCCGGCCATCGGGGTCGTGCTCGAAGCGGACAGAGCGGTGGTGGTGGCGGCGGGCGATGCGGTGACCGCCAGAGCGGAGGAGGTGCTGGAGGCGTAGCTAGCGCTGCCGCCGTAGGTTGCGGTGTAGCTATGAGAGCCGCCGGCGATTGAGCTGACGGTGAAGTTGGCCACGCCGCTGGACGGTGCGGCGGTGCCGATGCTGACACCGTTGTCGAGGAAGGTGACGGTGCCGGTGGCTGCCGAGGGCGAGGTGGTGGCGGTGAGGGTAATGTTGCTCAAAGCTGCCGGGGTCATGCTCGATGCAGCGAGAGAGGTTGTGGTGGCGGTGAGCGTTGTGACTGCCACGGCGGAGGAGGTGCTGGAGTTGTAGCTGGCGTTGCCGCCGTAGGTTGCGGTGTAGTTGTGCGTGCCCGACGTAATCGCGCTGACGGTGAAGGTGGCGACGCCGCTGCCATTGAGCGTACCGGTGCCGATGCTGATGCCGCCGTCATAGAAGGTGACGGTGCCGGTGGCGGCCGAGGGCGAGGTGGTGGCGGTGAGAGTGACGCTCGATCCCACGGCGGGGGCCATATTCGAGGCGGCCAGAGCGGTGGTGGTGGTGGCGGGCTGCGCGGTCACCGACAGGGCGGATGAGGTGCTGGTGGCGTAGGTGGTGCTGCCGCCATAGGTGGCGGTGTAGCTGTGCGCTCCGACGGTGATTGCGCTGACGGTGAAGGTGGCGGTGCCGCCGGAGAGGGTGCCGGTGCCGATGCTGATGCCGCCGTCGTAGAAGGTGACGGTGCCGGTTGCGGCCGAGGGCGAGGTCGTTGCTGTGAGGGTCACGCTGGATCCGGTTGCCGGGGTGGTGCTCGATGCGTACAGAGCGGTGGTGCTGGAGGCGGGCGAGGCGGTGACCGCCAGGGCGGCGGAGGTGCTGGTGGCGTAGCTGGAGTTGCCGCCGTAGGACGCCGTGTAGCTATGAGAGCCTCCGGCGATCGAGCTCACGTTGAAGGTGGCGATGCCGCCGGAGAGGGTGCCGGTGCCGATGCTGACGCCGTTGTCCAGGAAGGTGACGGTGCCGGTCGCGGCTGAGGGCGAGGTGGTGGCGGTGAGGGTCACGCTGGTCAGAGCCACAGGGGTGGTGCTCGATGCGGCGAGGGTCGTTGTGGTGGCGGTGGCCTGCGACGTCAACACAACGTTGAGGCTGCTGACGATGAAGTTGGCGGACGGCGAGAAGAAGCCGGTCTGGGTGCCGCTGAGGAGGCTGGAGGGGATGGTGCCTGAGGCGTTCTGTCCTCCGGAGGAGATGGTGGCGGTGGAACCGTTGAGGGTCACGGTGAGCGCAGCGGCGGGCGAGCCGGTCCAGATCTGGCCGAGCGCGGTGTTGGTCCCGGCGACCCTGGTGCCGAGGATGATTTCGCCGAAGGAGTAGGTCTCGGCGTAGACGTAGTCGTTGGCGTCGACGTAGCGGAAGAGGAGCAGGGCGCCGGCCGCGGGATAGGTGAAGGTCGCGGCGTAGTTGGCGAGGCCGACGTTGATGAGGGCGGGGTTGGTGAGATCGGCCTTGTTGGAGACGAGGCCGCCGCCGGAGACGTAGCTCCAATCGCCGTTGGGGTCGGTCCAGGTGGAGCCGCTGCCGTCGGTGGCAGGGGCGGTGGCGTTCAGGGCGTGGCCGCTAGAGTACTCATTGAAGCTGGTGGAGATGTAGGGGCCGCTGCTGGCGGAGACGGCGACGGCGGATGAGGTGCTGGAGGCGTAGTTGGCGGAGCCGCCGTAGGTGGCGGTGTAGCTGTGGCTGCCGGCGGCGATGCCTGTGACGGTGAAGGTGGCGACGCCGCTGCCATTCAGCGTGCCGGTGCCGATGGAGCCTCCGCTGTCATAGAAGGTGACGGTGCCGGTGGCGGTGTTGGGCGCGGTGGTGGCGGTGAGGGTGACGTTCGCTCCGGCCGCGGGGGCGGTGTTGGAGGCGGAGAGAGTCGTGGTGGTGGTTGCGGCTTGGGCATTGACGGCGACGGCGGTGGAGGTGCTGGCGGCATAGGTGGAGTTGCCGGTGTAGGTGGCGGTGTAGCTGTGGGCCCCGCCGACGATGGCGGTGACGGTTAAGGTGGCGACGCCGCTGCCATTGAGCGTGCCGGTGCCGATGCTGACACCTCCGTCGTAGAAAGTGGCGGTGCCGCTCGCGGTATTGGGCGAGGTGGTGGCGGTGAGGGTGATGTTCGTGCCGGCCATGGGGGTGGTGCTGGAGGCGGAGAGCGCGGTCGTGGTGGCGACGGTCTGGGTGGTGACGGTGACGGCGGTGGAGGTGCTGGTGGCGTAGGTTGTGTTGCCTGCGTAGACGGCGGTGTAGCTGTGGGTGCCCGCGGTGATCGAAGTTACGGAGTAGGTGGCGACTCCGCTGCCATTGAGCGTACTCGATCCGAGGGTGTTGGCTCCATCCTTGAAGGTGACGGTGCCGGGGGCGGTCGAAGGTGTGAGGGTTGCGGTGAGTGTGATGTTGGCGCCGACCGCGGGGTTGGTGCTGGAGGCGCCGAGGGCGGTGGTGGTGGCGGTGAGGGTGGTGACGGCGACGACCGAGGAGGCGCTGGCCGCGTAGGTGGCGTTGCCGGCGTAGGAGGCGGTGTAGCTGTGCGAACCCGCGGCGATGGACGAGACGGTGTAGGTGGCGACCCCGCCGGAGAGAGTGCCCGTGCCGATGGTGTTGACTCCGTCGAGGAAGGTGACGGTGCCGGTGGCGCCTGCGGGCGCGAGGGTTGCGGTGAGGGTGACGCTGGCGCCGGCGGCGGGGCTAGTGTTGGAGGCCGAGAGGGTGTTGGTAGTGGCTGCGGGCGAGGCGGTGACAGCCAGGGCCGAGGAGGTGCTGGTGGCGTAGTTCGTGCTGCCGGCATAGGCGGCGGTGTAGCTGTGGGCCCCGCCGGAGATTGCGGTGACGGTGAATGTGGCGGTGCCGCTCGAGAGGGTGCCGGTGCCGAGGTTGGTGGCACCATCGTAGAAGGTGACGGTGCCGGTGGCGGCCGAAGACGCGGTGGTTGCGGTGAGGGTGATGTTGGTGAGGGCCACGGGTGTGGTGCTCGAGGCCGACAGGGTGGTGGTGGTGGCTACGGGCGAGGCGGTGACGGCGACGGCGGCGGAGGAGCTGGCGGCGTAGCTGGAGTTGCCGCCGTAGGAGGCGGTGTAGCTGTGCGCGCCGCCGGAGATTGCGGTGACGGTGTAGGTGGCTGTGCCTCCAGAGAGGGTGCCCGTGCCGAGGAGGTTGGCGCCGTCAAGGAAGGTGACCGTGCCCGCGGCGGCGGAGGGCGAGGTGGTGGCGGTGAGGGTGATGTTGGTGAGGGCTACCGGGGCGGTGTTGGAGACGGCGAGGGTGGTGGTGGTGGCGGTGGCCTGCGAGGTGAGCGTGACGCTGAGGCTGCTCACGGTGAAGTTGGCGGCGGGGGCGAAGAAGCCCATCTGGGTGCTGGTGAGGAGGCTGGAGGGGATGGTCCCCGAGGCGTTCTGTCCTCCGGAGGTGATGGTCCCGGTCGATCCGTTGAGGGTGACGGTGAGAGGCGCGGCCGGGCTGCCGGTCCAGAGGGTGGCCAGCTGGGTGTTCGTTCCGGCGACCCTGGAGAAGAGGCCAATCATCCCGAAGGAATAGGTCTCCGCGAAGACGTAGTCATTGGGGTCGATGTAGCGGAAGATGACGATGGCCCCGGCGGCAGGGTAGGTGACGGTGGCGGCGTAGTTGGCCTGATTGATGTTGATCAGGGCTGGATTGGTGAGGTCGGAGCCGCTGGAGATGATTCCGCCGCCAGAGACGTACTTCCAGTCGCTATTGGAGTCAGTCCAGGTCGATCCTGGCCCGTCGTTGGCGGGGGCGGTTGCGGCGAGGGCGTGGCCGCCGGAATATTCGTTGAAGGTGGTGGAGACCCAGGGTCCGCTGCTGGCGGTTACGGTGACGGCGGTGGAGCTGCTGGCGGCGTAGTTGGAGTTGCCGCCGTAGGTCGCGGTGTAGTTGTGGGTGCCTCCTGAGATCGCGCTGACGGTGTAGGTAGCGACGCCGCTTGTGAGGGCGCCGGCGCCGATGGCGTTGCCGCCGTCATAGAAGGTGACGCTGCCGGGGGTGGTCGAGGGCGAGGTGGTGGCGGTGAGGGTGACGCTGGAGCCGGTGGCGGGGCTGGTGTTGGAGGCAGCGAGGGTGGTGGTGGTGGTGACGACGGTCTGCGCCGCCACGGCGACGACCGTGGAGCTGCTGGTGAGATAGTAGGCGTTGCCGCCATAGGTTGCGGTGTAGTTGTGCGTGCCGGCGGTGATTGCGCTGACGGTGAAGGCGGCTGTGCCGGAGGAGAGCGTGGCGGTGCCGATGCTCACTCCGCCGTCGTAGAAGTTGACAGTGCCGGCGGCAGCCGAGGGCGAGGTGGAGGCAGTGAGGATGATGTTGGTGCCGGCAACCGGGCTGGTGTTGGAAGCAGCAAGAGTCGTGGAGCTAGAGATGGATTGCGCTGTCACGGACAACGCGGACGAGGTGCTGGCGGAGTAGCCGGAGACGCCTGGGTAGGAGGCGGTGTAGCTGTGGGCCCCGCCGGTGATGGCGGTGATGCCGACGGTTGCGATCCCGCCGGACAGAGTGCCTGTGCCGACGTTGGTTGCGCCGTCATAGAAGGTGACGGTGCCGGTGGCTGTGGTGGGCGACAACGTCGCGGTGAGGGTGATATTGGTGCCAGCCGTGGGTGTCGTGTTCGAGGCGGTCAGGGCGGTGGTGGTGGTGACCGGCTGCGCGGTGACGGAGACGGCCGACGAGGTGCTGACGGCGTAGTTGGTGCTGCCGGCGTAGGAGGCGGTGTAGCTGTGGGGGCCGACCAGGATCGCGTTGACGGTGTAGGTGGCGACTCCGCCAGAGAGGGTCCCGGGACCCAGGTTGGTGGCTCCGTCGAAGAAGTTGACGGTGCCGGTGGCGCCAGAGGGCGACAAGGTGGCGGTGAGGGTGATGTTGGAGCCAGCGGTGGGTGTGGTGCTGGAGGCGGCCAGGGCAGTGGTTGTCGTGACCGCTTGGGCGGTGACGGAGACTGCGGATGAGGTGCTGACGGCGTAGTTGGTGCTGCCGCCGTAGGATGCGGTGTAGCTATGCGCGCCGCCGTTGATCGAGGACACAGTGAAGGTGGCGACTCCGCTGGAGGGGGTGGCTGTGCCGATGTTGGTGGCGCCATCGTAGAAGGTGACGGTGCCGGTGGCGGCGGCGGGCGATGTGGTGGCGGTGAGGGTGATGCTGGTAAGGGCCGTGGGCGTGGTGTTCGATGCGGACAGGGCCGTGCTGGTGGTGGCGGGCTGGGCGGTGACGGCGAGGGCGGACGAGGTGCTGGTGGCGTAGGTGGTGCTGCCGCCGTAGGTCGCGGTGTAGCTATGGGCTCCACCGCCGATGCTGGCGATGACGAAGGTGGCGGTGCCGCTGGACAGGGTGCCTGTGCCAACGTATGTGCCGCTATCGTAGAAGGTGACGATGCCGGCGGCGGCCGGGGGCGTGGTGGTGGCGGTGAGGGTGATGCTGGTGAGAGCGATTGGGCTGGTGTTGGAGGCGGAGACCGAGGTGGTGGTGGGGGCAGGCTGAGCGGTGATGGCGAGCGCGGAGGAGGTGCTTCCACTGTAGTTGCCGCCGCCGCCGTAGGACGCGGTGTAGCTGTGCGGTCCGACGGCAATGAGGTTTACGGTGTAGGTCGCGACGCCGCCGGACAACGTGCCGGTGCCGAGGGTGTTGCTGCCGTCCATGAACGTGACGGTGCCGGCCGCGCCTGAGGGCGAGGTGGTGGCGGTCAAGGTAATGCTGGCGAGGTACACCGGGTTCATGTTCGAGGAGGCCAGCGTGGTTGTCGTGGCAGCGGCCGACGCGGTTACCGCCAGCGCTGACGAGGTGCTGGCGGCATAGTTGCCGGTCCCGCCATACGCCGCGGTATAGCTATGCGCGCCTATGGAGATTCCATTGACGGTGAAGGTCGCGACGCCCCCAGAGACGGTGCCTGTCCCGAGGATTGTGCCGCCGTCCTGGAAGGTGACGGTGCCGGTGGTCGCGGAGGGCGTTACCCAGGCGGTGAGGGTGACGTTGGTCAGGGCGACCGGAGTGGTGGTGGATGCGGACAATGCGGTTGACGTGGAGGCGGGGGTCGCAGTAACGGCGACCGGGGCCGCGGCGGTGGTGGCGTAGTTGATGGTGCCGGGATAGGTCGCGGTGAAGCTGTGCGACCCGCCGGCGATGGCGCTGACATTGAAGGTGGCGAACCCGTTGGAGAGGCCGGCGCTGCCGATGTTGGCGCCGTTGTCCAGGAAGGTGACGGTGCCGGTGGCCACGGCAGGCGATATTGTGACGGTCAGGGTCTCAGCGGTCAAAGCCACTGGAGTGGGATTCGAGACGGCCAGCGACATGGTGGTGGAGGCGAGCGACGCGTTGACGGCGACCGTCGATGAGGTGCTGGAGGTATAGGCGCCGCTGCCGCCGTAGGAAGCGGTGTAACTGTGCGCGCCTCCAGTGATTGCGGTCACCGTGTAGGTTGCCGCGCCACTGGACAGGATGGCCGATCCCAGGTTGGTGCTGCCGTCAAAGAAGGTGATGGTGCCGGTGGCGGCGGTGGGCGAGGTGGTGGCGGTGAGGGTGACGCTGGTCAAGGCGACGGGGGTCAGGTTCGACGCGGACAGGCCCGTCGTGCTTTGAATTCTGGCGGTCACCGAGACGGACGAGGAGGAGCTGGCGATATAGCTCGCGCTGCCGCCGTAGGAGGCGGTATAGGTGTGGGTCCCGACCACGATGGAGCTGATGGTGTAGCTGGCCACGCCGCCGGAGAGGGTGCCTGTGCCGATGGGCGAGCCGCCATCGAGGAAGGTGACGGTGCCGGTGGCGACTGACGGCGAGACGGTGGCGGTGAGGGTCTCGCTTGTGCCGGCGACCGGATTGAGGTTGGAGGCAGCCAGGCCTGTGGTGGTGGACGCGGGCTGGCCGGTTACTGTGACCGCGGTGGAGGTGCTGGAGGCATTGCTGGTGTTGCCGCTATAGGTCGCGGTATAGTTATGCGCTCCCACGGTGATGCCGTTTACGGTGTAGGAGGCCTGGGTGCCGGACATGGCGACGGTGCCGAGGTTGGTGCTGCCGTCGAAGAAGGTGACTGTGCCGGTGGAGGTCGCGGGGGCGACGTTGGCGGTAAGGGTAATGCTGGTGCCGACCACCGGAGTCTGGCCGGAGGCACCGAGAGTGGTTGTGGTGGGTATGAGGCTGAAGGTAACGGTCTGGGTGAGGGTCTGAGGCGCGTAGATGGAATCGCCTGCGAAGGCGGCTGTGATGATGTTGTTGCTGCCGACTGTCCATCCGTCCGTGGGAGTGGCGGAGGTCTCATAAAAGTTGACTGTGTTCTCATACCACTGATTGCTTGTCTGGAAGGTCTTTCCATTGATGCTGATGGTGACGTTGCCGGTGGGGTTGGGACTGGAGGTCGTGGGCACCTGGAAGGCGACGCCGTTGCCATAGGTCACGGCATAGGGAACGTAGAAGTTAAGGGCAGCGGTGGCGGGGGTTGCGGTGACCGTGATGGCGGACGAGGTGCTGGCGGCATAGCTGGAGCTGCCGCCGTAGACGGCTGTGTAGTTATGCGTGCCGCTGGTGATCCCGAATACGGTGAGGGTCGCTACGCCGCTGGAGAGGATGTTTGTTCCGAGTGTGGTGCTGCCCTCCATGAAGGTGACTGTGCCGCCCGCCGCCGAGGGGGTGGTGGTCGCGGTGAGGACCAGATTGCTGCCGGCCACCGGGGCGTTGGTGGCGGCGGCGAGCGAGGTATAGGAAGGCGCGGTCGCCGAGACGGACACTGCAGTCGAGGTGCTGGAGGCGTAGCTGGTGCTCCCGTTGTATACGGCGGTGTAGCTGTGGGCGCCGGCCACGATCGTGTTCACGGAATAGATTGCGGTACCACCAGACAGGGCGACCGTGGCGAGGGTCGTGCCGCCGTCCATGAAGGTGACCGTGCCGGGCGCAGCGGCGGGCGAGGTGGTTGCTGTCAACGTTATGTTCGATCCGGCCATCGGGTTCGTATTGGAGGCCGAGAGCGTGGTCGAGGTCGACGTCAGGCTGAAGTAGACGGTCTGGGTGAGGGTCTGGGGCGCGTAGATGGCGTCGCCGGCGAAGGACGCCGTCACAGTGTTGTTGCCGACGACCCAGCCAGCTGCCGGTGTAGCGGTGGTCTCGTAGAGGGTGACCTCACCCTCGTACCACTGGGTGCTGGACTGGAAGGTGGTCCCGTTGATGCTGATGGTGACCGCGCCGGTTGGTGTGGGAGTGGAGAAGGACGGCACCTGGAAGGGAACGCCGTTGCCGTAGTTGACCGCATAGGGAACGTAGAAGTTCAACTCGGCGGTCTTGGGGATCACGGTGTACTGCGCTATGGTGGCGGAGCTGGAAAGGGTGTTTGCGACGGCGATGGCCGACAGGGTCTCCGAGGAGGTCAAGGAGATTGGGCCGCTGTAGAGACTCGAGGAGGTCGTGGGTGTGGTGCCGTTGGTAGTGTAGTAGATCACCGCCCCGGTGGTGGCGTCGGTGATGCTGACGGTCTGGCCGTAGGGGTAGCTGCCTGCCGGGATGCTGAGGACGGGCGCGGTGGGAAGCGGAAAGATGCTGTACTGGGCTGAGGAGATGGAGCTGGTGAGCGACGACGTGACAGCGATCGCAGAGATTGTCTCAGTCGAGGAGACGCTGATGGGCGCGGTGTAGATCGACGAGCTGGTGGTCGGGGTCGAGCCATTGGTGGTGTAGTAGATGGTTGCGCCGCCAACGGGCTCGAACAGGCTGACGGACTGGACGGGCGGATAGATCCCGGGCGCGGGGCTGAAGATTGGCCCGGGGAGGGGCACGTTATAGTCGAGCGCGGTGACCGAGTGAGGCGGAAGGTTGATGGACGTGGGATTGGTGACCGAAGAGGTAGCGATCGCGACGGTGGCGGGCGTCGAATTGGTCAAGTGACCGGAAGACGCCTCGTTCAAGGAGTCGAGGGTGGGCGGGGCGAGCTGCCGCACGGTCACCGAGCCGGCGGGCGGATTGGTCCCGGCGAAGGACAAGGAGTGGTAGCTGGTCAGGTCCGAATTGACGAGAACGATGGAACGATTGCTGCCGTTCTCAAAGCAGAAGGAGTACAAGAGCGGAACATTGCTCAAAGGCAGCGAGCCGGGGGGAATGGCGACGCCGTTATTGCTGTCGCCGGCGAAGTTGAACGTGTCATTGTTCGAGATGGGGCAGGAGTACATCGGTCCGATGATGGACTGGTTGACGAGGGACAATGCGAGGAACTGCGGCCTGACATTGTTGGTGGCGCCGCCCATGTCAACCGTATTGCCCCAAAGCTTGGCGGTCTCATTGTTCGGCGCCGTATTTTGGTAGCCGGTGAGGGCGAAGTAGGACTGATTGACGATGCCGTCGTACTGCATATTAAGGAGGGGCTCAAGAGCGGCGATGACGCCTTCCCCGCCGCCGGCCGTAATGTAGTCCATGTGCTGCTGGTCGATGCTGCCCTGCTGGGTGCCCTGACCCCACTCGTAGATATTGACGTTGCAGGCTGAGGCGTTGCTGGGGCCGCAGGTATTTTGCGCCTGATAATCGTGCACCGACTGGTAAAAGTTGGAAGGATCGCTGGCGTCGACCACTGTGTCCCAAGGCTCTACCATCGCCGCTGTCCAGAGCAGCGAGTCAGTGCTGAAGTCGCTCACGTAGTTATAGGTGTAGTCTTCGATCTCGATTGAGTCCGGGCTGACGGATTGAATTGCCGAGTCCATGTCGTAATTGACACCTGTCTGGGCATTCATAATCAAATCGAAGGACGATGCGGAGTAAGAGGGCCGGGCGCGCATGGCGGCGAAGATCGCTTTGGCGACGACACTGTAGTCGTAGTTGTACAGGCCACTCGGCGCGTCCGCACGGAAGGGCAGATCCTGTCCGGGGAAGGACTTGTTATTCCAGCACTCATTGCAAAAGGAGAGATGGATGACATCAAAGACAGAGGTCCAGGGCGTGTATTGACCCAGCAAGCTTCGCTTTGCACCATAGGTTGTACTTGTGGAACCGGCCAGAAAGTCGATCAGGCCTGCGGCGTCCGCAGTGGAGAATGTTACCGGAACTTCCAAGTACGGTTCCGCGCCGATTGCCTGGCAGACGACGAGATAATCTTCGAGGGAAAGCTGCATTCCCCCTGACCCGCCGGGCCCAATATAGTAAGTGTCGCCGGCTGTGGTGGGGGCGTGCGCGTAGTCGGGCTGAGTCCAGTTATTGAGCGTCTCCGCATTTTGCTCGATCCAATAGCGGAAGGGGCCAGGATTGCCGCCGCTCGAGTTAGCGTAAAAACGCTCGATGGTCGCAAGCACTTCATCACGAAGGACGGTCTGGTTGCCTGCCAGCCCAACCTTTTGAAATGAGACGTTGTCGAAATAAATCGCACCGCCGGTGACGGAGACGCTGAGATAGCCAGTTTCCGGCGTCACGGTGCTCGCTTGTTCAGACGCAGTGCAGGTAAAGGTGTATTGGGTCCACGCTCCAGAAGGCGTCTGCGTGTAGGTACCGCAATTGAAGCCATTGCTGGAAAATCGCTGGGCAGTAATTGTGATGAGAGGGTACCCGGCTGCGGTTTTGGCCCAGAACGAAATCTGGTAGGTCCCATTCATAAGGACGAACAGATCCTGAGTCGAGGCAGCGTCGAAGTACCAGGTTGCTCCGGCGCTGGAGCCGGAAGCGGTGGCGTCCATCTTAAGGGCCTGATTGCCGCAGGTAGCGCAGAGGTCGGTCGTGTCCGAGGTAAGCTTTCCGCCATTTGACACGGAGGACCAGAGACCTCCTTCATTGCTCTCCCACCATGACTCCGGAGTGGGCGACGCGACGTTACTCATCACGATCACATCTCCGATGGCGAAGGGGGCCGCGCATGCCTGGGAGATGGTCACGACCGGCTCATTGGGATAACTCGTGCCGGCGCTAGACTGAATTGTGCCTGTGCAGCCGAGCTCGGCTCCTCCCGATTGCGATAGGGTAACGGTGAACGTACCTCCAGCCCAGTAGTTTGCCGGAGCGGAAAAGTAGATGTCAGGGATCGGGAAGCTAGTGGTGGTGCCGTTGGTATCGAGGGTCCAGATCTGGCGACTGATGGGTGGTTCGAACCCGGGATTGAGCGGTCCAACGAGATTCTTAAGGATCTGGCCGTTGTCGTAGAAATTCAGGCCTCCGAGGTTCAGGCCTACTCTCTTGGTGACCGGTCGAATGACTGAACTATCGTTGAACGAAACTGTCTGCGCGTTGCCTGCGGCTGTCCAGAGGGACAGGCACGAGAGCAGAACAAGAATAGTAAACAATCGGCGCATAGGTTTCGTCATATCGATTCATGCCACACGGACACGTACTTAGAACCATCCTGCAGATCTATTCGGAAGCTACAAAGTTCTTGATTTGTTCGAACTATACAAGTAAACGACGGTCAATTCAGCGAAAATTGGCGAATCTTAGGTAATGCAGGTTTACTCGATAGCCAAGTAACTAGGTACTGAAGTAACTTGCCAAGAGACCTCCCACTTCATCGATCTGGGTGAATTCTGGGTGCGGGCAGGGGACTTTCGCAACGGTGCGCCAGGCCTGGGGTGTGATCCAGGCGGGTACGGGACATCCGTGGCGTCGATCAGCTCTTTGTTATCAGTAGCTTCCTAGCTTGCAGCGAGCTACGCGCGCTCGCGGGAGCACCGGCTGCATCTACAAGCAGCGTTGCTTGAAAACCAAGCCGGAGTCGTCTCGTCCTCTCGATCACCGTTACCCCTTTGTCACTGGTGTCGCGCGGTGATGCGCGACCTCGTCGAGCGTCCTCCTCGAAAATATGCTTCAAAAGCGGGGCGCTGTCTGGCCTCCTGACCGCGTTTTGGGACTGTTTGGCAGGGAGGCTCACCCGCGCCGGCGGGGATGCAAATGACTACTTTGTGTGACTGCCTTCGTTGGAAACGGATGGTACGATAGGGTCAATCAGTGCGATTCAGGAGGCCGCGACGGGCGCCTGCGGCCGAATGGGAGACCTCGAGGAGACGAAGGAGTTCCACGCACAATGGGCACGTATACAGACTCGACTGCAGCCGGGATACCCCCTGAGCCGACCCCGCTGAGGCCGCCGCAGGAGAGTGGACTCAAGCTCAATCTGGATTTTGCCCGGAGTCTGAGGATGCGGCGCGGCGTGGCGATCACGGTCGGCGTCGCGGTGCTGCTGGGACTGGTCGGTCTGGCCGTCACGCGGAAGCCCTATTACCAGGCCACTGCCCTTATCTATATCCAGCCGGTGGTGGAGAAGAACGCGACTGACCCTTCCACTGGCTCTTACGACTCGATTCGTTACGACGCGTATATGGGGCAGCAACTGCTGTCCTTCGATCGCCCAGACATTCTGGGCAGCGCGCTCGACGAGCTCTCCCCCGAATTGAGAGCCACCTTCAGCGACGACAAGGGCAGGGCGATCCGACAACTGCGCAGCGGCCTGATCGTCGAGCGGGTGCCGGGCAGCTATCAGATCAGCGTAACCATGGGGGGAAGAGAGCCGTATACGATCGCACCCATTGCGAATGCGGTTGTCTCGGCGTATCTGGACAATGGGCAGGAGGACGATCTGGCCCTTGGCGGCCAGCACCTGAGGTCGCTGGAGCAGGAGCGGCAGCGGATCGACGACGAGCTTGGGCAGGACCGCCAGAAACAAACGCAACTGAGCAACAGCCTTGGCGTGGCGGACACGGCGGGCACCGACGCCAACCCATTCGATACTCAGCTGGTGGATCTGCGGACGAAGTTGGCGGCCGCGCGCAGTGAACACCAGAAAGCCGAGGCTCAACTCGCTTCGGTCAGGAGGCAGCCGCAGTCATCCACCGACCTGGATGCGGCGGCGGATACGCTGACCCGGGGCGATGCCGAGTTGGCAGCGGCGAAGCAAAGCCTCGGGTTGCAACGCGGCCAGTTGATTGCCGAGATGCAGGGGCTTACGCCACAAAATCCGCTATATCAAAGAGACAATGCGCTGCTGGGTGAGCTGACGCAAAAGCTGCAGAGCCTGACCGATGATGTGAGGCGCAAATCCGGCCAGACGTATGAACAGCAGCTGGAGCTTGAGGCGGCGCGCACCGGGGACGTGCAGGCGCGGCTCGAGGCGGACCTGGCGCGGCAGACAAGAACAGCGACGGCCGACACGCCGAAGCTGCAACAGGCGCAAGACCTGGCTGAGGCAATCAAACTGCTGCAGGCGCAATTCGCGGATGTCGACAACGCGATTCATAGCCTCACACTCTCTCAGACGCCAAGCTACGCAGCCCATGTCTCGCTGCCGGCGACGCAGCCCGACTCGCCGCTTCCCAGCCGAAAGCTGATCATTCTTGCCCTGTCCCTTCCACTTGCGATCTTTTCCGGCATATGCGCCGCGGTGATCGCGCAGAAGCTCGATACGCGCATCTATATCGGGGAGGATGTCGACCGGGTACTGAATTTCTCGCCGATGGCGGTGCTCCCCGACTCGGGGGAGGTTGGGTATAAGGTCGCGGAAGAGTTCCTGTTCCGGCTGGTCGCCGGGCTGGACCAAGCGCACCGCATGGCTGGGGCGAGCACCTTCGTAATGACAGCCTGCTCACAAGAGACGGGCTTCGACGATCTTGTCTCTTCGGTTGCAGCCGAGCTGGAGATCCTGGGCTACCGAACCATTACCCTATCGGCCGCGGAGGCGCTGAGCCCGATCGAGCTGACGGGGAAAGGATCGCTTTCGGAGTGGGACGAATCCACAGAATTGGCGAGGTCCTCGGGCGAATCGGGCCTGCGGGTCCGACGCGAGAGCCTGATAGACGAGCATCTCGAACGGCTGAAGCAGAAGGTCGACTTCCTGTTCATCAAGGCGCAGCCCCTGCGCACTTCCTCGGAGACAGAGTTTGTGATCCGGCTTGGCGATGTTACGGTGCTGGTTGTTGAGTCCGGGAGAACCACGCGGCAAGAGCTGCTGAGTTGTCTTGCATTGATACGGCGACTCAGAGCCCGGGGTCTCGCCGCGATGGTGAGCGACCTGAAGCTGCGGAACGCCGACGATGAGTTCATTGAGTCTGTCCGGTTTGCGGACCGGCGCCAAGACTCGAATAGCCGCTCCAAGGCGACGGATGGAGTGTTGACGATAGGGCGTCCTTAGAGGATGGCAGGAAGATATCGAAACGATCCTCTGAACTTGAGCGTATGGGTATAACGGGTACCTCTCCAGCTATAGGATTCTGCAATCTACGGGCGTACTCTTGTTCGCCGGACCCAGCCTGGTGCGTCCAAGAGCGAGATATGGCGGAGTGATCCAGTCCGATTCAATTCTGCAGCTTTCCCTTACCATGCCGCCTCAATACGAAGCGTCGGTGGTGATTGTCTCCTTCAATACGCGCGAAACGCTTCGCGAGTGCCTGGAATCGGTCCTTGTGGAGACGGAGGGGCTTAGGTCCGAGATCCTGGTGGTTGACAACAACTCCCGGGACGGCTCGGCGGAGATGGTGGAGCGGGAGTTTCCTGGGGTGCGCCTGATCCGGGCCGGCACCAACCTGGGATTCGGCAGCGCCAACAACCTTGCGCTGCAGCAGGCCCGCGGGCGGTATTTTGTGCTGCTCAACTCCGATGCATTTTTCCGGTCGGGCGCGCTTGCCACCGCCATCCGGCACATGGATGAGAACCCTGACTGCGGATTGGCCGGAGGCCGGCTGATTGGACGCGACGGCCAGTTACAGCCATCCGCGCGATCGTTTCACACCATCTTCGACGATCTCATCACTCTGAGCGGCCTGGCGGCGCGGTTTCCGAAGTCGAGGTTCTTCGGCCGTTTCGACCGGACCTGGGCCGATCCAAACGAGCCCGCGGAGGTGGATTGGGTGCCGGGCGCTTTCTGCATCATCCGGCCGTCGGCGCTTGTGCGGGTAGGGCTCTTCAATCCGATCTTCTTTCTCTATTACGAGGAGGTTGATCTTTGCCTCCGGATCAAGCGGGCGGGCTACCGGATATGGTACTGGCCAGACGTTTTTGTGGTCCATATCGGCGGCGAATCCTCCCGCCAGATGACCGACCTCAAGTTCTCTTCCAGCGGCGCGCAGGTGGTGCTTTGGAGAATGCGAAGCACTCTGCTTTACTACCGTATGTATCATGGATGGAAGGTGCATGCGGCGAAGTGGCTTGAGCTCACGTTTTACGCTGGCCGGGTTGCGCGCAACTACTTCAGCCGGGACCCGGTCCGCCAAGAGCGCAGCCGCAGCAGCCGCACCCTTATCCAGCTCATGAACCAGGCCTGGAACGACACTCAAGGAGGGACCGTCTCGCCACCCCGGCCATGGTAACGGAAGCCAAAACGACGCGCTCGGTGAAATCGCTGCTAGTTGCGCCGCTGCGGGCCCTGCTGAAAGCGACGGCCGGGCTACGCGAGTCGTGGCGCCGGCTGCAGGCCCATGCCTCGCTTGCGGCAGAGATGATCTATCCGCTCCCGGCGTCGGTGGTTGTCCTGGGACGATCGCGAGTCTACGGCAGCCGCGCGGTGCGTTTCGGCAAGGACATTCTGCTGTATCCGGACCTGCATCTGGAGACGCAGGACCCGGCGACGATCTCCATCGGGGATGGCGTGGTGCTGTCGCGCGGCATCCATATTGTAGCCATGGCGGGCGTGACCATCGGCGCGGGCACCATGATTGGCGAGTACACCAGCGTGCGGGACGCGAACCATCATCGCGAGCCGGGAGTTCCCGTGCGGTACGCGGGGTTTCAGGCGCGGCCCATTGCGATCGGCAGCGAGGTGTGGATCGGCCGCGGGGTGGTGATCCTTGGCGGGGTCACCATTGGAGACGGCGCGACGGTGGGAGCGAACGCAGTCGTGACCCGCGATGTCGCCGCCGGCGCGACGGTTGCGGGCGTGCCGGCCGCACCGATCCGGAGCCGGTCCGCCGTTTGACAACATTCGAGCGAAACAAGGAAGTGGTATGAGCGCCGCTGTCGACGAGCCACTCGATGACGAGATGATTGATGACCAGATGTGCCTCGTGCTGCCGGTGCCATTCCGGGTGACGGACGGCGAGATGTTTGTGGAAACGCAAGCTGGGAATGGCCTGGACCGTTGGTCCGACCATTTTTCTTCGGTCTTCGTTGCGGCGCCGCTGATTCCGGAGTCCGAAGCCAACGCGCTGACGGGCTTCGTCTGGCGCCCGGTCGACTCTCTGGAGAACCGCAAGAGGGTCGTTTGCCAGGCGCTTCCGTACGCGTATACGCCGAACACGTTTTTCAAACATCTCGGTCCGACTCGCCAGTTGTTGAGCTCGGCGATCGCCCAATCCCGGTATCTCCAGTTTGGAATCGGCGGACTGATGGGGGACTGGGCCGCAGTGGCCGCTCTGGAGGCGATCAAGCAAGAACGAAGATATGCCATCCACACCGATCGCGTGGAACATGAGGTGCTGCGGAAGACATCTTCGGGCATGTCGGCGGTGCGCCGGTTGAGAGTGTTGGTCGAGGCGCCCTTGATGAAGCGGTACCATCGCCACATTATCCAGCGGTGCTCGCTCGGACTGTGGCACGGGGACGACTGTTATCGCGCCTATTCGCCGTGGTGCGTGGAGAACCACCTGATCCACGACATCCATACCAAGCCGGCTGACTTGATCGATGGGTCCGCTCTGCGCGAGAAGATTCAGCGGGCGCAGGAGGCAGATGCTCTTGAACTCTGCTACGCGGGGCGCCTGGATCCGATGAAGGCCCCACTGGAGTGGCTTCAGGCGATCGCGGTGGCGCGCGATATGGATGTCCAACTGCGCGCGACGTGGTATGGGGAGGGTCCGCTGCTGGACGCGGCGAAGGCCGAGGCCACCCGGCTGAACCTCGATGAGGTGGTGCGCTTTCCGGGATTCATCTCGGACCGGGCCACTCTGCTCGATCGTCTGCGTTCGGCCCATGCGATGATCTTCACGCATGTCACTCCGGAGAGCCCGCGAATTCTTCTTGAGTCGCTGGTCTCGGGGACCCCAATTGTCGGCTATGAGAGTGCGTTCTCCAGGGACCTGGTGGCGGAGAAGGGGGGCGGCGAGCTGGTGCCGATGCACGATGTGCAAGGGCTGGGCCGTCTTATCGCGGAGTTATCCAAGAATCGGCTGCGATTGGCGGAGTTGATCCGGCAGGCGGCGTCGAATGGACAACGGTTCACCGATGCAGCGGTTTTTGCTGAGCGGAGCAAACTGGTCCAGCGATTCGCGTAGTCCGGTGCTGTAGAGCCGACGCGCAGGTCGCGGGCGATCGTCTCAAATACCATGCCGAACGGTCTGATGGAAGATGGGGCGAGCCTGTGTTTCGCAGGGGTCGCGTTCGGTCGTCAGAGTCGCTTGAGGAAATGAAAGGCCAGCACGGTTGAGACGAAGAGAGCAGTCATCTTGAGGTCCTGACGCCACGGCCCCACGCCGTTGCGATGCAGACCGAGCTGGATGATGAGGTACATCGGGAGGTCTCCCGCGGCGACGGCGACGACCGCTCCGAACATATGGAAGAAGTGGAATGCGATCGGAATGCCAGCGTAGATGGCCAGGCAGTAGGCGCCGTTGCCGAAGGCGTTGTACTTCGCCTTCCCCATGGATAAGAGCACGGGAAGGGTGGTTTGGTAGAGCAAGGTCTGCCAGAGCCCGAGGGCCAGGATGGGGATCATCCAGGCGGCGTCATGATAGCGGCGATCGTAGAGGTGCAGGATCAGGAGGCCTCCCCAATTCACCATGATGCTGAGGACGACCGCGCCGGCGATCAAGGCGAAGAACCGATAGCGCAGGAATTGCGCGCGAAACTGGTCGATGGGCTGATGGATGATCCTGGCGATGAAGGGATAGGCTGCGCGATAGCTGAGCGCGAGGATGACCTGGCGCGGGATATCGGAGATCTGGTAGGCGATGCCATAGATGCCCAAGAGGGAAAGGCTGATGAGACGACCCAGAATTAATTTGTCCGACTGGGTCGCGAAGAAAGTGAAAGCGGTCCCGATGAGGATCCATCTTCCGAAGTGCACGATGCTGTGCACGGATTCTCTGTCCCAAGAAAAGGAGTTGCGAATGCCGGGGGCTACGGATGGAATGAAGCTAATACAGAGGCGATAGACGGTTGAGATGATCTGGCCGCCAACGATCGCCCAGACAGAGCGGAAATTGTAGGCCCAGATGATGGTGACGATGAGAGCGACGAGCGAGGTTGTGCCATCGATGGCGAAGAGACGCCTGACTCCCATGTGGCGGGAGAGGGTCAAGAGATTGGAGCTGTTGAAGCTGCTGATGAGGGTACTGAGGGCCAGGACCGGGAGCAAGAGGGCCAGCTTGCGGTCGCCGTAAAAGATGGCCATCGGCCAGGCGAGCGCAACAGCGACCAGCCAGAGGATGATGCCGCGCACGACCTGAATGGTCCAGGCGGTGTTGAGAAAGACGGGATCGTCTCCGCGCGGCGACTGGACGACGCTAGGAGCGAGACCAATATCGGAGAGCAGCGTGATTCCCACGATGATCGTGGTGATAAGGGCGATCTCTCCGAAGTAAGCGGGAAGCAGAAGCCTGGTGAGGACGAGACTGCTGACGACGCGGAGGGCCATTCCTGATCCGTACTCGAGGATGGACCATATGGAGGCCTGCAAGGCCCTCTTCTTGAGGTCGCGCATTGGTTGCGCTGCTTGGTCAGATACAGCTTCGAGGGTCAAGGGGAGTCCATTTCCTCCGGCGCGTTCGATTTCGCAGAATGACTTTCGTGTTAAGTGTACGCAAGTCAGAGCGCTTCGTAACTCGAAATTCGTTGTAGGAGCCTGGGGGCATCCGGTAATTTGTGCGCAGTTCAGGAATTTTTTACAGGTAAGAATTTCTCTGCGAATGACTGGGTTGCGCGAGGGAGAACATGCGCAGGTACCCGTGGAAAAACCTGTGACATCGCTGTGCTAGGGTATGTGCAAAGACAGACCACGATGTTCGCCTGAAGCCATTGCGCGAGCATCACTTCCTGCAATTATTCGCTGCCTAACAACTCAATAACTCAAGCTCACACGGCATGTGACATAAGCCACAGCGTGCGTTGGCAGAGCCTCGCTCTCCGGTGCTATTTGTGCTTGCCGCGGTCGCGCGCGTGCGGCCAGGAACGGGCCCCGGTGCGAATTCTTTACCGAGTCGATGAGCATTCGGGCAACGCCGATGGGATTAGAAGCGGATGAGAGGTCTTCTCGAATGTCAGCACAGTTACTGCGGTGTAGTGAATGCCCAGAGCGGGAATGAGGCCGACCAATATCACCAAAAAGAGGGATATATCAATCAGATTCGCGTCGATAGGATCTGCATGTTGAGTCGAAGAAACGGATGCCTAACACACGGATGTAAGCGCAACTCACACGCACTAAAAACCACCAACCTTCAAGGACCCCCGGGCAGAGTCGACATGGTATTGCGAATTGTACGACGCTTCATTCCAGTCCTACTCCTCTGCGCTCCAGCGCTCCATGCGCAAACCACTATCTCGGTGCCGACGGCATCCGGGGTGGGGATCAAGTCCGTGCTGCCGGAGCGCTTCGGCATCAACCTTGACGACTCCTACAACTACGGCAATAACCAGCTGACGGCGAACCTGCTGGCGTCCGACGGAGCTTCGTTTACTCCGCAGATCTGGCAGGGGTCGTCGCAGTGCAGCTACAGCGGCACGAACACGTGGGTGGACGCGAACGGGTACTCGCCGCAGATTGGGAATTTCTGGTATGGGGCGAGCTACCAGGTCATCTCCGGGCCGAACGCGGGGGCGACAGGCTACATTACGGACAGCCGCCCCGCCACGGGCGCACAGGGGCAGACCTTCACCCTTTCCGGAACTCTGTCGCAGCCGTGCGTTGGGGGCGGGAACTCGGATGAGATGATCTTGCGCTGCCGGACGCCGCTGGGGACTTGCGCGACGGGTTACAACCCCTCCGCGCTGGCGGGAATCAACCTGACCACGCAGGGCGGGGGAACTACTGCCTTTGAGACAACCGATATCTCTCCGTCCTCCAACTCGCCACAGGGGATGCTGCTCACAGCCCCAGGGACTGCGCAGGCCGGTGTCCAGGCCATCTATGAGGGCCTGCTGAACTACCACTCCTATATCAACCTGAATGGGACGTACACGCTGACCTTCCGGGCCAAGGCCACCGCAGGCGCGCCGACGCTCTTCTACTATGTCTACCGCACCGGGGGGACGCAGTTCCTGACGGGCTCGGTGACGCCGACGGTCAACGCTACGCCCGGAGCGGGATGGACGAACTACTCCTTCACATTCACGGCGAACGAAGACGGCGGGCAGGTGGAGGACGGCAGCGTATGGATCGATGCACAAGGGGGATCGGTGCTGTTGCAGGACCTGGCGCTGACTGAAGCGCCCGCGGGCGGAAATCCGACTGTGTTTCGCAACGCGGTCTACCAGAAGTTGCTGGCGCTGCATCCCGGAATTCTGCGCATGATGACGGGCGACTCGTGGGGATGCACGCCGGACAACATGATGGCGGTGACGTACAGCGCGCGGTACCTCTGCGGGAACAGCTCGTATCAGCAGTATGGCCAGCCGATCAGCTACGGCTGGAGCGACTTCCTTACGTTGGCTCAGGCGGTAGGGGCGGACCCGTGGATTACGTTCTCGGTGTACTCGACGCCGGCGGACATGGCGAACATCGCGGCGTATCTGGGCGGGACGTGCGGCAACGGCAATCCGTACACGGCACTGCGATGCAATTACGGACAGACCACGCCGTGGACGCAGGTGTTCAACCATATCTATCTGGAGATGGGGAATGAGATCTGGAATTCGCCGAACGGGGAAGACGTGTATGGCAACGGCGGCCAGAACTATGGCACGCTGCTGGGCGCAAACGTCGCCGCGTTGAAGGCGTCCTCGTTCTACGCCAGCAATATTAAGATGGTGGCTTCCGGGTTTGTGCTGCAATCGGACTTTGCCTATGGCTGGAACTGGACCGTGCTTACGGCAGCGGGGAACCACCTGCCGGACTACATCGACGGCGCGCCTTACATGTTCCAGGACATGACCGACCTGAGCAGCACACAGAACATCTTTGGGCCGATGTTCGCAGAGCCGGTGAATTATACGATGCCTTCCGGAGCGACCTACGGTCTGCAGCAGTATACCCAATCGAATTTCCCCGGCGTCAACGGCGCGATCTACGAGACGAACCTGACGACCAACTGCGCGCTGACGGGCACGACACAGACGCAGATCAACCAGGTCGTCGCCGGTGTGGGCGCAGGGCTGGACGCCACGCTCACCATGCTGCTGGGGGTGCGAGACGCGGGAGTGCTGGTGCAGAATTTCTTCGCGCTGCCAGAGGTGGAGAACTCCTTTGGCCTTGCCGCGAGCGCGAATTCGGGATCGTGCCCGCAAACCTACTCGCCCTATGAGCCGCTGTGGGGAGCGAACCTCTTCATGCCCGGGCCTACGAATGCGAGCGCCATCGACCGGCCTTCGGGGATCGCGCTGCAACTGATCAACAATGCGATTGGGTCGAACCTAAACCTGTTGAACGTAGCGCAGACCGGAACACCGACCTACAACCAGCCAGCGGCGCAGCCCAACCCGACCTCGTGGCCGACTGCCGGGCAGGAGAGCATCGCGGCGAATGCGGCGGTGCCGTATGTACAGTCATTCGGATTTGGGGACGGCGCGGGCGACTATACGCTGATCGTCTATAACCTGAACCTGAACGCGAGCGAGGCCATCACGTTTTCCGGCGCGGCCGCCCCGACGGGAACGGTGACCAAGACGGTTTTCACGTCGAACAACATCACCGACAACAACGAGGGCCTGAAGATTGGCGCGACGCCAGTGGTGGCGATTCCATCCGCGACAACGCTGTCGAGCCCGGCCGGAGACACGCTTCCTGCGTTCTCGATGACGACGTACACGTGGACGGCTGGGGGAGCGTCCAGCCCGACGATCGTGGTCTCGTCCTCATTGAGTCCGGCTGCCTTTGGGCAGCCCGTCACTCTTACCGCCTCGCTTACCGGCGTCTCGGGGGCGCCGACCGGCTCGGTCACGTTCTACAACGGGACGACGGAGCTGGGCACTGCGACCCTGAGCGTGACCGGCAGCCTTACCAGCACCGCGACCTTCACGACCTCCGGCCTGCCGGGGGGGACTGACTCGATCACAGCGAGCAATGGCGGAGGGACCTCACCGGCGTTCAGCCAGGTGGTGACCGCGGACACGTCCACGGCCGCAGTCACGTCTTCGATGAGTTCCACCATCTATGGCCAGGCGACGACGCTTACGGCGACGGTCACCGGCAATTATGCGGCGCCGACCGGATCGGTGACCTTTATGGACGGGACGACTTCGATTGCGACGGCATCCCTGACGCCCGGCAGCGGCCTGAGCAGCACCGCGTCGCTGACCACCTCCACCCTGCCGGTGGGGACGGATTCGATCACCGCGAGTTACGCCGCGACGGCGAGCTTCGGCGCGGCGACTTCGCCGGCGCTGAGCCAAGTTGTCAGCGCATCCAGCACGACCGCGGCGGTCGCTTCGTCGCTGAACCCGTCAAGTTATGGCCAGTCGATCGGTCTTACCGCGACGCTCACCGGCACCTATGCCGCGCCGACGGGTTCGGTGACCTTCATGAGCGGCACGACTTCGATCGGAACCGCGACGCTGACGCCGAGCGGCAGCCTGACCAGTACGGCGACGCTGAACACGAGCGCGCTGGCGCAGGGCACAGACTCGATTACCGCGGTCTATGCGGCGACGGCGGACTTCGGCGCTTCGACCTCGTCCGCGATCAGCCAGGTTGTCACTGCCGCCAGCACCACGGCAACAGTTGCGTCTTCGCTGAACCCCTCCAACACCGGCCAGTCCGTGACTTTCACCGGGACGATCACCAACCCCAACGGCGCGCCAACCGGGACGGTGACCTTCATGAACGGCACGACTTCGATCGGTACGGCGACCCTGGCTCCGGGCAGCGGTCTGAGCAGCACGGCCACGCTCGCGACCTCCACCCTGCCGGTGGGCAGCGATTCGATCACCGTGGTTTATGCGGGGTCGGGGAGCTTCCCCGGGGCAACGTCGTCCGCGATCAGCCAGGTTGTCAACACCGCCGGCAGCACGGCAACGGTGGCTTCTTCGCTGAACCCCTCCACGCAGGGTCAGTCCGTCACCTTCTTGGGGACGATCTCCAGCCCCAGCGGTGCGCCGACGGGGACGGTGACCTTTATGAACGGCTCGACTTCGATCGGTACGGCGACCCTGGTGCCGGGCAGCGGCCAGAGCAGCACGGCCACGCTCGCGACCTCCGCCCTGCCGGTGGGCAGCGATCCGATCACCGTGGTCTACGCGGGGTCGGGGAGCTTCGGCGCGGCTACGTCGTCCGCGATGAGCCAGGTTGTCAACTCGACCGGCACCTCGGCAACGGTCGCGACTGTCAGCTCTCCGGTGAGTCCCGTCAGTTTCGGGCAGTCAGTGACGTTCAACGCGACGGTCACCAGCACGAGCACAGCGCCGACCGGGTCGGTGACCTTCATGAACGGGGCAACGGCGATCGGCACGGCGACCCTGAACCCGGGGATCGGTCTTAGCAGCACGGCCGCATTGAGTACGAGCACTTTGCCGGTGGGCAGCAATCCGATTACGGTCGTGTACGCGGGGACAGCGAGCTTCGGCGCGTCGACCTCGGCGGCGTTCAGCGAGGTCATCAACCCCGCCGTCGTTACCGTGGCGGTGGCGTCCTCGTTGAGTCCTTCCGGCTACGGCCAATCGGTGACGCTTACCGCGACGGTCTCCAGCAACTTTACGGCGCCGACCGGTTCGGTCACGTTCTGGAATGGCGCGACGCAGATCGGCAGTGGGACGCTCACTGCAGGCAGCGGCCCGAACAGCACGGCCACCTTGAATATCACCACGCTGCCGGTGGGTACGGACACGATCACTGCCGCCTACGTGGCGACGGTGAACTTCGGGCCGGCAAATTCACCTGCAATCAGCCAGGTGGTCACCGGGTCGAGCACGACGGCCAGCATCGCATCTTCGTTGAATCCCTCCAGCTACGGCCAGCCGGTGACGCTCACGGCGACGGTCTCCAGCGGGAGCGCAGCGCCGGCCGGGTCAGTGACCTTTATGAAGGGCGCAACGGCGATCGGCAGCGCGAACCTGACTCCTGGCAGCGGCCTCAGCAGCACGGCGACGCTGAGCACAACCACTCTGACGGCTGGCACCGATTCAATTACGGCCGTCTACGCAGGGACGGCGAACTTCGGCGGGGCGACCTCGGCTGCGTTGAGCCAGGTGGTCAACTCCGACAGCACCTCGGCCACGATTGCATCTTCGTTGAGCCCGTCCAGTGCAGGGGAGTCGGTGACGTTCACCGCGACGGTGTCCAGCGGCTACGCCGCACCGACCGGTTCGGTGACATTTATGAACGGCTCGACTACGATCGGCAGCGGAACCCTGGCTCCCGGCAGCGGCCTGAGCAGCACGGCAGTGCTCACCATCGCCTCGCTTCCGGTGGGCACGCAGTCGATCACCGCAGTGTATGCCGCGACGACGAACTTCGGGGGATCGACTTCGGCTGCGTTCAGCCAGGTTGTCAACACCGCCACATCGACCACGGCCACAGTCCTTTCTTCATCGAACCCGGCCGGCGTGGGCCAGCCTGTGACCCTAACGGCCACGCTGGTGGGTTTGTTTGCGCCGCCGACTGGGTCGGTGACCTTCATGGACGGGGCGACGACGATTGGCAGCGGGACCCTCGCCGCCACCGGCAGCCTGACCAGTACGGCCACACTCACCACAGCTGCGTTGCCGCTGGGCACCGATCCGATCACGGCCGTCTATGCGGGGACGGTGAACTTTGGCGCCGCGACCTCGGCAGTGCTTAGCCAGGTTGTGACCACGGACGGCACCACCGCAACCGTCACGTCTTCGCTTAACCCGGCCACTGTTGGCCAGTCCGTGACATTGACCGCGACGATCTCGAGCGGGAGCGCGGCGCCGACTGGGTCGGTGACCTTCATGGACGGGGCGACGACGATTGGCAGCGGGACTCTGGCTGCGAGCGGCAGTCTGAGCAGCATTGCGACGCTTACCACCTCCAGCTTGCCGCTGGGCACCGACGCGATCACGGTTGTCTATGCGGGGACGCAGACTTTTGGCGCTGCAACCTCTGCCGCACTCAGTGAGGTGGTCGGCTCGGCCGCCGGCACAACGGCAACAGTGAGCGCGTCGCCTAGCCCCTCCAGCTTGGGCCAGCAGGTGACTCTCACCGCGACGCTCACCGGCTCCGCGGCCCCGACCGGCTCGGTGGTCTTCACGGACGGGGGGACCACGATCGGCTCCGCGACCCTGGCTGCCAGTGGGAGTCTGAGCAGCATCGCAACGCTGATCACCTCGGCCCTACCGCTGGGGAACGACTCCATCACCGCGACCTATGTTCCGACCGGCGGGTTCACGGCCACTTCCGCATCGACGACGCAGGTCGTCGACGCCCTGAGCGCGGCCACGACGCTTACCGCGTCTCCGAACCCAGCGAATGCGGGACAAACCATCACCCTGACCGCCACGGTGAGCGGAAGCTCGACCACTCCGAGCGGCTCGGTCTCCTTCTACAGTGGATCGATCCTGCTGGGGTCAGTGGCGCTGAATGGTTCGGCGAGCGCCACCTACACGACCGCCTCCCTGGCGGCTGGGACCGATACCCTTACGGCGGTGTACTCCGGAAACTCGATTTACGCGGGCAGCACCTCGGCGGCGGTTTCAGAGACGATCCAGGCCACCTCGCAGAACTTCACGATGGCCCTGGCCATCCCCAATCTGACGGTGCAGAGCGAGAACAGCGCCACCAATACAGTCACACTCTCCAGCGAGAATGGCTTCGCCGACACAGTGAATCTTAGCTGTGCCAACCTGCCCACCTACATCACGTGCAGCCTGAACCCGGCGACAACCACTTTGGTGGCCAACGGCTCGAGCACGACCTCTCTTACGATCGGTACAGGAGCTCTCGCGGCTGTTCCCAATGGATCCGGCCCGCTGCATCCCGCGGATCCCCCGTTCAATCTTGCCCTGACACTCTCTCCAATCGGCTTTCTGGTGGGCATTGCGGCGTTCCCGACGCGCAGGTCCAGACGCCGGCCTCTGCTCCGCCTGCTTATTCTGCTTGTGGCGGCCATTCCGATGACGCTCGCGTTCAGCGGATGCGCCAGCCCTGGCAATACTCCTGAGGTGACAAGTACGTCGGCACCAGCCGGGACATACACCATCCCGATCACGGCGATCGGGGCCACCTCCGGAACCAGCCACACGGTCCAACTCACGCTGGTCGTGACGCAGTAGCCCTGGATCGATCGCCGGGGCCGGGGCCAGAGCGCTATGGGAGGATTCGCGAGCAGCGAACCTCCGACAAGGGATTTTGCCGCCAGTGTGTCTCAGGCGACATAGGTCACCCCGGCTGTTGCAACATTTTGCGTAAATAGATTTCTAACCAGTTACTTCCAACGATCGCTATAATGAAGACGCAGGTATGGTTCGCCTGCAATCATTCTCAGAATCGAAGACCCAGGGAGTATCAGGATGTCTGCCCTTGCGACCGACATGCCCAGCAGTCTTATGGCCCCATCGAACAACGGCATAAGACAAGCCGATCTTGCGGTATTTCAACAGCGCTGGTGGGTTGAGATTGCCAAAGGGAATGCGGATTACCGTGAACTGCAGGTGCGCACGGACGACACTGTGGTGGGGAGTCTTGCGTTCATTCTGGTGCGGAACAGGATTGGCAATCGGCTTGGGTATCCGCCTATCTGGTCTCATCTTGGCGGACCGGTCGTCAGTCAGGCGGTCGACAGAGAGAAGAGACCTGAGATTATCCGAGGATTGATGGCACAACTGCCAAACAATATTTCTTTCAAGTTTGTCTGCGACCCAGCCGCGACGGATGCCGATATTATCAAGCAAGAATTTGAGGAAGCCGGCTTCATACACAGCACTGAGACCACCTATCTACAGTATCCCGAGGATATGGGAGTATTGGCAAGGTTGTCCGGCGAGTCCAAGAGACAGATTGTCTCTGCGCCCAAGAAGCTGCGAGTTATCGATATCGGCGCCGACGAGTTTATCGCGTTCTATCAAGCCAACCTGGCGACGGCAGGCAAGCAATGCTACGCGCCGATGCAGATTGCCCGGGACCTGATCGTAAGAGGTCAGCAAGGGGATGCCCTGCAGGTGCGGGTGATCGCGGCCAGGCAGGCGAGTGAGGATTCGCTGCTTGATGCCGCTATCGCGTTTGCCTGGGACCATAAGCGCTACTACTTATGGATGGTGACTCATCGCCATTCTCTGCGGGACGGCTCGCAGCCGAAGCCGCATCCTCATGCTGGGAAGCTTTTGATTTTCGAAGGCACCGAAGACGCGCGGAGACGAGGGCTGATTTTCGATGCGGATGGCGCAACTACGCGAGGGAATGAGACGCTCTATCGCGACAGACTGAAGTTTCCTCGCGCCGAATACCGCGATGTGTTCCATCGAGATACGAAATTACATCGGTTGTACAAGCAAATAAAGCCCAGGATTAGGCCGTTAGGATAGTTATCCTATTGTCGCTGAATGGGAGACGCGCCCAGCAGCATGCGGCATGGACAGCGACCCGGCGCTCCGGTACGGAGATGGACATTCTGCGGTTCGATCGGTGTGAGTTTTTTTCAGCGACCCTGAGACGCGTGAGGGGCCGCGAGGCAAATGCGATATGAACCTGGCAATCGTAGGCTGTGGATTTGTTGCGGATTATTATCTGACCACTTTGGCGCTGCATCCCGAGCTGAAGATCCTGGGTGTGATGGACAGAGACGCGGGCCGGGCGGAGTTGCTGTCCAAGACCTACGGCGTGGCGAAGTACGCGACGCTGGATGAGCTGCTGGGAGACAACCGGGTTGAGCTGGTGCTGAACCTGACGAACCCGCGCAGCCATTTTGAGGTCTCTAAGGCAGCGTTGCTTGCGGGCAAGCATGTGTACTCGGAGAAGCCGCTTGCGATGGAGATCGCGCAAGCGACCGAGCTGGTGGAACTGGCGGAGTCTCGAGGTCTGGCGATTGCTTCCGCGCCGTGCAGCATTCTCGGGGAGACCGCGCAGGCGGTGTGGAAGGTGTTGCGCGAGGGGAGCCTGGGCACAGTGCGGGTGGCGTATGCGGAGATGGACGATGGAATGGTGCCGCTGATGCAATATGGCAAGTGGCTGTCGACTTCGGGCGTGCCGTGGCCGAGCAAGGATGAGTTTGAGGTGGGATGCACGCTGGAGCATGCAGGCTATTATCTGAACTGGCTGGCCGCGTGGTTTGGGCCGGCCACGACGGTGACGTCGTTTGCGTCGGTGCAATTTCCCGACAAGCTGCCGGGCGTGGCGCTGGATATGGATTCTCCCGACTTCAGCGTAGCGTGCATCCAATTTGCTTCGGGCGTGGTGGCGCGGCTGACGTGCAGCCTTCTGGCGCCGCATGACCACTCGCTGAAGGTTGTGGGCGACCGGGGCGTGTTGTATACGGAGGACTCATGGAACTATCGTTCGAAGGTTTACAGCCGGAGCATGGTGACCATACGGCGGAAGACGTTTCTGAATCCATTGCGTAAGACGCATCGTTTGCCTCGGACTCCGTATAAGAAGCCAAAGACCCCCGGCGCAGCAACCATGGACTATGCGCGGGGGCCGGCCGAACTCGCGGAGTCGGTGCGGGAGAAGCGCGCGTGCCGCCTGTCGCCGCGCTTTTCGCTGCATGTAAATGAGATGGCGCTGGCGATCCATTGGGCGAGGCGTTCCGGAGCGACCTACCGCATGACGACAACATTCGACCCGATGGAGCCGATGCCGTGGTCCAGGTAGATCTACGATCCGACGGACAGGGGTGAAGACATTGGATAGAGCGGTCCGGTGGGGGGTGTGGGGCACGGGAGCGGTCGCGAACCACGTGGTCAGCGATTTTGGGCTGGCCGATGGCGCGGTGGTGCAGGCGGTTGCTTCCCGCAGAGGGGAACGCGCGCAGGATTTTGCGTCGCGCCATGGGGTTGCGAGGTGGTACGAGGGTCTGGGGCCGCTGCTCGATGACGCGGAGGTCGAGGCTGTGTACATCGCTTCTCCGAACCATCGCCATTTCGACGATTGTCTTGCGGCGATCGGAGCAGGCAAAGGAGTGTTGTGCGAGAAGCCGTTTGCGCTGAACCTGAGACAAGCCCAGGAGATCGCGAACACGGCGCGGCAGCGCCAGGTTTTCTGCATGGAAGGGATGTGGACCCGGTTCATTCCGGCCGTGGTGGAGGCGAAGCGCTGGATCGACTCAGGTGCGATTGGAGCGGTTCGCCTGGTGCAGGGCAACTTTGCCTATCCCGCGGCTGCCTCGCCGGAAAGCAGACTCTTCGATCGGGAGTGTGGCGGAGGCGCGCTGCTGGATCGCGGGGTCTATCTCATCTCGCTCACGCAGCAGATCCTGGGAGCGCCCGAGACGATCCGCGGCAGCGCGTGGATGGGCGTCACCGGGGTGGATGAGCAGTCGGTGTATCAGCTTGGGTACGCCAACGGCGCACTGGCCGACCTTGCGGCAAGCCTGCATGTGCGAGGCACGAACGAGGTGGTGATTTACGGTGAGAACGGGCGGCTGCGCCTTTGCGATCCGTTCTATCGCGCGCACCGGCTGAGATTGCAATCCTACTCACGGCCGCAAGCAGACGGCGCGGAGCAGAATCAAGCGAAGGCCGACGGCCTGCGGTCTTTGGCCGGAGCGGTGCGCGATTCGCCGGGATTGAAGTCGCTGCGCCGGCGGCTCGACCCAGTGCTGAGTTTGTTGCAGCGCGGGCGCGCGCGATCGTTTCCGTTCGCGGGGAACGGTTATCAGTTCGAGCTTCTTGAGGCCAGCCGGTGCATCCGGGAGAAGCGCACCGAGAGCGAGGTGATGCCGCTCGAAGATTCGCTTGGGGTGATGCGAACGATGGACGCACTGCGCGCTGAGTGGGGGCTTGTTTACCCGCAGGACACATCGGACCAACCCGGGAGCTTGGCATGAATTCTCTGCCCTGCGGATGTGCAATATTTGATACAGACCGGAACCCACCAACCATCAGGACACCTTGAATGTCATCTGTAAATCCAAATGAGCCCCGCGGCGCGCAGCCGGACCCGGTCGTCCGTGAGATCCGAGTTGCGTACCTGACCAGCCAGTACCCGATGCTGTCGATGTCCTTTCTGCTGCGCGAGGTGATCGCTCTTCGCGGGATGGGAATTCACATCGATGCTGCGTCCATCCATACGCCGGACCGTCCCCCGGAACGCATGACGGCCGAAGAGGCGATTGAGGCGAGGAACGCCTATCCCCTGATGGGGCATGGACCCAAGGGCGCGATCCTTGCACACGGGAAGATTCTGCTGACGAACTTCGGCGGTTATTGGCGCGGAGTCGGAATGGCGTTTCGTCTGGGCGGGCTCGATCTGAGGCGGCTCTTCTACCACCTGATGTACTTTACGCAGGCGTTGATGGTTGGCGTCTGGATGCAGCGAAAACAGTGCCGGCACCTGCATGTCCACCTGACATCACAGGCGGCCACGGTGGGAATGTATGTTCAGCGGGTGCTCGGCTTCGGCTTTTCGATCACGGCGCATGGCCCCGATGAGTTTTACGATGCCAAGGGCCATAATCTTGCTGAGAAGGTTGCTGTGGCAGACTTTATCTGCTGCATCAGCTTTTTCTGCCGCAGCCAACTGATGAAGTTCTCACCCTATGCGCATTGGGGCAAGCTGCTTGTATCGCGTCTGGGGGTTGACACTGCGGTGTTCCTGCCCAAGCGCTTCGAATCTGCACCGGAGATCTTTGCCATCCTGAGCGTCGGACGCATGGTCCCGGCCAAGGGGCAGCACGAGCTGATCGACGCTGTGGAGCGGCTGGCGCTGCAGGGGCGCCGGGTGCGGCTCCATCTGGTGGGCACCGGGCCTGATGAAGCGTCACTCCGGGAGCGGGTATCGCACTTCGAAGACCCCGGAATCGTCGTGTTTGAAGGTCCTGTGAATCAGGACCGGATCCGGGCCCTCTATGAGAAGGCCGATATATTCTGCATTTCCAGCTTTGCGGAGGGGATCCCAGTTGTTCTGATGGAGGCCATGGCGATGGGAGTACCCTGCGTGACGACCCAGATTACCGGGATTCCGGAGTTAATTCGGCCAGGGGTGGATGGGTTGCTGGTTGCGCCGTCGGACCTGGATGGCCTCACCGAGGCGCTAGCGAAGATGATGGATGATCCGGAACTGCGGGGGCGTTTCGCCAAGAGCGCCCGGTCGCGCGTCGAAGAGCATTACGACCTTCAACGGAACATGGAGAAGCTGGCTGCCATCTTCGCCGCGCGGGTAAAGAGCTAACGCCGGTCTCGATTATTTCGGCGCGCTGGCGCGCGAGGTCCGTACCCATGCCGCGCTGCTGCGCGTCATGCGCAGGATTGCCGGAAGCATTGCGACTTTGGTGGCGACGTACATTGGCGCCTGGACGAGCGCGCGCAGATCGGCCAAAGGGTCAGAACCCGAGTAGATTGCGAAGAGCAGATGGAGGGCAAGTACAGCGATGCCGGAGAGGGCGTAGAGACGCAGGACGTGGATTGGAATCAGGAGAAGAAGCAAGAGACAGACGACCTCAATGGCCACGGGCAGGCCGGCAAGATCGAGGAGGGGCTCGAGAAGCGTGAGCCGTCCGCGGAGCACCTGGAGCAGAAAGGACGGTCCATGACAACGCAACATGCGCAGCCGGCCACCCTCCCAGCGTGCACTTTGGGTGGTCGCTCCGCGGCCCTCCGCGGGAACTTCGGCCCAGACGCGGGCCTCTTCCACAAAATCGCAATGAATCCCGGCGGCGAGGAGGAAGAGGTGAAACTCCAAATCTTCGACGATCGAGTGGGCCGCGTAGGGGACGCGCTCGATCACCTCGCGGCGCAGAGCAAATCCGTTTCCGAAGATCCCGGACGAGAGATGCAGCTGTTGTCTGCCCATCGGCCGAATGACGTTCATACAGAAGAACGCGAGCGCGCGGAGGCGCGAATTGGGGTTATTTGAAACGCTTCCACACTCGTACCAGCACTGGAGCACCAGGGAGCGCTGCAGCCGGCTGCGCACGCACTCCACCAAGTTGGCGGAGACGGTAGAGTCGGCGTCGACTACGAGGGCCGCATCCGCGCCGAGTTCCTGGAAGGCGATGCGGAATCCGTGCTCGAGGGCATTTCCTTTTCCGCGGAGTTCAGGGTTGTCGAGGACGGAGACCATCGCTCCCGCGGCCCGGGCGCGGTCTGCTGTGCTGTCGGCACAGTTATGGGCGATGACGAGGATGTCCTCGGTGCCACCGGCGGAGACGGCCAGGCTCTCGACACAGCGGCCGATGGCGAGTTCCTCGTTGTGGCTTGGCACAAGAATGATGAGGCGTCCCAGCGAAGGCAGGACAGGCGTCTGAGAAAGTCGCCCAGACTCGCGCGTCATAGCGGCGAGGGTGGTAAGGAAGAGTTCTATCAGCAGGGGAGCGGTTGCGATGACGAGCAGAGACCCCAAGGTGACACAGACGCCGTATTCGAGCCCAGCAATCATGGGGAACTCCAAGCGGTTTTCAATAGAAAACACGCACCCCATTGATTATAACCAAGCGGAAGAGTCCCCTGTAGAATCAACGAGCGTCTGGTCTTACCCCTCGAAGTTACTATGCGGCTTCCGATCTGAGGCTGCTAAGTTCAGTCTTGGGCAGCGAGGGGGACGATATAAATCGCAGGGCATCCTGCAATGTCATGGCAATCCTAAAGGGCTCACCTGCGGGAAAAGTAGCCTGAAGGACGGAGCGAAGCGCTGGCTTGCCACCTGCAACCCATAGCTCACTGCCGGTGCGCCCACAATGCTGGGCGAGGTAGATCAGCAAGCCCGCGGCGTCCGGCGCGACGAATTCCGCGGAGGTCAGGTCCAAGACAAGCGAGCCGCTATGGCTGCATCTCTCAAGCTGTTCGATGATCTCTTTCGCGGAAGACCCGCAAAACGCTCCCACGATGCCGAGCGTCAGGACACCGCCGTGCCAGGCCAGATCGACTCGCGGTTTCTGGAGCGCACGGGGCTGGAGCGAATTCGCAACCAGTTGAACCGAGAGATACCGGAGGAGAAAGAGACTGTTGTTCAGATATCTCAATGCGAGACGGCGCGGCTCGTTGATCAGCCTATGGGTCCATTCCAGTCCAGTTCGCTGCATCCAATGCGGCGCGCGGCATTGCCGGCCGGAGAGAAAATCGATTGAGGCGCCCACCCCAATGCAGACGGGGACATTGAGACGATCGCGGTGATTGGCGATCCACTTCTCCTGCTTTGGGTTTCCGAAAGCGACCAAGAGCAGGTCGGGTTTGGCCTCCGCAATCAGCTTGAGGACCAGTTCATCCTCCGCAGGCCCATCTGGGGCAAACGGAGGCGAGTAGCGGCCGCAGATAATGGCGCCGGGATACTTCCTGCCGATTTGCTCGGCGGCCGCTCGCGAGTTTTCATCGGTGGCGCCGAGCAGAAAGACCCTTCGCTTCTTGCGAGCGGAGAGCTCGAGCAGACGCGGGACAAGATCGGCGCCGGCGACACGCTCTTTGAGGGGAGCACCAAGGATGCGGGACGCCCATACCAAGGGCATGCCATCCGCGACAACCAGCTCGCAACGATGCAGTATATCGAGAAGCTCAGCGTCATCAAATGCTTTGGTGAGAAAATCGACGTTCGCGGTTGCGATCTGGTGGCATCCACCTGTGTCGATAAGGCCGTCGATAATCTCCACGACGGCATCCATGGAGAGATTGTCGATGCCGACCCCAAGCAGGGCGATGCGGTTTCGAAAGGCACGCCACGTCTCGTCCTTTGTATCCGCGCCGGATGCAGGCTGAGGTCCAGGCTGATGTTCCGCGGAGTGGGCGGCGTCCGGCCAGCCGAATGATGCAGCATCCGACTTCGCGTCCAAGGAGGACCCAGCGAACGGCGGGACCGAGGAAACCCGCCCGGAAACAGTGCTTGCCTCTGCGCGCGCATCCACGGGCGGGCTGGCAATCTTCGATGGAGACGCAGAGTCCTCGTCGCGGCGACCGAGGAGCGCGTTCAACCTGAGATGCTTGGGCAGGCTAACCTGCGCGTCGCCGAATCCCATTTGCGCGAGGTCGTGGGCAGAGCATTGGATTGGCTGAACCACGGGCTCTCCGCGGAATATGCACGCATCGGCGTGGCCCAGTGTCCGCGCATCCATCAATTTGGTCTGTTCAAAGCGGCGGGAGTACTCCAACCAACTTGCCTGTGGCGCGGCGTACAGCCGCTGTCCGGCGCCCACACCCCGGATCGCCCAGAGACTGACAGGGAACACACCGGAACCCTCTTCAGGCTGGATGAGCATATCGAAATGTGCCATCGCTATAACCTCAGATCAGTTCGGATGAGTGAGTCTCTCCTACTTCCTCGGTGTTCGCAACAGCGAAATAGTAACCAAAAAGTAACTTTACTTACCGCATCTATTTGTGCAGGATTTTGCGCTTGAAGACGCGAGCCTACTGGGCGCGCCGAATGTAACGGCGCAAGCAATCTCAGGTCATTCGGTCTTAGGTTGATACGATGCAAACGATCATCTGAGGGTTGGATTTTTGCGGCGGGCGAAATCGATAGGTGCGTACGGCGGCCCTTGAATTAAGCGCTCTTCCTGCACCACTCGCTGGTGGCAGCGATAAAGGCGTCGCAGAGCGTGCCAATATTCTCCGCGGCGAACAGAGTCAGGTGTTGACCCGGAATCTCAACTATCCGGATGTTTGGACACCGGCGCCGCCAGGCCGCGTCATCACCCGCGGTGGATGGGGTGCGAAGAAGAACCACGGGCACGTTCAATGCGGCAGGCTCTCGGTCAAGCGAGGAGACCCAAGGGGCGACTGCCCGGAGCAAGAGGCGCATGCTCAATTCTTCCTCCGCAATCGGATCCACTGCCAAGGGTATCGGCAAGCGCCCCGAGGGTGCGGATTTACGGACGAGGTTCGTCAACCGACTGCTGGCGAGCCGAAACAAAGCGCGCCAGAATCTGGAGCGCATAAAGCGCGTGAACTTTCCGAACTGCCCCTTGCGCAGGAGTTCCAAACCGTAGGCCAAAGCACGAGTCTGCCATCCTTCCGATGGCCCGGAGGAGTCAATCATGAATGTATCGATAGCACAAAAGCCGGCTATCTCTCTTCCCATAGCCTGGAGACGTAGGGCGGCCGCGTAGCCAAAATGGCCGCCCAGCGACGCGCCTGAGAGCAGGATGGGACCCTGCGGCACTCTTGCGGATATCTGCTCCGCAATTTCGGCAACCAAGACTTCCGCGGAGAAGCTGTCGTCGATGTAGCGCTGCCACCCAGGATAGTCAACTATCTCGAAGTGGAATGCGCTGCCCAGTCTGTTACGAAAAACCGTTAGATCAGCTTCGCCACCGCCGGCTCCCGGCAGAAAGACGAACGAACACGAACGCTCCGTCATACTACAGAGCGTACACGCGAAGCCAAGTGATCGGCGACTGTGCGCGCGGTATAGTCTGCGCCGACCACGAAGCGGAAGAGCGGACCGAAGCTCATCGCCGACGAGGAGCCCACGAAGCTCAATCCCGGCACCGAGGACTCGAAGTTGGCGTTCAGCTGCGGAGAGCGCTCGATGCGGCGGACTTCGCTGCGCAGTTCCGGGTTGAGGAAGCAGAGCCGGTCGACCGATATGTCATAGCCACTTCCTGCAATTACTTGGTCGACATCCAGCTGGCGCACCTCTCCGGTGTCCCCGTAGCGAACCTGGAGCGCTACGCGGCCATCTACTTCGGAGGCTTCGACGACAGTTGCGTGGAGATGAACAGGCACGCGATTCTCGAACCGCTCGCGCAGCCACCATGCGCCTTCGGCCGGCAGGTGGGTTTTTACGAAACGGGTGCGGAATTCCTCTGGCATCCGGTGCATTGCGCCAGGAAAATGGGTGAGCGCCCAGGCTTTGGGACCGGTACCGAGCCCTGATATGGGCGACCGCAGACGCCGCCAAAGGCTGCGATTCTGGGAAACCTGGTTGTGCCACAGTATCTCGCCCTCGCGCACCAGCAGCTCGGGCCGAGCGCCAGCCTCATAGAGCAATGCGGCAGCCTCCAGCGCGGACTGGCCCGCACCGATGACGGCGACGCTTCGTCCTTCGAAGGTGGAGAATGAGCGAATGGTCGAGGTATGGATGACGCGGCAGCGGGGCAGCGTCGCCAGTGCAGATGGAACGTTGGCGAAGCAGGACAGGCCGGTTGCGACCACGACATTCGACGCGGCGAACTGCTCGCCATTGGCAAGCGTAACCGCGAAGCCTTCAGCAATCCGCCTCACGTTTGCCACGTTGACGGGTTCGACCCAAGGGACCTGGTTTTGCTGAAACCACAGCCCGTAGTCGGCGAAGTTGGCCATGGAGCATGGCTCAAACGTCTCGAGGCCGAGGGGCCGGTTGTAATCGGCGAAGGAAAAGCCAGACTTGGGCGCCGAGATGTTGGTCCCGAAGCAATAGGATTTCAGGTAGCGCTCGCCCGCGGCCTCTGCGATCTGCCGCCAAAACTGCATTGGCTGGCCGAAGATTCGATGTTCAATATTGCGCCCTTTGAAATGAGCAGCTAGCGAAAGTCCGTAAGGGCCGGCCCCAATGACTGCAACGATACCTCTTTTCACGATCCCACCTTTGCAAGAGCGGATTCTTTACCGGTCACCGAGCGGGGCGTTGAGCGCAAGAATCGCGGGAAGGCCCTGACCCCCAGATAGATCTCGGACAAGGCATGAATGATGCCCGGCATTCGATCCTTACTATCGATGGCGAAGTCCACTGAATGGCCGGCGTGATCCTTGATCCATGCCTGCCAGTTTGCCCGCTCCTTGAGCGATATCCTCCCGGTCAACATCTTGGCTGCGAGGATGGCGCGAAGCGTAAAGTGGTCGTAGAAGATGAAGGGCGTATCCTGGTCGACCGCCTTTGCGCTCTCCACGGCATCGCGGAGAGCGGCGGTTTCGCCGGCCGCATCGAGATAAGCGAAGAGGGGCAGGGGCATGCCGCGGCGAATGTCCATTCCGATCTGATTGAACAAGCGCGCGTTGAAATCGATTGCGGCCCAGCGACCATCGAAGCGGATAAATTCGACTTCGAATATCCCGAAATAATCAAGCTCCTGGCAAAGACGGTAGACTGCGGCGGACAATGCGGGATCCGCCGGGCGCGACTCGAAGCAGATTCCCACGCCGGCGGGCCGCGATCGCTGGAAGATCTTGGTTGCGACGCGGGTGACGAACAACTCGCCTGTCCGGTCGATAAATCCCGAGACGGAATAGACGCCTTCGTTCGGCACGTCAACGAACTGCTGGAGCACGGGCAAGCTGGCGTCCGGCAGGTGGGCGTTGTCGGCGAGGAAGGTCTCGCGATCCAGATACCGCCGATAGAGATCGATCAACTCGCTGATTGAATGAGCGACCATACCCTTATCGTTTCTGATCCGGCGGACGTGGGTGCGCGGCTTAATAAGGATCGGATAAGGTAACGTGGGAGCCAAGGCGACGAGGTCGTCAAAGGTTCTGGATTCCCAGCTGGGCAAAACCGCGAGGCCGGCCCTGATGGCGGCTTCGGAGAAGAGCTTCTTGTCGAGGATTCGACGCATGCATTCGATCGACGGCTGATTGAGCCGGAAGTGCTGCCCCAGCTCTTCCGCCTTCATGGTGTATAGCCAAGCGGTCTCATCCGAAGTTGGCAAGAGCACCTGGCCGGGCTGGGCGGCTCCGATATCGAGGAGGCGCTTCAGAAAGCGGTCGCTGTCCTTTTCGGACGGCGCCGAATACGAGCGCGCGGCGCGACGCGACCATGACGCCGCGGTAAACGGCTGGCTTGAGATAACGCCGGCACTCACTCCCTTTGCGCCAAGCAGGCGTACTGCGGCAATTGTGCCTCCGGAGGAACCGGTGGCAAAGAGCGCAGAGGGTCGCTTGCTTGGGCGAAGACCAGAGGCGGGCCCCATAGAAAAAGCCTCCCGATCACTTGATTCCAGTCTTACAGCGGCTTTGTGCCGAACCCGAAAATCTTGCATAGCCCTAAGTTGTCCTTACTTGCTACATACCATCTCTCACGCCTTTTGTGAGTGGAGTGAGGTTGTAGTGCATCGTAAAACTTGAAGTTAACAGACCGGGATGATCTGCCAGTGTCTAGTCTTTCCGATTTGGAGGATAAGTCAAGAAAAATCCGGCGATAGATCGATCCGATTGTGTAGGAGAATGTGGGCGTAACGGCTGATTATTGGCTAACGGTAACGATTAGGTAACAGAATTCCATGCGGTCGGTCTTAGTGCGCCACCGAATGCGTTGAGCCAGTCGCTTAACCTGGTGACAGGAAGTTGGGCGCTGGACACGGACTCGACGGTGCAAATCGTATGCGAGTCGCGATACGGATTCATGTCGTCCCAGCCCTCTTTCGAGTCGCCCGCCAACGGCTTGCCTGTCCATAGGTGGTGCCGTCGTCCGGGGTTCAGGGACCTTGCCGTTGCGCTCTACGAGGTTGCGAGGGATGTGGGTTGATTCGGTGCCGCCGGCTGTTCCAGTGTGGTCGCTCCGACAGTCCCCCCCCCCAAGGCGAGAGCCGAGGAGCGGGGGCGTTCGGTGCGCCCGTGCAATTTTTTCCGGATGCCGCGCAGAATTCTCCCGCCATTCTTGCTTCCGGTTGACCGTCCCGCGTCGAGCTGGGACGTCGATTCCCAACGCAATCAGAGACATGCGGCGAGAGCCGGGTTTGGCCCCGGGCTTGCTCCTTAGTGGTTCGCTGAATGGCTTGCCCGCAATGGTCTTTGGCCGAGAAGAGACGCGCAGTCTGCCACTTCGACCTTGGTCAAATGATTGATTGTCCTACGGTTCTTTGGCTATTCGATCCGTTTTCGGGAGAGCCGAGGGAATGACACTGGAGAGTTAACAGCGACTCGATTGCAACGTTTTGCATGGCGGGTGTAGATTTGGCTCGGATTTCATGGAATATTTGCGGTGTTTGAGTTCGTGACCCCCCTTGGGGGATCACGGCGAGGCGGAACCTCGAGGTTCGCTTTGGGCTGTTCCGGGTCGCCGGGGTCGAACGTCGGGCTTCTGTCCTGCAGTTGAGGAGGGCAAGACCGGCGATCGGGGGTCTCGTTTCTAGGGAATTTCCAGGGAAATACGAGGCGATTTGACCGCCAGCGGTCCTATGAAGCGTCTGACAGGGCATTTTGCGGCGAGGCCGCGCAGGATGTCTGGTTTGGCCGGAGTTCGGTATAGCACAAAAGTGTCATTCACTTGGTAGCTGGGGTCGTCGAAGGTATTGGCAGGGCGAAAGCGCGATTCATGAATCTTGAAGGACGAACGAACTCACGAAGGACGAGCGAACTCACGCAGGGGGATAGATGCTCCACCAGATGAACATGATTGCGGCGGATGACGCGCGGATTTATCACGATGCGCGGGCGAATGAAGCCTGGGGCGGCGCCTGGTCGAGGGCACACGATCGGTCGCGCACGCGAGCGCGGAAAGCAGATCTGGTGTTGAGCGTGTTGTGTTCGATCGTTGCCTTCCTGGCAATTGAGGATGTGGGGGATCGCAGCCTGCTGTTCGAGCATTACGATATCAAGCTTTGGTCCTATCAGGATCGGCTTCCTAGCTTCTGTCTATCGGTCCTGCCGAGTGTGTTTGGCATGGCATTGGTGCTCGCGACTTACAAGACGATAAGCATGGTGAGGTCAGTTATATAGACCGCGATTATCGCGGTGGGTCCCGGATAAGTCTGGCGCGCGGCCAGATTGATTCCGAGAAACAAGTTACTATTCTGTTACCTTTATTCATCCATTAACAGTTACTAATATCTCACTCCGCTGCGACCGGGCTGGGAGAAATTTCTTGCGTCGAATTCCCCCGGTGATGCAAGATACTTGGTATCTTATTGTTCCAATGCATTAATTTCCGCGGGGGTGTCCATGAGCGACATAGCTGAATTGTCAGTACGCGTGCTCACACGCCCTGCACGACGCGCTGTTCCGTTTACTGCCGGCCTCTGGACCACTTGGCAAGCTAAGTCTGCAGGGCGCATGGTGACCGCTTCCATAGACAGGCGACGATATTTCACTCGGTGGATGGAAGAAGAGCCGGGACCGCTCGACCGCAGCAGTCCCGCACGAAGGGACGCTACGATCCGGAGAGATGTACCGGTTTCCGGTACCGGGTGCGCGGTGCTTCAAGCAGGTCCCGCGATCAGAATTTCTGCCCCTCTCCTTCGATTTTCTAAAAACAACTCCAGAATAATCAGGCCGCTATCGATGACTGGTCCTAGTTGCAATCGATAAGCGACGTAGATTCGTGGGGGCGCGCGACCCCGCACTTATGGAGATTCACTCTCGCCGCAGTTTGGTGTGCCGCAGACTCGAAGCAGGCGCCGTTGCATCAAGGAGCTTTAGGATGAGACCGACCAACTCGCAAATTGCGCTTCTGGGGATACGGATTGATGACGTGTCCCTCGATGAGGCGGTCTGCATTATTGACTCCATGATCGACTCAGGAGGCTGCCATCAAGTTGCGACGGCGAATGTCGACTTCCTCAGCAAAGCTATGGAAGATCATGAGCTGCGGGACATCCTGAACGGCTGCGACCTGGTGCTCGCCGACGGAATGCCGCTGGTCTGGGCATCGCGGCTGATGGGCGCGCCACTCAAGGAAAGAGTCACCGGAGCCGATCTTTTCCCTCGTCTACTCGAGCTTTCGGAGCGCAAGAAGCGGCGCATCTTTCTCCTGGGAACCACGGAACAACGGTCCCGTTGCACCTTCGAGCGAATCCAGCGGGAGTTTCCGAATGCTGAGATCTGCGGTCGACTGGCGCCACCGATCTCCCCCCTCGACGAGATGGTGAATGGCGAGATACTGAAACACATCGAGGAGACCAAGCCAGACGTTCTTCTTGTGGCGTTTGGGAACCCAAAGCAGGAGAGGTGGCTCGCGATGCACCGTCACTGCCTGAATGTCCCTGTGTGTATCGGGGTGGGAGCCTCGGTCGACTTCTTTGCCGAGAAGGAATTGCGGGCACCCGTCTGGATGCAACGATCGGGGATGGAATGGCTATTCCGACTGCTGAGAGAGCCGCGCCGGCTTGGGCCGAGGTATCTCGATAACGCACTATTTCTGCTGAGATATCTTTCGATGCAACTATTCATCACCTCCATCCAGGGCGGCAAGACATCCGCCATGAAGGTTTCGATGACACGCAGGGAAGGGGCTTTGATTGTCCGGATTGCCGGCGATTTCGCTGGTCCACCTGTGGACGACCTGCAGAAGAGTCTGGAGTCTGAATTGGACAGCGGATGTTCTCTTATCGTCGACCTCAGTTCGAGCAGCACATTGCGACCGGATGCGGCGGGACTTCTGGTCGGCCTGACCCACGAGAGGATGGACAACGGCGCGCAGGTGTGGCTGGCCGGAGTCCAGCCGGGAGTGCGCAAGGTGCTGCAGACAACCTTCCCGGCAGGCCATGACTTTCGAATTGCGGCAACGGTGCAAGATGCTTTGCGCGCAATTCTGACAGGAGGCGGGGATTACAGCCATCGCCGGAAGCCAGCCTATTCGACGACAAGCGAGGAGTGGAGCAGTCTGTCGTTGATCGCCCCTTATGAGGCCAAGGGTCGTGGGATCGGTCCGAGGGGCGCCCGGGCCTTGCAGGAACAGGTTGCCAATCGAACGAAACAGAGGGAAGCCGCCGCGGTGGAGTAGCACCGGATGCTGGGGCCGCCGATCTCGCGCAGGTCAGGTCCGTGTGAAGGGGTGACTTAGCGCTCCGCGAATGGCGCGTGGGCATCGTCTCCGCGGTGCGATAGTATTCGCTGCACGGCTTCGCGGTTGTAGCGTTGCACGAGGATGCACGGCAGGTTGGCTGCGACGGCGTAGAGCACGATCACACTCCAAGCCCAGCGCGGATTCCAGAGGAAGAAGATTGGGAAGCAAGCGAGCATCAGCCAGTGAGCGAATTCGCCGCGGCGGGTCTCGATCCGCCATTGGCGCAGGTGCTCGGAGTGGCGCGCCTGCAGGGTCTTCTTGCGGAAGCTGCCTCCGACCCAGGGTGCGCCGTCGGGCAGGATGCGCTTCCAGCGCCGGATGCGCAGCCAGCGGCGGTAGAAGCTGATCTCCCAGGAGCGAACTTTGAAGAGCCGGTTGTTCGCGGCGAAGCGGCGCGAGGAGGCGCGCGTGGCGGCCCATGCGATCGCGAGTTGGAGAAAAAGCCAGCCGGCTGTGTTGATGGCGACGAGGGCGAGGATCATAGTTTGCGGCCCTTCCAGGTTATGGGCGCACCCCCCATGCGGCGCACGGTCGATTGAGCGAAGGTCGCGAAGTAGAACACGAGCGGGATGGGGTAGAGCAGTGCGGTGAGCCAGCGGAATGTTCCGAGCTGGCGCGCATACCAGAGGACCTGGAGCGCGTTGAGGAGATAGAAGACTGCGGCGACCGGCCAGAGCGGGCTATGAATGTTGAAGAGCATGAGCGCGGCGAAGATGGCGGCGGAGAGCCAGCAGACTGAGAGTCCGAGTACGACGGGCGACGTGGCGACGGCGCCGGTTCCGAAGGCCTTCTGCCAGCTCTCGCGCAACTGGGCGAGGCCGTGGGGAAACATGCGCATCTCGAGGGCGCCGCGGCCTCCGAGGGTGACCGTGCGACCGTTGGCGGCGAGCACGCGCGGGGCCATGTGGAGGTTCTCGAGGACCTCGCGTTTGACGGACTGATGGCCGCCGATGGCGGCATAGAGCTCTTTGCGGATGAGCAGCGACTGGCCGAAGAGATGTGGAGGGTCGAGCTTGCCGAAGCCGCCAGCCCCCATAGCGACGAGGATATTGAAGAAGAGGGAGAGCTCTTCGTACCAGTAGCGGGTGCGGTGGAAGGGAAGGATGGAGAAGGCGGCGTTGGGCGGCAGGCTGACGAAATGCTCTACGACGCGGGAGTAGCCGCCGTCGGCGAAGCAGGTGTCTGCGTCGAGGAACAAGCAGGTGTCGCTGGCTGCGACGAGCGCGCCTTGGTGACAGGCCCAGGTCTTTCCGGTCCAGCCGGGAGGGAGTGGGGCGGAGGAGATGACGGTTGCGCCGGCGTGTGCGGCGACGGCGGCCGTGTCGTCCGTGGAGCCGTCGTCGACGACGATGATCTGTGCGGGAGCGGATGGGGAGTTCCGCAGCGACTCGAGCAGAGGTGGCAGGTTGGCTTCCTCGTTGCGTGCGGGAACGATGACGCTGACCCGAAGCTGCGGCGGTCGCGCCGGTGAGTCTGCGGGGACGATGGGTACCGTCCGCAGGAGGAGAAGACCAGCGACGAGTCCGGAGAGCAGAAGCAGGGTGAGAAGGACCATGGGTCAGGAACGCGCATCCTCTTCTATCACGAGGCGGGCCACGTGCTGGCCGCAAAGGGTCACCATCGGCATGCCACCGCCGGGATTGACGCTGGCGCCGACGAAGAAGAGGTTGTTGTAGCCGGGGCTGCGCTTGGGAGCCTTGAAGGCGAAGTTCTTGCGCATGTCGCTGACGACGCCGTAGATTGAGCCGTGGTTTGAGAGGTACTTTGCTTCGATGTCGAAGGGGGTCCAGAGGTCTTCGACGACGATGTGTTTGCGCAGATCGGTGAGGCCCATGCGTTCGAGCTTGTCGAGACATCGGTCTTTGAGGGCGATGCAGTCTTCGCGGGTGTAGGGGTGTTGCTGGTTAATATAGGGGATGTGGGGGAGGATCTTGATGTTGTCGCATCCGGGCGGGGCCTGGGAGGGGTCGGTGCGAGTCGGCGCCACAAGGTAGATGGTGGGGTCGTCGGGCAGAAGCTTTTCGCGGAAGACGCGGTGGAAGTGGCGCTTCTGATCGCGGGAGTAGAAGAAGTTGTGGTGGGCGAGCTGGGGGTAGGTGCGATTGAGGCCGAGGTGGAGGACGATGCCGGAGCAGGAGGGCTCGAAGCACCGGAGGCGCCTCATGATCCTGGGCGGTTCGCACAGCAACTGCTGGGTTGCGGGGATGACTTCCATGTTGGAGATGATGTAGTCGGCTTGGAGGGTGATGGGTGCGCCGTCAACGGGCTGTGCGATGACAGCGGTGGCTCTGCTGCCCTGCTTTACGATTTCGATGACGCGATGGTTGAGGTGGGTGCGCACGCCGGTCTCCCGCAATCTTCGTTCGAAGGCCCGGGCGAGTTGGTAGAGGCCGCCGGCGATGTACCAGAGGCCGAATTCGAGCTGGATGTTGGGCATCAGGTTCATGAAGCCGGGGGCGTCGTAGGCGGAGGAGCCGACGTATTTGATGAAGTACTCGAAGATATCGCGGAGATATGGGTTGCGGACGCGACGAGCGATGCTGTGGGCCATGGTGCTGGAGTAGTCGAGGCCGCGGGCGTCGCGCAGGCCGTAGAACTTGACGAAGTCCCAGAAGGTGTCAAGGCCTTTGGCGAAGTATCCGCGCTCGACGATCTGGTACTGGAGGCGGGCGTATTGGCGGAAGGCATCGTAGTCCTCGGCGGCGCCGGGGCCCAGGCGGTCGAGTTGCAGACGCATCGCGGCGGGGTCTTCACAGAGATCGACGGCGGTGCCGTCCTCGAAGAAGTTGCGCCATTGCGGGTCGACGCGTTGGAGCTGGATGTAATCTTCGAGGGTCTTGCCGCCGCCTTCAAAGATGGGGCGGAAGATCTGCGGGAGGGTGAAGATGGAGGGGCCGAGGTCGAAGGTGAAGCCGGCTTCGCGATGGATGTTGAGCTTGCCGCCGACATTGCCGTTTTTCTCCAGAAGATCGACCGAGTAGCCGGCGCGTGCGAGCTGGATTGCGGCGGTCATGCCGCCGAGCCCGGCGCCGATGACCACGACCCGCTTCGCTCCGGCAGATTTGTCTTCCGAGGCTGTCATGGCCCCCACAGCCCAGCGAGATTTTTGACTGCGTCAAGGAAGCTTCGACCGTGACGAAGACGGAGAACCCAGCGGAGTTGGGCGAAGGTGCGCCGCCGAAAAGGGAACCAGTGAATTTCGGTGCGGCTGAGGCGGTGCACGGTCATGATGGACTTGACGCGAGAGAAGGTATGGAGACCTTCGGCCCCGTGATAGCGGCCGTAGCCGCTGGATTTGTTGCCGCCGAACGCTGCCTGGGGGTTGCCGATACTGCGAATGACGTCGTTGATGACACAGCTTCCGCAGTCCAACTGAAGGGCGACGCGTGTGGCCTGGGTGCTGCGGGCGGTCCAGATGCTGGCGCTCAGGGCGAAGGCGGAGGAGTTTGCCAACACGACGGCCTCGGCTTCGCTCTCGAATGGGGCGATGCAGACGACGGGGCCGAAGCTTTCGTCAGTCAGCAGCGCTGCGCCTGCAGGGACGTCCGTTAGAACGGCGGGTGCGATTGCCTCGGTGCCGGCAGGCTCTGGGGTGTGCAGCTTTGCGCCGAGCGCGATGGCGTCCCGCACCTGATCGAGCATTTGCCAGCGGACCGTCTGCAAGCGTATCGGCGCGATGTCGCTTTCGACGGTTGTGCCACTGCGAAGCAGGTGCAGTTTTTCCAGGAAGAGACGCTGGAATTCGTCGAAGATTGGCTGTTGCACGTAGATCCGCTTGGTCCCAATGCAGACCTGGCCGGAGTTGGAGAAAGCTCCGTAGACCAGGCCTTTGACGGTACGTTCCAGGTTGCATGAGCTGAAGACAAGAGCCGGGTCCTTGCCGCCCAGCTCCATGACGCACGGGACCATCTGGGCGGCGGCCTTTGCCGCGACGATGCGGCCGTTGCGGGCGCTGCCGGTGAAGAAGATGAAGTCGGCTGCGGCATCGAGCAGTGCCGAGGCTTCGTCCGGGGGCTCGCAGGAGACCTGGACGAGATCGCGGGGAAGTCCTGCCGTGGCGCAGAGGTCTTCGATCAGGCGAGCGGTGCGCGGCGCGTGTTCGCTGCACTTGAGCAGGACGGCGTTGCCTGCGAAGAGCGCGGTCGCCGTGGGAACCAAAGACAGTTGAAGAGGATAGTTCCACGGAGCGCAGACGAGGACGACGCCGTGCGGCTCGCTGATCTCGACGAAGCGGGTGCCCCAGTAGAAGGGCGTTGGGGCGCCGACCCGGCGCGGCCGGAGGATGTGGGAGGCGCGCCGCTCGTAGAAGCGCAACTGCTCGAGCGTGACCAGGAGGTCTCCGACGAGCGCGTCCATGGGTGGCTTGCCGACCTCGGCGGAGATTACGCCGATGATTTCGTCCATGCGTTGGGCGATGACATGGCGCAGGGGACGCAAGGCGCGTGCGCGCTGAGTTACGGAGAGAGCGGCCCAGTTGACCTGAGCGCTGCGCGCTCGCGCGAGGCGGCTTTGGGCTTCTTCAGCTCTCATGCGATTCCCAACTCCGCGAACGGGGTGGGCCTGGGATGCGGGATGCGGTACTTATCGGAGATCAAGTTGGAGGAGATGCGCGCCGATTCGAAGATGGTGGGCAGTCCGCTGCCGGGATGGGTCCCGCCGCCAACGAGATAGACGTTGTCGAACAGTTCGAACCGGTTGTGCGGCCGGAAGTAGAGCATCTGGTCCCAGCTGTGGCCCATGTTGAAGGTTGCACCGAGAAAGACGGAGACCTGCTGCTCCCAGTCATCGGGGGTGAGGACCAGTTCGGAGCGAATGTGATCGCGGATGTTGGTGTAGGGCGTTCTTGCTTCGAGCAGCTCGAGGATGGAGTCGCGAAATGGCGACCGGTGCTTCTCCCAGTCGATGCCGCTGGTGTTGTTCGGCACGGGCGCGAGTATGTAGAGGGCAGAGTGGCCGGGGGGAGCGCAGGAGGGGTCCAATGTGACGGCGTTACGGACGTAGAGGGAGAGATCGCCGGGCAGAACCTTTGTCTTGGTGATGTCTTCGAGGCAGCGCTTGTAGTCCTGGGCGAAGACGATGGTGTGGTGCTCGCTCTCTGGATAGGTGCGATCAAGCCCGAGGTAGAGCATGAAGGTGGAGCAGGAGTACTTGCGCTTGCGCAGCGCGGCGGGGCTGTACTTACCCAGGTTGACATCGGGGAAGAGAGTCGCCATGGCGTGGCCGAAGTCGGCGTTGATGACGACATCGTCGCAGAAGACGCTTTCTCCGTTCTCGAGCTCGACTCCGTATGCTTTGCCGCTCTTGACGAGGACGCGCTTGACGCCGCATGAGGTGTGGATCTCGGCGCCCTCTTCCTCGGCGACTTTTGCGAAGGCCTCAGGGATTCGGCAGAGGCCGCCCATGACGTGGAAGATGCCGTGCGCGTGTTCCGTGTAGGGGATCATCGCGAATAGCCCGGGACAGTCCCATGGCGACATGCCGAGGTACTTCGACTGGAATGTGAAGGCGAGGCGCAGCTCTTCGGAGCGGAAGTAGGTGGAGAGGACGTTGTGGAGAGATTGGCCTGCTGCGATATGAGGCAGGGCGGTGAGCAGCGTCTTATGCAGGAAGGCGAGCGGGCTACCGTACTGCTTCTGCAGACATGGATAGAGTTTTCTGAACCGGATGCTTTCGGCGGCGAGGAACCGGTCGAGACCCTGGCCTTCGCCGGGGAAGACGCGCTCAATCTCCTCCCGCATGTCGGATGGGCGCGAGCGCACCAGCATGGTCTTGCCGGCGAAGTTGAGGCGGTACATGGGATCGAGAGCTCGGAGGTCAAGATAGTCGCCGGTCTTGCGCCCGGCATCGTTGAAGAGGTCGTCGAGCAGGAACCGCATCATCAGGAAGGTGGGACCGAGATCGAAGCGGTAGGGGTCCAGAGTGACTTCAGCGGTGCGGCCGCCGATGCGCGGCGCCTTCTCGAAGACCTGTACGCGGAAGCCTCGCCGAGCGAGCAACATCGCCGAGGCAAGCCCCCCGGGACCCGCCCCTATGACCACCGCCGTTCGTGTCACCGTTCGCCTCAGGTTTGTGATTGCGGATTTGACTGCGTTGCAAGAGTCAAAGTTACATGAATCGCGCCAAGGGGAAGGGAACTTTGTGCGCGAAGCCAACAAGGACACGCTCAAGTGTGCATCCCGCGGGAAAGGTGCTCTGTCGCCCCTGTGGTGAGTGAATGTGAACTGCAATTCGCGACTAACCCTTTGAATTCAGGGTTGTTCTGGAGGAGAGATAGACCATCCCAGTCCGGCGGAAGGATGGCCGCGCTCGACACGAAACCTGGTGTGAGTTTCGGACCATCGACCGTCCGCTGGCTAGCTGAATCCAGGACTGGCTAGCTGAATCCAGAGATGTTAGCGTGTTGAGGGCCGGTGCGATCGTAGTGAGGGGCATAGCTCGCTCGATCAAAACGACCAGCTGATTCCGCAGGGAGCCGCACAGATGAACCTCAATGTCACCCGCCGCCGTTTCACCCGTCTGACCGCCTCGGCCGCTGCCGCTGCCGGTCTGGGCCGTCCTGCTGCGTTGCTCGCGCAGGCCCCATCTTCCGAGAGCGAGAACCCGACCGTCGCGGCGGCGCAGGGTGTCGCGGGCAGTGCTGCGGCGAGCGCGCCGGCCTCGAATGATCCGGCCGCGCTGTGGTCCGGCCATGATTCGCCGGAGTTGGTTGCCGCCGCGCTTGAGGGCCAACTGCCGACGCCTCCGGGACCCCTTGGGCCATCCTGGGAGTCGATCCAGCAGAACTACATCGACCCGGAGTGGTTTCGCGACGGCAAGTTCGGGATCATGATGCACTGGGGCATCTACTCTGTGCCGGCGCACGCCAGCGAGTGGTATGTGCGCTACATGTACGGAGGAAATGCGGGCGTGATGCAGTGGCACACCGAGCACTATGGGCCGCCGACGAAGTTCGGCTACAAGGACTTTCTGCCGATGTATACCGCGGCGAAGTGGGACCCGGATGCGTGGGCCGCGCTGTTCAAGAAGGCCGGCGCGAAGTATGTGCTGGCGCCGGGCGAGCACCACGACGGCTTCTCCAACTGGGACTCGAAGATCAACCCGTACAACGCGGTGAACTACGGCCCGCATCGCGACCTCGATGGCGACCTCATCAAGGCCGTGCGCAAGGTTGGGCTCAAGACAGGCATCTCCGACCACTCGTTTTTCCACTTCGTCTTTATCCCGGCGCTCGCCGGCAGCGACCAGTACGACCCCAAGTGGGCCGCGTTCTACAACGTCGCGGACAAGAGCAATGCCGCGCGCATCAAGTTCATGCACGACTGGGTCGCCAAGCGCATCGAGACCATCGACAAGTACCAGCCGGACCTGCTGTGGTTTGACATGAACACCGAGCATCCGATCGACCCGCTCAAGATCAAGGTCTCCGACTACTACTTCAACCGCGCGCGCCAGTGGGGTAAGCAGGTCGGCATCAGCGCCAAGCAGGCCGCGTGGGTCTCCGGTCAGATCATGGATTACGAGCGCGAGGGCCGCGCGCCGATGGAGTTGGTGAACTGGATATGGAGCCCCGATGATCCGATCACGGACAAGTTCGGCTACGTCTCCGACCAGCACCCCTACAAGCCCGACCAGTTTGTCTGGAAGATTGTCGAGAACTCGAGTAAGAACGGCAACCTGCTGCTCAACATCTCGCCTATGGCGGACGGCACCATCCCGCAGGAGCAGCAGGACGTGCTGCTGGCGATCGGCGCGTGGCTTGAGGTCAATGGTGAGGCCATCTACAACACGCGTCCGTGGGTGAAGTACGGCGAAGGCCCGGTGGCTGACGCTGCGGCCGCGGCCATGGTGGCGACCCGGGCGAAGGGTGGGTTTGCGGGGCGCCTCAACAACCAGAATATGGGCGGGGCTGGCGTGGGCGGTGGCGGCATCTCGCGGAACGGCTACACCACTGCGGACATCCGCTTCAACACGCATGGCGACACGTTGTATGCCATTGTGATGAACTGGCCCGATCCAGCCGCTGCGCAACCAGTCACCATCGCGTCGCTCGCTACGGGCCAGGCGGGATTTCAGGGGAAGGTCAAGCGCGTCGAACTGCTGGGCCATCCCGGGCCGCTGAAGTTTGCCCAGGACGCGACGGGGTTGAAGGTGATATTTCCGCCTGAGAAGCCATGCGACTTTGTCTATTCGCTCAAGATCAGTGGGCTGAAGCTGCCGCCGCCGGCCCCGGTCGTTACCAGTTAGCAAGGAGTTTCAACATGCCCTCAGCCTTTACCCGTCGCCAGTTCGCCAAGCTCTCGGCCGCTGCTGCTGCGCTCGCTCGGATCCCACATGCGCTTGCTGAGGCAGCGCAGGCGGCTCCTGCGGCGAACCTAGCGCCCGTGCCGCGCATCGCGCCCGGGCCCTTTACCGGCTCGCGCGCGTCGCTGGCCGCCTACCATATGCCCGATTGGTTCGCCGACGCGAAGTTTGGCATCTGGAACCACTGGGGCCCGCAATCCGCCGCCGAGTACGGCGACTGGTATGCCCGCCGCATGTACGTGCAGGGCGAGCCGCAATACGACCACCACATCCAGCACTACGGCCATCCCTCCAAGACCGGCTTCGTCGATGTCATCAACTCCTGGCACGCCGACAAGTTCGACGCCGACCGCCTCATGTCCCTCTACAAGAAGGCCGGCGCAAAATACTACGTCGCCATGGGCTGCCACCACGACAACTTCGATATGTGGCACTCCCGCTACCAGCCGCAGTGGAATGCCGTCAACGCCGGCCCGCGCCGCGACATCCTCGGCAACTTCGCCATGGCCGCCCGCAAACAAGACCTCCGCTTCGGTGTCAGCGAGCACCTCTCCAACAGCTTCAGTTGGTTCGGCACTGCGCACGGTTCGGACAAGACGGGGCCGCTTGCCGGCGTGCCCTATGACGGTATCAACCCGGAGTTCGCCGGCCTCTACCACGACTACTCGCTGATGCCGCCGGAGTGGGTCGACAAGGCGGTCAACGCGCCGGCGAAGGGCGCGATCGCCATGAGCCGGGAGGGCCCCGACTCGTGGCGCATCAATTACTTCAACCGAATTCTGGATGTGGTGAGCCAGCACCAGCCCGACCTGCTCTATACCGACGGCGGCATTCCGTATGGCGACGACGGGCTCGCCATCGTGGCGCACCTGTACAACACCAGCGCGGTGCGACATGGCGGCAAGGTCGAGGCGATATTCACCAGCAAGAGCCGGCCGGATGCGGAGAACGGAATGTGCATGCTCGACGTCGAGCGCGGCGTGGTCGATAGCATCTGGCCGCGCGCGTGGCAGACCGACACATGCATCGGCAACTGGCACTACGACACGCGGGCGCACTACAAGACGCCTAAGCGCGTTGTGGATATGCTGGTCGACATCGTCAGCCGCAACGGCAACCTGCTGCTCAATTTTCCGCTGCCCAACAGCGGTTGGCCGGACGACAAGGAGCTCGCAATTCTCGACGCCATCACCGCATGGATGGCGGTCAATAGCGAGGGCATCCACGCCACGCGGCCGTGGAAGATATTTGGCGCAGGGCCGGGCGCAGACATCAAACCTGCCGCCGCCGCGCAGTTCAACGAGGCCATGCGCCAGGACCTTACGGCCGAGGACGTGCGCTTCACTACTAAGGGCGATGTGCTTTATGCATTCGTGATGGGCGCGCCGGGCAAGCAGGCTGCGATCCCATCGCTGGCGACCGGCGGCGCGCAGGCGGTTGGCAAGATTCGCAATGTGGAGTTGCTGGGTGCGGGCAAGGTCCTTTACAAACAGGACGCGGCGGCGTTGACGATCCAGCTTCCGGACCAGTTACCCTGCGAGCACGCAGTTGGGTTCAGAATTATGGGGGCGTAAGAAGCTAGCGACCAGAACTTAGAGACGAAACGTCGCAAAATCCGCAACCTAATGTATGGAATAGTTGCTCGTTCGATAGTGAAGGACGCCGTAGCTCGACCAAGAAATGAATCGTCTCTGGCCAGGACTAATCGCTAATGGCTGGGAGTCAGCAGCTAACAGGTAACAGCCGACAGCAAACGGCCAGCAGCTAATCGAGTTTCCTGATCCAGATGTTGCGCACGGAGACCTTGGCGGGGGTCGACTCCAGTTCAATCCCGATCTTTCCCGGTTGGTTGTTGCTGGAGGCCGGGTCGTCGTCGATCAGCACGGCCATCACCTGCCCATTGAGGATATGAATCATCGTCCCGCCGCGCGCGATGATTTCGTACTGGTTCCAATCGTTCACCTTCACGTATCCGCCCAGCGCGGTGCGGTCGCCAATGGTGCCCACCAGCGTCGGCGGCTGCCCGGGGCCCATATGCACCACCTCGCCGCGCCACGCCACAATGCCTAGCGGCGAGTTCTCCGAGTAGAACTGCCCTGTATACGACGCGTGCAGCGGGTTCACCGGATACCAGAAGTCGGCCTGCGGCCCTGTCATCATCCAGTCCAGGTTGCGCTTCTCGCCGTTGCGCGGCGGATGGTTCCAAGGCAGCCCGGTCTGGCTGCGGTACTGGATGCCGCTGCCGCCGGCGATCTCGCACTTGATCTCGAGCTTGAGGTCGAAGTTCTTCGCAATTAAGTCCTTGCGCCAGATGTAGGCGTTCGAAACATAATTGTCCTTGCTCGACTCTCCCACGATCGTGCCGTTCTCCACCCGCCACACCGCCGGGTCGCCCTCCCAGTCCGCCAAGCTCGCGCCGTCGAAGATCTGCGTGAACCCCGTGTGGTCGCTGAAGTCCAGCGCCGCCGGCTCATGGAACTGGGAGCGCGCCGGCGCAGGCCCCGGCTGCGGCGCGGCAGGCGCGGCCGCCTGCGCGAAGACCATCCCCGCACCCGCCGCCCAAACCAGAAAGCCGCCGCTCCAAACGCGCAAATTCCGCAAACACTGCTGACGACGACCTGAACTGGAGACGCTGCCGACTGGAATCATGGGACCCTCACTGCATGGAATGGCCAAGCCAGAGAAGTATAACGAACCGGGCCGAAGTGCGGCTTGGCTTCCACTTCAAACGATCGACGGCGTCCGTCCAGCCCTTATACTTGCGGAGTCCCTAATTGACTCCGAATGGTTGGGGTGAGGTCTGCGATCGAACGTATGAATGCTTTGATGCTGTCGGAGTACAGGCAATTGAGCGTGGAGGAGGTGGCGGCGCCGGTGTGCGGGCCGAGGGACGTGCTGGTGCAGGTGGCGGCGTGCGGTATCTGCGGGAGCGATGTGCATGGGTACGATGGGTCGTCGGGACGGCGGATTCCGCCGATTGTGATGGGGCATGAGGCGGCGGGGACGGTAGCTGCGGTGGGCGCGGAGGTGCGGGGCTTCGCGGTGGGCGACCGGGTGACGTTCGATTCGACGATCTATTGCGCGCGGTGCGAGTACTGCCTGCGCGGGGAAGTGAACCTGTGCGAGGACCGGCAGGTGGTGGGGGTCTCGTGCGGCGAGTACCGGAGGATGGGCGCGTTTGCGGAGTACATTGCGGTGCCGGAGTATGTGGTGTATCGGCTGCCGGAGGGGTTGGGATTCGCGGATGCGGCGATGCTGGAGGCGGTGTCGGTGGCGCTGCACGCGGTGAAGCTGGCGGAGGTGAAGGGCGGTGAGACGGCGCTGGTAATTGGGGCGGGGATGATTGGGCTGCTGGTGCTGCAGGCGGCGCGGGTTGCGGGCGCCAAGCGGGTGCTGGTGGCGGATGTGGATGCGACGCGGCTAGAGATGGCGAAGAGGCTGGGTGCGGATGAGGTGGTACATGCGTCGGGCGCGGAGCTCGTGAGCGAGGTGCTGCAGTTGACGGGTGGGCGTGGAGTTGATGTGGTGTTTGAGGCGGTGGGGCGGGAGGAGACGGTGGGCGCGGCGATCGATTGCGTGCGCAAGGGTGGGACGGTGACGCTGGTGGGGAACATTGCGGCGCAGGTGACGATTCCGCTGCAACGAGTGGTGACGCGGCAGATTCGGCTGCAGGGATCGTGCGCGTCGGCGGGGGAGTATCCGGAGGCGATGGAGCTGGTGGCAAGTGGGAGGATCCAGGTGGGGCCGATGATCTCGGCTGTGGCGCCGCTGGGGGAGGGGCCGGCGTGGTTCGAGCGGCTGTATGCGCGGGAGCCGAATTTGATGAAGGTGATTTTGGATCCGAGAATCCAAAGGGCGGATGGCGGTGCGGGCAGATGAGTGAGCGGCTCTTCGATCTGAGCGGGCAAACGGCGATCGTGACCGGGGCGAGCCGCGGGCTGGGGCAGTATTTTGCGCGGGCGCTGGCGCGGGCGGGCGCGGACCTTGTGCTGACCAGTCGCAGGCGGGAGAGCCTGGCGGGCTTTGCGGCGGAGATTGAGGCGATGGGGCGCAAGGCGATGGCGCTTGAGCTGGACGTTCGCGATCAGGGGAGCATTGAGCGGATGGCGGCAAGCGTTGCGGCGGCGTGCGGGCGGGTACACATCCTCGTGAACAACGCGGGCTGCAATGTGCGCAAGCCGGCGCTGGAGGTGACGTGGGAGGATTGGAACCTGATCCTCGACACGAACCTGCGCGGGAGTTTTTTTGTGGCGCAGGCGATTGCGCGGCTGATGGTGCCGCATGGGTATGGGCGGATTATCAATATCGGGTCGGTGACGAGCGTGTTTGGCTACGCGGGGCTGGCGCCGTATGGGGCGAGCCGCGGAGGTGTGCGGCAGTTGACGATGAGTTTGGCGGATGACTGGGGCGGGCACGGGATTACGGTGAACTGCCTGGCTCCGGGGTGGTTCAAGACGGCGCAGAACGAGGTGCTGTACGAGAACAAGGATTGGGTGGAGTATCTGGTGGACCGGATTCCGGTGAAGCGGCCGGGCGAGCCGAGGGACCTGGATGGGCCGATTGTCTTTCTGGCTTCGGAGGCGAGCCGGTACGTGACGGGGCAGACGCTGCTGGTGGATGGGGGGATATCGACCGGGGCGACGCGGGCTTCGGTGGAGGAGGCGCGTTACACCGATTGACACCGATGAAACCGATCAAGAACGACCGCGGATTGGCGCGGATTATCTCTTTGGGTGACAGCGGGGAGCGCTGTACGGTTTTTTACCCCTAATGTTCCTAATCTGCCTGTCGGTGTGATGGGTGTTAGGAGGTTGCTTGTGTTCGGCTATGCGGGGGTGGGCTGTGGGGGGAGTTGTTCGATGCGGCCGAGGAGGAAGAGGTAGCTGGCGATTCCGATGAGCAGGTATATGGCGGAGATGCCGAAGGCCCATGCGTAGGACTGGGTGCGGGCGACGACGTAGCCGGTAATGATGGGCGCGGCGATTCCGGAGAGCTGGTTGGAGAAGTTGACGATGCCGCCGACCGTGCCTACGCTGCCGCGCGGGGCGATGAGCGATGGGATGGACCAGCCGACGGGAGCGGCTGCCGCCAAACCGCCGATAGAAATGCTGATCCAGACGAGAGCGCGGGTGGCGGTGTGGGCTCCGGCGGCGCCGGCGATGCCGAGGCCGAAGGCGGTGCCGCAGACGAGGACGAGTTTGCGGGCGCGGCTGGCGTCCCAGCCTGCGCGGATGAGGCGGTCGGCGAGCCAGCCGCCGGTGAGGTCGGTGGCGGTGGCGAAGAGCCAGGGGACGTTGGTGTAGAGGAAGGAGTGGAGGAGATCGATGTGCAGCGCGGCGGAGAGATAGCTGGGCAGCCAGGTGAGGAGGAGATAGAAGACGTAGTTGTAGGAGCCGAAGCCGATGGCGAGGCCGAGGACTTTGCGTTGGCCGAGGAGATAGGCGAGGGATGCGGGCGGTGGGGGCGCGGCTTCGGGCTGGGTGGGTTCGGAGATGTAGGCGCGCTCGGCGTCGGTGAGCTCGGGGTCATCTTTGGGGTCGCGGTAGACGCGCCAGAAGAGGAGGAAGTAGGCGAGGCTGACGAAGCCAGTGGCGGCGAAGCTCCAGCGCCAGCCGGCCTTGAGCAGAAGGAAGCCGATGAGGGGCACGCCGATGGCCGGGGCGAACTTGGCGGCGGAATCGAAGATGGATGTGGCGAAGCTGCGTTCCTTGGGTGGGAACCAGTAGCCGATGGCCTTGGCGTTGGCGGGAAAGGTGGGGGCTTCGCCCACGCCGAGGAGAAAGCGGGAGGCAAAGAACCCTCCGAGGCCGGGGGTGATGGCTGAGCCGAAGGAGGCGACGCTCCAGAGAAAGGTGCTGATGCGGCCGATGCGACGGATGCCGAAGCGGTCCAGCAGCACGCCGATGGGCAACTGGCACATGGCGTAGGTCCAGTTGTAGGCGCCGGAGAGGTAGCCGAAGGCGACGTTGGAGATGCCGAAGGCGGTATAGAGGGCGGCGTGGGAGACGGAGAGGTTGACGCGGTCGAAGTAGTTGACGAGCACGCCGAGGGAGAGCAGCCATGCGATGCGCCAGCGGCGCTGGGAGGGACGGAATGGGTTGAGTGAGGTCACAAAAGTGATTCGCTAATATTATCAACCTTATTTTCAGCTATTTATACTACTATGCACCCTTTTTGATGCATGATCGATTTGACATGACCAGTGCCGTATAAGCGAACATTAGACGAATCTATGCCTACTCTTTCTGCATTGCGAATCCAGATCGAATCGGCTCTTGCCGAGCGGATCCCCTCGGCCCTGACTCCTGCGCCCCGGACCATTCGCCCAGTCGTCTCCACCGGCATCACTGCCGTCGACGACCTTTTGTATGGCGGTCTATCTCTGGGTGGGATCACTGAGGTGGTTGGTCCCGAATGTTCGGGACGAACCACCTTCGCCCTCTCATTCCTTGCCCAGGTTACAAGAGAGGCGAAGGTCTGCGCGTGGATCGATGTCACCGATTCTTTGCATCCTGAATCGGCTGCTGGGGCGGGCATCGACCTTACACGGCTTCTCTGGGTGCGCTGCGGTGTTCGGTCAGAAAGCAATGAGCGGCCGAGTGCGCATCGCACGTTCACTCTGGCTGAGAAGTATTTTGTGCCGCCGCCGGTGACGAAGGGCCTGCATGGCGGTGGATACGGGCCTCATCCGCGGGGTGAGGCAAACGGGCTTCCCGACGCAGTTGGCAGCTTGCTACGGTCCGGGTCCATTGCGACACAATGCGCGGACGCGCAACGCAGGGGAGTGCCTGGGAAGGAAGCAATTGGGTCGAGTCCATTGCTGCAATCGAAAGGCGACGACCAGCGGGCGGCGGCTGGCAAGCCATGGTTGAGGATCGAACAGGCGCTTCGCGTGACCGATCTGCTCCTGCAGGCAGGCGGCTTCAGTGCCATTGTTCTGGATATGGGCGGTGTAGGGCCTGAATTTGTATCGCGTGTGCCGTTGGCGACGTGGTTCCGCTATCGGGCCGCTGCTGAACGAGCGCAGGCAAGCGTTCTTCTGCTCACGCAGCACGCCTGCGCGAAGAGCAGTGCCGGGCTCTTGCTGCATATGCGGGCAGGCAATCCATTGCAGGATGAGGCAACCGTATTCTCCGGCATGGAGCATCGGGTCGAGATTGCGCGAGAGCGATTCGCGCCGGCGCAAACGAATGTGATTCCGTTGCGGAAGCCGCCACAGAGCGAGAGGCAGGCGAGTTGGCGAAGCCGAACCGCCTGGGCAGGGCGCCGATGACGAAGCCTGCCGTGATGTATGCCTGCGTCCATGTAACAGAGTTTCCGGCCCAGGCGATGTTGCGTCTGCGGGGGGAGCTGCGGGACCGACCCTGCGTGGTCCTAGACGGCGATCCGCCCATGCAGCATGTTTGTTCGTGCAATATGAAGGCCCGCATTCTCGGCATCCAACGCGGCATGACACGGGTGGAGGTGGATACATTCCCTTCTGTCACGGTGCTATCGCGGTCGCGCACAGAGGAGGTGGGAGCAAAGGCGGCGATGCTCCAATGCGCGGGCACGTTCTCTCCAGCCATCGAAGACCGGAGCAACGCCAACGCGTTTCTGTGCGTCATGGATATAGCTGGCACGGAGAGGTTGCATGGGCCTCCCGCAATGCTGGGCGCGACCTTGCTGGACAGTACGGCATCGATCGGCATCGTCTCCACCATTGCCATCGCCAGCAACTTCCATGCCGCCATCTGTCTGGCGCGTGGGATGCGGTCCAAGAAGCGCATCACGTTTATTCCATCCGGAGAAGAGGGCGCGGCATTGTCCCTGCTGCCTCTCAACGTTCTCGATCTATCTGAAGAGCAGGCCGAGACGTTCTCCCGATGGGGGATTTATACCCTGGGGATGCTGGCGGAGCTGCCGGAGAAGCCGCTGATCGCTCGAATGGGGCAGGAGGGCAAGCGGCTGCGGCAGTTGGCCCATGGAGCACTGCCGCACCTGTTCGTTCCTATTGAACCTGTCTTTACCCTGGAAGAGTGTGTGGAGCTTGATTCGCCTGTGGAGTTGCTGGAATCCCTGCTCTTTGTGGTGGGAGCGATGCTGGAGCAGCTTATTGTCCGCGCCACTAGCCGGGTGCTGGCACTCGCCTGCGTCACGATCACGCTCTCTCTCGAAGGTGGCGGATCGCACAATCGCACTGTCAGACCCTCGCTCCCCAGCAACGACCGGAGGCTGTGGATCAAGCTGCTCCATCTTGACCTCGAAGCACATCCTGCGAGTGCTGCGATCCTCTCGGTACGATTGACGGCCGAACCGGGCAGCACGAGCAAGATCCAATTCGGTCTGTTCTCTCCACAGCTTCCAGAGCCGACACGACTCGACGTAACGCTGGCACGGATACGCGCCATGGTCGGCGAGGAGTGCGTAGGAAGCCCTGTCCTCAAAGACTGCCATAGGCCGGACGCCTTCCAGATGAAGCCGTTTGCTGTTCCATCGAGGCCGGCAACCACGCCTGCTGCCAATCGTTCCATGGCCGCAGTGCGGCAACTACGACCGGCAGAGGAGGTGATGGTAACCCTGCGCGAGAAGCGTCCCGTCTCAATCGTCTTTCGACGGACGCAGTATGACGTGGAGCGGTCCTACGGCCCCTGGCTGGCAGGCGGTGAGTGGTGGGCGCATACGCGATGGGGTCTTCAGCAATGGGACCTGGTGGCGCGATCCCAGGATGGAATGCTGCTGTGTTGTTGTCTGGTCCGCGATCGAACAGAAAATGCGTGGCTGATGGCGGCGCTCTATGACTGAGGGTTATGTTGAACTCCATGCGGCCAGCGGCTTCAGCTTTCTCGAGGGCGCGTCGCAGCCGGAAGAACTGATCGAGCGGGCTGCGGAGCTTGATATGCCTGCGATGGCGCTGCTCGACCGCAATGGGGTCTATGGCTCTGCTCGATTTCACACGAGCGCGAAACGGGGCGGCATCCGGGCACACATCGGCGCGGAGATTGCCGTATCGAGCTTTGGGCCGCGGCTGACGCCTCCCGTGTGGCTGCCGCACCAGCACATTGCGGGGCCTGCCCGTTTGCCACTGCTATGCGAATCGCGTACCGGCTACCAGAACCTTTGCCAACTCATTACGAGGTTGAAGATGCGGGAGCCGGGGAAGGGCGAAGGCGCGGCGACTTTTGAGGATCTTGAGCAGTACACATCGGGGCTGGTGTGTCTGACGGGTGGAGATGAAGGGCCGCTGGCTGCCGCGCTCACCGGCGGGGGGGAAGAAGCCGGCCGCGAAACTGTGGAGCGCCTGGTCAGAATCTTCGGCCGAGATAGCGTTTATGTCGAGGTCCAACGGCACCAGGAGCGAGAGGAAGAGTGGAGGAACCAGGCGGCACTGCGCATTGCGCGCTCGCTCAAGCTGCCGGTGCTCGCAAGCAATGGGGTCCGTTATGCAAGGGCGTACGACCGCGAAATTCTGGACCTCTTCACCACAGTGCGTCACCATACCGACCTGGACCATGCCGGCCGCCTGCTTTCATTGAACAGTCAACGGCACGTGCGCCCCGCCCGTGAGATGGCAAGTCTTTTCCGCGATGTCCCCCAGGGGGTCACGAACACCGTTGAGCTCTCGTCCCGACTGCAATTCGAGTTGAACGACCTCGGCTACAAGTTTCCTCACTATCCCGTGCCGGATGGCGAGACGATGGACAGCTTTCTTAAGAAGCGCGTTGCCGAGGGGGTGATGCGCCGGTATGGGCCGAAGAATGACAGTGGCTTGATGGAGCGGGCGAAGAAACAGGTAGCACACGAACTTGCTCTCATCTCGCAGTTGGGGTTTGCGGGGTACTTCCTTATCGTTTGGGACATTGTGCAGTTCTGCAAGCGCAATGACATTCTGATTCAAGGCCGTGGAAGCGCCGCGAACTCCGCCGTCTGTTATGCCCTGGAGATTACTGCCATCGATCCGGTGGGCATGGAGCTTCTGTTCGAGCGGTTCCTGAGCGAGAGCCGGGGAGAATGGCCCGACATAGACCTGGACCTGCCATCGGAGGAGAAGCGAGAGCAGGCCATCCAGTACGTTTATCGGAGGTACGGAGAGCTGGGCGCCGCGATGACAGCGAACGTCATCAGTTATCGCGGCAAATCTGCTGCCCGTGAGGTGGGCAAGGCCCTCGGCTTCGATCCTGAGTCCCTTGGACGGTTGTCCAGCCTGGTGAGTCAGTGGGAGTGGCGCGGCAAGAGCGACACCATGGCGCACTCTTTTCAGAATGCAGGCTTCGATGTGAAGCATCCTCGCATTGCCAAATACCTTGAGCTTTGCATGCGGATCCAGGACCTTCCGCGTCATCTTGGCCAACACTCCGGTGGCATGGTTATCTGCCAAGGGCAATTGAACTCCGTCGTCCCTTTGGAGCGGGCGTCCATGCCTGCCCGCACCGTGGTGCAGTGGGACAAGGAGGACTGCGCGGACCTGGGCATCATCAAGGTTGACCTGCTGGGCCTTGGCATGATGGCGGTTTTGAAAGACTGCCTGGAACTGATTCCACAGCACTACGGCGAGAAGATCGATTTGGCGCAACTGCCGGAGGATGAAGAGGTCTATCGCACGCTGCAACGGGCGGATACGGTAGGCATGTTTCAGGTTGAGAGCCGTGCCCAGATGGCGTCTCTGCCACGTAACTATCCAGAGCGTTTTTACGATCTTGTGGTGCAGGTGGCCATCATTCGTCCTGGTCCTATCGTTGGCAAGATGATGCACCCGTATATGCGGCGCCGTCAGAAGAAAGAGGAGGTGACGTATCCGCATCCTTCCCTGGAGCCGGTGCTGAAACGCACCCTCGGCGTCCCTCTCTTCCAGGAGCAGTTGCTCCGGATGGCCATGACTGTTGCAAACTTCACCGGAGCCGAGGCCGAAGAGTTGCGCCGCGCCGTTGGGATGCGCCGTTCGTGGGAGCGAATGAAGAATCTTGAGGGCAAGCTGCATGCGGGAATGACAGCGAATGGAATTGACGCAACAACCCAAGCGACCATCATTGAGAACATCAGCTCCTTCGCGCTCTATGGTTTCCCTGAATCCCATGCGGCCAGCTTCGCTCTGATCGCCTATGCGTCTGCTTACCTGAAGGTGAAGTATCTCGCGGCGTTTACGTGCGCCATCCTAAACAATCAGCCGATGGGTTTCTATATGCCTGTCGTGCTGGTGAAGGACGCACAGCGACATGGGCTCAGGGTGAAGCCGATCGATGTGCAGGTATCGGATTGTGCTTGCACGATAGAGCATGAGCCGGACGGGAGTTTGTCGGTCCGCATGGGGCTTGGCTATGCAAAGGGCCTTCGTGGGCAGGCAGCGGAAGCTATCGTAACCTCGCGCACAGAAGACGGTCTGTTTCGCTCGGCAGAGGATATTGCGCTACGGGTCCCGCTATTGAATCGCAAGGAACTCGGTTTGCTTGCTCGCATCGGGGCGTTGAACAATCTCGGCGGTATCGAACACCGTCGCGATGCTATCTGGCAGGTGGAGCGGGCCGGCAAGCCGGAGGGTCCGCTGCTGCGGCAAAGCAGCGAGTGGCTGCGCGAGGAATCCGAGATGCACATGCTGCAGCCTATGAGCACAGACGAGAGGCTTGTGGAGGACTATCGCGGCACGGGGCTTACCGTGGGGAGACATCCCATGTATTACCGGCGTTCAGAACTGCGGCGGCAGGGGGTGCTCTCGGCAGAGGAGATTCGCGGGTGCAGCGATGGAGCGATGGTGCGAACGGCGGGCTGCGTCATCGCGCGGCAGCGTCCGGGTACGGCAAAGGGCTTTATCTTCCTTTCCATGGAAGACGAGACAGGCATCGCCAATATCATCGTGACACCCGACCTTTACGAACGGGAGCGCATTGTGGTCACGCGGAGTAAATTTCTGTTGGCTGAGGGACCGCTACAGAATCAGGACGGAGTCATCCATGTAAAGGCAGTGCGGCTCGCGGCGATGTCCGATCGCGCGCTCGCGATCGGCTCGCACGACTTTCACTAGCGAATGGACCAAAACTACTGGTCTTTAAAGACCTGCCCTTTTATGGAAGAAGTTGGAGGCGCGGGTCGGGATCGAACCGACGCATAAAGGTTTTGCAGACCTCTCCCTTACCACTTGGGTACCGCGCCTCGCGGGGGCCTTTGCTCAGCGCGCACGCCCGGCTGAAAGAGTGTATCGCAGACGAGCTACGCCTGCTGCGGGAGGCTCAAAGCAGGGAGGCTGGAGCGGGAGACCGGGGTCGAACCGGCGACATCTTCCTTGGCAAGGAAGCACTCTACCACTGAGCTACTCCCGCTCGTGCAGATTGAAGTATATCGGGCGCGCGGGACAGGGTCAACGCAGGCAGGCGGGGTGCGATGGTTCGTGGAGACGAAGCAGTTCGGATCGAGGGCGCTTTTGGTGCGGGCGGGGTCGGGTTGACGGCAATTCAATTCGTGGGCCCGGCGTGAACTGCGATGCGCGGGCCTGCTAGCACATCGGAGCGGCGGCGCACCACATGCGGCGTGATCAAGACGACGAGCTGGTTGGCGTCCTTCTCGGTGGTCTCCTGCGTGGGCAACTGGAAGCCCGGGAGCTCGCTGAGGCCGGGGATCCCGGTCATTGCGGCGGTCTCGTTCCTGGAGACATTGCTGACGAGCATGGCGCTGTCGCCCTCTTCGAGGATAATTCCGGAGTTGAACTGGGTGTTTTCGAGCACTGGAATTCCGTTCGCCGAGCTGCCAGCAAGCGCCTCCACCTTGAGCTTGAGGGCCAGGTTGATGTGGCCGGATTTGAGGATGGTGGGGGTGGCGTCCAGGGTGATACCGAGGTCCTCATAGGTGACCTGGGGGATGGTGGTGCTGGTGCCTCCGGCGTATTGAGAGAGCAGACTAGCCACGCTGACGCCGTTGATGGACACGTTGCTCAGCTGGGAGGCCGCGGTGGAGATGCCGGTGGTGTAGGTGGATGAGGTGACGGGATAGCGGGTGCCTTCGCGGAGGGTTGCGGGCTGGCGGTCGCTGACGCGCATCTGCACGTCGTCGAGCGTGCGGCTGTCGCTGGAGTTGAGGCCAAGGTTGAAGGAGGTGTTGGTGGACCCGGTGATGCCGAGGAGCGTGAGGCCGTTGCCGATGGTGCCGATGGTAGCGGAGGCCTGGGCGCTCTGCGCGAGGCCAGAGCCGATGAGGGCCAGGGCGATTTGCAGGTTGCTCGCGGTTGAGGCGATGAGTCCCTGCGCGATCGCCTGCTGCACCAGCGACTGGTTGGCGTTGACCAGAGCGGTGGCGGCCTGCTCCACGCTGTAGACGCCAGCCTGGGTGGGGAGAGCGGCGCCGACGTTGCTCATGCGAGTGGCATTCACCTCGTACAGCTTCATCTCGACCATGACCTCGCCGTCGCTGTCGAGGAGGCCCTGGATCGTGCTGTTCATGGGGGCAAGAACGACCTCCGGCGCGCGCACCACGATGCTTCCGGTGCCGGGCTGAACGGTCACCTGCTTTAATTCGAAGACGTTGCGGATCACATTCGCAATGTCGTTGATGCGTTCCGTACTCGCGCCGGACAAGTAGATGGTCTCCTCCAACTGGCGTTCGAGGCGCTGGCGATCGGTCGAGTCATCCTTGGCGAGGAGGATGCTGGTGCGATCGAGGGGCACGGCGAAGGTATGGGTCATGCTGGTGAGGATTGCCATCGCCTGGTCGTAGCTCACGTTATCCAGATCGAAGCGCAGCGCCTTGCGCTCCACGGAGTCGTCGAATGAGACGCGAATGCCGTAATCCCCAGCCACCTGCTGAAGCACATCTTCACTGGAGCCGCGCAGGTGAAAGCTCTTCAATTCCGCGGATGGCGTTATATGAATCGGCGGCGCGAGGCCAGGCGCCTGGACGATCCAGGGCTGGCGCACCTCGCTGGCCGAGATGAGGCGGGCGCGGTCGGTGAGCGAGTCCGCGGATGGGACGGATTGATCCAAGCGAGCGCCGGATGCAGGAGACGCCGCGCCGGGCGGCTGGGCGGGGAGAGAACGCTTCAACAAGGCGGTCGCGACGTGTTCGGACACGATGGGATTCTGGGGATCGAGTTCATTCGCACGGGCGAGCAGGGTCTCGGCGCGGGCCTGGTCGCCCGCGAGCGTGGCCTTTCCGGATTGCTGGACCAGTTCAGTGACCCGGTGTTGGCGGGTGACGGAGATCGCAATTGCGTAGTCGCGGTTTTCGGGATCGAGAGAGAGGGCGCGTTTGAAGTCGTTCTCGGCGGCGTCGAGGTCGTCGCGCTCGAGCTTTTTTGCGCCGGCGAGATAGGCGCCCTCCGCGGCGCGGACCTTGCTTCTGCTCGGCGCCGGCTCGATGATGTGCGAGCCCGGGGGAGGGGCCTCGGGCCCGGCACCGGGCGTTTCGGGCGTCTGTGGCGTCGTGGCGTCCTCCGCCTGGGCCTGCGCTGAGGAGGTTTGATCCGCGGGGGTCTGTGCCGGGGCGGCAACGGCTGCGAACAGGATGAGGCAGAACAGCCAGGGGGCGCGCGATCGCCTGCACCGAAGGTCGCGACGATGGGTAGCGTAGGTCATCCACTGCTATCTTAGACGCGGCGTCGCTGGGCTTGATGTGAAAGGGAAGATGCTTCCGGCGCAATCATCAGAGAATTGGCGATCCAGTGTGAGGTGGGGTCAGGCTGTCCGTCCATTGGCGGCGATGGGCAGGCGCGGTCGCGGGGCGATGCCGGGCCGCTGGGCGAGGTTTGGCCGTATTGGCGGCCGTTCGCTCATCACCGGGCGGCGCATGCCGTTGCGGATCTGCGCGGTGTTCATGTCGAGCTCGGCGAGGGTGCGGCTGAGGGTGTTGCGATGCATTCCCAACTCAGTGGCGGCCTTGCACTGATTGCCCTTGTGCTGCGCGAGTACCTCGAGGATGTACCTTCTCTTGAACTGCCTCATGGCATCCGAGTATGGGATACCGGCGCTGTGCATTTGCGTGATCAGGGCATCCAATTCGCGCTTCAAGGTTCGACCTCTCTCACTATCTGTTGGGAGATGATTCTTTACTGTAGACCAATCAATGCCGATTGATCCAGTGCGGCGGACCTTGTTTGAAATCGAAGGAGCCCTCGACCATCTCCTGCTGCAGGTATTGCGGTACGAGGAAGGATACATCATGGGCGACGGCAAATAAATAGGGACTTAAGGCCGACCTGACGAGCAGGTCCGACTGGGGCGCGACGTTGCAGGCGACCATCAGCAAGGCGATGCAGAGGAGGCAGCCGCGGGCGAAGCCGAAGACGGCGCCCAGGATGCGATCGAAGGTTCCCAGTCCGACGGCCCGCATGGACCGCTGTACTCCGCCTCCAATCAGCTCGAAGGCGAGTGCCACGGCGATCGCTATCAGCAGGAAGGCGGCGATGCGCGCGGTGGTCTCCGATTGGATGCCGTTGCCGAGATTGATCCGCTCCGCGACGCTGACGTAGGTGGCGCTGGCGAGTTGAAATCCACCGATGAATCCCAGGAGTCCGAAGATGGCGCGCACCAAGCCTCGTCTGAAGGCGACGGCCATGGACATGCCAACGATAAACACCATGAGCCAGTCGAACGCGTCCAAGCTGCCTATCATTCCAGCCCCTTCAATTGAGCGGGATGGCCGGTTGGCCCGACAATCGCGCCCTGACCATTTTGCCCCGTAAGCAGGCGAAATGCCTCCATATATTTTTGCAGGGTATGGGCCACGACATCCCCCGGCAGGGGGGGCGCCGGGGCCTGTTTGTTCCACCCGATGGACTCCAGATAGTCGCGGACATACTGCTTGTCGAAGCTGGGCTGGGGGCCACCTGGGGAATAGGCGGCGGCGGGCCAGTAGCGGGAGGAGTCGGGGGTGAGGACTTCGTCGGCGAGGACGATGGTTTGGGGCTGGCTCTCAGACTGCTGGCCGGGGTCATCAATGAGGCCGAACTCGAACTTGGTGTCGGCGAGGATAAGGCCTCGGGTGGCGGCGTAGGCGGAGGCCCGGGCGTAGATAGCGAGGGTGAGGCGGCGCAGTTCGGCGGCGGTCTGGACGCCCACGGCGGATTCAACCTGGGCGTAGGAGATGTTTTCGTCGTGGCCGCCGGTGTTGATCTTGGCGGCGGGGGTGAAGATTGGCTCGGGCAGGTGGTCCGACTCGCGCAGGCCGGTTGGCAGGCGGATGCCGCAGACGGAGCCCGAGGCGCGGTAGTCCTTCCAGCCGGAGCCGGAGAGGTATCCGCGGACGACGCACTCGACGGGAAACATCTGGGCGCGGCGGACGACCATACTGCGACCGGCGATCTGCTGCTGGAAGGTGGGGTGGGCCAGGATGCGCGCGGGTGAGAGGGGCTGGCCGAAGATGGATTCGGAGAAGGGCTCGAGCAGTATGGCGATGTGAGAGGGCTCCGTAGCGAGGAGGTGGTTGGCGACGGTGTCTTTGAGATACTTGAACCAGAAGGCGGAGATTTGAGCGAGGATGGCGCCTTTGCCGGGGATGCCGGAGCCGAGGATGTGGTCGAAGGCGGAGATGCGGTCGGTGGCGACGAAGAGGAGGTCGTTGCCGAGGGCGTAGAGATCGCGGACTTTGCCGCGGGCGAGCAGGGGAAGGCTGCCAAGATGTGTGTTGAGAAGCGCTTCGGTCATAGCAAAGACGGTACCACCATGGGTCTGCTGATCTGGGTCTGATTCTGGGCCGGTCAGGGGTGGGCTTGGAAGTAAGTGGCCAACGCCGTGGCGAGGGCGGGGATGATGGGCTCGGCGGCTTCGAGGTGAGGTGGGAGGCCGATTCCGTGGAGGGCGCGTGAGGTGATGGGGCCTATGGAGGCGCGGACAATGATTGCGGGAAGGGTGAGGGTGGCGGTCTCGAGCAGAGCGATGAGGTTGGTGGCGGTGGAGGCGCTGGTGAAGGTTATGGCGTCTGGATAGCTGGCGGGCGTGGCAAAGAGGGAAGTAATGGCGGCGAGGGAGGGACCGGGGATGCGGTTGGAGTAGGCGGGGGCGACGGTGATGCGGGCGCCGGCGAGTTTGAGCGCCGAACTCAGAGTCACGGGGGCATTTTCGGCGAGGACGAGCAGGATTTGCTGGCCGCGGACGGTGGGAACGAGGGTTGCGGCGAGGGACTCGGCGGTGTATGTCGGTGGGAGGGTGTGGGCGCGGAGGCCGATGTTCTCCAGGGCGCCTGCGGTCGAGGGACCGACAGCTGCGATGCGTTGGGGCCCGGGCGTGAGACTGATGCCGAGCGTCTGAAGGCGCTGGTGGAAGGACTGGACGGCGTTGGCGCTGGTGAAGGCGATGAGGTCGAAGTTGGCGAGGGCGGAGAGCGCGGCATCGAGGACGGCGTAGGAGGTGGGCGCGGCGATCTCTATGGTGGGAATCAGTATGGGGACGGCGCCGAGGGCGTGAAGGCGATCGGCCAGTTCCGAGGCCTGATGGGAGGCGCGGGTCACGAGAATGCGGCGATGGGCGAGAGGAAGCACTGGCTTGTTTCAGATGGAATGTGCGTAATTCTGGCCGGCGACTTCATTCTCCGGGGGATGATTCTAGAGCATTTTCACTGTTACTGCGAACTATTCGAGTGCCACTTTTCTTGGGGAAAATGGCGTTGAGACCCGAGGCCCCGTAAATACCCACAGTGAAGATGCTCTAGCAGGGCGCTGCCCAGAGGCGGCAGCGAAAAACTGACGGGGACTTAAAACTGGGGGGACTTTATTGAGACGGGTTGGTTCTGCGATTCTATTCGCCGCATTTGAGCGTCCAACGGATTGGGGAGACTTGTTGAGGCAGACTTGTTGAAGCAGGCTAGTTGGAGCAGACTGGGCGGGCCGGGTTTCGCGAAGGGGGCGTAGAATGGCGATCATGATCGGGCGGATGGTCTCGGTTGCGCTTGTGGTGGCGGGGTTGGGACTGCCGGTGTGCGCGCAGCGGGGCGGAGGTGGCCGCGGTGGTGGTGGTTTCTCCGGCCATGGCGGCGGGTCTGCCGGCCACAGCGGCGGCTTCGCGAGTTCCAGCGCGCCGGCATTTCATGCGGGATCGATTTCGGCGGGGCGCGTGAGCTTTATGGGGACGCCGCAGATCAGCAGCAGCCGGTATGCGAGCGCTACGCCGAATCTGCGAATGCCAAGGCCGGTTGGACCGCCGGTGATGGCTGGAGGCGGCTACGGTGGCCGGCGCGGATATCCCGGCGGATATCGCAATGGGCGGCCGTATGTGCCGGGCTATCGAGTTGGCCTGGGCGTGGGCGTGCCCTATGGCGTCGGATGGCTCGGTCCGGATTGCGTTATGGGATTTGCGGATTGCGAACCGTATGACTCCGCGGGATACGCGCAGCCAGCAGCCCCGGTGGATTACGGACCAGGTTATGACACGCAAGCGCCGCTGCCTGTGGAGCAGGCTTATGAGGCGCCGTATCCTCCGGTGGCGGAGCAGCCGCAGGCAGAGCCTGAGCCAGAGGACGCGGTGACGCTAGTCTTCAAGGATGGGCGGCTCACGGAGCAGATTCATAACTACCTGCTGACGCGGACGACGCTGTATGTGCAGGACGGGCGGCGGCGGGAGATAGCGGTGGGCGATCTGGATCTGGCGGCGACGGCGAAGGCGAACCGCGAGGCGGGCGTGGACTTCCAGCTGCCGACGGTCGCGCGCTAGGGCTGCGCGGCGACCTATTTCGCAAGCGAGGTGCGGTCGTGTAGGCTGTGGCCAGTGGAGATTGAATCCCTTGCCAATGAGAATGCACCTGCGCCCCAACGCTCGCCTGCAGCGTGGGTGAAGGGCTCTGCGATCCTGCCCTTCGGGCTGTCGCTGGGGTTTATGTCGACGGCGCTGCCGTTTCTGCTGACGCGGCAGGGAGTTTCGCTGGGGCGTGTGGCGGAGATCAGCGCGACGGCGCTCTCGCCGACGGTGTGGGCGTTCCTGTTCAAGCCGCTGCTGGACTCAGGGCTGAAGCGGAGCACCTACTGCCTGATTTTGACGGCGACTGCATCGATCAGCATGGCGGTTGGCGTGACCATGCTGACGCCGGCGCACCTGGGCGTTGCCGTCCCGGCGCTGCTGATCGCGACGTTCTCGATGGTGCTCTATACCGGCTCGGCGAACGGGTGGATGTCGCAGGTGACCGGCGACCATGAGCGGGGGATTGTGGCGGGATGGCAGAATGTGGCGAACCTGGGCGGCGGCGCGCTGGGGTCCTACGCGGTGATGCTGCTGCTGACGCATTCGATTCTGACGCGGCAATCCGCGGGCCTGTTGATGGCGGCGCTGGTGTGGCTAGGCGCGTCGCCGCTGTTGTTTTTCCCCAAGCCGCCGGAGCCGAAGTTCCGCATGGCGGAGGTCTTCAGCAAGACGCTGAAGGAGATCGGGCGCGCGGTGCGGCGCAGGGAGTGCCTGGTGGGGTTTGCGCTGCTGCTCTCGCCGGCGGCGGGGACGGCGGCGCAGAACTTGCAGTCGGGGTTGGGGAAGGACTTTCATGCAAGCGAGAGCTTGGTGATCTGGGTAACGGGGATCGGGTCGGCGCTGGTGTGCTCGATTGGCGCGCTGGTGGGAGGTAAACTGGCGGACCGGTTTCCGAGGGGGTACGTGTATCTTTTCTCCGGCCTGGGGACCGCGTCGACGGCGACTGCGGCTGCGCTGTTGCCGCGCACAGTTATGGTGTTTATTGTGACGACGCTCATCTATAACGCTATTACGGGGTCGATCTATGCGGCCTACAACGCGCTGGGGCTGGAACTGACGGGAGATAGCCCGGTGGCTTCGACGCAGTTGGGGCTCTTTGCGGCGTCGATCAATGCCAACGTGAACTACATGACGCGGGCAGATGGGCTGGGCTATCGCAAGGCGGGAGTGACGGGGATGTATCTGGTGGATGGGCTCGCCAGCGTGGTTTGCATCGTGCCGCTGCTGTTTCTGGTGCGGAGTGAGCGCCGGCGGAAGCTGCTGCGGGCCGAGGTTGCGGCATGAGACGTGCCGCGGCAGGTGCGTGTCTGGTTCTTTGTGCGGCGTGCGGCGCGCGCGGGGTCGCGCAGGATGCGAAGACCTATCGCAATCCAATCCTCTTTGCGGACTACTCCGATCCGGATGTGATTCGCGATGGGAACAACTACTATCTGGTGTCGTCGACGTTTGCGTTTGTGCCGGGGATTCCTATCCTGCAGTCGAACGATCTGGTGCACTGGACGATCGTCGGGCATGTGCTGCCGCGGATCGAGATTGCTCCGCAGTATGACATGGTGGAAGGCAACCGCTATGGGCGTGGGGTGTGGGCGCCGGCGATTCGCAAGCATGGCGGGTTGTTCTATGTGTACTTTCCGACGCCGGACGAAGGCATCTTTGTCAGCACCGCCAAGTCGGTCGCCGGCCCGTGGTCGAAGCCAGTGGCGGTGATCGCGCAGGCGGGGCTCGAAGACCCGTGTCCTTTCTGGGACGACGATGGCACGGCTTACCTGGTGCACTCGAAGAAGGGCGCGGGGCCGCTGATTCTGCATCGCATGGCGGCGGATGGGCTGTCGGTGCTGGACGATGGCAAGGAGATTGTGCGCGACGCGCAGGAGCTGCCCACGCTGGAGGGGCCGAAGCTGTATAAGCGCGGTGGGTACTACTACATCTTCGCGCCGTTTGGCGGAGTGAGCACGGGGGCGCAGGTGGTGCTGCGGTCGAGGTCGATCTATGGGCCGTATGAGCATCGGGTGGTGCTGCACCAGGGAAGCACGCAGGTGAATGGACCGCACCAGGGAGGGTACATCGAGAGCCAAGATGGGGAGGGATGGTTTGTGCACTTCCAATCGCGCGGGGCGCACGGGCGGATTGTGCATCTGGAGCCGGTGCGGTGGGAGGACGACTGGCCGGTAATGGGGGACGCTGCGGCGAGTGCGACGGTTGGGCAGCCGGTGAGTGAGTGGGCAGTGCCTGCGCATCCGGGAAAGGATTCGACTCAGACGCCGCAGACGTCCGATGAGTTCAGTGGGGCGAAGTTGGGGCCGCAGTGGGAGTGGAACCACAACCCGGTCGATGCGGGCTGGTCGTTGACGGAGCGGCGCGGGTTCTTGCGGCTGAAGCCGGAGGTTGCGGCGGACATCTTTTCCGCGCGGAACACGCTGACCGAGATGATGCAGGATGAGGCGTTTGAGTTTACGACGCGGGTGGATGTGGTGGGGATGAAGGATGGCGACCACGCGGGGCTTGCGATGTTTGAGCAGGCGGCGAGCGGGGTCGAGGTGGTGCAGGTGGGTGGGGAACGCTCGATTGAGTTCTTTCACGCGGCGGAGAAGGTGGATGGGGCTGCGCGGTTGGCGGGTGGGGTGTTATTGCTGCGCGTGCATGTGGACGGCGATCGAGCGAACTACTCCTACAGTCTGGATGAGGGGAAGAGCTTTCAGCAGGCTGGGCCTGTGGTGGGTTTGAAGTTTAGTTGGTGGAAGGGGTCGCGGCCGGCGCTGTTTGCTTACGCGACGGAGCAACAGGACGAAGCGGGGCATGTGGATTTCGACTGGGCGCACTATGTCCGCGCTGAGCCGGCTCATCCTTAGGTTTGGTCGCGGCTGGCGAAACGCTCCTTTCACAGCGCCGCGCTACTATGGGGAGACCTATGAAAACTTTGCGACGCGGTTCGATCCGGCTGGCGGCGTGGGCGCTTTGCATCGCGCTGGGTTGGATTTCGTTTAGCGCCCAGGGGCAGACGGTCAAGCCGCCCAAGGCGGCGGCGACGCCGAAGAGCGCGTACTACATTGACCCTGCGGTGATGGACCTTCCTGCACTGATTACCGATCCGCCGGCGGTAGGGTCGGCGGAGGACAAGGCTGAGCTGGCGGAGCTGCACCGGATTGAGAAGACGCGGACGCCCGCACAGGTGACGGCGGCAAAGGACGACGAGGCGAACGAGAGTCTGTTCCTGTATGAGGCAGTGCTGGGTCCTGGGTTCAACGCCGATGCGCTGCCGGTGACGGCCGAGCTTGGCGCGCATGTAAAGAACGAGCAGAGCGTGGCGGGCGCAGCGCTGAAGAAAGTGTTTGCGCGTCCGAGGCCTTACCAGGAGGACAAGACGCTGCACCCTCCATGCGCGGTGACGGATGTGCCGAATTCCTATCCCAGCGGGCACGCGTTGACCGGCTACCTTGAAGGGTTGACGCTGGCTGAGATGGTTCCCGAGAAGCGCGACGAGATTCTTGTCCGCGCGGACGACTACGCGCATAATCGTCTGGTTTGCGGGGTGCATCACGCGAGCGATGTGGAAGCAAGCCGCCGCGTGGCCTACGTGGTCTTCGGATACATGTTGGCGACGCCGAGGTTTCAGAGTGATCTGGCGGCGGCGAAGGCGGAGACACGCGCGAAGCTGGGGCTTGGAGAGCCGGCGGCCGAAGGGAAGTAATCCGGCGAGCCGGCGCGAGGATGAGCGTTCGATTGTTCCGCGGCAGGTTCTGGTTGACGTGACTTTGGGGCTTCGCGTAGGCTCATGGCTCGCCCGGTCTTGCCGATTTCCGAGTGCTCGTGCGAACGGCCGGGATGATTTTTGAGGAGAGCTGCGATGGCTGGCTTCTGCACGAAATGTGGTACTCCACTTGCTTCAAGTACGGGATTCTGCACGTCCTGCGGTGCTCCAGTGGGGGGTGGGGCCGTGACGCCGCAAGCGGGACCCCCTGCCGCGGCACCGTTGCCGCCGGCCCCTCCCAATGCCTATGGCGCGCCGGCGGGGGCCTATCCTCCGGCCCAGGCGAAGAGTTCGGGCGGCGCGCTGAAGATCGTGTTGATCGTCGTGGCGGTGGTGGTCGGGCTCGGGGTATTGGCTGCGGGTGCGTTCGGGTATTTCGCGTGGAGGGTGTCAAAGTCGATCCACACGGACAGCAACGGCAATGCGACCATCTCGGCGATGGGCAGCACGATCTCGGCGGGCAAGGACGTGAATATCAGCGCGGCCGATCTGGGCGTGCCGATCTATCCTGGCGCCACGCGCGGGGAAGGCGGCATGCACATGTCTCTACCGACGGGTTCGGTGGATTCGGCGATCTTTGTGACCGCCGATCCGCCGAGCGCAGTGGCGGCGTTCTACAAGGGCAAGCTCGGCGAGAACGAGACGGACATCAACACCGACACGGGCAGCATGCTGAGCTCTGGCAAACAGGGCGCGGACGGCAAGAGCGGGACCATGATCACGATCCAGCCGGGCTCCGGGAATAACAGCGGCAAGACGCAGATTTCGATCACGCACACGGAGTCGACGGCCCAATAGCATCGGCCGTGGGCGATCAGGCCGGTAGCTCGAGCAGTTCCAGGGCGCCGCGGGACTTGAGGTCTTCGGCGGCGTCGAGGCCGAGTTCGGTGGGGCCGATGCCGGCGGGGACTTCGGTGGAGAGGCAGATCATGCGTTCGCCATCGGGGGCAAGGACCTGTGCGTGGAGATGCCAGGCGATGAGGCCGGCCTCCTCGTCGCCATCTTCGAGGATGGGCGCGCAGTGGACGCCGATGGGGAGCTGGCAGCCGCCGCCGAGGGTGTCGAGTACGGCACGCTCGGCCTCGACGGCGAAGCGGGTCAGGGGGTGGTTGAGCGCGGCGACCGCTCGGCGGATACGGTCGTCGCGTTCGGGTTCCGCGAAGACGGCGTAGCTGAGTGCGCGCGTCTCGAGTGCGAGGGCCCCCTGGCCGGGAGCGGGGCAGAGCTCATCGAAGGAGAAGCGCTGGTGGACCCACTCGGCGCGGGCAAGGCGGTCGAGGCCGGCGGCGGCGAGGACGAGGGCGGCGCATTGGCCGGCAGCGAGTTTGCGCAGGCGGGTGTCGACGTTGCCCTTGAGTTCGACGAAGCGGAGGTCGGGACGCAGGGCGAGCAGTTGAGCGCGGCGGCGCGGGCTGGTGGTGCCGATGAGGCTTCCCAGGGGCAGGGTGTGCAGCGCCCAGTACTGTTCGCAGACGAAGACGTCGCGGGCGTCGGCGCGGGGCGGGATGGCGGCGAGGATGAAGCGGGGGTCGAGCTGGGTGGGGAGGTCCTTGAGCGAGTGGACCGCCAGGTCGATGCGGCCATCGGCGAGGGCGTCTTCAATCTCCTTGATGAAGATTCCTTTGCCGCCCTGGGGCTGCGCAAGCGGCGGGATGGCGGCGCTCTCCGGTGTTTCAGCCAGCTGAGCGATGCGGTCGCCGGTGGTGCGGATCACCTCGATAGCGACCTCGTGGCCGCGGTCGCGGAGCTGGGAGGCGATATGGTTGGCCTGCCAGAGAGCGAGCCGAGAGCCTCGCGAGCCGATGCGGATGGGTTCGGTCATATCTGATATCGTCATGTCTGATATCAAGGATACGGGATTGGCGCTGTCTCGATGATTCGAGCGCTGCTTCCAGGGGCATGTTCCGAGGTTGCCTTAGGAGCTCGTTCCAGCCACCCCTCCACTCCCCTACACCATCCCGCCCCTCCTACCCCACCTCCCACCCAAAAAAGACACGCAAATATAAGATTCTCAACAGTTTATAGGTCTTACCGCGGGCCAACAGCCCCCTGCTCCTTTCTTGGCGGCTGTCCTGGGCCTTCGGCCCAGGCTAGGATAGCGCGGGCCCTTGGCCCGCAAGACGGTTGACCTCTGACGCGGGGCGAGCTTTGCCTTCGGCGGGACCCCGGCAAAAACAGGCCAACCCCCGGCGAATGGCTGGGGGTTTCCGGTCTTGCCTAATCTTCTAACTTAATTGAGGTATAGCAGGCCGGGAAAACTAGAATGCCAACGATTTTTGCGGAGGGAAGTGGTCGGATTGGTGTGGGTTGGAGGAATTTGGAGGGTTTTGGGGGGTTGACGGGGAAAGTTGTGAGTTGTGAGTGGCGGGTTGTGAGTGCCGGGCCTATTCTTTGGCGGATTCGGGGGTGGGGGCGGCGTGGAGGGCGTCGACGAAGAGGCCGGCCCAAAAGGCGACAGGCTCGGCGTAGGCGCCAGTGACGGAGTCGCGGCTGCCTTCGAGGGTGGCGAGCTGGACGGCGAAGTTGCCGACGGTGGAGCTCTCGGGGGCGCCGCGGAAGACCTCCAGGCCGGTGGCCTCCTGGGTGAGGCGGTTGAGGAACGCATTCTGGCTGGCACCGCCGACGATGAAGAGTCGCTGGAGGTGCTTGCCGGTGAGGAAGGCGACACGGTCGAGGACTTCGGCATAGCGCGCAGCGAGCGAGTGGAAGATAAGGCTGGCGAAGGCGGGCGCGTTGGCGGGGTTCTCATCCAGCGGCTTGAGTCCGCGACGCGCACGCTGCGAGTTGATGCGCTGTGTCATGCGTTCGGGGAGGAGGAGGTCAGGGTCGTCGACGTCGAGCAGGCCTTGGGGGCAAGCGGCTTTCTCTGAGGCCGCGACGAGGTCGGCGACGGGCCAGACCTTGCCTGCAAGCGCCCACTGGTCGGTGCATTGGCGGATGAGCCACATGCCGTTGACATTCTTGTGGAAACAGATGCGGTCGCCGACGGCGCCGAGATTGGTGAAGTTGTCGGCGGCGGCTTCGGGGCCGTTACGCGGCTGCTCGATCAGGGTGCCAACGAGCGACCAGGTGCCGGAGCTGATGTAGGCCCAGTCGTTGCCGGTGGCGGGGATGCCGGCGATCGCAGAGGCGGTGTCGTGGCAGGCGGGCGCGATGAGGATGGTCGAGGCGAAGGCAGGCAGCGCGGCGAGCGGACCGGCGAGTCTGCCGAGGACGGTGCCGGGAGGGACGAGCGCGGGAGCGCAGGCGAGGTCGAGTCCGAGGGCGTTGAATATCGCGGGACACCACTGCTTCCTATGGAGCTCGACCAGCTGAGTGTGGGTCGCGTTGGTGTATTCAGCCACGGGCAGGCCGCCCCAGTGGGAGAGGAGGTACTCGGGGAGGTTGAGCCACCGCTTGCCGGAGGGCAGGCCGGCAAGCGAGTCGGCGTAGAGCTGGTAGACGGTGTTGAGCGGCATGATCTGGATGCCGGTGAGCTGCCTCATGCGGTTGCGGCTGCATCGGATGTGGGCCCAGCGTTCGGCCTCGGCGGTCCGCAGGTCGCGATAGCAGAAGGGGTCGGCGAGGGGCCTGCCGGACTCGTCCACGCGGACGTAGTCCACCGCCCAGCCGTCGACTGCGATGGAGCGGATGCCCTCGGTGGCGACCGAGGCGCACTTGCGCAGGCCTTCTTCGACTCCGGTGACGATGCAGTTGAGGTCCCAGTAGAGGGACCCTTCGATCTCGCGCGGGTTGTTGGGGAAGCGATGGATGAGCTCGATCGATGGGCTTCCCTCGACCCAGCGCAGCAGCGAGACGCGACAGCTCTCAGCGCCGAGATCGACGGCGATGGAGGCGCGCGGGTCGGAGGGCTGGAGCGATCGTTCAGGGGCGTGCTTCATCTGGATGTCTTTCACCAGCTTTGTCAGCGCAGGAAGGCCTCGGTGAGGCCCCCGTCAACGGGGATGATATGGCCGGTGGTGCAAGGAGTGTTGGGGCCGGCGAGGAAGAGGATGGCCTGCGCGCAGTCTCGCGGGTCGATGGGCTGATGGGTCAGAGTGCGCTTGGCGTAGAACTTGGCGAGCTCGTTACGCAGCGCGTTGTCGGAGAGCGACTCGTCGCAGGGAAGGTTGTACTTCTTCAGCGACGCGATGACGCGGTCGCGGGGGAACATGGTGGAGCCCTTGACCACGGTCGCGGGCGAGATGCCGTTGACGCGGATGTGCGGCGAGTAGGTGACGGCGAGCTCGCGCACGAGGTGACTGAGCGCGGCTTTCGAGACGTCGTAGGCTTCGGTGCCTTTCTTGGAGACGACGGCGTTGGCGGAGCTGGTGAGGACGATGCTGGCGTCGATGCCTTGCGCGGCGAAGATGGGCTGGGCCTCGTCGGTGAGCTTGTAGTTGGCGGTGACGTTGACCTCGAGGGTGATGCCCCAGAGCCTGTCGTTGATGGTGCCGTCGGGCGTTGACGGGAAGATAGCGGCGGTGTTGATGAGGATGTCGATGCCGCCGAATTGTTTGACGGTGGCTTCGAGGGCGGACTTGATGGTGGTGCGGTCGGTGATGTCGATGGAGGCCCAACCGACGGCTTCTTTGCCGGAGATGGCCTTGGCCTCGTCGGCGACGGACTGCGCGCCCTTGGTGTCGCGGTCGGCGACGATGATGTGCGCGCCGCGCTCGGCGGCGAGCAGGACGACCTCGCGGCCGATGCCGCTGCCTCCGCCGACGACCAGAAGGACGCGGCGGCTCAATTCTTTTTCGGGCGGCTGGCGGCGGATCTTGGCCTCTTCGAGGGCCCAGTACTCGATGCGGTAGGCCTCGCTGGGCGGTAGGGCGACGTAGTTCTCATAGATGGTGAACTCGCTCGGCCCAGCGGCGGGGCCGGCCTGCGGGACGTCGGTACAGGGAACGTCTTCGCCGAGGGAGCCGGCGCCCTGCATGACGTGGATGGCGTTGGTGTAGAACTCGCCGGTGAGGCGGGCTTCGGTCTTGTTCTTGCCGAAGGTGAACATGCCCACGCCGGGGACGAGCACGACGGTGGGGCTGGGGTCGCGCATCTTGGGCGAGTCGGGCAGCGCGTGCGCGGCATAGTACTCGGCGTACTCCTTGCGGTACGTCTCAAGCGTGGAGTCGATGAGCGCGGCGAAGTCTTTGGCCTCGCCCTTCGGGTCCCACTCGATGTACATGGGCCGGATCTTGGTGCGGATGAAGTGGTCCGGGCAGCTGGTGCCCAGGTGGGCGAGTTGCTTGGCCTGCTTCGAATTGACGAACTCCAACACGTCCTTCGCGTCGGTAAAGCTGCCGATCCAGCGCTGTTTGCGGCTGACGGCTCCGCGGAGGTGCGGGAAGATCTGCAGCGCTACGATCGCGCGGTCATCGCGCGTCGTATAGACCGCCCCTCCAAATGCGGGCACGTTCTTCTTCGTCGCGTGGCGCTCAATGAACTGGCCGACCTGGTCAATGATTGTGATGGTGTTCACGTAGCACTCGCGCTGCGTGTTGCCCCAGGTAAAGAGGCCGTGGCCGCCGAGGATGATGCCGTCGCAGCCGGGGTTGGTCTCGACGGCATGTTTGAGCATCATGGCGAGCTCGAAGCCGGGCCGCTGCCAGGGCAGCCAGACGATCTTGTGGCCAAACTCCTTGTTGAACTCCTCCATCTTCTGTTTGCCGTTGGCGGAGGCGGCGAGGGCGATGGCCCAGTCGGGGTGCAGGTGGTCTACGTGCAGCGCGGGCAGGAAGCCGTGCAGAGGGGTATCGATCGACGCGGCGACCGGGTTGTTGCCGAAGGTGATGAGCGGGTACATCGCGACCATCTCGTCTTCGCGCGCGACGCCCGGGTAGATCTTTTCGAGCGCGAGCAGCCTATCGAGGTAGAGCGTCGCGAAGCCGGCCCGCTTGATGCTGCCCAGGTCGCCGCCGGAGCCTTTGACCCAGAGAATTTTTTTGGTCTCGCCGTCGAGTGGATCGACCTGGTCGAGCTTGGAGCTGGTGTTGCCTCCGCCAAAGTTGGTGATGCGCAGGTCGGAGCCCAGGAGGTTGGAGCGGTAGCGTAGGAGTTCGGGGCCATCGAGCTTGGATGTGGTTGCTTCGTCCCATTTGTCTTCGAGAAATTTGAGTGTTGCCATGTTGCCGACCCCAATCGTGTTGCCTGAATTTGCCCTGTACATCATTCCACACGTGGCGAAGGTACCGCAATTGTGGGCGGCGCGGCGGGCAGGATCAGTTCGCGGGTGGGAAGGAAGCCAGCGACTGCGGCGTGACCATCTTGTGGGCGACGTAGTTGTATGGGGCGACGGTCTGGCCGCGCAGCAACGCGAGGCCAAGATGGATGATGCTGGGGCCATATGAGCCAGCCTCGTGCGAGACCGAGCCGATGAACGGCGAGGACGGCTTGCGCATCTCATCAACGGCCTCGGGGATGCAATCCTGGCCGACGATGGCGACGTGGCGCTCGCGCTTCTTGTCGCGCACGGCGTCGACTGCGCCGAGCGCCGCGGTGTCGGAGTTTGCGGAGATAAGGATGCGGCGATCACGCGGGTGGCGCTCCAGAAAGTCGGAGATCAGTTTGCGGCAGCGGTCGCGCATGCCCCGGCCATCGATGCGGACGAAGCTCTCGACGGGCAGGTCGGGGATGGCGCTGCGCACGGCCTCGAAGACGCCGGTGATGCGGCTCTGCACCAGCAGGCCGGCCTCCGGCAGGTCGAGGCCGAGGGTCCAGTCGACCTTGCCGCCCCAGGCGCGCAGGGCGTGCGCGGCGAGCAACTCGCCAGCCTCGAAGCCCACGCGGTAGTTGTCGACGCCAAAGAAGGTGGCGTGGGGGTGGGGGATATCGATGGCGATGAGGGGGATCTTGGCGGCTGCGATCTTGTCGGCGATCACAGGCGCCGCCTCCTGCTCCACCTGGAACTCAATGACGAGGTCGACGCGATGCTTCACGAACTCTTCGGCGTTGCGCATGGCGGTGGCCGGGTCGTAGCAGTTGTCGAGGACCATGAGGTCGACGCCAACCGCGGATGCAGCCTCCTTGAGGCTCTCAGTAACCTCAACCGAGAATGGCATCTCGGCGCTCAACTGGCCGAAGCCGAAGCACAGCTTCTTGGGCCGCGTGACGTGCCGGTAGAGGCCGTCGGAGGATTGCACCAGATAGCCGCGATGCACGAACGTCTTAAGCACCCGGTAGGCCGTGGTCTTGGAGATTTTGGTCTGGCGATGGATGGCCTCCAGCGTCATCGGCTGGTTCTCCGCCTGCAGCAACTCGAGGATGTCGAGCGCCTTGGAGAGGACGGGGATGAGATAGAGGCGGCGGGACTTGCGCAGGGTCATGAAAGAAGGCTCGGCTTGGTGGAGAGGCCATTATCCGCCATCCGGACATTGTTTACCTAATGAAATTTCGATTTCGGAACGAACTTTCTTGAAGCTACTTGCAGCGATCATTCGCTGACTCTTGTGGCCACTTAGATGGATCATCGAGGGATCGGTATGAGCACCCGACGCAGCATCTTTCTCCACGAAGACGAGAAAACGGAGGTCAAAATTCATATCTTTGAAGAGTGCGCGTTCGGCATCCGCGACGACATCAGGCTAGAGAATTCCGGCAAGGGGCGATCAATGTGCCGTGGCCACGCGAGGCCTCGCCGAGGAGATGCTTCAGCGCGCATCGCCGAAGCGCGTTACTCCGGAAGGTGATCGGCTTCTGCTGGAGAGCAAGCCCTAGGCGAGAATATGCAGCGGGCTCTTTGACTCGGATTCGGCTTCAGATTGGAAGTATCGCCGGATCTTCTCGGCAGTCGCCGCGCTGACGACGGCGGTGAGGGCGTCTGGGGTGGCCAGGCGAATGGCGCGCAGGCTGCCGAAGTGTTCCAGCAGCCGCTGCCGGGTGCGCGGGCCGACCCCAGGAATGGCGTCCAGCTCGGAGTCGCGGTCGCGGATCTCGCGGCGCTTGCGGTGGTAGGTGACGGCAAAGCGATGGCTCTCGTCGCGGATCTTTTGGACCAGATGAAGCACCGGCGAACGGCGATCGAGGACGATGGGATCGGCGTCCTGGCCGTGGACGTAGATGACCTCCTCGCGCTTGGCGATGGAGGCCAGCGCGGGCTGCTCGGGCGTGCCGGGCTGGATGCCGAGCTCGGCCAGCGCGTCGGCGGCGGCGTGCAGTTGGCCGAGGCCGCCGTCGATGAGGATGAGGTCCGGCATCTTGCCTGCGTCTTTTCCTTCGCCGGCCAGAATGCGCTTGTACCGGCGGGCAACCACCTCGCGCATGGCGGCGAAGTCGTCGACGCCGGTGACGGTGCGCACCTGGAACTTGCGGTAGTCGGCCTTCTTCATCGCGCCGTTCTCCCACACCACCATGGAGGCGACGGTCTCGGCGCCCTGGATGTGCGAGATGTCGAAGCACTCGATGCGGCGCAGCGGCCCCTCGATGGTGAGGAGGTCCCGTAGCGCGGCTTGAATGGCCTTGATGCTGGGCTGGAGGACGCGGAAGCGCTGGTCGTAGGACTGCTTGGCGTTGAGGCACACGAGATCGACCAGCGACCGCTTCTCGCCGCGCTGCGGGGCCAGGATCTCGATGCGATGGGCTGTCCTCTCCGTCAGCAGGTCGGCAAGAACAGCGCGGTCGGGGAAGTCGACGGGGACGAGCACGGTGCGGGGAACGTAGTTTTGGTCGAGGTAGAGCTGCTTGAGCAGGGAAGAGAAGAAGACCGCGGGGGAGAACCCGCTATCCGCTGCCCGTTGTCCGTTCTCCGTTGGAGGCGCAAGCGTCGAGACCTGGTCGGAGATGGGGGAGTCTTCGGCGATCTCGGGCGCGGGCGCGGCTGGGTCGGGCTCCAGGGTGGGGATGGACTCTTCTTCGCTGAGGCTAACGTCAATCAGCTCCGGCAGGTCTTCCCAGAAGAAGTCGCGGCGGTCGACGATCTTGCCTCCGCGCATGTGGAAGAGGTTGACGGCGAGCATGGCGTTCTCGTAGTGGTAGCCGAAGACGTCGGCGTCCTCGTTGTCGGCGGTGGCGATGCGCTGTTTGTCGTGCATCTGGTGGACGGTGATGATCTGGTCGCGCAGGCGCGCGGCGAGCTCGAACTGTTCGAGCGCGGCGGCCTCTTCCATGCGGCGGGTGAGGGAGGCTTCGAGCTCGCTGGGTTTGCCGTCGAGGAAGAGCTGCACGTCGCGGATGGTTTGTTTGTAAGTCTCGGGGGTGGTGAGGCCTTCGACGCAGGGGCCGAGGCAGCGTTTGATGTAGTACTGCAGGCAGGCGCGGGGGTGGTAGCGGGAGAGGTCGACCTTGCAGCTGGGGATGAGGAAGCTGCGATGGATGAGATCGACCAGCCGGTGGGCGAGATTGCCGGGGAAGTATGGGCCGAAGTAGGCGGAGCCATCCTTGCGCAGGCGGCGGGTGACGAAGACCTTGGGGTAGCGGTCGGCGAGGGTGAGCTTGATGTAGGGGTAAGTCTTGTCGTCGCGCAGCAAGATATTGAAGCGGGGCTTGCGCTGTTTGATGAGGTTGTTCTCGAGTGCGAGGGCCTCGTGTTCGTTCGCGACGGTGATGTAGTCGACGTCGACGGCCTCGCGCATGAGGGTTCCGGTCTTGGCGTTGGCCTGGTTGGCCTCGAGGAAGTAGGAGCGGACGCGGGCACGGAGGTTCTTGGCTTTGCCGACGTAGATCACCTCGCCCTCGGCGTTCTTGTAGAGGTAGCAGCCGGGGAGGGTGGGGATGGTGCGGATTTTAGCCTGGAGATCCATAGCGGTCGGCGGTTGAGGGCGTGGAGCCTCTGACTCAAGTTTAGCTGCAAGGGCAGGGAGGTTGCGGCGTTGCAAAGGGTGGGAATCCCAGGGCGAGCGACGGTGGGCCGGAGCGTAAGTTTGACTCGGAACCGGGGAAAACTTACCTGATGCCGGCCGTCTTTCCTGAGGGGAGGGCACCTTGGTGTTTGGATAAAGGCAATAGTTTCAGCGGCTTGCGAAGGAGTCAGGTATGGCACCCCGATTGCTTTTTCAATTGTGTCTAGGGTACGGCGAGTGTGCTTGCAGAAGAGGAGATTTCCGGAGATGAACATCCATACGATTGACGGTCGTTCCAAGTTTGAATGCGGTAAGGCGCTCGGCGTTATCGCGCTGGTGGGAGCGATGGCTCTGGTGATGCTGACGACAGGATGCTCGACCAAGAACTATGTGCGGTCGCAGACGGCGCCCTTAGTCCAGCAGACGAACGAGCTGGACGCCAAGACGGCGCAGGACCATCGCGACATTACCGACACGGATGCGCGCGCGCAGGCGGGCATTGGCAAGGCGCAGACCGCGGCGGACGCAGCGGACCAGCATGCGCTGGCGGCGGGGCAGTCGGCTGACGCGGCGAACCAATCCGCGCAGGAGGCGGTGAACCGGGTGGACACGCTCTCGGGCGTGGTGGCGAACCTGGACAACTACAAGGAGCTCTCGGATGTGAGCGTGACGTTCGGCTTCGATAAGAGTGTGCTGACGGCGGCGGACCGGGAGCAGCTGGATCAGGTTGCGACGAGCCTTACCAGCGCGCGGGGCTACCTGCTGGAGGTGACGGGCGGGACGGACTCAGTGGGCGACGCGCAGTACAACTACAAGCTGAGCGAGCGGCGCGCGGATGCAGTGGTGAACTATCTCGCGACCCGGTACAACATTCCTCCGCACAAGTTCTATCTGGTCGGCATTGGCAAGGACGACGCCGTGGCGGACAACCACAGCGCTGCGGGGCGGGCAAAGAACCGGCGGGTTGAGGTGAAGCTGATGTCCAACATGGCGCAGACATCTGCGGCCCAGAGCAGTGCGGCCCCCAGTACTTCATCGGGCGGGAAGTGATCCCCAGGGCTTAGCGGATCGCCTGCTTCAGGACGCGCCTGGCCAAGCCGGGCGCGTTGTTTTGTCTGGAACCCCCAATCTGTGGACGATGGTGCGGGTGTGGGAGGCTGCGCTCTGACGAGCCAGATCCTTCCGGCCGGTGCTTCCAGAATCCTTCCTCCCCCCCGGGGATACTTAAAGTCTCAAAGTAACTCTTCTAAAGGGGTTAGTATCGCAAAAAGTACCCCCCGAAGTACCCCTCAAGTGTCCCCTGGTTCGTGCCGGGCGGGCTTGAATGGGAGATGCCCGGCTGGCTGCGCCGGGCATTTGTGTTTTCCAGCCTGATTTAATGATAGCGATTGGGGATAACTAAAATGCCAAGTATTTTTGAAAATGATGTGGCTTTGTTTGTGGAGGTTAGGGGGAATTTGGGTGTTTTGGGGGGTTGACAGGGTTCAGGGGTCGCGCTGAGAGAGGGCATTTTTTCGATGACAGCAGTCAGCAGTCAGCGGTCGGCGGCCGGCGGTCAGCGGTCAGCGGTCGGCGGTCAGCAGTCGGCGGGAGGGCTTCTGGGGGCGCGCGGGCTGGGATGTAGAGTGGTGGGATGGGTGAAGGGGTTAAGGGAGCGCTGCGGGAGGCGGTTGCGCCACAGGTGGTGGCGGCGCTGGCCGAGGCGGTTGCGATTATGGCGCGGCTGCGCGGGCCGGGTGGGTGTCCGTGGGACCGGGAGCAGACGTTTGACACGATCAAGCGGCATACGCTGGAGGAGACCTATGAGGTCTTCGACGCGATTGAGCGGCGGGCGTGGCCGGAGCTGAAGGATGAGCTGGGCGATCTGCTGCTGCAGGTGCTGTTCTACGCGCAGATGGCGGCGGATGCGGGGTACTTCGACATTGGGGATGTGGCGGCGGGGTTGAATGCGAAGCTGGTGCGGCGGCATCCGCATGTGTTTGGGGATGTGGATGCGGCGGACGCGGGTGCAGTGCTGCGCAACTGGGAGGAGATCAAGCGGGCGGAGAAGGCTGGGGCGGGAGGCGTCGCGGCGCCGGGGCTGGAGGAGATCCCGCGGTCGATGCCGGCGGTGATGGAGGCGGGCAAGCTGGGGTCGCGGGCGGCGAAGGTGGGGTTCGACTGGCCGAATGTGGAGGGTTTGTTTGCGAAGTTGCAGGAGGAGATTGGGGAGCTGCGGGTGGAGATCGAGAGGCGGGATTCGGTTGCGGCAGGTCGAGTTGAGGAAGAGGTGGGGGACCTGCTGTTTACGGTGGTGAATCTGGCGCGGCATCTGAAGGTGGATGCGGAGATGGCGCTGCGCGGGGCGAATGCGAAGTTTCGCGCGCGGTTTGCGGCGATGGAGCGAAGTGCGGGTGGGTTTGAGGCGCTGCGGTCACTGAGGGCTGAGGAGTTGGAGGGGTTGTGGGACGCGGCCAAGCGGGCGGCGAATTCCCATGGGCGGGAGAGCGTCTGATATGGGACACCCGAATGCAGCGGAGGTGCGCATTGCGCCACTGACGGCGCTTGCGGACTACGAGCGTTGCGTGGAGTTGCAGCTGGCAGTGTGGGGATATAGCGATGGCGACCTGATCCCGAAGCGGGTGTTTATTGTGGCAGGGGCGATCGGCGGGCAGGTGATTGGGGCGTTCGGCGATGAGGCGCTGGTGGGGTTTGCGATGTCTTTGCCGGGATACCGGGATGGCGCGCCTTACTTGCACTCGCACATGCTGGCGGTGCTGCCGGAGTACCGCAACCAAGGGCTGGGGCGGCGGCTGAAGCTGGCGCAGCGGGCGGATGCGCTGGAGCGCGGCATCGACCGGATGGAGTGGACGTTCGATCCGCTGGAGATTAAGAATGCGCACTTGAACATCGCGCGGCTGGGTGCGATTGCGCGGCGATACAAGCGGGATTTCTATGGGCCGTCGACCTCGCCGCTGCAGGGCGGGCTGCCGACCGACCGGCTGGTGGCGGAGTGGTGGCTGCGATCGCCGCGGGTGCGGGCGACGCTGGGCGAAGAGCCGGAGAAATCCGCTGAAGTTGCACCAATTCTGGAGCGAATTGACGTGCCGGCCGCAGTTTACGATTGGAAACGCACAGAGGAGCAGCGTAAGCTGGCGGAGTCGCTACAGACTCGCAACCGGCTTGCGCTTGAATCCGCTTTTCAGCGGGGGCTGGCCGTCATTGGTTATGAACGCAGTCCGGCGGGCGACGGTTGTTTCCTGCTCGGCGCGGTGAATGGGTTGTAGATCGGTAGCGCTAACTAAGAGCACGACAGAAGACCAGGACGACGACACCAGGACGACCCAGGACGACGACACTCTATGCTGACCATCGACGCAGTTCACCTACGCGAGATCAACATACCTCTCGCCTTTCCTTTTGAGACAAGCTTTGGCGTCACCACAGCGCGGCGGATCCTGCTGGTGGAGATCGAGTCCGACGGGCTGACGGCGTGGGGCGAGTGCGTGGCCGGCGAGCACCCGTACTTTTCCGACGAGACCGTGGATACTGCGTGGATGATTGCGGAGACGGAGCTGGTGCCGCGGCTGCTGGAGAAAGAGCTGGTGGGCGGGTGCAGCTGTCCCGCGCTGTTCAACCAGGTGCGCGGGCACAGGATGGCCAAGGCGGCGCTGGAAAACGCGGTGTGGGACCTGGAGGCGCAGAGGAAGCGGATGCCGCTGGCGGAGCTGCTGGGCGGGACGCGCGGTGTGATTCCGTGCGGGGTCTCGATCGGGATCCAGCCGTCGCAGAGTTTGCTGATGGAGAAGATCGCTGAGGCGCTGGAGGCTGGGTATCAGCGCATCAAGCTGAAGTGCAAGCCGGGATGGGACACCAAGGTTTTTGAGGCGGTGCGCAAGCGCTGGCCGGAGATTATGCTGAGCTGCGACGCTAACTCGGCGTACCGCGTGGCCGACATCGACCGGATCGCGGAGTGGGACGAGTTTGAGCTGGCGATGATCGAGCAGCCGCTGTGGTACGACGATTTTTACTTCCACTCGATGCTGCAGAAGCGGATTGATACGGCGATCTGCCTGGATGAGTCGATCCGCAACCGGCGCGACGCGCTGGCGGCGATCGACATGGAGTCCTGCCGGATCATCAATATCAAGGTGGGACGCGTGGGCGGCTTCTCCGAGGCCATCGCGGTGCATAACGCGGCGGCGGAGCGTGGGATTCCGGTGTGGTGCGGCGGGATGCTGGAGACGGGGATCGGGCGGGCGCACAATATCGCGCTAGCGTCCTTGCAGAACTTCTCGCTGCCGGGGGATGTGTCGGCGTCAGCGCGGTACTGGACGGAGGACGTGATCGAGCCGGAGATTACGGTGAGCGCGCAGGGCGAGATCGAGGTGCCGGACGGGATCGGGTCGGGTGTGCGGGTGCGGCGCGACCGGATTGAGGAGTTGACGATACGGCGGACGACGGTGAAGGCGGCGGACCGGGAGACGGCGTAAGGGCACCGCTACTGGGTGGGGTCGATGAACTTCATGCCGGAGGCTTCGTCGGGCTTCTTTTGGAGTGGGGTGGTGTTGGCGGTGACGAAGACTTCGAGGGTGGGGTTGACGTGCAGCTCCCAGACGTGGCCGGCGACGGTTGAGCCGTCGCGATGGGCGAGGACGACGTGGGTGTGGACGACGGGCTTGCCGTTGTAGAGGGCGATGTCGCCGATCATGGAGGCGACTTCGCATTGATAGGTGACGGGGACGGGGTGGTAGTTCTTGTGGGCGAGGTCGAGCCAGCCGAGGGTTGCGCCGCTGACCGCGCCGATGGCGGTGAAGTGGGCGTCGGCGATGTGGTACTGGATGGCGAAGCCGGTGAGGCCGCTGAGGGCCTCGTCGCCGGAGTGGAAGATGACGGCGTAGACCTGCTGCTGCGGTGTGCTGCTGACCAGCTTGACCTGCATGTTGGGGGCGAGGCCGGTGGGGATGGGGCGGGAGGGGGAGATGGAGTCGCCCTGCGCCCTGGCTCCACTCACGCACAGGAGCAGTAGCGCGGCGATCGCGATCGTCCAGCGAGAGATTTTTGTCATGCTGAGTTCCTCCGCTTCAGTGCGGCTGCGAGGTTAGATGATTTCGTCGGTGAGGTCGGCTCCTTTGGCTTCGGGGCCGAGGGCGGTTATGGTGGCGACGAGGATAGCGATAAGGACGACGGTGCCGGAGAGGGCGACGTTGAGAGCGCCGGCGTTGTGGCGGTCCGCGTAGGCCTGCTGGAAGATGCTGTTGCGCGAGGAGAGCAGGTTGCCGAACTGGTAGGCGACGCCGGGAAGGATGGCGCGGACGGGGGCGGGGGCGAGCTCGTTGAGATGGGCGGGGATGATGCCCCAGGCGCCCTGCACCATGAACTGCATGAGAAAGCCGCCCAGGGCCAGCATGACGGCAGAGTGCGACCAGGCCCAGAGGGGGACCATGGGGATTGCCAGGAGCGCGGCGAGGACGATGGTGCGGCGGCGACCGAATCTTTCCGAGATCGCGCCGCAACACATGCCGCCGGTGAGCGCGCCGATGTTGCCGATGGCAGCGACGAGACCGATGAGCGACTGACTGAGGCCGTGGTCGTGCAGGAAGGTGGGGTAGAGGTCCTGGGTGCCGTGCGAGAAGGAGGTGAAGGCGAACATGAGGACGACAAGGAAGAGGAAGACGGGGAGGAAGCGGAGGAGGGCGCGCCCGCCGGCGAGTGGGCTGGTGATGGATTGCATCGGCGAGGTAGCGTTGGTTTGGGCGGCGACGCGGGTGCGGGAGGCGAGCCATGCGGGGGACTCATCGACCTTGTAGTTGAGATAGAAGGCGAGCAGCGCGGGCAGGGCGCCGACCATGAACATCACGCGCCAGTTGAGGAAGAGGCCGGCGCCGTGCAGGTGAGGGAAGAGCAGGCCAAAGAGCGCGGCGGCGAGCAGATTGCCGCAGACATAACCTTCCTGTAGGAGGCCGGAGAAGATGCCGCGGCCTGCGGCGGGGAGGGTTTCGAGGGCCAGGGCGGCGCCCACGCCCCACTCGCCGCCCATGGCGATGCCGAAGAGGGCGCGGAGGACGAGGAAGCTGTGCAGGTTGGGGGCGAAGGCGGAGGCAAGCTCGAAGACGGAGAAGGCGACGATGTTGAGGATGAGGGTGGGGCGGCGGCCGTACCTTTCGGCCATTGCGCCGAAGAGAAAGGCGCCGACGGGGCGCATGGCGAGGGTCCAGAAGATGGCTTCCTCGACCTGTTTGCGGCTCGCGTGGAAGCCGGCGGCGATGGCGGTGAGGCAGAAGGTGAGCAGGAAGAAGTCGAAGGCGTCGAGGGTCCAGCCGAGGAAACAGGCGGCGAAGGTATGGCGCTGGGTGGTGGTGAGAGAGCGGAACTGGCGCAGCTGGGGAACAAAGGGCATCGCCGAATGCTAGCATCCCGGCGAAGTTGCGAAGGCGGGGAGACTACATCTTGGCCCGCAGCGGGGCGGTGTGGGCGACCGCGGGAATCTGCACGGTTTCGGCCTCCTGCATGTAGGTCTTCAGCAGCTGATGGTGCAGGCAGTAGAGGGCGAGTTCGAGGCGGTCGGAGACGCCGAGCTTGTCGTACACCTTGCGCAGGTAGTTCTTGATGACCTGCTCGGTGGTGCCGATCTGGTAGGCGATCTCCTTGTTGCGCATGCCGCGGGTGATGCAGCTGATGATGGCGAGCTCTTTCTTGGAGAGCTTGGGCTGGACCTTGGGGTTGGTGAGCGAGGTTGCCTGCGAACGATAGGCCTCGATGACCCAGCTGATGGACTGGTTGTCGATCCAGGTCTCGCCGTCGGCGATCTTGCGCACACACTTGATGAGCAGGTCGGGGGAGATGGAGCGGGGCACGACCCCGCGCACGCCGCGGCGATAGAGTTCTACGATGTTGCTCTCGTCGGTCTCGACCACCTGGACGATCAGCTTGGCGTCGGGGTTGCGCTTGACCAGGTCGGGGATGGCATCGATGGTGCCGGCGATCAACTGTCCTTCGAGGACGACGACGTCGGTGGGGTAGCGCTGCAGGGCGCTTTGCAGATTGGCAAGAGTCTCGGCCTGGGCGACGACGCGGATGTCGTCTTCGAGGGCGAAGACCTTCTTCATGCCCACGCGATAGATGGACTGGGAGTCGGCGAGGATGACCCGAATTCCGGTTGCCGCGGCAGACTGGGTCTGCGAGCCCGGCTCAATGGCGTGGTTGGGGGCCTTTTCGGATTGGAGGGTCATCGTCATCTTCAAGCCTTGAGGAAGTATTGGTCGATCACTGCCGCCGCCATCGATTCCTGCCCGGAGTGCTGGTGGCGGACGATGCGTCCCATGCAATGGATGGAGACATCGCTCTTCCAACCCATAACTTCGGAAGGCATATCCATGGTGAACTCAATGCTGCTGCCGATCTTTGGCAGGTAAGAGGTTACGAAGAGAAGGCCGTTGGAGGAGATGTCCTTGGTGGTGGCTTCGATCATCCCGTCTTCGGTCTTCAGGTGAAGCTTAAGGGCAAGGGGAAAGCGGACCGCAGTTCGAACGGCATCCCTGGCCCCGGGCTTCTGCCATTCCGTCAAGATTCCTCCCTTTGGCCCTCTGTAACTCGCCGATTATGGCGAGCTTTGGTTACCAAAGTTTATTTTACAAAGTCAGTCTTACACCCATTTTACCTACACACGATGGCACATTCGTGTCATATTGCGGGAAATAGTAACCAGTGTGCCAACAGGGTGGCGATAGCGCGAGCGCATACTCTATCGGCTGCTACGGGGGGCTTAATCAGCCGGCGATTTTATGGGTTTGCGTCGAGGAAGGTCTGGATTTCCTGCATCTCGCCGGCGGAGAGGCGGCACCTGGCGGCCGGCCAGACGCCATCGACCTGCTCTGGGCTTCGTCCGCCGACGATGGCGGCGGTGATTGCGGGGTTGGCAAGGGTCCATGCAATGGCGATGACGCCGGCGCTGACATCGTGGCGCGCGCCGATGGAGCCGAGCAGGTCGGCGAGGGCCAGATTGCGGGAGAGCAGAGGCTCCTGGAACTGCTTTGCCTTGCTGCGGAAATCGTCGGGCGGGAAGGCGGCGATGCGCTCCTTGGTCATGGTCCCGCTCAGCATTCCGGAGGACATGGGCGAGTAGTTGATGACGCCGATGTGGTGGTTGAGGCAGAAAGGAAGGATCTCGACCTCGGCGCTGCGATTGAGCAGTGAGTAGGGCGGCTGGAGGGAGGTGATGGGGGCAATCGCCATGCAGCGCTGCATCTGGGCGACGGAGAAGTTGGAGACGCCGATGAACTTGACCTTGCCCGCGGCCTGGAGCTCGGCCATGGCGGTCCAGCCGGCCTCGATATCCTGGTCTTCGATGGGCCAGTGGATTTGGTAGAGGTCGATGACATCGACCTGGAGACGGCGCAGGGAGTCCTCGACCTCACGGCGGATTTCAAGCAGGGAGCGCTTGATCTCGCGCTGCTGGTTCCACACCATGCCGGATTTGGTGAAGATGAACGGCTTGACGCTGGAGGAGCGGACGGCCTTGCCGACGATTTCTTCGGAGTGGCCGAGGCCGTAGATGGCGGCGGTGTCGATCCAGTTCACGCCCAGATCGATGGCGCGATGGATGGCGGCGATGGAAGCGTTGTCGTCCTGCGGGCCCCAGGCGAAAGCCCAGTCGCCGCCGCCGACGGCCCACGCGCCGAAGCCGACGGGCGTGAGCCACATATCCGAGGCGCCGAGTTGATTGAGGTTCAGCATTCGAGTGCGTACGGTTCAACAACTACTAGTATGTAGTATGCCAGCTATCTACCAAGAGGCCGTGATGCGAGTCACCAGGGTACTTTATCTTGATCGATTCTATGGCCTCAAGCTATTGTGAATAGAGCTATGATTCGCAACCGTTCAAACCGCGCGCAGCAGCAGCAGAGGCAGACGTGGTCTGCGCCCTTCGTGTGCGCGGCAGCCGGAGACCGAACGCAGAACGCCACCTGAACGTTCTGTCGATTCGATCTGGACCGGTAGCCCGCCAAACTCGGCGGGTTTTGTTTTGTGTTGAATCACTTCTTTGTGCTGAGTCACTTCGAGGTGCTGGAGACTGCCATGCGGACGTTTGTTCCCTTTACCTGCGACGATGAGATTGCCGTGATCGGCAGCGGCTTCCTCGACCGCAGCCTGCCAAAGTCTGCGTGGACGCATGCGGCGCACTTTGCGACGACCTTGTGGCTGATAGGCAGCCGGCCGGAGATCGATGTGGCGCGCGAACTGCCGGGGATGATCCGCGCCTTCAACGAAGCCAAGGGCGGGGCCAACACCGACACGAGCGGCTGCCACGAGACGATTACGCAGGCGTCGGTCCGAGCTGCGCGGCGGTTCCTCGCCGAGAGCCCGCCGCGGGCGCTGTTTGCGACATGCAACGCGCTGATGGAGTCGCCATTGGGCGACCCGGACTGGCTGCTGGAGTACTGGTCGCGCGAGCGCTTGTTCTCCGTGGAGGCGCGAAGAGTGTGGGTTGGGCCTGACATTCGCGAGTTGCCGCTTTGATCGCTGCGGCTGCTGGATAATCTACTGAAGTTAAGACGAGGTGGCAATTCTAACGGTGAGCAAAGATAGTGCGCTCAACGGCGTCAGCTTGCCTGTTGCCCAGTGCGATTCTGCAGGCGATATGTTGTGCCAATGGCACAGTCGAGATTGCGCGTGCCGGGAACCGGATGTCCGCGGCCGCTCGTATATTCGCGGCCGCTCGTATAGTAGACCCAATGGCCGCGTGCCTCCGCACAAGCCGCATTGCGCTCTTCGGGCTGCTGCTCTCGACGCTGACTCTGATTGCCATCCCGTTGAACGTCCGCGGGCAGGGGCCTGCCTCTGCCGCGCAGCCGTCCACGCCAGCTTCCGCGGCGGCGCCGGCGGGGACGGCCAGACCAATCCCCGACATCAAGTCGCTGATGGAGCAGGTCGAGGCGCAGGAGAAGACCTCCGAGAAGACGATCCGGCATTACATCTACCACGTCACCCGGATCGACCAGGACTTCGATTCGCACGGGTCGGTGAAGAAAACGACGACCGAGGAGCGGGAGAGCTTCTGGATCGACGACACGTTTATCAGCAGACTGTTGTCGCGGGACGGCAAGCCGATCTCCGGCGATGAGCTGAAGAAGCAGAATGAAGAGATCGACAAGCGGATCGCCGCCGCCAAGGAGCGGGCGCAGGAGAAGGCGGCGGGGACGGCTCCGCCCAGGAAAGGCGGCGGCGACGAAGTGACGTTTGCGCGGTTTCTGGAGCTTGGCACGTTCTCGAATCCGCGGCGGGTGACGCTCAACGGGCGCGACACGATCGCGGTGGACTACGCGGGCGACCCCAAGGCCAAGACGCGCAACCTGCTGGAAGGGGCGATCCACGACCTTGCGGGGACGGTGTGGGTGGATGAGCAGGACCACGCCATGGTGCGCATCGAAGGTCACTTCTTCGATGACTTCAAGGTTGCCGGGGGGCTGCTGGCCGACATCCACAAGGGCTCGTGGTTCGAGTTCACGTGGACGAAGGTGAACGATGAGGTTTGGCTGCCGGAGATGTTTCGAGGGAAGGGGTCTGCCCGGATTGCCGTCTTCTTCAATCACTCAGGCGCGATGGAGAGCCGCACGTCGGATTACCGGAAGTTCCTGGCGACGGCCACGATCCTGCCTGGGTCTACGGCGGTTGAGGCACCGGGGGATGCCGGTCCGAAGACTGCGGCTCCTCCGAACTCGGGGACTGCGCCGCCTCCATAGGGCGGCACAAGAGGTTAACTGCGAAAAGGGACAGCCGCAGCCGTCCCTCCCGCAAAACTTGGTTGAAGCCGTGTCTGGTTCAAGCTGTTTCCAGCTTTAGACCCGCCATCAAAAATTCCCTAAAAATCTAGAGAGGTTGAACGTCAGACGCCTGCCAGCCCTTGGGCCCTTTGACCACGTTGAACTGCACAGCCTGACCTTCTTGTAGGCTCTTGAAACCGTTCGAATTGATCGCCGAGTAATGCACGAAAACATCCTCGCCGTTCTGGCGGCTGATGAAGCCAAACCCCTTGGCATCGTTGAACCACTTCACTGTTCCCTGTTCCATGTTAATTATTTCCCTTAGTACAAATTGAATTTGCCGCAAGATCCAAATCGGGGGTCGACATCGCACAATCGTCGCAGAAACCAATCTGTTTCAAACGATGACAGAAGGTTAGCACAGCTGGCAACTTTTTGTGGGAAAATTTTGCAAATAGCATTATTTGCACCACTTTTCGTGCATACGGCCGCGGTCAGGCGGGACGCAGATTGGCGCGCACAATCTCTTCGGCGCGGCCCAGAACCTCCTCCAGCGTCATGGCCGTGGAGTCCAGAATGACGGCATCGCCGGCCGGCTTCAGGGGCGACTCGGCGCGGTTGCGGTCGCGGCGGTCGCGCTCGCGCATCTCTTCGAGGACCGCCTGCTGGGCTGCGAGATGCTGCTGCTCCGTCTCGGGATCGGGCTCCTGCCGCGAGTGTGTCTGCCGCGAGGTTGTGGATTCGGTTGGGATGGCCTGGCGAAATCGGCGATTGCCGCGGACTTCGGGAGCGGCGTCGAGGAAGATCTTCACTTCGGCGTCGGGGAAGACTGCGGTGCCGATGTCGCGGCCTTCCATCACCACTCCTCCGGCTGCTCCCAGGGCGCGCTGCTGCAGGACCATCCACGCGCGCAGCTGGGGATGGACCGAGATCTGCGATGCGGCGGAGGTGACGTCGGCGTCGCGGATGCGCCGCGAGACGTCCCGCCCGTCGAGCAGCACGCGGTTGCCGTCGATCTGCGGCTCCAGCTCGATGCGTGTGGACTGGGCGAGGTCGAGCAGCGGGGCCTCCTCGTCGAAGGAGTAGTCGCTCTCGATCGCCTTGAGCGCAAGGGCGCGGTACATCGCTCCGGTCTCGAGGTTGAGAAAGCCGAAGCGGCGGGCGAGATGCGCCGCCAGCGTGCTCTTGCCGGCGCCCGCAGGCCCGTCGATGGCGATCACCGGGCGGCTGCGCGACGCATGCGTGGCCGGCCCGTTCATCGATGAGGTCAACGGTTTGGTCCAGTCGTCCATCAGGCGGACTCACCTTTGGGTGGTTTGAACTTGCGCGCGGGAGGGCGTTTGCCGAAGGGTTTCTTGTTGCCGACAAACTTGGCGAAGGGGCTGCCCGGCTTGCCGGGGAAGGCCGCGCCTGACTTGCCGGGCGGCTTCTTGCCTTTGAAGCCGGTTGCGGCTCTGGGTGCGGGCCTGCCGGAGAATTTGCGGGGCACGCTGGAGGGCTTGCCGGTGAACTTGCGTGGGGGGAAATCGCCCGGGGATTTTCTCTTGAAATCGCCGGGGGTTTGGCTGCGGGCGGCGCTGTCGTCGCTTTTTGGAGAGAATGCGCGCTTGGGCCGGTCGATGCGCGGGGCAAAGGTGCGACTGTCTCTTGGGCCGTCTGGGTTTGGCCCACGGAAAGTGCGCGCGCCGGGCCTGGGCGCATCGAACTTGCGCGCGTCAAACTTGCGATAGACGCGCTGGGCGCCTTCGCCAGTTGAGGCGCGATCGGGCCTGTCTGGTCTGCTCTGCCTATTTTGGGGGCCGCGCGGAGACCTTTGAGTGGGGCCGGAGGAGAACTCGCGGCGCGGCGGGCGGGCATCAGCGTTCGGTGGCCGCGGAGTAAAGCCCTCCCGCTTGCGCCCGAAGGTGCCGGGCTTGCTAAAGGTCTTGCGCGGCGGGCGCGCATCACCGGGTGCACCGTCGCCGCGGGCCAAGTCGCGGCGAGGGGGCCGGCCTTCCGAGCGAAACGGCGGCTTTCCGCCGAACGCGGGCTTGCTGCCGAACTTCGGCTTATCGCCAAAGGCCGGCTTGCCTCGGAACGGCGGCTTGCCAGCAAATGGGGGCTGACCTCCCGGTGCAATGGTGCGGGGTTTGAACGTGCGCGGAGCGCGGGGCGGGGAAGGCGTTCCATCGCTGGCGGGTGCTGACGCGGCCAGATCGCTGGCGGTGTCGCTTACCTCGGAGGGCTTGCGCGCGGCAGCCAACCGGCGGGCCTTTTCCTCCTCCCACGGCTTATTGAAGGCTGGCTGATTGGCGGGCGCGGTCTTGCGGAAGGGCCGCCGCTCGCGGTCAGACGGCGGGCCGGCGCTGGGCCTGAATCTGGGTTTGAATTCGGGCTTGAATCCCGGGGCGGGAGCGATGGGCTTGGCCTTGGCGAGGTAGCCAGTGCCGATCTTGCGCGGCTTGGGGATGAACTTCGTGATGCGCGCGGCAGCTTCGGTTGCCTCGGCTACGCCGCCTTCGTTTTGTGACGAAACAGTTGCCTCCGTCTCCGGCGCGGTCTCACGGCCCGCGGCGGCCTGCGTTTCGGGAGCGGTCACTATCGGCTCCGCGGCGAGGAACGCGGGTAGCTCGCCTGCGACGTGCAGCATGGTGCGCCCTTCGATGGCCAGAGTGTCCAACTGGCGGGCAGAGAGCAGCGTGTGGACCACGTCGCGGATGCGCGAACGCGGTGCGAGTGGCGAGAGGAAGGTCTCAATCTCGTCCTCCGCGGCGACCAGAGCCTGGCCGAGGTAGAGCGAGATCAGCGCGGAGAGCGCGGAGGGCTGGCCGGCGTTGGCGCCTGCTTTGATCTGCTTGGTGAAGCGGGCGGGCGCGAGCTCCCACAGCGTGGGAAGACTGTCCAGCTGCGGCAACGGAAGGACGCGCAGGTGGGTCCAAAGCTCGTTCAGCGCGCGCAGGACTGCGGCCTCGGTGACCTCCTTGCCCAGTTCGGTGGTGAGGTCGAAGGCCGAGAGAGGGCCGCGCTGCGTCAGTGCCTCGTGCGTTGCCAGCGCGAGATGCGAGACCTTCAACGCGCCGGCGGTCGCGGGCGGTTGCTTCCAGGCCTTGTCGCCGCGCAGGGTGAAGACGTAGGAGAAGACGGCAGCGGAGGCGACGAAGTCGGGGGTGTCGCCGACCGCGCCATTGACTGGACCGAGCAGGTTGAGCGGCACGGCGAGGCCTTCGGCGATGAGGCGGCCGAGAAGGGCGCGGGCGTGGGCGATGTGGTCGCGCGTAGGGTTTGGGGTGGGTGCGCCAAAGACAGCTTCGACCAGCGTGGGTGCAGGCGAAGCGATCTGCGGACGCGGCGCGAAGAGCACAAGGCCGGCGGCGTTGAGCCAGCTGCGCAGATTTTCGAGGGTCAACAGCGCCTCGCCCCGCTGGTGCCACTGTTTTAAGCGCGCGTCGGCAAGTTGCGCCGCGGTAGGGATTGCCGGATTGGAGGTGTTGTTGGTGCCTGGGGTGTTCATGCCTGGGGTGTTCAAGGTCGATGCTTTCCTGCTGAGGGCGTGCGGCGTAACAGCAATCCTGGGTGCGGGCGAGGATAGGGTTCAGGGCCAGTGACGAGAGCGATTTTCCTGTTACTGTGAATCCGAAAGCGTTGAGGAGTGCCGTTTGTCTTGAGAAAAAACGGCTTTGAGACAATTGCCTCGCTCTACGCCAACAGGAACACTGCTCCAGGCCGGATGATTTTTCAAAGAGCGAAGCTATTTAAGGATACCTAGATGCGTTGGAAGGCGCGCTGTATCTCCTTATGAGAATACCGCAGTGCGATGGGGCGGCCGTGCGGGCAGCTGGTGGGGTGCTCCGTCTTGCCCAGCTCGGCGAGCAACCAGTCGATCTTGGACGGTTCGAGCGGCATGTTGAC
>JBEKDS010000006.1:0-302705 GCA_050014235.1 Acidobacteriaceae bacterium
AGCGGTTTCCCGATCCGGAGGGATGGATCCAGGCGATCCACGATGAGCATGCGCACCTGATGATTTCGGTGTGGGGGAAGTTCAATCCGAATACGGACAATGCGAAGGCGATGGATGCGAAGGGATTCCTGTACCAGCCGGACCTGACGGAGCATATGAAGGACTGGATCGGGCAGCCGTACACGTTTTACGACGCGTTCAACCCGGATGCGCGGAAGCTGTTCTGGGCGCAACTGGACAAGGGGTTGTTTTCGAAGGGAGTGGACGCGTGGTGGATGGATGCGACGGAGCCGGACATTACGCCTTCTCCGCCGAGCTTGCAGGCGCAGCAGACGCATATGAATCCGACGTACCTGGGGACGGGGTCGCGGATGCTGAATGGGTATGCGCTGATGAACAGCGAGGGCGTGTATACGGGCGAGCGCGAGGCGGCGCCGAACCAGAGGGCGTTTATTCTGACGCGGTCGGGGTTTGCGGGGCAGCAGCGGTATTCGGCTGTGCCGTGGTCGGGGGACATCACTTCGACGTGGACGGCGATGGGGAAGCAGATTGCGGCGGGGCTGGGCGCGAGTATTTCGGGGATGCCGTACTGGACGATGGATACGGGCGGATACACGATGCAGCGGAAGTTCTCGCAGGAGCCGATGAAGGCGGAGGACGAGGCGGAGTGGCGGGAGCTGAATGCGCGTTGGTTTGAGTACTCGACGTTTACGCCGCTGCTGCGGGTGCATGGGGAACTGAGGAAGCGGGAGATGTGGACGCTGGGGGATGGGACGCCTGCTTATAACGCGGAGCTGAAGTTCGACACGCTGCGGTATTCGCTGTTTCCGTATATTTATTCGCTGGCGGGATGGACGACGCAGAAGGACTATACGATGATGCGTCCGCTGGTGATGGACTTTGCACAGGACACGACGGCGCGGGAGTTGAGCGATGAGTATATGTTTGGACCGGCGCTGCTGGTGGCGCCGGTGACGGAGTATCAGGCGCGGACGCGGGCGGTGTATCTGCCGGCGGGCGCGGGGTGGTACGACTACTGGACGGGGAAGGCGGAGACGGCGGGTGAGGTGAAGGCGAGTGCGGCTTTTGATACGATTCCGCTGTTTGTGCGGGCGGGGTCGATTGTGCCGTATGCTCCGGCGATGCAGTATGTGGGGGAGAAGGCGAGCGACCCGACGACGGTGTGGGTGTATGCGGGAGCGAACGGGAGCTTCGATTTGTATGAGGACCAGGGGACGACGTTCGATTATGAGAAGGGGGCGTTTGCGGAGATCCCGATGCGGTGGGATGAGAAGACGGGGGTGTTGACGATCGGCAAGCGGGTGGGGAGTTTTGAGGGGATGCTGGAGCGGCGGACGTTCCGGGTGGTGCTGGTGTCAAGGGAGCATCCGGTGGGGTATGCGGCGGACGAGGCGGCGGGGAAGACGGTGGAGTATGCGGGGGATGCGGTGCGGGTGAAGCTGCGGTAGGCGGGTTCGCTCGGGCTAAGAGTCGCGAGAGTTTTTGAGCGCGGCAATGGCGCGGCTAGAGGCGCAGGCTATCTATGCGGACCAACTGGAGGCGCTTCGCTCGGGTTGGGCGGGCTGGGTGCCGGGATACGTCTGGTCCTGCGTTGCGGCGGGAGTCTGGAGAACACTCGAAGCGCGGACTTCCAGGTCGTGCCATGTACCGCGGATGGCGAGGACCAGGTCCATTTGTTCATCGAGGAGCTGAGGCTCATTCCTTGACTGCGCTTCGATCAGCCTGGACCGCATGGTTGCATAGAAGGTGATGAGCCTCTGGGCCAGTTCGCCGCCGTCCTCGCGATCGATCCAGTCATCGAGATAGCCGATGACGAGCAGAGCGTGGTTGATCTCCTTGCAGCGCTGCTGGATATCGTTGCGGCGCTGCGCATCGGCGGCGCGGCGGAGATCGCCGGCGAGGGTGTCGTAGAGGGCGATCAAGAGGCCGAAGCCGCTGGCACCTTCGACTGCCGTTCTCCGATATGCCTGTTCTGTTGGATTCATGTCTTGATCTCCGGCTAAGGCACCTGCGCGGCCGCGGGAATGAGGTCGATCCCGAGGCGCAGTCCTGCTTGAGGGCGGCCGCAGGGCCCCGATGCAGGTCAGCGGTGGAACAGCGGTCTAGCCTCCGGAGGAAGAGTTGTTGTTGTTGAGTCCGAGTTCGGTGTTGATCTGCTGCATCTGCTGGGGCAGCTCTTGCAGGAGGATCTCTGCCTGGCTGTACTCGGCGGTCAGTTGGGTCTGCAGGGGCACGATGTAGTTGGTCTGGAAGTTGTTGATGTCGTCCTGCAGGGTGGAGTTTTCGCTGCTCATGCTCTGCAGGTCGACGGTGAATGCGCCGTCCGCGGGGCTGATGAAGCTGGTGAGCTGCTGGTCCATGGTGTTGGCGAACCCGTTCAACGAGCTCCCCTGAAAGAAGGTCTGCACGTCGCTGTAGTTGTTCTGGAGGGCGCTGGTCAAGGTTGCGCTATCGACGCTCAAGGAGCCGTCGTCATTGACGGTGACGCCCATGGAGGAGAGGTTGGGCATGGTGGTGGTGCCGGTGGCGGGAGTGTAGGTGTAGGAGGCGGCGCCTTCGAGGTCGGTCTGGAAGCTACGCACGATGGAGTCGGCCGCGAGGACGCCTTCGCCGGAACCAGTGTCAGTGTATTGCGCGTTCACGTCGCTGAGGGCCTTGTTGTAGTCGGTGACAAACTGGTTGATGGCGGTGGAGGCCTGGGTGGTGTCGGGCGCGATGGCGAGGCTGACGTCGGTCCCGGGAGTTGCGTTGAGGAGAGTGAGCGTGACTCCGGGGAGGGCGCCGGTGACGGTGTTGGAAGCACTGTCGATGGCGATGCCGTCGACGGTGAGCGAGGCGTCGGAGCCGGTGGCCGCCTGGGTGAAGGTGAGACCTCCTCCGCCGGCGACGGCGAAGTCGCTTGCGGCGCCGGAGGTGTTGCTGACGATTGCCAGGCGCGCGCCGGTGGTGTCGGTGATGACCGAGGCGGTGACGCCGATGTTGTCTGCGTTGATGGTGTTTGCGACATCGGTGAGGTTGTCTGTGCCGTCGCCGGTGGAGATGGCGGTGACGGTGCCATCGGCTCCGGTGATGTTGAAGGTGCCGGCGGCGAGCGCGGTGGTGGCGCTGGCGACCACGCCTGAAGCCCAGGAGGCTGTAGTGGCGAGGCTGTTGACCACGACGGTGTGATTTCCCACGGCGCTGCCGGAGGCCGCGGAGGCGGTGACGATGTTGGAGTCGGAGGAGGTGACGGTCCTGGCGGAGAGGGGGCCGGTGAGGCTGTTGAGGGCCTGGACATCGTTGTCTAGGTTGCTTGCGTCGGTCTGGATCTGGGTGAGGGCGGTGGTCTGGCTCTGGAGGGTGGCCTGCTGCGCCTGCCACGCCTGTTCGGGCGCCTGAGCGGCGGTGATGGCTGCATTGACGGCCGCAGTGACGTCGATGCCGGCCGAGGAGGCGCCGGTGGCGGCTTCGAGGAGCGAGCTGATGTCGATGCCCGAGGTGCTGGTGGCGGTCGACGACAGCAGCGAATTCAATGCGGAGGTTGAGCTCATGCGATTGCCTATTCCTCGCTTGACCGGGAGCCGTGGGCTGTACCGGTTTCGAGCGCACTATGCTATCGGCATATCGGGCTGGGTCTTTCAGATGGGGGCAAAAAAAAGGGGGTGACGCCAAATTGGCGCCACCCCGAAGTGAAGCGGTTGAAGCTACTGGAGCAGCTTCAAGACTGCCTCCTGCGCCTGGTTGGCCTGCGAGAGGGCGGCCATGCCGGTCTGCTGGAGAACACTGTACTGGGTCATCTTGGCGACGGTCTTGCCGATGTCAGCGTTCTGCACGTTGTTCTGCGCGCTGGTGAGATTGGTGACTTCGGTGTTCTCGACGTTGGAGTCGGCGGTCAGCTGGTTGACTGAGGCACCGAGCGCGCCGCGGGTTGCGGAGACGGTGTTGATGGCCGCGGTGACATCGGTCAGGGCGGCAGCTGCGTCGGCGACACTGGTGAGGTCGTCGGCGTTCAAGGCCAGGGTGGTGGCGGAGAGCGCGCCCACCGCGGTGGAGGTGGTGTGTGCGCCGCCGGCCGTACCATCGCTGGTGAAGGTGGTGAGAGGGTTTGCGCTGAAGACGGCCACGCCATTGAAGTTGGTGGTGGAGCCGATCTTCGTGATTTCCGCCAGGATGGACTGGAACTCGGTGTTGGCGGCGGTTGACTGGGCAGCGGTGAGGTTGCCGTTTGCGGCTTCCGTGGCCAGGGTAACTGCGCGGTTGAGCAGGGTGGTGACCTGCGAGAGGGCGCCATCGGCGGTCTGCAGGAGGCCGACGCCGTTGGAGGCGTTCTGGCTGGACTGGGTGAGAGCGGCGATGTTGGCTCCGAGGCCGGACGCGATGGAGAGGCCTGCGGCGTCATCCGAACCGGAGTTGATCTTGAGGCCCGTAGACAACTGCAGGAGGGTATTTTGCAGGTTCATCTCGGTGTTGGAGAGCGCGGCTTCCGCGCCGAGCGAGGAGACGCTGTTCAGGACACTAATCATGGTGGTGTTGCTCCTTTAGGGATTTCCGCCTGCACCGAGCCAGTACCGTCATAGGTCCGAATCGCCACTTGGAACAGGTGGTCTTTTAATTACGGGCAATCTATCGGCGTGTGGTTTGAGGGATTCTAGGGGGCGGAGGAGAGAACGGCTGGATTGGCGGGGTCTTTCGTGTGATGCGGGTTTGCGACCTTTGTGTTAGTTGCAGTTGTTAGTTGTGAGTTTGCTGTGAGGGGTTTTCGCTATCTATATATAGGTGGGGGTTTGCGAGTGATGTAGGTGGCGTTAGCGGCGGGGAATTGCGGGCGCGTGGGGTGGGGTCGTGGCTGTTAGGCGGGGGGGTCGGGATGGCGGGTCTCGACCACGACGAGGTCGACGCGGCGGTTCATGCGGCGGCCGTCGGGGGTCGCGTTGTCGGCGACCGGACGGTACTGGCCGTAGCCCGCGATGGAGATCTTTTGGGGGTCGAAGCCGGCGCCGTCGACGAGCAACTGCATGACGGCCATAGCGCGGGCGGTGGAGAGCTCCCAGTTGGAGCGGAACTGCGCGGTGTGGATGGGCTGATCGTCGGAGTGGCCTTCGACGCGGAGGTCGAGGCCGTTGAGGGAGAGCACCTGGGCGATCTTCTCGATCTTGGGCGCGGCGCCGGGGAGGAGATCGGCGTGGCCGCTATCGAAGAAGCCGAGCTCGTTGAGGCTGATGACGAAGCCCTCGGGGGTGACGCGCATGACGACTTCGTGGTCCTTGAGCTCCTGGCCGATGGCGCCTTCGAGCTGTTGACGCAGCTTGACGACGTCGACTGCCGCCGCGGCGCTGCCTTGCGCGGGCAGGGGGTCGATCGAATGCGGGGTGTGTTGCGAAGGGTCGGGGGGGAGGTTGGGATAGGCGACGCCTACGTTGCTCTCGCCTCCGGAGAACGCACCAAGCTGCTGGAAGCCGATGTGGATGGCCTGCGAGAGTTTCTTGATGGTCTGGTTGTCGCGATAGGAGGAGGAGAAGAGCACGACGAAAAAGGCGAAGAGGAGGGTCATGAAGTCGGAGTAGGAGACCAGCCAGCGGTCGTGGTTGGTGGGCTCTTCGTCGGGCCGCTGGCGGCGGGGTCTCATCGCGCGGCCACTTTCAGCTGGCCGCGGCGCGTGGGCACGGGCATGTAGCTGCCGAGCTGCAGCTCGAGGGCGCGCGGATTGACGCCCTCGGCGATGGCCAGGACGGCCTCCAGCGTCATCTCCTGAAAGACCTGTCTTTCGCGCAGGCGGATCCTCAGCTTGCCTGCCCAGGGCAGGAAGAGGAGGTTGGCGGAGGCGACGCCGTAGATGGTGGCGACGAAGGCGACGGCGATGCCCTTGCCGACCTCGTTGATGTCCTGCAGGTGCTGCATGACCTGGATGAGGCCGAGGACGGCGCCGACGATGCCGAGGGTAGGAGCGAAGCCGCCGGCGGCCTCGAATACCTTGGGGATGCGCTCCTCCTTTTCGCCCTGGTAGTCGAGCTGGAGCTCCATCATCTTGCGCAGATCGGCGGGGCCGACGCCGTCGATGGCGAGCATGAGGCTCTCCTTGAGGAAGGGATCTTGGATCCTGGCGAGCTCGGCGTCGAGGGAGAGGAGACCTTCCTTGCGGGCCTTGTAGGCGTAGCGGAGAAGGTTCTGCACGAGCGAGTCAGATTCGGGCTCGGAGTTGAGGAAGACGTGTTTGAGCTGCGCCAACGCCTGCAGGACGATGCGCATGGGGAACTGGACCATGACCGCGCCGATGGTGCCGCCGAAGACGATGAGCGCCGCGGTGGGCTGCAGCACCTGCGCCAGACGGCCACCATCGAGCACCAGCCCGAGGCCGATGCCGGTGAGTGCGAGGGCGATGCCGCCGACGGTGCTCTTGTCGAGATTTATCTTCACCAGGCCTATCCATCCTTGCTTCGGTCAGCAAAGCCAGCCCCGCAAGATCCGATTGTCTGCCTCAGATCGTGTCTTGTGGGTTCCCGAGAGAGCTTGCCCGTTTCCGGCGGCAGACCCAGCGTTTTGCATCCGCGAGGTCCGGGCGAGGCCCTGCCGCTGGGTCACATCTATCGGCATATTGGGGGGAATTATCCAGCGGCGGGGCGAGCTGCAGTGGGGCGATGGGCGCGGCGCCCTGTGCCTATCTCTCGATTCACCACTAGAACTTCGCTTTCGGGATGCCGATAGAGAGCCGGCGAACCGACCTGGCTACCGCTCCGTTCGCAGCCCGGACAGGCCAGGTGCAAACCCCTCAGGCAGGCGCAGGAGAACGAGCCCATGTTTTCGATTATTGGAATTCTCATTGTGTTTGGCGCGGTGCTGGGCGGCTTCCTGATGGAGAAGGGGCCGATGGCGGTGCTGATGCAGCCGGCCGAGCTGGTGATTATCGGCGGGGCGGCGATCGGCACGCTGCTGGTGGCGAACCCGATGCACGTGCTGAAGCAGATTGGGGGATCTGTGGGGCGGATCCTGGGAGGGTCGAAGTTCTCCAAGCAGCGCTACCTGGATTCGCTGAAGATGATGTTCCTGCTGTTCAACAAGGCGCGCAAAGAGGGGCTGGTGGCGATCGAGTCCGACATCGAGGATGCGGAGAAGAGCACGCTGTTCCAGAAGTATCCGGCGTTTGTGAAGGACCATCACGTGCGGGATTTTGTGTGCGACACGATGCGGATGGCGATTACGGGCGGGGCGAGCACCTTCGACGTGGACCAGATGATGGAGCTGGACATGGAGGTGCACCACACGGGCGCGAGTCTTCCAGTGACTGCGCTGAACAGCGTGGCCGATGCGCTGCCGGGGCTGGGGATTGTGGCTGCGGTGCTTGGGGTGGTGGTGACGATGAGCGCGCTGGGCGGGCCTCCGGAGGAGATTGGGCACCACGTGGCGGCGGCCCTGGTAGGGACGTTCCTGGGCATTCTGTTGTGCTACGGCATGGTGGGGCCGCTGGCGGCGAACCTGTCCAAGCTGATTGACGATGAGCATGCGTACTACTACGTGTTGCGGGTGGTGATGCTGTCGTTCATCAAGGGAATGTCTCCGATGCTGGCGATCGAGATGGCGCGGCGCGCCATCCCCGAACACCTGCGCCCGACCTTCCAAGAGGTCGAGAAGACGTGCCGCGCGAAGGACGATGGGGCGGCGGCAACGGCAGCGGCGTAGCGGGCGGTCGAGAGGGCGGGCATGGCAGAGGCGGCTGAGATCTACATCATCAAGAAGAAGAAGGGCCACGGCGGGCACCATGGGGGCGCGTGGAAGGTGGCCTATGCCGACTTTGTGACGGCGATGATGGCGCTGTTTATCGTGCTGTGGCTGATGAACGCCAGCAAGCAGGTACAGGAGGCGGTGGGCGGCTACTTCAAGGACCCACGGGGCACGGCGAAGGTGGTGGGCACCAACTCGAACGGCGCGGGCGAGTTTGTGGCGCTGAAGAAGGAGGACATGAACAAGCTGAAGGACGACCTGCTGCAGTCCATCCACCACCTCGACCCGGCAAACCGGCTGAAGAACCAGATTGAGATCACGGTGACGGCGGAGGGTCTGCGGATCGAACTGATGGAGTCGGAGAAGGGGACGTTCTTTGAGTTGGGCAGTCCGCAGCCGACGGCCGCGCTGCGCGACCTGCTGAAGGTGCTATCGCAAGAGTTGGGCAAGCTGCCGAACAAGATATCGATTGAGGGGCACACGGACGCGAAGCCGTTCTCCGGCATCCGCGCCTACGACAACTGGGACCTCTCGACCGAGCGGGCCAACGAGGCGAGGCGGTTGATGCAGGACGAGGGTGTGCGGGGAGACCAGGTATCGCAGGTGCGCGGGTTCGCGGACCAGCGGCTGCGGCTGCCGGCGACGCCTGAAGATCCTTCCAACCGCAGGATCTCGCTGATTGTGCAGTATGTGGTGCAGAACAACGCCGAGGTGGCCCCGGGGCTCGCAATGGGAGGCCTGGGGACGACGAGTCCTTCGTCGAGTGTGCCCAACGGGGAGGGCCCAGCGGCACAGAGCGCGGCGAGCGCGGGCGACGCGAAGACAGCGGCGAAGTGAGGCTGGGCGCTGCTGCGAACCACACAAAGGAAGAGGAGAGATTTTAGGGGCAGGCGGCGAGGCCTAGCCGACGAGCGTGGGGCCGGAGCGGGTGCGTGCGCCGGCCATTTGGGCGATGAGCCGGTCGACGGCCTTGCGCTCCGCGTCGGACTCATAGATGAACTCCATGCCGCCGTTGCCTGGGTCGGCGACGCGCACGCTTAGCTCGAGGGTGCGGTTCTGGAAGCTGACTGAGACGGTGCCGCGCGCGTCTGGGGGGAGGGGTTCGTGCAGCTCCAGCCTCATGCCGTCGGAGCTGATGTCTTTGCAGCGTCCGCTGAGGGTCGACCCTTGCGCGGTGAAGCGGACGGGAAGGTCGACGGTGAAGCGTGGGCAGCGATAGTCGAACTTCTGCATAGTCCCCCTCGTTGAACCCAGATCGTAACAGTCGAGGTCTGCGGGGGCGATACAACTTAGTGGCTAGTGGCTGTTCGAGGTTCGAGGTCTTGGGGGTGAGGGCGGGGAAGGGTTGCGGTGCGGGCGTTGGCGGGATAGATACATCGGACCGGAATGGCACTTAATATCTGTTGATTTTGAAATTCAGGCCGGATACTAAAAGTATCAGAACTCAGCAGTTGGGAGTGAGTGTTCGACATGGAAGAGTGCAATTCTTGGCCATCTGCCGATTACCCTTTGCCGGCCGCGCAGCATCCCTTAGGAAAGCAGGCAGCACCCGGACCGCTCCCCAGTCTATCCGCCGGGCGTCGGATCCTTGTCGTCGAGGATGACGAATCGCTGGCCAGTTTTTTGTCGAGCGAGCTCCAGTCAAAGTCCTACGTCGTGGACATGGTGCACGATGGGGAAGCGGCGGCGGCCCTGCTGGAGAGCCAGCGGCGCTATGACCTGCTGATTCTCGACCTGAATCTGCCGAAGCTGGACGGGATCGCGCTGTTGCAGCGGGTGAAGCCGTCGCATCCGCGGCTACGCATGCTGGTGCTGACGGCGCGCAGCCGGGTGGAGGACAAGGTGAAGGCGCTGCAGAGCGGCGCCGACGACTGCCTGACCAAGCCGTTCTCGTTTGCGGAGCTGACGGCGCGGGTGCAGGCGTTGCTGCGGCGCGATGCGGACCTGGTCCCAAATACGTCAACCATTGGCGATCTGACGCTGAACCGCGAGGAGCGGCGGGTGGAGCGCAATGGCCGGCGGATCGACCTGACGCCGCGCGAGTTTGCGATCTTGGAGTTCATGATGCGCACCCCGGGACGGCCGGTCTCGCGCGGGACGCTGCTGGAGGAGGTGTGGAACATGCCCGCCGATCCGACGACGAACATTGTGGATGTGTATATGAAGTATGTGCGCGACAAGGTGGACCTGCCGGGCGAGCGCAAGCTGACGCACACGATCCGGGGCGTGGGATATGAGCTGCGCGATGCTTAGCGGGGCGGCGGAAGAGACACGCGCTGCCGCGGCGGCGGGCGGGGCGAAGTTCGACCGCTTTTGCACGAGCCTGGCGGACGGGCTTCATGCGCTGGCGCAGCCGCTGACGATTCTGCGCTCGTCGATTGCGGCGGCCGGCGCGGACGGGGTTACGCCGGACCGGCAGAGACATTATCTGGATCTATCGAAGAGGCAGGCGGAACGGGCGTGCGAGATCTTCGACTTGCTGCAGGAGCTGGCGATTGCGGGGCGGGGGCCAGAGGAGCGGGGGCCGTTCGACGCAGGGGAGCCGCGATGAGCACGATGCATGCCGCCATTCCGCGACTGGAGCGCCCGGAGGAGCGGGCGGCGGTGACTGTGTTTGTGGTGAGCCCGAACGGCCAGCTCAGGCAGGAGCTGCGGGAGAAGCTGGTGTTGCCGCGATGGAATGTGATCCAGGCGGGGAGTGGGGCGGAGGCGCTGGAGACGCTGCAACAGCACGACGCGGAGGATGCGGTGCTGCTGCTGGACCCGACGTTGCCGGACCTGGAGTCGAATGAGTTCAACGCGATGGTGCGGGCGCGCTACCCGAACACGCAGGTGCTGATGCTGAACGCGAGCAACGGGCAACTGCTGGTGGGCAGCGCGTCGCCGACTCCGGTCTCGATGCAATTGGCGGACGAGGTGAACCGCACGGGCACGGCGCGCGCGAATGGGTACGCAGCGGCGGAGGTTGAGCCGGCGCGGTATGTGCCGGAGAGCAGGATCCGGTTGCGTAGCATGATTGGCGAGTCGGACGCGATGCAGCGGACGTATGGTGTGATGCGGATGGTTGCGGCGCGCGACACCACGGTGCTGATTACGGGCGAGAGCGGAACGGGCAAGGACCTTGTGGCGCAGGAGATCCATCTGATGAGTCCGCGGCGGAAGCAGCCGCTGGTGGTGGTGAACTGCGCGGCGATTCCGGAGACGCTGCTGGAGGCGGAGCTGTTTGGATACACGAAGGGTTCGTTTACGGGCGCGGTGCAGTCGCGGATTGGGCGAATCCACGCGGCGCATGGAGGGACGCTGTTCCTGGATGAAATTGGGGACATGCCGCTCTCGCTGCAGAGCAAGATACTGCGGTTTCTGGAGCAGGGCGAGGTGCAGCGGCTGGGCGGGAACGACAACCTGAAGGTGGATGTGCGGGTGATTGCGGCGACCAACGCGGAGCTGAAGAAGCTGGTGAGCGAGCAGCGGTTTCGCGAGGACCTGTATTACCGGCTGGCGGTGTTTCCGATCCATCTGCCTCCGCTGCGCGAACGGATGGGCGACCTGGAGGAGTTGGCCGTGGCGTTTGCGGCGAAGTTCCAGCCGGGGGTTGCGATCAGCCGGGAGGCGCTGGGGATTCTGGGGCAACACCACTGGCAGGGAAATGTGCGCGAGTTGAGAAATGCGATTGAGCGGGCGACGATTTTAGTGGGGTCGGGGCGCGAGATCAAGGCGGAGCACATCGTTTTGTAAGTCGGTCTGCCCATTTTGGGCAATATTGTCCCAGTTTGGCACTCATCGTGCATCTGCAGTAGGCAGATGTTGCCCGGTTCTCATGCAGCTCCAATAAATACGATTGGCCCCGAGGCGCTGAGCAGCTCGCGGATGCTGGCGGACGCCTTCTCGGAGTTCATCAGCGCGTCGTCGCTGCTGGAGGCTTCGTATCGCGACCTACAGCAGGAGGTCGCGCACCTTGGCCTGGAGCTGGCAGAGCGCAATGCGGCGCTGAGCCGCAGCGTGGCGGAGAACGACCGCATGCGCGGCGCGCTGCAGCAGATGATCGACTCGATGCCGTGCGGCGTGCTGGTGCTGGATACGGCCGAGACAATTGTGACGATCAATCCGGAGGGGCGGCGGTTGCTGGAGCTGGGCGATGCGCGGGTGAAGAGCCTGCGGGAGCTCTCGGCGATGAGCCAGGTTAACTTTGAATCTCTGATGGAGGGGCCGACGGGCCGGCTGGACAACGAGGTTTGTCTTTCGTCGGCGAGTGGGCGGCGCTGGCTGGCGATCGGCAACAGGACTTTGACGAGCGCAGGCGCGGCACAGCGGGGCACGGAGGAGCGGAGCGCGCTGAAGAGCATATGGATCCTGCGCGATATTACCGCGACTAAACAGGCGGAGCAGGAGCGCGAGGCGGCGCGGAGCGCGATGGCACTGGCGGAAGTGTCGACGATCCTGGCGCATGAGATTAGAAATCCATTAGCGAGCATGGAGCTGTTTGCGGGGCTGATCGCGGAGGAGCCAGAGCAGACGGTGGAGTGGGTTGCGAACCTGCGGGCGGGGATCCGGTTGCTCTCGGGCACAGTGAACAATGTGCTGAGCATTCACTGCGGGGGGAGCGCGCCGCTTGCGCCGCTGGACCTGAATGCGTGCCTGCGGGACGGCGTGGAGTTTGTGCGGCCGATTGCGGAGCAGGCGGGGGTCGCGGTGACGTTTGCGGTGGCGGGAAAGAAGCTGACGGGGCTGATGATCGAAGGCAATGAGAACGGGTTGCGGCAGATTGTGCTGAATTTGATCTGTAACGCGATTCGTTACACACAGGCGGGCGGGACGATTTCGGTGACGGCGCGACGGGCTGCAGGACGCGCGGTGGTGGAGATTGCGGACAGCGGCTGCGGGATTGCGCCGGAGGCGATGGGACGGCTGTTTGAGGCGGGATTCAGCGCGGACGGGACTTCGCCGGGGTTGGGGCTGGCGGTGTGCAAGCGGCTGATGGAGCAGCATGGCGGCGAGATACGCGTGACGAGCCGGGTGAATTTTGGGACGACGTTTGAACTGGGGTTTCCGACACTATGAGTGAAGCACCGACATCGGTATTGGTGGTGGACGACGAGCCGGGGATCCGGATGGCGCTGCGGGCGAATTTTCTGCGCCATGGATGGCGGGTGGAGACGGCGGGCAGCGTGCGCGACGCGATCCGCAATCTGGAGGGCAAGGAGTTCGACCTGGTGGTGACGGACATCCGCATGCCGGACGGGACAGGCATGGAGGTGATGCAGCAGGCGCGGACGCTGGCTCCGGGGACCGCGGTGATTCTGCTGACGGCGTATGGGTCAGTGCCGGATGCGGTGAGCGCGATGCGAGACGGCGCGCTGGACTATCTGACGAAGCCGATCTCGTTTGAGCAACTGCAGGCGACGGCGGCGCAGGTGATGCATCGGGCTAAGAAGATGGCGCCGGCGGTGGAGACGGCGCCGACGGCGGAGGTTGCGAGCGTGGGCGATATTGTTGGGCGGTCGCCGCTGCTGCTGCGGGCGATCCAGAGGGCGCGGGCCGCGGCGAGCACGGGCGCGGATGTGCTGATTGAGGCGGAGAGCGGGACGGGCAAGGAGCTGCTGGCGCGGTTTATTCACGATTCGAGCGACCGTCGCCACAAGCCGTTTGTGGCGCTGAACTGCGCGGCGGTACCGGAGGCGCTGCTGGAGAGCGAGCTGTTTGGGCACGGACGCGGGGCGTTTACGGGCGCTGTTGCGGCGAAGGTAGGGAAGTTTGAGCTGGCGGATGGCGGGACGATTTTGCTGGATGAGATTGGCGAGATGCCGCTGCATTTGCAACCGAAGTTGTTACGCGCATTGCAGGAGCGGGAGTTTGAGCGGCTGGGCGAGTCGCGGGCGATTCGTGTGGACATCAGAGTGATTGCGACGACCAATGTATCGCTGGCGGCGATGGTGGAGCGGGGGCAGTTCCGCGGCGATCTGTATTACCGGCTGAATGTGATTCCGCTGACGCTGCCGCCGCTGCGCGACCGGCGCGAGGACATTTCGATTCTTGCGCAGCACTTTGCGGCGAAGTATGCAGCGAAGTCGCGGTCGATGCCGCCGCGGCTCCATGCGGAGTTTCTGGAGCGGCTGGAGGCGCAGAGCTGGCCGGGGAATGTGCGGGAGCTGGCCAATTTTATGCGGCGGGTGCTGACGCTGAGCGAGACTCCGGAGATCGACGCGAGCTGCTTTGAGATGGAGTTTCAAGGGACGGCGCGGCCGTTTGTAGTGCATGGGCATGCGCAGACGGGAGCGGGGGTGATTTCGATCTCCGCGGCAGCGGCGGGGACGCCGATCCGTCAGGTGGAGCGGCTGCACCTGGAGAAGACGCTGGCGCTGACGGATGGGAACAGGACGCACGCGGCGGAGATGCTGGGCATCAGCCTGCGCACGCTGCGCAACAAGATCCGCGAGTATGGGCTTCCGCCACGGAGGTATGCCTAGATGGCCAACGTCTCTTTGATGCAGCAACTGAGCGGGTTTCTCGAGGTCACGAACCAGCGCCAGCAGATGATCGCGGCGAACATGGCGAACGTGGACACGCCAGGCTACCACACGCAGGACATCGATTTTCAGAAGGCGATCCAGGACGTGGTGAACCGGAACGACGCGACGATGCAGCCGGCCTCGATTGAGGTGGAGGGGCTGCCGTCGCGGCCGGACGGAAACAACGTGAACATCGACCGCGAGAGCATGATGCTTTCGCAGACGCAGTTGCAGTACCAGATGGGCGTGGAGCTGATCAAGGCGGAGTTTCACAAGCTGCTGACGGCGATCAAGGAAGGAAGTTAGTTATGGCTGGACTGTTCGACATGTTGAGTATCAGCGCGTCGGCGCTCTCGGCGGAGAGGCAGCGGGCGGAGGTGACGTCGGCGAACCTGGCCAACGCGGAGACGACGCATACCGACGCGGGCGGGCCGTATGTGCGCAAGGAGGTCGTCTTCAACAGCGCGCATGGAACGGCTTTCAATACGGTGTTCAACAACCGGCTGAGCAAGTTCGCGCAGCCGCCCGCGGGCTCAGTGAAGCTGACGCAGGTGGTGGATGACACGACAGCACCGGTGCGGCGATACGAGCCGGGCAACCCGGATGCGGACAAGGACGGCTATGTGTCGTACCCGGCGATCAACCCGGTGAGCGAGATGGTGGACCTGATGGGCGCGGTGCGGGCCTACCAGTTGAACGCGTCGGCCGTGGGCGCGGCGAAGCAGATGATCCAGGAATCGATCGACATATTGAAGACTTCGTAGTGAAGGAGCCGAACGATGAACAACGTTAGCTTAGGCGGTGCAGCACCCAGCTCATATTTGCCGGACTCTTCGACCATGGAGGTCGGCGACGAGGGCGAGGGCGGGATTAATTTCGGCGATGTGTTGAAGAACGCGGTTGGCGGCGTCAATAAGGTGAACGACGATGCGGCCGCGCAGGTGAGCAATCTGTTGCAGGGCGGGAGCGGCGACATCAACAGCGTGATGATCGCGGTGGAGAAGGCGGACGTTTCGTTCCAACTGATGATGCAGGTGCGCAACAAGATTGTGAATGCGTACCAGGACATCGAGAAGATGCAGTTTTAGATTTCGCGGGACGGCGGCAGAAGGGCAACGGCAGACGTGCTGCAGGGGATTGACTATTTATGGCAGGGTTCAACGACGCAACCGAGCAGGCAAGACAGTTCTGGGCGAGCCGCAATCCCGGGCAGAAGGGGTTCCTTCTGGCGGGCGCGGGCGCGACTGTGGTGCTGCTGACGTTATTTGTGCGGCTGATTGGGACGCCGGATTACAAGCCGCTGTACACGGGGCTGGAGGCGGCCGACGCGCAGACGCTGGCCGCGCAACTGGACGCGCAGGGGATCGCACACGAGGCGAGCGCGGACGGCAAGACGATCTCTGTACCAGCGGACAAGCTGGATGCAGCGCGGCTGGAGACGGCGACGCAGGGCGCGCCGCACAGCGGACGGATGGGATTTGAGCTGTTCGACAAGATGTCGTGGGGACAGACCGAGTTCGATGAGAAGGTGACGTACCAGAGGGCGCTGGAAGGCGAGCTGGAGCGAACGATCCAGACGCTGGACGATGTGGATACGGCGCGGGTGCATCTGGTGATGCCCAGCGACTCAGTGTTTTCGGACCAGCAGCGGGGCGCGAAGGCGTCGGTGATCCTGAAGCTGCGGCATGGCGGTCTGTCGAAGGAGGCGGTCACGGCGATCTCGAAGCTGGTTTCGGGTGCTGTGGACCAACTGAAGCCGGAGGATGTGTCGATTGTGGACGCGGATTCAGACCGCTCGCTGGGATTGAAGGGCGATGCGCAGGGGGACGGAGAGGCGGCGGAGACGACGCTTACGCAGCGGCTGATCAGTACGCTGGAGCCGGTGGTGGGCGTGGACAAGATCCGCGCCAGCGTCAACGTTGATTACGATCAGGGTTCCACCGAGGAGAGCCAGGAGAAGTACGACCCCACGGTAAGCGCGGTGTTGAGTGAGCAGAAGACGCAGGACCAGGCGACGAGCGGGACTGCGGTCCCGGCGGCCGCGGCGAGCGCAACGGGGCTGCCGGCGAATGCGCCGGGTGCGGGCGGGGTGCCTGGCACCACCAGCAACGTGCCGTCGCAGCAGGCGAAGGCTGCGACGCCGGCGTCTTCGCAGACCAGCGGGCAGACCTCGATGTCAGACAACACGCAGTACGGCGTGAACAAGACCGAAATCCATACGGTGGTCCCGGCGGGGCGGGTGCAGCGCGTCACGGCGGCGATCCTGGTGGACGACGCGGTGGTGCGCAGCGTGGTGAACGGCAAGGAGACTTTCAAGAAGTACAAGCGGTCGCAGGAGGAGCTGGACAAGATCCAGCAACTGGCGGAGGCGGCGATTGGGTTCGATGCGAAGCGGGGGGACACGATCAGCGTGCAGAACCTGTCGTTCGATGCGCCGGCAGGCGGGTCCGAGGCTGCGGTCCCGAACTGGACAGAGAAGGTGCAGAAGACAATGACGGACTATTCGTCGCTGCTGCGGCCGGTCTCGCTGCTGGTGCTTTTCCTGCTGGCGTATCTGTTTGTGCTGCGCCCGATCCAGAAGCAGGCGCTGGCGCCGGGGCAGCCGTATGCGGCGCAGCCCGCGCTGGCCGGCGGCCCGGGAGGGGCGGGGAACCGGATCGCGATGGGACAGGTTGAGACGATCGACGAGACGCGACGGGCCGCGCTACTGAAGGAGCAGACGATTGAGCTGATCAAGCAGAAGCCGGCGAACACGAGCCGCGCGCTGCAGGCGTGGCTGCGAGAGGAGCCCTCATGAGCCCGATAGGCCAGGTGCAGTTGAGCGGCGCGCGCAAGGCGGCGATCCTACTCTCGCTGCTCGGGGAGGACCCTGCGGCGACCCTGCTGCGCAACCTTCCCGACCGCGATCTGCAGCGGATTACCGACGAGGTGGCAAACCTGGGGCAGGTGCCGTTTGAGGTGACGCTGGAGGTGCTGGAGGAGTACCAGCAGATGATGACCGCGCAGGAGTTTATGGCGGTGGGCGGGCAGGACGTCGCGTCGCGGCTGCTGGTGAAGGCGCTGGGAGAGAACGGCGCGAAGGCGATGGTGCAGCGTCTGGCGCGGGCGGAGGAGGCAAGCGAGGAGGTTTCGCTGAAGAAGCTCGACCCACAGCAGCTGGCACGGTTCCTGGCGGGCGAGCGGCCGCAGACGAAGGCGATGGTGCTTGGCCGCCTCGATGCGAAGCGGGCCTCGGCCCTGCTGATGAGTCTGGAGCCTGAGGTGCGCGCCGATTGCGTGCGGCGGCTGGCGAGTCTGGGTCAGTATTCGCCGGAGGTCGCGGCGAAGGTCTCGTCGGTGCTGAATCGCAGGCTGAAGTCGGCGGGCGACCAGAGCAAACAGGCGGAGTCTGGGTACTCTAATGTGGCTGAGATGATGAACCGGCTGGATGCGACGGCGGCGCGGGAGATTCTGGAGAGCATCGAGCGGGACGAACCAACGCTGGCGATCAGCATTCGCGACCAGATGTTCCGCTTCGACGATTTTCTTGAGGTTCCGGAGCAGGAGCTGCGCGAGCTGATGAACTCGGTCGACAAGAAGACGCTGATGGTAGCGCTAAAGGGCGCGAGCGAGGAGCTGCGCAGCCACTTCTATCGCACCATGTCGACGCGCGCGGTTGAGATGTTGAAAGAGGACTCGGAGATGATGGGCCCGGTGCGCGGCAAGGACGTGAGCAAGGCGCAGCAAGAGATTGTGGCCATCGCGCGCAAGCTGGAGTCGGAAGGCAAGATCGTACTGAAGGCTGAAGGAGACGACGAGTATGTCCTCTAGCACCGAGTTTGAGAGTGTGTTTTCGCTGCCGATCGCGGCGCTTGAGTATCGCGACATGGCGGGACATGCGATTGCCGATGGTCCGGTGCTGAACGGCGCGCGCGCGACGAATGGGGCAGGGAAGCGGCGAGTGATGCTGGAGATCAGCGAAGACGACCTAGCGGAGCGAATCCGGCGGGAGCGGGCGGACGCGACGCAACAGGCGGAGCAGCGGCTGGGGCAGGAGTTCGAGGCGAAGCTGCAGGCGGCGCGCGCGCCGATTGCGAGCGCGGTTGCGTCGTTTGAGACGCAGCGCGTGGAGTACTTTGCGCGCGTGGAGGCCGAGGCGGTGAAGCTGGCGTTGGCGATTGCGGCGAAGATACTGCACCGCGAGGCGCAGGTGGACCCCATGCTGGTGGCCGCGCTGGTGCGGATCGCGATTGAGAAGATGCGCGAGGGTTCGAGCGTGACGGTGCGGGTGAGCCGAGGGCTTGCGCCACGGTGGCGTGAGTATTTTGCGCGGCAGACGGGCGGCGCGCGGGTGGAGGTCGCCGAGGATGGCGAGCTGAGCGACCATGATTGCCTGCTGGAGACTGAGCTTGGCGTTGCGAACTTCGGCCTGGACACGCAGCTGAAGGAGGTTGAACAGGGGTTCTTCGACCTGCTGGCTCTGCGGCCGGAGAGTAAATGAACCGTTCGCTGCTGGCGCCCTACACGCATTATCTGGAGGCAGGCTCGACGCTGCGCTGGAAGGGGCGGGTGCGCCAGGTGGTGGGGAATTTGATTGAGTCCGAGGGGCCGTTTTGCTCGGTGGGCGAGTCGTGCGAGATTGTGGGCGCGGCGGGGCGGAGCTATGCGGGCGAGATTGTGGGGTTCCGCGGGTCGACGATGCTCTCGATGGCGGCGGACAATCCGCAGGGGGTGCGGTTCGGCGACCAGATTATGACGTGGGGCGCGCGGCCTTCGGTGCGTGTGGGGCCGGAGTTGCTGGGGCGGGTGATCGATCCGAGCGGCAATGCGCTGGACGGCAAGGGCGAGTATCGGGCGACGCACTCGGTGACGATCGATGGTTCGGCGCCGCTGCCGCTGGAGCGGGAGCCGATCCGCGAGCCGCTGGGGTGCGGGATCAAGGCGATCGATGCATTTGTGACATGCGGGCGCGGGCAAAGGGTGGGAATCTTTGGTGGAAGCGGCGTGGGCAAGAGCACACTGATCGGGATGATGGCGCGGGGAACGGCGGCGGACATGACGGTGCTGGCGCTGGTGGGCGAGCGCGGGCGCGAGGTGGGGGATTTCCTGGAGGTGCTGGGCGAGGAGGGGCTGAAGCGCGCGGTGGTGATTGTGTCAACTTCGGACCAGTCGCCGCTGCTGCGGATTCGCGCGGCGCTCTCGGCGACGGCGGTTGCGGAGTATTTTGCGAGCCTGGGGAAGAACGTGCTGCTGATTGTCGATTCGCTGACGCGGTTCGCGATGGCGCAGCGGGAGATTGGGCTGGCGGCGGGCGAGCCGCCGACGGCGAAGGGATATACGCCTTCGGTGCTGAACATGCTGGCGCGGCTGGTGGAGCGCACGGGCAATTTTTCGCAGGGGAGCATTACGGCGTTTTATACGGTGCTGATGGAGGGTGACGACCAGCAGGACCCGGTGGTGGATACGGTGCGGTCGTTGCTGGATGGGCATGTGGTGCTGGATAGAAATCTTGCGATGCGCAGCCACTATCCGCCGATTTCGATTCTGGACAGCTTGAGCCGGTTGATGACGAGTGTGGTGTCGGAGGCGCATCTGGCGAAGGCGAATGCGCTGCGCATGTCGATGGCGACGTATGCGCGGTCGGAGGACCTGATCCGCATTGGCGCGTATCAGAAGGACTCCGACCCTGTGCTGGACAAGGCGGTGCAGACGCTGCCGGCGGTCAATGCGTTTCTACAGCAGAGGCCGGAGGCGCACTGCAGTTATGCGGCGGCGGTCGAGCAGCTTCTGGCGCTGCCGAGTTAGCGCGGACAGACGAGGTCTTTCGCCATGGCATTTCAATTTCCGCTTGCGACGGTGCTTCGGCTGCGAGAGAGCATCGAGCGGCGCGAGGAGCGCGCGCTCAAGAAAATACAGATGGAGATGGCGCGGGTTTCGCGCCAGATTGAAGAGCTGGACGCGGCGATTGCGAGGGCGCAGCGGGAGCGCGATGGGGCGCTGCGTGAGCCGATGCCGGCGAGCCATCTGCAGGCGATGCTGGCGCAGACGGCTTTGACGATCGAAGGCAGGAAGACGCTGCAGGCGATGCTGCGGGGGCTGGAAGAGCAGCGCCTGAAGCAGTTGAAGGTGTACCAGGCGGCGCATCGCGACCATGAGATGCTGATCGAGATGCGCAAACAGCAACGCAATGCGTACCTGTTGGAACAAGAGCGGATGGAGCAGAAGTACCTGGACGACATCTTCATCGCGCGCCGCCATCGTAGCTGACCACCAACAACAAGAAGATAAGGTACTGGGTGCAAACGGACGGGTTCCTGCCCGGGGGAGACGCGCGCCTTTTTTGCGGGCCGCTCTTGAGCTGAAGTAGGCAACGGTTGCCCAGTGTGTACGGCAATGGTTGCCGAGGCGATGTCCTGCTGCTGGGTTCGTTGGCGCGGGAGCGCCGGCGAAGAGCGCTATAAATCAAGGGAGTAGGGGATCATTGGATCGCGCGCCCATGGCCGTTTTGCTGGCCCGTGCCGTGCAGGAAGAGGGACGTGCGAATTGCGTCCCTACTTTCGATCTTCACGTCCGCCTCGGCGCCCGCGATGCCGGGCAACTCGTTCGATGTCGTCCTGCAGGCGGCGATCTCGGACGCGATGCAGCGTCAGGGCGGCAATGGTTCGGCGGGCTACGACGCACAGCCGCCGGTCCCTGCGGCCGCGGCTGCTGGTGCCGCAGGCGACCAGGAAGATGAGACCGCGGTGGTGGCGAACACCGCAGCACCGGCGGGCGAGGCTGTAGGAGCTGCAACGACGGACCCATCGGCGAACGGAGTGCCGGCCTCAATGGAGGTTACTGCGCCTGCGCAGCCGACGGCGATTGCCACGACCCTCGCGCCGATCGCGGTGAGTGAGCTGGGGTCGTTCGGACAGGCGATCGTCCAGCGTGCTACGGCGGCGAGGTATGATCTGCCACAGCAGCAGAGGGTTGAGGTCGAACCAGTGGCGACGGGTGTGGCGATCGTTGCAGCGCCGGCAGCGAGTTTGGGTGTGGTGCGGTTCGATGCGGCGGAGTCTGTGGGTCGCGCAGTTGCGGGCACTCCCCGTGAAATGGTGGCGATGGTTCCCAGTGCGACGCAGCAGGTTGGGAGCGCCGATGTGGGGCAGAACGCAGGTGCAGTCCTTCCAGTCGTCGCGTGGAAGCCTGGCGATAGCGCGAGAGGAGCAGCGATCGGGCGGTCTACGGGCGGCGCTGAGATCGCTCGCAGCGCTGTATCGCCGGTTCAGGCGTCTGCTTGGGTTGCTAGCGCTGAGCGCGTCAACACTGTGCCACAGACGATTGCGGGCAGCGCTGCGGCGACGACGCCGATGTCTGCGAAAGAGGGGCCCGTTGAGACGGCGGCTTCGGCGCCTGATCGGGGGCAGGCAGCCCAGGCGGTGGTTCGGGTTGTGAGTCCGGGTGGGAATGTCGTTGGGAGGGTGAGCGCCGCGGGGGGTTGGGTCACGCGAACTGCGGCACCGGCGGTCCGCGTCGGCTCGGCGGTCGACGTTGCCGTGCCCACGATGTTCTATGGCTCGACGCGCATGCCGCTGGCGCAGAGCGTTCCGGTGGTCCCGGCCATTCCGGCCCCGGTGGCGAACATTGAGGCCGGGGCGGCGGGCATCCAGGTCCCTGCGGCAGAGGTCGCTCAGCGGAAGATTGCGAAGTATTTCGACGCGGACTCAGCGAAGGCCTATGCAAGTGGACAGCAGATGACGGTTGCTGCCACTGCCACGCCCGCGGCTGCTACGCCATCGGGATCGTTCGGTGAGGGGACTGTTCGAGGTGCATCGGCGGCGGGGCAGGATGGGCCGCAGCAGGTTGAGCGGGAGGCGACTGGCGCCGCGACGGTTGCCGCGATGGAAGCGAGGCCGGCAGCGAGGCCGGCGGTGAGCTGGGTAGCGAATTTGGGGTCCGTCCAACTGGATGTGGCGGCGCTTGACGTTCGCGCAGTTGCTGACATTACACGCGAGATTGCGCCGGCTGTTCCCAGCGCGGTGCCGCAGACCAAGAGCGCTGCGGGGCAGGTCGCTGCTGCTGCAACCTTCCCTGTGATCGCCGGCGAGCCATCGCAGAGCGGTTTACACCAGAGTGGGGCGGCGGCACACGAGGCGCCTAGTCCCGCTTCGCATCAGGCCGCGATTGCGTCGCCGGCGCAGCCGGGCCAGCGACTGGTGCAGGATGCGGTTGTGGTGAAAGAGGCGGCGCCTGAAGCGGTAGCGAGTGACGCGCCGGTCAAAGCGGTGGTCGATCCAGCGGCGGCAAAGAACGATGCCCCCGTTTTTGCCGAGGCCGGGGAAGTCCAATCTTCTGGAGCAGCGGCTGTGGCGTCCCAGCATTTGCGGGCGGCGGTTGAGACTGCGTCAACGGTTGCGATACCGCCGGGCCAAACCAGGTCTGCGCCTGCAAGCGGTGCGCGGGTCGATGGGATCGCCCGGCGGGCCGCCGGCAGCCTGGCTGCGGCGACAACGCCAGTTGTGTTGGACACCGCTGGTCTCACGGCTGCGGCGACGCCGATGCCCACAAAGAATTTGGCGACTGCCGCGACTGCTGCTGGCGATGCGGCTGGTTGGAGCCAGGTTGCACCTGCGGCGATTGCTGCGGTAGCGATCCATGAGAAGACGGCCTCGCGGATGACGCTCGCGAGCCCGGTTGCCGCAGCGCAGGCGCAGAGCGCCCCGTTGGTCTCGATTCCGCAGACTCTGCCCCCAGAGGCGAGTGTGCCGGCGGACAATGCTGTCGTTCCAGCGGTCTCGACGTTGCAGGCCATGCCTGCGGAGGCGAGTGTGCCGGTGGTCAGTAATGTGACGATGCCGGTGAACGGGTTGGAGCCGGAGGTGCCTACGGTTGCGAGTCCGGCGGCGCGGACCCAGAGTGAGTCGAGCTTCTCCTGGAGTGCTGGTGGCGGTGGGATTCCAGTGAATGCGCGGCCGGCTGTTGAACCGAGCGCGACGCCGATGCGTGGGGACGATGCTTCCGGTGCGGGTGCTGTGATTCCAGCGGTCTCGACGTTGCAGGCCATGCCTGTGGGGCTGAGTGTGCCGGCGGCCAGCAAAGCGGCGATACTGGCGATCGGGCTGGAGCCGGAGTTGCCTACCGTTCCAAGTCCGGCGGAACGGACCCAGAGTGAGTCGAGCTTTTCGTGGGGAGCCGGCGACGGGATTCCGGCGGATGCGCAGCCGGCTATTGAACTGAGCGCGGTGCCATCGCACGGGGACGATGCCGTGCCTGCTGGTGCTGTCGTTCCAGGCGCTGGCCGGGCCGCTTGGCAGGGCGCTGCAGCGGCGCCTGCGCAGAGCAGAGTGGACGCGGCGAGCGGCGGTCCTGCGATTGCCGAATCATCCCAAACTTTCCGGGTGGTTCCAAGTGGAGACGCCTCGTTCGTTGTGCGCGATCTTCCGTGGCAGGGTGCAGTCTTGCGGGTCGATCCGCGGCCTACTGAGGCCACGCCGGTTGATGCCACGGCGGCGCAAGGGGTCGCGCCCAGCGCGGTGTCGCCGGACAATCGAGGCGAAGGTGCAGAGGCGGCGGTAGTCGCGCAGGTGGCACGAATCGCGCCGGTCGCACAGGTGGCGCCGATTGCGCAGGCGGCACGAATCGCGACGATTGCACAGACGGAGCCGATTGCACAGGCGGCGCCGATCGCGCAGGCGACGCCGATCGCCGAGCCAGTGGCCAAAGTCCGCGCGGCGCCCGTGGCTGATGGAGGGCATGGGGCCGTGGCACCGGCGACAGCGCCGGCGGCGCAGACGGCCACAGCGGGAGTGAGGCCAGAGGCTGCGATGGATGCGCCGGCAACTCCGGCCATCGTGCAGCCGGTCGGAGCGGCGACCGCGCAACTCATGCCGGTTGGGTTGCCCGTTGAGGTCCTCAACGCATCGGTTGACCTTGATGTGGCGGCTGCGCCGACGGACGGGAGTGGACAGGTTGGCGTCACGCCAGAGCAGAGGAATACGTCCCGCGCGGCGGGGTCCGGCGTTCCGGCGGTGAGCAGTGCGGGCGGGGCAGTCCGGAGCAAGGATGCCTCGAGCAGCGGCCCGAGCGATGCCGCGGCGCGCAACGCTCAGAGCGGCGGGCAGGCTGATGCGCATGCTTCCGCGGACTCGCCAGCGTCTGCGCCCTCTGCTGCAACCGTCACGAGTGGGCAGGTCGCGCAGATGCAGTCTGTCCCGGCGCATGAGTTGAGCCACGCTGCAGCTTCGACTGCGCGAATGACGGACGCTGCTGCGGAGACTTCGCACGAGACTTCCCGCGAGGCTGGGCTGCGGGGCGACCCGGCGACGCTGCACTCGGAGATCGATGAGGCCGCGCCGGCCTCCGGCTCCGGGATCCATGCGGCGAGCGTGATCCAGGCGATGGGCGGGACTGAGATGCGGCTGGGGATGCGCTCGGTTGAGTTTGGCGACATCTCGATCCGGACGTCGGTCACGCCGCAGCAGATGGTGACCCAGATCTCGGTGGACCACAGCGACCTGAGCCAGGCGATCTCCGCTCACGCGTCGTCGGTGCAGGCGCGGTTTCAGAACGAGTACGGGATGCAGGCTTCGATCGAGGTCGGCCGGCAAGGGGTGGCGTCCTCGGGCGAGCCGGGAGGGTCTGCGCAGAGGGAGCAGCAAGGATTTGTGGGTTCGGTGCGCGGCGAAGACACCATGGCCGCGGACGAGGGCGAGATTGATCTGGGCCAGCTGGCAATGGCAGGCGCGGGCGAAGGGCACCGGTTGGACATCAGGGCATAGAAGAAAGATTCAAGAGAGGAAAGACAGATGAACATTCAAGGATTCACACCGAATATCGCGGCGCCAGAGGACTCGAGTTCGGCGAGCGCGCCGACCACGTCGAGCACTTCGAGCAGCAGCTCGTCGAGCAGTTCTACGGCGACGTCCGCGGCGAGCCTGCAGGACACGTTTTTGAATCTGCTGGTGACCGAGCTGCAGAACCAGGACCCCACGTCGCCGGTCGATCCGACCGAGATGGTCGGGCAGATGGTATCGCTCAACCAACTGGACCAGCTGATCTCGATCAACCAGACACTTTCGAGTCTCGCCCCGGGAAGCCTGGCGAGCACAAGCTCTACGCAATCGACGGGCGCGAGCCCGAACGTTGCGTTGGATGCGGGGAGTACGGCGGCAGCAGCGTCGTCGAGCCCGCGACTGGCGGGGGCAAACGTCTCCAGCCAACAGCAACCGTCGTACACCCCCACACTCGATCCCAACGCCTTCGCGAATTTGTACGGAAGCGCTGGGACTCCATCCACGACTTCAACTTCAACTCAGCACTAAACAGGAGGTAGGTAATGTCAGGATTTTCTATTCCACTGTCCGGCCTCGAGGCCGGCTCGTCATCCCTCAACAACATTGCGAATAATCTCGCCAACCTTAACACCGACGGCTACAAGGACCAGAGCCTCACGTTCTCCGACATCTTCAATTCGATGCAGGGGACCTCGGGCAATGGGGACCCGATCCAGACCGGGTCGGGCGTGGCGGTAGGCAGCGCCACGTCGAACTTCGCCAACGGCAACCTGAGCTCGACCGGCGTGGCGTCGAACATGGCGCTGCAGGGCAACGGCTTCTTCGTGCTGCAGAATGGCGGAGCGACCGACTACACGCGGGCGGGCGACTTTACGGTCAACTCGTCCGGGCAACTGACGACGCCGACCGGCGAACTGGTGATGGGTTATCCGGCCAGCAATGGCGTGGTCAACCCGAGCGGGATGCTTGCGCCGATCTCAGTGAACCAGGCGACGGCAATCCCGGGCGTGGCCACGACGAGCTTTGAGACCACGACGAACCTGGACTCGAGCGCGGGTGTGGGTGCGACCTTCAGCACGCCGATCAACGTCTATGACTCGCTGGGCACGTCGCAGACGCTGACCGTGCAGTACACCAACACGGCGCCGAATGCGTGGAGCTATACGATCACGCTTCCGGCGTCCGCCACGGGCAGCACCGGCGCGCCGACTACGGTGGCTTCCGGGAACATGACGTTCAACTCCTCCGGCCAACTGACGGCGCCAACGGGAAGCGTTACGGGCATCAAGATCACCGGGCTGGCTGACGGCGCGGCGCCGATGAGCCTCAGCTGGAACCTGGCTGACGCGAATGGCAATGCGCTGGTCACCCAACAGAATGCCACCAGCGCGACCTCCTCCACCAACCAGAACGGTTATGGCGTGGGCACGCTGTCGGCCTACTCTGTTCTCCCGGATGGAACGGTGCAGGGGCAGTTCACCAACGGCCAGACGCTGGCGCTGGGCCAGGTAGCAGTGGCCAGCTTCACCAACGTGCAGGGCCTGATCCAGAACGGCAACAACGACTACCAGGCGACCTTCTCCTCGGGCGCCGCGGTGGTCGGGCAGGCGGGCTCGGGCGGCAACGGCACGATCACCGGCGGGTCGGTTGAGGAGTCCAACGTGGACCTCTCCACTGAGTTCTCCGACATGATCATCGCGCAGCAGGGATACGAGGCGAACGCGAAGGTGCTGACCACGCTCGATCAGGTGTCTCAGGCGACGATCCAGATGATGACCTAGTCGTCGATTGGGCGGCAAAGTTGTTAGCTAACGATTAGAACCTCCCGCCAGGCGCATCTCCGCACCTGGCGGGAGGCCGCGCGCCGGCGTCGGCTCTCATCGCTGTCTCACCGGCGATGAGAGCGGGCGGGCGGCTTTCAATTTCCTGCAAGCTCCATGGGAACAATTATTTAGCGGCGCAGCGGGCCTGAGCATGAGGCCTGTGAGCCGTGGTGTCTTCGCGGCCCTCCGATTGCATTGAGTTTCGTGGAACGCTCCGCCCGTCGCTGCTTGTCCGATTGCGCCAGAGATTGGCGGAGACGAATCGAGAGGCATGTGGGCCGGGGGCCAGCGAGGGCCGAGATGGGCAATGCAGTGCTGAAGATGGAAGAGAAGCCGGCGGAGCCGACGGCGGTGGCAGCGCCGCCGACGCCAAGCGTGCAGGCAGAAGACCCGCTGGACACCATGCCGTGGCTGCCGTGCAATATCTCGCTCGAGCTGCCCGTGGTGGGCTTCACCATTGGCGATCTGCTGAACCTGAGGAAAGGCTCGGTGATCGCGACGGCCTGCCACCAGACGAGCGACGTGCCGCTGCGCGTGAACGGACTACTTATCGGCTGGACTGAGTTTGAGGCGATCGACGACCGGCTGGCCGTGCGTGTGACGGAGCAGGCATGATCGTCAAGATTCGCATTCCGCGTCTTCCTTTCTCCGGATCGCGAGCGGGGCTGACGCCGGTTGCTGCGGGTGCGGGTGCGATTGGGCGTGGGGCGACGTTTAGCGCGACGCTGAGCGACTGCATGGATGACTGGGTTGTGCGGCAAGCTCCGGGATACTCAGCGGAGGCTGCGCGGCCTGCTGTTGCTCGCGCGGCGGCGCGCAAGCCGCGCAAGCAGGCGGGCCCCAGCGGGCTGGCGCGGGCGTTCTCCTGGCTGCAATCGAAGTATGCGATGACCGCAACCAAGCGGTTGCGCGTGGCGGAGACGGTATCGCTGGGAGAGAAGCGGTTTGTTGCGCTGGTGTGTGTGGAGGGGCGGGAGTTCTTGGTGGGCGGCGGCTCGGCTGGGGTTTTGCTGCTGGCGCAGCTGGGCGCTGCCGGCTGTGCGGACGGGAAGCGGCTGGACCTGGTAGATGGGGAGGACACAGAATGACCCTTCGGCCCGGGATGCAGCGATGCGCCATGCTGCTCTGTATTTCGATTGCGCTGCTGGGGACCGGGGGTCCAGCGGCCGCGCAGGCGCGTCTGGCGCTGCCGGGGGTTGGGAACTCGACGGCCGCAGGCAGTCAGATCCATGCGATGCCGGCGGCGGGCATTGTGCCGACGAAGACGGCAGTCACAAAGGGCGCGGCGGGGCCGATTACTTCGTCGCCGACGAGCATCGACGGCGTGTTGCAGATTCCCGGGGTGAGCGGTGGATCGGTGCCGTGGTCTGTGATCGTCACGCTCACCGCACTGACGCTGATCCCTTCGATCCTGATGTGCATGACGCCGTTCGCGCGGCTTCTGATCGTCTTCCATTTTCTGCGCCAGGCGCTGGGGTTGCAGACCACGCCTTCGAACCAGACTTTGATTGGGCTTTCGCTGATCCTGACATTTTTTCTGATGCAGCCGGTGGCGACGGAGATTTATCAGGATGCGTTCGTTCCCATGCAGGGGGGACAGATCACGGCACTTGAGGCGGTAGACAGGGGCGAGCTGCCGCTGCGCCACTTTATGTCGCACTATGTGCGCGAGAAGGACGTCTCGCTGTTCATTGAGCTGGCGCACGAGCCGCGACCGGCGACGATGGACGATGTATCGATGCGGGTGCTGCTGCCGGCCTACATCCTGTCCGAGCTTAAGGCGGGCTTTCAGATCGGCACGGTGCTGTTTCTTCCATTTCTGATTGTCGACATGGTGGTTGCGTCGATTACGACCTCGGTGGGCATGCTGCAATTGCCGCCGGTGGTGATTTCAACACCGCTCAAGCTGCTGCTGTTCCTGATGGTGGATGGCTGGCACCTGCTGATCGGATCTCTGATGAGGAGCTTCCACTAAACCATGGACGTCGACCAGGTTGTCTTAATCGGACGAATGATGCTGCAGGAGGTGATGATCCTGGTGGGGCCGATCCTTGCGGTTGCGATCTTTGTGAGTCTCACGGTGAACGTGGTGCAGGTGCTGACGTCGCTGCAGGACACGACGGTCTCGACGGTTTCGCGGCTGCTGGCGACGGGCAGCGCGCTGTTCTTCATGATGCCCTGGATGTGGCGGCATCTGGTGCAGTACACGGTTGGCATGTTCTCAGACTTCCATGGATATCTGCAATGATCCAGATTCCGGTGCTAACGATTATCAGCGGACTGCTCACAATTGGGGTGCGCCTTTCGGGGCTGATGCTGTTTGCGCCTTTCTTCGGCAGCGTTGCAATTCCCGCGCGGGTGAAGGCGATTCTGGTGCTGGCGCTGAGCCTGCTGCTGTTTCCCACGGTGGGGCAGAGCATCGGGACGCACCCGATTGCGCAGTGGCCTTTGCTGGTTTTTATGGAGTTTCTGATCGGCATAGGGATGGGCATTGCGACCAATGTGGTGTTTGAAGCGGTGCAGCTGGCGGGGCAGGTGCTGGGCGTTCAGATGGGCTACTCGCTGATCAACATTCTCGATCCGCAGACGCAGGTGGACACCACGGTGGTTGCGCTCTTCTATCAGAGCATTGTGATGCTGCTGTTTCTGCGCATGGATGTGCATTACTGGCTGCTGCGCGCGGTGGCCAACAGCTTTCTGTATCTGCCGATCGGCACGACGCACCTGAGCGGGTTGTTCACGATGGCGGTGGTGAAGGTAGGTAGCGAGATCTTCGGGCTGGGGGTACAGATTGCCGCGCCGGTGCTCTCGGCCACGCTGGTGGCGGACATTGTGCTGGGGCTGCTGGGGAAGGCTTCGCCGCAACTGCCGCTGATGCTGCTGGGCCCGGCGGTAAAGAGTCTGCTTGGGCTGATGGTATTGATTGCAACGCTGAAGTACTGGCCGGACCTCTTCCATCGTCTGTTTATGAATTCGCTGGAGAACGGGGAACGCATTCTTCACCTGGCGCGCTAAAGGACTATGGCCGACTCCAACAAGACCGAACAAGCGACACCGCGGCACCGGCTGAAGGCGCGGCAGCAGGGCCGCGTCACGCGGTCGCGCGAGCTGACCGGCGCGGTCTCAATGGTCGCGGTTGCCGGAGTGATTTCGCTGACGGCGCAGCAGGCGGTGCACCACTGGACGGACTTCTTCCGCAACGCGCTGGACGCCGCCGGCAACGGCATGATCGAAGCCAACGGGCCTTTGCTGTTCTGGACCAGCGTGGAGACGCTGCGCTGGACGGTGCCGATCCTCGCGACCGCGCTTGCGGTGTCGCTTACGGTTGGGGCGGCGCAGGGCGGGTTCGTGTTTGCGCCGGAGGCGCTGGCGATGAAGCCGGAGCGGTTCAGCCCCGCGGCGCGCATGAAGCAGATCTTTTCGCTGACCGGCGTGAGCAATACGCTGAAGTCGCTGCTGCCGTTCGCTGCGATCGGGTGGGTGGGCTACGCGTGCATCGCGAGCCACTGGCAGCAGATTCTGGCGAGCTCCTACACCGATCCGCGCGGGTTTGTGAAGCTGGCGAGCGAGATGCTGCTACAGGTCTGCTGGAAGTCGGGACTGATCCTGCTGGCCTGGGCGGGCGTGGACTACTTCGTTCTGTGGTTGAGGGCCGAAAGCGAGTTGAAGATGAGCAAGCAGGAGATCCGCGAGGAGATGAAGCAGACGGATGGCAACCCGGCGAGCAAGTCGAGGATGCGGAAGCTGCAGCGGCAGAACCGGCGCAAGCAGATGATCAAGGCGACCGAGACGGCGACGGTGGTGATCACGAACCCGACGCACTACGCGGTGGCGCTGCGCTATGAGATGAACATGCCCGCGCCCATTGTGGTGGCGAAGGGCCTGGATGTGCTGGCGGCAAAGATTAAGGAGATTGCGCGGGAGCGCGAGATCCCAATTATGGAGAACAAGCCGCTGGCGCAGGCGCTGTACAAGGGCGCGGACGTGGGCGATGCGATCCCGGCGGCGCTGTATCACGCGGTGGCGGAGATTCTGGTGCTGGTCTACAAGGCTGAGGCCGAGGTGAAACAGCGCGACGCGCAACGCAGGGCGGCAGCCAACAAGCCTGCCCCGAATGGGCAAGGAGACGTGAGACAGCCGTGAATAAACAGCCCGGACTCCTGACTACGCTTCGCGCCTCGGGCGATTGGATCATTCCAACCGCAGCGGTGGCGCTGGTGTTTGTGATGCTGGTGCCGCTGCCCAGCATCATGCTGGACCTGCTGCTGACGTTGAGCATCACGGCTTCGGTGCTGGTGCTGCTGACGGCGATCCAGATTCTGCGTCCGGTGCAGTTTTCGGTGTTTCCCAGCCTTATTCTGCTGTTGACGCTGATGCGGCTATCGCTGGACCTGGCCAGCACGCGGCGGATCCTGCTGCATGGCAATGAGGGGACGTCGGCCGCGGGCAAGGTGATTGAGGCGTTCGGGCAGTTTGTGGTTGGCGGCAATTACATTGTGGGCTTCGTGATCTTTATTGCGTTGATCGCGATTCAGTACCTTGTGGTGAGCCATGGCGCGGTGCGTACGGCTGAGGTCACGGCGCGGTTCACCCTGGATGCGATGCCGGGCAAGCAGATGGCGATCGACTCCGATTTGAATACGGGGCTAATCAACGCCGACCAGGCTCGGGCGAGGCGCGAGGCGGTGGCACGGGAGGCTGAGTTCTGCGGATCGATGGATGGCGCGGCGCGCTTCAGCCAAAGGGACTCGCTGGCGACGATTCTGATTATGGCGATCAATATCATCGCCGGATTTCTGATTGGGGTCTTTCAGCAGGGGATGCCGTTCCAGGAGGCGCTGAAGACGTACACCATCCTTACAGTGGGCGACGGGCTGGTTGCGATCATTCCGGCGCTGCTGGTGTCGGTGGCGGGCGGCATTGTGGTGACGCGCGCGGCTTCGGACCACTCGCTGGGCAAGGACATCGGCCGGCAGATGTTCAATACGGCGCGACCGCTTTGGATTGTGGGCGGCGTTCTGCTTGCGCTGGCGTTGATTCCCGGGATGCCGAAGTTCGCTTTCTTTGCGCTGGGTGGGCTGAGCATGTTCGCGGCGTGGAAGATGAAGCCAGCGGCTGCTGCGGAACCAACGGCGGATGCCAAGGCCGCTGCGGCGAAGGCCGCAGGGACACCCGCGATCGATCCGATGGACGCGGTGCTGAAGCTCGACGATCTGATGTTGGAGGTTGGTATCGGGCTGGTGCCGCTGGTGGATGCGAAGCAGGGCGGGCAGTTGCTGGCGCGGGTGAAATCGCTGCGCAAGAACCTGGCGCAGCAACTCGGATTTCTGGTGCCTTCAATTCACATCACGGACAATCTCTCGCTGAAGGAGCGCGAGTATGTGATCTACCTGCGCGGCGTGGAGATTGCGCGTTGGGAGATGAAGAAGGACCGGTTGCTGGCGGTGAACTCGAACCCCAAGCCGGGCGACATAGCGGGGCAGGAGACGCGCGAGCCTGCGTTCGACTCGCCAGCGAAGTGGATCACTCCGGACATGCAGGCGCAGGCCATCACTGCGGGCTATGCGGTGGTCGACCATACCTCGGTGCTGGCCGCGCACCTGGCCGAGCTGATCAAACAGAACGCACACGACCTGCTGACGCGGCATGAGACGAAGCGGCTGGTGGATAGGTTGGCCGATTCTCATCCGAAGCTGGTGGAGGAGCTGACGCCGAAGCTGCTGAGTCTGGGCGAGGTGCAGAAGGTACTGCAACAGTTGCTGCGCGAGCAGGTCTCCATCCGTGACCTGGGGACGATTCTGGAATCGCTGGTGGAGGCAGCCGCGATCAACAAGAACCCGGTGAACCTGGTGGAGGCGGCGCGGCACTCGCTGGGACGCGCGCTCATCCGGCCATTGCTGAACGACCAGGGGCAGCTGAAGGTGGTGACACTGGACCGGTCGATCGAGGAGGAGTGCGCGCGGACCTCGTCGCAACTGCCGCAGCTGAACTCGGGCGGCGCGATGCAGATCTCGGTTGCGCGGAGGGTGCTGGATGGGCTGCGCACGATGCTGGGCGACCAGATTGCGATGGCGCCGCCAGTGCTTCTGTGTTCCTCGCCGGGGCGGTTTTATCTGAAGCGCCTGCTGGAGCCGTTTCTACCCAAGATCGTCGTGATCTCTCCATCGGAGATCCCTCCGATGACGCAGGTGCAGTCGCTGGGCTCGGTGGGGTGATGAGATTGGATGTATTCACGGTGGTTGAGGTGAAGCTATGACACAAGCAGAAGTGGCCTACAAGACAAGCGCGGAGGAAGTGGACGATCGCAACGATCTTGTGATGCAGGAGCTGCCGCAGGTCTACTACATTGCCGCGCGGATTCGCGAGCGTCTGCCGCAGCATGTGGAGCTGGAGGACCTGGTGAATGCGGGTGTGATCGGCCTGCTTGAAGCGAGCCGCACGTTCGACACCTCAAAGAACGCCCAGTTCAAGACCTTTGCGAAGTTCCGAATCCGGGGGGCGATTCTCGACAGCCTGCGCGATTCGGATTGGGGATCGCGCTACCTGCGCAAGCGAGGGCGCGAGATTGCCGAGGCGACGGCGCAGCTTGAGGCCAGGCTGGGGCGGCATCCCTACGACACTGAGATCGCCGACGAGATGCAGCTCGGCATTGACCGGCTGCGCAAGATCGTCCAGCAGCTGGACGGCCTTCATCTTGCGGGGCAGCAGGTCGCGGTCTCGAACGACCGCTCGGATTCTCTGGATGTGATCGAATCGGCGCCCAACCTCAAGGATCCCGATCCTTTCGATCTCTGCCTGAAGGGCGAGATGAGAGCGCATCTGGCGGAGGCAATCTCCAAGCTGAGCGAGCGCGAGCAGTTGATTATTTCGCTCTACTATCGCGAGGAGTTGACGATGAAGGAGATCGCGGAAGTGGTGGGGCTGGCACTCTCGCGCGTCTCGCAGATCCTGCAGGCAACGATGAATAAACTCAGGGCGTCGCTTGCGCATGTTCACGAGCGGCCGCCATCAACCACGCCGGCCATGGCAGGAGGGCATCTTGGCGCATAATCCGGAGCAAATTGAAGTGAAGGACGAAGTTCAGCCGGTGGCAGGCGAGGCGCGGACGGTCCAGCCGTGCAACTTCCGCTCGGCGGGACGGATGTCGAACGAGAACGCGCGGGCGCTGACTGCGATCCACGAGGTGTTTGCACGGCAACTGGCCAGCGCACTGGACGCTTATATGGGCGGCGACCTGAAGGTGAAGCTGCTGGGGTTCGACCAGCTTTCGGCCAAGGAGCATGTTGCAGCGATCCCGGCCCTCAGCTATCTTGCGCCGTTCTCGCGCGCTTCGGGCGAGGGCGCCATGGTGGTGGAGATCGGCGTCGACCTGGTGTTCCCGCTGATCGACCTTCTGCTGGGCGGCGCCCTGGGGCCTGCGCGCGACGTGCGCGAGCTCTCGGAGATTGAGGAAGAGATCATGCAAGAGCTTGCGACGGTAATCGCGCGGCAGGCGGAAGCAACCTGGGGAATGCCGGCAGATTCGTTGACCGCCAACCGGCGCATCGCACCGGATGACCTGACTGAGTATTGCCCGCCCAGTGAAAAGATCACGCTGGTGAAGCTGGAGATTGAGGTCGCGGGACTGACCGGAGGGATCCAACTGGCGCTGCCGACATCGTTTGCCAACGGGCAGGTGAAGCAGAGCAAGGTGGACCAGCCGGGGAAGAAGAGCAAGCTTCGCCAGTTCCCGACGCTGAGCATCCGCGAGCGCATTCTGGATTGCGATTTTGATGTTGCCGCCGATCTTCCGGGCATGAGGGTCTCGGTGCGCGACCTGGTTGGGTTGCAGCCTGGGTGCGTTCTGAAGCTGCGGGCGCCGGTGCGCAATCCGGGGATGCTTACGGTGGGCGGGCGCGAGATCTTTGAAGCGGTGCCGGTGCGGACCGGCGCACAGAAGGCGGCGCAGGTAGGCCGCAGAGTTCAAATGACAAGCTGGGGAAAGGAATAGGAGTCCATGGACAATCAGGCCAACAAGAGAGCAGCGCAGGGTTTTGCGGAGGCGTTTGCGAGGTCGCTGGCGGAGTCGCTTACCAAGGCAGTGGGGTCGCCGTTGGGCGTGAAGGTGCTGGAGAGCCCAGACCTGAGCACGCGACAGGAGCGGGCGGTCCTCTTCCGCGTCACGGCGGAGGGCGCGGTGCGCGGGGAGTGCTTCCTGCAACTGTACGAGGCGCAGGCCGCACTACTGGGCGCGCGGATTCTCGGCGAGCCTGCCGGCGAGTTCTACGACGGGCACAGCGACGCGCTGGTCAAGGTCTTTTCCTCGGCGATGGCCGGGGTTACGGCTTCACTCGCGGCGGAGTATGGGGATGTGAGCCTGAAGGTGGACCGGGTCGCCGACCTGGGGTTCGGGGGAATGCTGGTGGTGCCACTGGCGGCCGCAGCAGACGGGGAGGTGGAGGTGCCGATGCACTTGTATTTCGAGGGGCAGTTCCTTGCCGCGCTCTCTTCGCCGTCGGCAAGGCGTTCGGCCGAGGCCAGCAAACCGGCGATCGATCCAATCAATCTGAAACTGGTGATGGATGTCGAGCTCAACGTGTCGCTGCGGTTCGGCCAACGCCAATTGCCGCTGCGCGAGGTGCTGGAGTTGGCCAGCGGCTCGGTGATCGAACTGAACCGCCAGGTGGACGAACCGGTGGAGCTGCTGCTGGACGGCAAGGTGATCGCGCTGGGCGAAGCGGTGATCGTCGACGGCAACTATGGGTTGCGCGTAACCGAGGTGCCGCAGCCGATCGCGTCCCACCTGAGCTGCTGACCGGACAAAGGAGAGCACACCATGAAGTCGCTGTTTGCCTCGCTTCTGCCGGGCCCGGACCGCGGGTGGAAGAGTACGCACACTCCGTGCGGATTGCCGACGTGCCAGAACAGGTTTCTCATCCGCAGCGTGAGGAGCGGTGCGGGAATCGCGATCGACCAAGCGTGGTACTGCAGTGTGGAGTGCTTCGCGGTGGCAGCACGCCAGCGCCTGAGCGCAAGCATGAGGGCGAATGTTGTGGAGATGCCGCATGTCCCGCGCCGGTCGATCGGCTTACTGCTGGTGTCCAAAGGCTTCCTGACGAGCGAACAGCTTCAGTTTGGGTTTGAGCAGAGCCATTCGCGGGGTGAGACGCTGGAGGCTGCGCTGGTGCGACTTGGGCTCGCGAGCGAACGGCAGATCACGGCGGCGAGGGCGGCGCAGTGGGGACGGCCGGTACTGGGACAGGAAGGGATCGGCCAGAGGGTCGAGGTGGATGTTCCGCCCACGCTGCTGGATACCTATTCGGCGGTGCCGTTGCACTCATCGACCGCGGCCAAACGGCTGTTGCTTGGCTTTGTCTATCGCGTCGAGCATAGCCTGCTGAACTCGCTCGAGCAGATCACAGGTCTGCGCGCGGAGCCGTGCTTTATTACTCCCACGGACCGCGCGGAGCAGCTGCGGCACCTGACCGGGAGATCGAATTGCGAGGAGATTGTCTTCGACGACCCGTATACGCCGACCCAGATGGCGAACAATGTGGCCGCGTTCGCGCTGGAGGTCGATGCGAGAGAGGCGCGATTCGCGCACTGCCGTAACTTCATCTGGGCGCGGCTAAACGGCAAGAGCAAGAAGCTCGACGTGTTGTTCCGGGCGAACGATGCTAAGCAGGGCGAGGGAGCCGAACGGGTGCCGGTCTCCCAGCACAGGCTGCGCGTCGTCAGCTAGAGGGCTGGCAAAAGGGCAGGAAGACGGCGGAGGCGCGGCCGGTTCCCGATGGTTGGTTCGGGCTGGTGGGGCGCTCAGATTCGAATCGAAACTTGAGAGATCTCGCTCTAGAAAGCCCAGGGGCAGTTGCCGATATCTGTGTCAGGTGACGACACAGTGCTCGACAAGAACGCCCCCTCGATCCGACGCAATCCGCTGACCGACCGCAAGCCGGTGCAACTGGGGTCTGTCCAGGATTTTCCCGACCTTCCGGTGCTGCCGGAGACGATGCTGTTTCTCGACCTGATGATCCAGGAGCCGTGCGTCAATCTGCGCGAGATGTCGCAGCTGATTCTGGCGGACCTGGGCGCCACGCTGCAGGTGCTTCGTCTGGCGGGCCGTGAGTACGGCCAAGCGGAGGGCCGCCCGGTGCGGATGGAGGACTGCATTGTGGACCTTGGCCTGCAGGAGTGCCTGGACGCGATCCTGCGGAAGACGCTGCCGCGCGACGACAGCCAGCACGAGATTGCGGAGCTGTGGGCACACGCGCGGGAGATCGCGCACGAGGCGAGGCAGATTGCCGAAGAGACGGCCGACGTGAATCCGGAGGAGGCGTATCTCGCCGGGTTGCTGCACGTGATCGGGGTGTTGCCTCCGCTGTTGGGATGGCGAAAGACAGGCGTGGCCGATGGATTGCTGGTTGGGCTGATGCTGTCCAAGCGCTGGTGCCTGCCCGAGTGCGTTACCGAGGTCTTCAGCGAGATCCGGCCCAGCGGATACGCGACTCGGGTTCCCGGCATCGTGCAACAGGCCCATCAGCGGGCGGCGAAGAGGTCCATTCCGTGCCCGCTGGACCGGGGTGCGCGGCTGACGCTGGTGGAGGACTACAGCCTGCCGCCGGGAAGCTCCAGCGTGCAGTAAATCTGCGTGGGCGGGGCTCCGCGACGGATTGTCTTCCGATGAGAGAGCGGGCTGCGCGCGAATGCGGGGAAGGCGCCGGCGCGGCGGCTCTCATCGAATGCTCATCGAAATCGACGATTTATCCGTCATTTGGAGCGTTCCCAGGCAAAGATTGCCGATTTGGAATGGCACACGCCGTGCATTGTCCTAAGCCCAGAGGCAGCTATGGACAGTGGATTTTATGCCGCGTGCACAGGGCTGGTCTCCCGCACCGAGGCATTGGACACGATCGCCAACAACCTGGCCAACGCGAGCACGGTGGGATACCGCAACCAGCACAATGTGTTCAGCTCTGTGCTGGAGCAGGCCGGGCCGCCGGGCAGCGCTGTCAATCAGGCGATCAACAACTATGGGCTGCTGAGCGGGACCACGCTGGATGAGACGCAGGGCGCGCTGCAGAAGACGGGCAATCCGCTGGATGTGGCGATCCAGGGCGCGGGGTTCTTTGTGGCGCAGACCGCGGGCGGCGAGATGTATACGCGCAATGGAAGCCTGCAGGTATCGAGCAAAGGACAGCTGATTACGGCCTCGGGCGATGCGGTGATGGGGGCCAAGGGGCCGATTACGCTGCCGCCGGGCACGGTCTCCATCAGCCCGGATGGAACGATTTCCTCGAATGGCGCGGTTGCGGGCAAGCTGAAGGTGGTGCAGTTTCCCGTGGGCACGGAGCTGACCAGCGCAGGCACAAACTACTACACCGCGCCGGCCAGCACGGCAAAGGATGCAACCAACGCCACGGTGCAGCAGGGGATGCTGGAGAGTTCCAACGTCAACCCGGTGGCCAGCATGGTGGAGCTGATCAACGCGCAGCGGTCGGCGGAGATGATGCAGCGCGCGCTCACGATGTTCAACAACGAGATCGACAAGACTGCAACCCAGGAACTGCCCAAGATCGGATAAAGGAGACTCACCATGTTTCATGCACTGTACACAGCGGCCAGCGGTATGACGGCGCAGCAGATCAATCTGGACAACATCGCGAACAACCTGGCGAATGCCAGCACTTCGGGCTTTCAGTCGCGGCGCGTGCAGTTCTCCGATCTGCTGTACCAGAGCGAGGTGATGCCGGGGTCCGCGGCGACGCAGCAGACGACGGTGTCGTCCGGCCTGCAGGTTGGGCTGGGCACGCGGCCGGGGAACACGGAGATCATCCAGACGCAGGGCGACCTGAGCAGCACGGGCAACCCGCTGGATTTTGCGATTGAAGGCACGGGGTTCTTCCAGGTGCTGCTGCCGAACAACCAGATCGGGTATACGAGGGCGGGGTCGTTCCAGACGAATGCGCAGGGCACGCTGGTGACGGCGAACGGCGACCAGTTGCAGCCGTCGATCACGATTCCCGCGAACGCAACCAACGTGACGGTGGGCAGCGACGGCACGGTGAGCGTGACGCTGCCGGGGCAGACGAATGCGGCGCAGGTCGGCGTGCTGCAACTGGCGACGTTCGCCAATCCGGGCGGACTGAACAGCGTGGGCAACAACATCTATCTGCCGACGACGGCGTCGGGCGATGCGGTGGTCGGGACACCGGGCGGAGCGGACGGGCTGGGGACGATCCAGCAGGGAATGCTGGAGCAGGCGAATGTGAATATTGTGGACGAGTTCGTGAACATGATCCTCGCGCAGCGGTCGTATGAGTCAAACTCGCGCGTGGTGAAGGCGGCGGACGAGATGCTGCAAGGGTTGAACCAGCTGTCTCAGTAACGGGGCGCGATGACGGGATGTAGGCTCATTTCGGTGTTGATTCTGGCGGCTGGGGCGGCGATTCCCGCTGTGGCCGCGAATGCGCGCGCGCCGATCAGCGTGGCGCAGGTGGCGGGCGCGATCAGCAATGTGGGGATCGCGATATCGCCGGAACAGGTGACGCTGCTGGCCGACGTGGTTGCCACGACGTCCAGCCCCAAGCTGACGGTGGAGTCGATGGAGCGGTGGGGCGATCATCGCATGAAGGTGCGAATGAACTGCGCCGACGCAGAGTGCCTGCCGTTCTTCGTTGCCATCCAGTGGGGCCAGACGGAGCCGGTGCCCGCGGCGTTTGCCGCGCGGACCGCGACTAAGCCGGCGCCTGTGAAGACGGACTCCGGCGCCATTGTGGTGCGCGCGGGGGCGCCCGCGATCCTGATGCTGGAGGGCGACCATATCCACATTCAACTTCCGGTGATCTGTCTGGAGAGCGGGTCAGTGGGCCAGACGATCCGGGTTGCGACGCAGGACCGGCGGCAGACTTTTATGGCTGAGGTTGGGGATGAGAGTGCGTTGAAGGGGATGACGCGATGAGGACGACGGTTTGCGCGAGGCAGCGATGGGTTGCGGCACTTTTGTTGCTTGCGGTTGGGCCGGCCGCGCAGGCGGTGTTCCCGAAGAAGAAGACGGCGAGCCCGGACCAGTTGCGGCTGGATTATATTGCGCGGTTGCAGCAGCAGGATGTGCATCCCACGGATGGCAGGACGGTGGGGAGTTTGTGGTCGCCGAGCAATACGCTAGGCGATCTTTCGACGGACTACAAGGCGCGCAAACTGAACGACACGATCACGATTTTGGTTGCGGTGCAGACGACGGCGGCGCAGAGCGGGGACTCGAGCTACAACCGGACGGTCTCGACCAGCTCGGCGATCACGGGGCTGGCGGGGAACGTGAATACCGGGCCCATGAATCCGCTGCTGGCGGCGAACTCCGCGACGCAGTTGAAGGGCGCGGGCGCGACGGACTCGAACACGACCTTTTCAACCACGCTGACCGGGCAGGTGGTTGCTGTGCTGCCGAGCGGCAACCTGGTGGTTGAGGCGCAGCGCAGGATCTTCATGAACAACCAGCATGAGGATGTGACGGTGCGCGGCGTGGTGCGGCCGAACGATATTGGGCCGAGCAATACTGTCTCTTCGGCGTCGTTGAGCAATCTGGAGATTGAGATGAAGGGCAAAGGAATTATCGCGGACAGTACGCGTCCGCTCAACCCCGTTACGCGGGCGATCATGTGGCTGATTGGGCTTTGATACGCGAATGATGAATGAGTTCATGCGAATGAAGGTGGGTTGTGGCCGCGTCGCTGCCTCTTTGGCGACGATGGCGCTGCTTGTGTCTGGGTTTTCTCCTTGTGCGGTTGCGGACGAGACGGACCATCGGGTGATGGTGCGGGACATTACGAGCATTGAAGGTGTGCGGGAGAACATGCTGGTGGGGTATGGCCTGGTTGTTGGGTTGCGGGGGACGGGCGACCGGCAGCAGACGATCTTTACGGTGCAGACGCTGGCGAATGCGATGCAGAAGATGGGCGTGCTGATTACGCCGAGCACGGTGGTGGTGAAGAATGTGGCGGCGGTGTTTATCACCGCGTCGCTGCCACCGTTTGCGCGGCCGGGCTCGAAGGTGGATGTGACGGTGTCTTCGGTGGGCGATGCGCAGAGCCTGGAGGGCGGTGTGCTGCTGATGAGCGCGCTGCACGGGCCCGACGGGCAGATCTATGCTGAGGCGCAGGGGCCGCTGATTATGGGCGGCTATTCGGCGGGCTCGGGGACGAACCGGAAGGATGTCAACTCGGCGAATGTGGCGCTGATTCCGCAGGGGGCGATGGTGGAGCGGGACACGTCGGTGGACCTGAGCGGGTTCAAGACGGTGTCGTTGCTGCTGAGGAACCCGGACTTCACGACGGCGACGCAGATTGCCGAAGCGGTGAACCATGATTATGGGAGGCTGGTGGCGGCCGCGCTGGACAGCAGCCGGGTGGACATCAGCGTGACGGAGGCGTCGGCGCAGTCGGTGTCGATGCTGATCTCGCGGGTGCAGAACCTGGTGCTGAATGTGCATACGCCGGCGAAGATCATCATCAATGAGCGGACGGGGACGATTGTGATGGGCGGCGATGTGAAGCTCTCGCCGGTGTCGGTGATCCACGGGAACCTGTCGATTCAGGTGGTGACTGCTTATGAGGTTGCGGGGGTCGCGCCGATTCCGGGGACTGGCGGCGGCGGCGGACCTGACGACAAGCGGCGAGGCGGAGGGCCAGGGGCGCTGCAGCCGGTGGTGGTGCCGGAGACGCATTTAGCCGCGGACGATGAGGCGACGCAGGCGATGCGGCTGGATGAAGGGGCCAATGTGGACCAGTTGGTGAATGGGCTGCACGCGATTGGGACGACGGCGCACGATGTGGTGGCGATCCTGCAGGCGATACGGGCCGAGGGCGGAATGCAGGCTGAACTGGAGGTCCAATAATGGGCGCCGCGGGTGTGGGTTTAGGGTCGCTGGCGGCGCAGACGAGCGTGCTGGATTCGAGCGCGGACCGCATGATGGAGGGATTGAAGGAGTCGAAGAGCGCGGCGGACGGCGCGAAGATCGACAAGGGGGCGAAGGAGTTTGAGGCGGTGCTGCTGGGCAGCTGGCTGCAACAGGCGCAGGAGTCGTTTGCCAGCGTTCCGGGGGCCGACGAGGACAGCGAGGATGTTGGGCGGGGTTCGATGATGAGCTTGGGCGTGCAGACGCTGGCGACGTCGATGGCGTCGGGCGGGGGTATCGGGATAGGCACGATGATTGCTAAGGCGATGCATGCTGCTGCTGATAAAGCAAATGGCACGGTTGAGGCTCCTTCGGCGCCGGCCCATGCGAGGGTAAGCGAAGAAAAACGTGGAGGGGTGGACTAGACTTTTGTGGGATATGTGCCGATAGAGATGGGCGGCTTAGGAGTGTCTCTGCTGTTTGAGGGAGATGCGGGAAAGTTCAAGGAGGCGGGATGAGGATCGATCTATTCAATTCGACGGCGAGTGAGATTGCCAGCGAGAAGGACGCGACGCAGGTTGGCGCGCAGAACAGTGCGGGAGCGGGCCAGGTGAGCGCGGAGGATCGGACCACTCTTACGTCGGACACGACTTCGGTGGGCTCGCTGACGAAGGCGGCGCTGGCCTCTCCGGCGATTCGCCAGGACAATGTGGACCGGCTGCGGGCGGCAGTGAACGGCGGGCAGTACGAGCTCGACCCGGACAAGATCGCCTCAGCGATCATCGATGAGCAGGCCTGATGAGCGGCAGGGATGGTCGCCGAAATTGGGCGCTCCCAGAAGGTGTGAAGGATGAATACCGCGGGCGTTCAGGATCGGGAGTTGAAGGCCGCGGAGTATCTGGATTCGCTGCGGGCGCTGAGCTTTGAGCTGGAACGGGCGATGCAGGCGATCGCTGGGAATTCGCTGGCGGAGTTCGAAGAGAGCGTTGCGATCCAGCAGGCGCTAAGCTCGCGGCTCGGCGAGCTGGCCGGGGAGTTGAGCGGGCCGCTGGAGGCGGGCGGGTCCGGCATGAAGGCAGGGGGGTATGGCGAAGTAGCGCAGCAGATCCAGGCTGCGTCGGGCACGCTGCAGCGGCTGAACCTTCGCTATGCGGCGCTGCTGCAGCATTCGAGCCGCTCGGTGGCGCTGATGGCGTCGCTGTTCAGTTCCTTCAAGGGACAATTTCAGGAGGCTTCCGGCCCCAGGTTGAAACAACAGACCTGGTCCTGCCAGATGTGACTGCATGGGCGGATTGAACACATCGTTGTTGGTGGCCATGCAGGCGCTGGACGCGACGCAGGGTGCGCTGGACGCGACGAGCAACAACATCGCGAATGCGAACACCCCGGGGTACACACGCGAGGTGCCGCAGTTCACGGAGAATGCGGAGACGGTGTCGGGCTCCGATGTGAGCGGCGGAGGGGTGAATCTGGAAGGTTTGCAGAGCGTGCGCGATGAGCTGCTCAACCTGCAGATCCAGGAGCAGACCTCGTCGCAGAGCAGCGTGAACGTGCAGTCCTCCACGCTACAGCAGCTCCAGAGCTACTTCTCTTCGTCTTCCGGCGCGGACATTTCGAGCGAGCTGGCAGCGTTTTCCAGCAGCCTCTCGCAGCTCTCGGCGGACCCGACCAGCGCGGCGCTCCAACAGGGCGTGCTCTCCTCCGGCCAGGACCTTACGAACGCGTTCAACACCACGGCGGACGCGCTGACCAGCGCGCAGTCCTATGCCGATGGGCAGGTGACACAGACCGTATCGCAGATCAACACGCTGACCCAGCAGATTGCGCAGTTGAACGGCCAACTGGCGCAGACTTCGACGACCGTGAACAACGGCGGGACGCTAGAGGACCAGCGCGATGAGCTGGTGCAGCAGCTCTCCGCGCTGACCGGGATCTCGATCACGCAGAGCGACGGTGGAGAGACGATTACCACGGGCAATGGGACGCCGCTGGTGATGGGGTCGCAGAGCTACAGCTTGCAGACGACGACGGGCGCCGATGGACAGGCGCATGTGCTGGATTCGAACGGGACGGACATTACGGCGTCGATCCAAGGCGGCACGCTGGGCGGCGCGATCGAGGTGCGCGACCAGACAATCCCCAGCATGCTGACGCAGCTGAACACACTGGCCAGCCAGTTTGCCACGGCATTCAACTCGGCGCAGGCCAAGGGTTTCGACTCGAATGGCAATGCAGGGACCAATTTCTTCTCGGAGCCCGGCAATCCTGCGAATGCCGCGTCGGGGATTACGGTGGCGATCACCAATCCTGCGCTGGTTGCGATCAGCTCGGATGGGTCGGCGGGCAGCAACGGAAATATCACGAATCTGTCGAACGCGGTAACGGGCACGCTCTCCTCGGGGGCGACCCCGGCGAACGCGTATGCCAACCTGGTGTTTCAGGTGGGCACAGCAGCTTCCAACGCCAGCGCGCAGTCTACGGCGATTGGATTGAACCTGCAGCAACTGACCGACCAGCAGGGCTCGGTCTCCGCCGTGAGCACCGATGAGGAGGCCGCGAACCTGATTCGCTACCAGACGGCTTACGAGGCGGCGGCGCGAGTTGTCAGCACGATTCAGCAGCTCAGCACCGTGACCCTCGACATGGGCACCACAGGAGGCTACTGACCGCCATGCGGGTTAATCCAAACAATGTGCCGGACATGCTGGCCGCGATCCAACAGAGCGAGGTCTCGCTGCAGACGGCGCTGCAGCAGGTGTCGACCGGCAAGAGCGTGAATGTGCCCTCGGACAACCCGGCAGCGGCGGCCGACATGGTGCAGAACACGCTTGAGACCGCGGCGGTGGACCAGTACACGCAGAACGTGACCGGGGTGCTGAGCCAGGTGCAGACCGCGGATTCCGCGCTGAGCTCGGTGGTGTCGTCGCTGACGCAGGCGGTGTCTCTGGGAACCGAGGGCGCCAATGGGACGAACTCGGCGGCGAACCAGCAGGAGATTGCAGTGCAGGTGCAGGGGATTTTGTCCAGCGTGGTGGCGCAGGCAAATACGTCGTACCAGGGGGCGTATCTGTTTGGCGGGACGGCGAGCACCACGCAGCCTTACACCGCCGATGCTTCGTCGGCCACCGGCTACACCTATAACGGGAACGGCGATGTGAACTCAGTGCAGATTGGCGACAACCTGAGCGTGCAGGTGAACCTGCCGGGCAGCCAAGTCTTTTCGAATTCCAGCGCGAATGTGCTGGGCTCGCTGCAATCGTTGGCCAGCGCGCTGCAGAGCGGGAACACCGCTGCGATTGGCACGGCGACCAGCGCGGTGAGCGCGGCGCTGAACTATGTGAGCCAGCAGCGGGTGGTCTACGGCAACGCGGAGAGCCAGCTGAACTCGCAGGACACTTATCTGCAACAGGAGACGGTGACGCTGGCGTCGCAGGCGAATTCGCTGATCGGCGTCGATGAGGCAAAGGCCGCAACCAACCTGAGCCAGGCGGAGACGGACAATAACGCCGCACTGGCGGCGGCGGCGAAAGTGATGCCCAACTCGCTGCTGAGTTATCTGGTTCCCCCGAGCTAAGGCACGCGGTCATACCGGAAGAATGGGATATGGGTGGTTAAGGGCCGGGCGGATATTCCGGTCGAATTGCGCGGCAACTGGGCAATAATTCTCATAATGGTGTTGTCGGGCCCCACCGATGACGGCGACGACGTTCCAGGTTTGCAGCGAGCCCGGCCATCGGTAACACGGTACGTGTTCTTCGTGTCAATCGAAGGGAGGGAGCCATGCGCGTGCACGGCAACCAAGTTGATTCCAACTTCGAACTCAACGCACTTTATGCTGCTGCCAAGACTGAGGCGAAGCTGGAGGCGGAGCGGGTGCGGAGGAAGCTGATGGCGGCCGCGCTGGCCGGTGATGACGATGCTGCGGACTGCGTGGTGAGCCTGAGCGGGGAGGGCGCGCCGGGGAAAGACGCGAGCCAGCAGGACGCGCAGAGTGAGGGCGAGGCAAAGAAAGAGCAGCGGGGTGAGGGCGGGGACGGGCCGTTCTCCGGGTGGGCGTGAGGCGGGTTGAGACTGACGCCTAGGGTGTGGTGACGATCACGTAGCGGTCAGTGGTCTCCCAGCGCATGTGGAGTTCGGTGGAGTGGGGGGTTGAGTTCTCGAAGGAGAGGCTCATGACCTCCTGTGGGGCGGACATGGGTTTGGCCTTCATGGGGGTGCGGCCAAGGTCCATCGCCTGGGTGTAGACGGTGCCCCACTGGCCGGTCTGGTTGTTGATGATGAGCAGCCAGGTGTCAGCGCTGGGCAGAGTGTAGATGGAGTGGGTGCCGGCGGGGACGACGAGGTCGCCGAACTTGTATGGGACCGAGGTGATCAGCGTGGTGGCGGGATTGGCGCCGGTGCGCCAGACCTGGCCGTAGGGGACGAGTGCGCCCATGATCTTGCGGCCTCGCATGTGGGGCGTGTTGTAGTGGATGTCAATGGTGCCTGCGCCGAGGGTGACGGTGGCGGTTGCGGGCGGGCTGGGGAGGGGCGCGTTGGGGTCCGGGGCGGGTTCGTTCATTTCGGGTTTGGAGGCGGGTTCGGCTTGTGCGGATGGGCGGGCGCCGGCGCGGGCGGGTGCGAGGACGATGACGGATGCGAGGCAGGCGACGGCGGCAAGGGCGCGGCGTGATGCGGCGAGAGATTTCCGAGTGGGGAAGGTCATTCGCAGATGCTCGGCGTTTGCGGGGATGGCTGTCAAGCGGCGGAGGTGCGTTCGTTGGGCGGCGCCGTGCTAGGCTTTAAGGTGCGCGCCCGTAGCTCAGCTGGATAGAGCGGCAGCCTCCGAAGCTGTAGGTCAGAAGTTCGAATCTTCTCGGGCGCACCATACCTCATCGCTTCGCCTAAGATTTGGAGAGCTGCCCGATTACTCGGGCGTGGCCTTCTGTGGGCCGGCTTCTTCCACAACTTGCGGGCAGAGATTTGCAGGCAGAGACGCTGGTGGGTGCGCGCGTGTGCTGCAGTCGAATTTCGTCTGCCAATGTGAGCATAAGTGAACAGCCTCGCCTTTGAATTGACAGTTAGCGCCAACTGACCGGTGTCAGTCCTAGTGACCCTAGTAACTACATCAGTGCGCTAATAGTCGTGGTATTGTGGACACAACTCCTCCCCGTTCTCGTAACAAGCCGGTCCGTCAACCCAGGTGAATGGAGACGAGTGTGTTGACCCATCGACGAATAGAAAAGAAGGCGGCCTTCCGCGCTATGGCGCTGCTGCGAGCCGCGATCTTCGCTGTTGCGGGCGGTTTGCTGGCGGGCGCGGCCCCTGCCTCTGCCCAAGTGATCAGCAATGTGGCGGCGACGGACGTGACCAACAGTTCGGCCGTCATCACGTGGACGACGAACGTGGCTTCGGGGTCTCAGGTGAACTATGGCACGACCACGGGCTACGGCAGCTCTTCGCTGGCGGACCCGACCTTGGTGACAGCGCACTCGGTGACGCTGACCGGCCTGACGGCGAATACGCTCTATAACTTCGATGTTGTTTCGGTCAACACATCCGCGAACTTCGCGTTTGCAACCCTCGCTATTTCGCCGGTGATTGCGAACATCAACGTGATCTACATTACCGGCACCAGCGCCACCATTAACTGGACGACCGACCAGCCGGCCAATGCCATGGTGAATTACGGGACCACCACCAGTTATGGCTCTTCCTCGCAATTCGTTTCGACTATGGCGACCGCCCAATCGGTCACTTTGAACGGACTCTCCCCCAGCACCACTTACAACTTCGACGTAGTTTCCGCAGGTTTGGCGAATGTCAATTCGATTTCGGCCAACCAGACCTTCACTACGCCGGCGGCCTCGGCCACGGCGCCGAACGTTGGCTTCGTCGCTTCCTGGGGATTTACCAATTCGAGCGCAATGCTTTCTTGGTCGACGGACGTGCCCGCCAATACCCTCCTGGCCTATGGCACGACCACCTCTCTGGGCCAGCTTACGCCGGTGCAGACTACACTGAGCGCGAGCCACGGAGTTGTGCTGACGGGCTTGGTCCCGGGCACGACCTACTATTTTGTCGGTATTTCGACGGGGACCAACGGCGCGGCTGGCTACTCGCCTATCTACAGCTTAGTCACCACGGGGCCGGTGCCGCTTAATCCCGTCGTCTCCAATGTGGCCATCTCGAATCTCACAACGACGTCGGCGACGATTAGCTGGACAACGAATGTGCCCAGCACGTCGCAAGTCAACTACGGAACTACAACGAGCTACGGCTTCTCGTCGCCGCTCAATTCGTCGGTGTCGACCGCGCATTCGGTGACGCTGACGGGCCTGTTGCCAGGCACGCTTTACGACTTCCAGCTGGTCTCGGTAAGCACGACCGGAGAGACGATCTACGGGGCGAATCTGGGCACAGACGCGGTCTGGGCGTGGGGGGATTCGCTCACTCTGGGCTATGGAGATCTGACGCAAAACACCTACCCACTTTATCTGACGACCTATCTTGGCACGCCGGTCGCGAACGAAGCAGTCGGCGGCACCACCAGCACACAGATCGCCGCGGCGCTGCTGGCGACGCCGGCGGCACTCACTCCGGGCAACTGCAACCTGATCTGGTCCGGAGGAAACAACCACAACGATGTGAGCACGGTGCTTTCCGATATTGCCAGTATGGTGAACGCGTTGGATTCGCCGGCGTGCTATCTGGTGCTGGGCGACATCAACAGCGAACTTGCTCCGTTGGGCACGACAGACTACAACAACGTCCTTGCTACCAACGAGAGCCTGGCGACGCAATATGGGAAAAACTATCTGAATATTCGCGAGCTATTAGTCCAGGACTATAACCCGGCACTCGCGCTGGACCAGTGGACTTATGCAAACGATATTCCGGCGAATTCGCTGCATGCGGTGCGGGCACAGGGCACCATTACTTCGGGCGCGCTGGATAGCACATCGTGTGCGATCAGCGTTTCCGCCGGGACCAACGGCGTCGGGACGCCGATCATCATCGATTCAGAGACGATCCTTATCAACGCCATCCCTGACAGTGTCGATATTACGGCCTGCACACGCGGGTACAACGGGACAGCCGCGGCGAGCCACGCGGCCAACGCCACCTACTCGCTGATTGACCAGACCCACCTGGGGTCGAACGGTTATGAATTTGTTGCCCAGCAGGTGGCGGCGTGGTTTGATACGCAGTTCCCCTGGAACTTCACCACGCCGGGCACGAACACGACCCCGCCGCCGGTGATCACTGCGGTGACGGCGTCGAGCATCACGAGCACATCGGCGGTCGTGACCTGGACGACGGACCAACCTTCGAGCTCGCTGGTGAACTTTGGCACGACGACGGGGTATGGTTCTGCCTCTACGCTGAACCCGGCGTTGGTGACCGCTCACTCCGTCGCGATCTCCGGCCTGACTGCGGGGACGACATACGACTTTGACGTGGTTTCGGCGAACTCGGGGGGAATATCGTCCACGTCGAGCAACTCCAGTTTCATGACGACCGCGCAGGCGTCCACGCCTCCGGTGGTCGCGAATGTGGCGACCTCGAATATTTCGCAGACCTCGGTGACGGTGACCTGGACGACCGACCAGCCTTCGAGTTCGCTGGTGAACTATGGCACGACCACGGGCTATGGGTCTTCATCGGGGTTGAGCACGGCCCTGGTGACAGCGCACTCGGTGACGCTGACGGGTTTGACGGCGGGCACTGCGTACGACTTCGACGTGGTCTCCGCCAATGCGGCGTCGCAATCGACCACGTCGTCCAACTCGACGGTGACTACGACTGCGGCCAATGCGACCCCGCCGTACGTGGGTTACGTGGTGGCGTGGGGGATCAACAATTCGGGGGCCACGGTAACATGGTCCACCGACGTGCCGGCGACTGCGCAGATGGCCTACGGGACCACGACGGCGCTGGGGCAACTGACTCCACTGCAGACGGCGATGACGGCGAGCCACGGCGTGACGTTGACGGGCCTGATCAGCGGGACGACCTACTACTTTGTGGCGCAGTCCACGGGCGCGAACGGGGCGACGGGATACTCGGCGGTGATGAGCTTTACGACGACGGGCACAGCGCCTGCGGGGCCGCCGGTGATTTCGAATGTAGCGGTGAGCGGCATTACGAACACGTCGGCGACGATTACGTGGACGACGGACCAGGCGTCGAGTTCGCTGGTGAACTATGGGGTCACGAGTGGGTATGGATCGGCTTCGCCGCTCAATCCCACGCTGGTGACGAGCCACTCGGTGACGCTGACGGGATTGACGCTGGGGACGACGTATGGCTTCGATGTGGTTTCGGCGAACGCGGGGGCGATGTCGTCCACCTCGGGCAATTCCAGCTTTCTGACGACGTCGGTGGTGTCGACGCCGCCGGTGATCTCGAATGTGGCGGTGAGCGGCATTACGAACACGTCGGCGACGATTACGTGGACGACGGACCAGGCGTCGAGTTCGCTGGTGAATTTTGGGGTCACGAGTGGGTATGGATCGGCTTCGCCGCTCAACCCGACGCTGGTGACGAGCCACTCGGTGACGCTGACGGGCCTGACGCTGGGGACGACGTACGATTTCGATGTGGTCTCGGCGAACCTGGGGGCGATGTCCTCGACATCGGCCAACGCGACCTTCACGACGACGTCGGTGGTGTCGACGCCGCCGGTGATCACGAATGTGGCGACGACGAACCTTACGAGCACTTCGGTGACCGTGACGTGGACGACGGACCAGGCATCGTCGTCGCAGATCAACTACGGCACGACGACGGGCTATGGCACCTCGACGACGCTGGACCCGACGCTGGTGACGGCGCACTCGGAGACGATCACAGGACTGACAGCGGGCACCGCGTACGACTTCGATGTGACCTCTGCCAATGCGGCATCGCAATCGAGCACGTCGCCGAACTCGATGGTCACCACGACTGCGTCGACCGCTACACCGCCCTACGTGGGTTATGTGGCTGCGTGGGGGATCAACAACACGGGGGCGACGGTGACGTGGTCCACCGACGTTCTGGCCAATGCACAACTGGCCTACGGGACCACGACTGCGCTGGGCCAACTGAGTCCGCTGCAGACGGCGATGACGGCGAGCCACGGCGTGACGTTGACCGGCCTGAACCCGGGTACGGAATACTATTTCGTGGCGCAGTCGACGGGTGCGGACGGAGCGACGGGCTATTCGGCGGTGATGACCTTTACGACCACGGGTACGCAGACCACGCCGCCGCCGGTAATCTCGAACGTGGTGGCGACCAGCGTCAGCAATGCTTCGGAGACCATCACGTGGACCACCGATCAGGCCACGTCGTCGCAGGTGAACTACGGGCTAAGCACGACATACACCAACTCCAGCACGCTGAGTCCCACGCTGGTGACCAGCCACTCGGTGACGCTTACGGGCCTCGCCGCAGGGGCGACTTATGACTTCGATGTGATGTCCGCGGACTCTTCGGCGGTCTCGTCGACATCGGCGAATTCTACATTCACGACCACAGGCAGTGCGCCCCCGCCAGTGATCAGCAATGTGAGCTCGAGCAGCGTGACGAGCGGGACGGCGACGATCGCGTGGACGACGGACCAGGCGTCAACGTCGGTGGTGAACTACGGGGCTACTACCGGTTACGGTTCTTCCGCGTCCGTGGGCGCGCTGGTGACTGCCCACTCGGTGACGCTGACGGGATTGGCGCCGAATACGGCGTACGACTTCGACGTTGCTTCGGCCAATGCGGCGAACGCGACGACCACGTCGACCAACTACACGTTCACCACCACGTCTAACTCGGCGCCGCCGCCAGTGATTTCGTATCTGTCGTACTGGGGCATCACCGCTTCGGAGGCAACGATTACGTGGTCCACGAATGAGCCGGCGAACACTGCGGTGGCGTATGGCACCACGAATGCGCTGGGGCAGCTGAGTCCGGTGCAGACGGCGCTGGCCGACAGCCACGGGGTCACGCTGACGGGCCTGAACTCCGGGACCACGTACTACTTCGTGGCACAGTCGGCGGACGGCAGCGGGAACACGGGCTACTCGACCACGTACAGCTTTACGACGCTTGCCGGGCCGCCGACTATCTCCGGGGTGACGGCGACGCCTGCGTCGAATAATACGGCGACGGTGAACTGGACCACGTCGGTGCCGACGACGAGCTACGTGCAGTACGGCCTGACGACGGGCTACGGCTACTACTCGGCCGTGACCAGCCTGACGGCCGCGCCGCACTGCGCGCTGACGTATGTGCCGAATGGGACGGTCCATTATCAGCTGGTCAGCACCGACGCTAATGGCAACCAGGTCGTCTCGCCGGACATGACGTTCGTCGAGCCGTGATGGAGGGGCGCCGCCAACTCTGAGTCTCAACGGGCGTTTGCAATCGATTCGACGGGGCGTGGAGGACTTGTGCGGCTGGTGACTGCTCCGGAATTGTCCCGCGCAGGTAGTTCCCGCCAAATGGCATTCCAAGGAGATCTGGTATGCGGAAGGTTCTCATCTCTGCTCTGGCTGGTCTTATCGCGCTGGGTGGCTTGTTTTATCACTTCAGCGACCCAGACATTCCGCGCGCTACGCTGGAAGCGAAATACGCCACGCCGCCTTCGCAGTTCCTGCAGCTTGCGGATGGAGCGCGCGCCCATGTGCGGGACCGCGGCCCGCGCGATGCGCCGGTGCTTGTCCTGCTGCATGGCAACGGGTCTTCGCTGTTCACGTGGGAGCCGTGGGCGAACCGGCTTGACGATAGGTTCCGCGTAGTGACGATGGATTTGCCCGGCGACGGTCTGACGGGCGCGGTGCCCTTCGGCGACTACACGCAAGGTGGAATGGTCGAGTTTGTCAAGGAGGTTACGGACAAGCTGGAACTGGGAAGCTTCGCGATCGGCGGCCATTCGATGGGCGGCGGAGTCGCGGCGCGTTTCGCAGAGACTTATCCGGATCGGATAACGCACCTCATTCTGATCGATGCGACGGGCTTGCCGTCGCAGCCGCCGCCAAAAGCGCCGCTGGTCTTCCGCGTTCTAAGGGCCCCGGTATTGAATGAGGTGCTGCTGCACGTCACCCCGCGCCCCATGGTGGCCAAGCTGCTGGGCGAGGACATCGTTCACAAGAGTATCCTCACGGATGCGATGATTGATCAATACTGGGAGTTCACGCGCATGTCGGGTAGCCGTCAGGCGACATTCGTTCACTGAGGCGTGCCGCGGAGTACGTATGTTGCGGACCACATTGGCGAGGTGAGGGCGCCGACGTTGATCCTCTGGGGCGAACAGGATCCCGATGTGCCAGTAGCGGACGGGTATGGGTACGCCAAAGCAATTGCCGGCTCGAAGCTAGTGATCTACCCTGGCACGGGCCACTTTTCGCAGCAGGAGATGCCTGATCAGTCGGCAGCAGATGCGCGCGCCTTTCTGTTGGCGACGAACAAGCCGTAGGATCGCGTATGCGCGTTTAGAAGTGGAGGCCGCCGGTGACGAGGAGGGTTTGGCCGGTGATGTAGTCGGAGAGGGGGGAGCAGAAGAAGAGGACGGCGGCGGCGGCTTCGTCGGGTGTGCCGAGGCGGCCGAGAGGGCAGTGGGCGGCGATGGCTTCGAGCATGGCGGGCTGGACGCCGATGCGGATCTGGTGGCCGTGCATGTGGAGGATGGCGTTGGGCGAGTCGAGGGGCTGGACGAGGCGGGTGTCGATGAGGCCGAAGCCGACGGCGTTGACGTTGACGTTGTAGCGCCCCCACTCCTTGGCGAGGGTGCGGGTGAGGCCAATGACGCCGGCCTTGGCGGAGCCGTAGCCGGACTGGCCGGGGTTGCCGTCGGTGCCGGCGATGGAGGTGATGTTGACGACCTTGCGCATGACGCGGCGGCCTTCGGCGGCCTCGCGCTTGGCGGAGTCGCGGATGTGGGTGGAGGCGGCGCGGAGGATGCGGAAGGGCGCGACGAGGTGGATGTCGAGCATGGACTGGAACTGCTCGTCGGTGGTTTTTTGGATGACGGAGTCCCAGAGGTAGCCGGCGTTGTTGACGATGATGTCGAGGGAGCCGAAGGCGGCGAGGGTGGCTTCGACGAGGGCGGCGGGGGTGGGGGGGTGGGTGAGGTCGGCGGCGTAGTGGGCGAGGCGGAGCGGGGCGGGAGTGGGGATGGTTGGGTTTGGTGTGGCGAGGGGTGTGAGGTCGGCGGCGGCTTCGAGGAGGATGGGCTCGTCGATGTCGTTGAGCATGACGCTGGCGCCAGAGGCGAGGAGTTGGCGGGCGATGGCGCGGCCGATGCCGCGGCCGGAGCCGGTGACGAGGGCGGTGCGGCCTTCGAGGGTGAATGGCATGGGGATGCTCCTGCAGTGCGCGCAGGAGCATTGTTTCATGGGGAGCCTTAACGCTCCGAGACAAGGACGACCACGGATTTACGCGGATGAACGCGGATTAAAGACAAAGAGGGATGGGTGGGTGTTTGCTCCGTGGAGATCCGCGTTTCTCCTCGGTGCGTCTGTTCGTGGGTCAGGCGGGTTGGAGGGTTTCGGTGGGGAGGGGTGCGGGATGGCGGCTGGTGCGGGGGCGGTCCAGAGGGTGATTTGCTGGAGGGCGAGCTCGATGAGGGCGGGTTGGGCGGCGGCGACGGCGGGGGTGAGTTCGGTGCCCCAGCCGGTGGAGGAGGGTTGGACGCCGAGGAGGACCACCTCTTCGGGGGCGGCATCCATGAGGCGGAGGACGTTGATGAGGTCGGAAAAGCCGAGGAGGTGAACGCTCTTGGAGGTGGGGAGGGTGGACATCTCAGCGCCGGAGAAGCGGGAGAGGCCGCCGGGTTGGGCGCCGATGTCGACGGTGTCGAGGGTGAGGAGGTGGGTGACGCCGTGGAGGTCGTGGAGGAGGTCGAGGCCGAGGGCGCCGCCTTCGATGAGGGCGATGTCAGCGGGGAAGCGTGGGTCGTTGGCGATGCGGGTGAGGAGGAGCATGCCGACGGCGTCGTCGGTGCGCATGAGGTTGCCGAGGCCGAGGATGGCGATGCGGCGGCTATTTGCGGCGGTGACGTGGGCTTCGGGGGCGAGGGCTTGCGGGACCGGTGTGAGTTGAGTTGCCATAAGGGGTTCCGCCTAGAGAGATGGCAGGCCGGATGGTGGGCGACGGCCGTAGAGGGTGCCGTTGGCCTGGACAACATGCACGGCGCAGGCAAGGCAGGGGTCGAAGGAGTGGACGGTGCGCAGGACTTCCAATGGGCGTTCGGGGTCGGCGATGGGTGTGCCGGCCAGCGCTGCCTCATACGCGCCGCGCTGCCCTTTGGCATCGCGCGGGCCCGCGTTCCACGTGGATGGCACCACCGCCTGATAGTTCGCGATCTTCTTGTCCTCAATCTCAATCCAGTGGCCCAGCGACCCGCGCGGCGCCTCATGGAACCCAAATCCCTGGCACGACTGCGGCCAGTTGTTCGGGTTCCATTGCTTCCCGTTGTGCATGGTCAGGTTGCCGTGGGCCATGTTGTCGTCCAGTTGCGCGATCCAGCCGCCAATCTCGCCCACCATGATGTCCGCCTCAATCGCCCGCGCAGCAATCCGCCCCAGCGTGGAATAAAGCGCCGTCGCCGGTACATCCAGCTTGGTCAGCACGCCATCGACAATCTTCTTCACCTCTTCCTTGCCCGACGCGTACGCAATCAGCGTCCTCGCCAGCGGCCCAACCTCCATCGCCGTATCGTCGTACCGCGGCGACTTGACCCACGAATACTTCTCGTCCGTCTTCAGGAAATCGAACGGCGGCTTCGGCCCGGAATACTCCGGATTGGTCTCCCCCTTCGAGGGATGTATCCCCACCCCATCGCCCTCCGCGTAGTTGTACCAGGAGTGCGTCACGTACTCCGATATATGGGTTGGGTCGACCGGATGCACCGTCGAAAGATCGCGCCCCAGAATAATGCCCCGCGGGAACATGAACCCCGCCGGGTCCTTCTGGCTGCCCGTGGTGTAGTCGCCGTACGCCATGTAGTTCCCAATCCCCGCGCCGTACTTGAACCAGTCCTTGTAGAAGCCGGCGATGGCCAGCACATCGGGGATGTAGACCTGCTGCACGAAGGTCTGCGCATTCTTGACCAGTTTGTTCATCAGCGAGATGCGCTCGTCGGTGATGACCGCATCCGGCTCGTTGCCATCCATGGAGCTGGACATGCCGCCCACCAGATAGCTCTGCGGGTGGGGGTTCTTCCCGCCGAGGACCGCGTGGATGCGTATGAACTCGCGCTGCAGATCGAGCGCTTCGATGTAGTGGGCGACCGCCAGCAGATTCACCTCAGGGGGCAGGATGTAGGCCGGGTGCCCCCAGTCCCCGCTGCTGAAGAGGCTGAGCTGGCCGCTCGCGACCAGCGTCTTCACGCGATCCTGGATGGCTTTGAAGTAGCTTGTGCTCGATTTGGGCCAATCGGAGATGGACTGCGCGATCTGCGAGGTCTTGGCTGGATCGGCCTTGAGGGCGAGGGTCACGTCCACCCAGTCCAGCGCATGCAGGTGGTAGAAGTGGATGATGTGGTCCTGAACGTTCTGCGTGCCCGCAATAATATTGCGCACCAGCCTTGCGTTCTCCGGGACTTCGATGCCGAGCGCGTCTTCGACCGCGCGGACGGAGGCGAGGGCGTGGACGGTGGTGCAGACGCCGCAGATACGCTGCGCCCAGATCCACGCCTCGCGCGGATCGCGTCCGCGGAGGATGAGTTCGATGCCGCGGAACATGGTGCCTGAACTCCAGGCGTCGGTCACGGTATGACCCTCGACCTCGACTTCGATTCGCAGGTGCCCTTCAATCCGGGTAACGGGATCAATTACAACGCGTGCCATCTCTGTCTCCTTCGCAAGTCCCGACCGCAGCTTCGCAGTTACCGGAAAAACTTACGCTCCGGGGAGACGCGGTGTATGTGATACGTGTCACATGCACGGTTCGGAGACAGGGCCGGCTAGCACTTCGTCCGCGTTAGCAAAGATTTGTTCAGCAGGTGTGATAACTGTCACAGCACGAGCGAGAGCCCCGGAGAATAATTACTGCCAGCCTGGACTCGCTCTCAGATAGGCGTGCCGGCGAGCAGGATTCGGAGACCTCATCATGAATGCATTCCCGGAAGGTGGACTGCGAGCGGCGCTGGAAGCGCGGGGAGTCTCCCGCCGCCAATTCGTAAAGTTCTGCAGCACCATGGTGGCAACGATGGCTTTGCCGCCCCGCTATCTCCACGCCGTGGTGAAGGCGCTCGACAAAACCACCCGCCCCATCCTCGTCTGGCTCGAGTTCCAGGACTGCGCCGGCAACTCCGAATCCATGCTGCGCTCGGGCCATCCTGGGGTTGGCGACTTCGTTCTGGAGCTACTCTCCTGGGAGTACCACGAGCTCATCATGGCCGGCGCGGGCAAGCAGGCCGAGGAGGCGCTGGAGCGAGTGGTGCGCGACCATAAGGGCGAGTACATCGCGGTGGTCGAGGGCGCGATTCCCATGGCGGACGGCGGCGTTCATTGCACCATCGGCGGCAAGACCGCATACGACATTGCGACGCGGGTCTGCTCCAATGCGGCGGTCAATATAGCGGTGGGCGCTTGCGCGTGGGATGGCGGACTGGTGGCCGCAGGCCCCAACCCCACCGGAGCGATGGGTCTGCATCAGGCCGTCCCGGGGCTGAAAAATCTCGTGAACCTCGGCGGCTGTCCGCACAATCCAGCCAATACCGCGGCGGTGCTGGTGCATTATCTGACCTTCAATGAGCTGCCCGCGCTCGACCAATACAACCGTCCCTTGTTCGCGTATGGCAACATCATCCATGACCAATGCGAGCGCCGCGCCCACTACGACGCCGGCCGCTTCGTCGAGGAGTGGGACGACGAAGGCGCGCGCAAGGGCTACTGCCTTTACAAGATGGGTTGCAAGGGGCCCGAGGCGACCTACAACTGCCCCTCGGTGCGCTGGAACGAAGGGACAAGTTGGCCGGTGAAGGCTGGCCACGGTTGCATCGCCTGCGCGTCGCCACGCTTCTGGGACACGAAGTCGCCGTTTTACGACCGGTTGCCCAAGGTGCCGGGCTTCGGAGTGGACGTATTGGCCGAGGAGATCGGCTGGGCCGCGACTGGAGCGGTGGGTGTCGCCATGCTGGCGCAGGTGGCGGGCAATATCGTTCGCGACAAGATAAGGCCCAAGCCCGAGCCACCTGTGGAAGCTAAGTCGCCGGACTCAAATGGAGTTGCGGGAGACAAGCCGCAGGCCTAGCGCAAGTGAGGGTAGCGATGAGCGTCCGCCCTGAGATTCAAGTTCCGTAGCGACGGAGACCAGAGATGAAGAAAACGACAAGAGTTGCCCCGCACGAGGCCGCCTGGAAGCAGCCAACTCGCGGCCAGGTGCGCGTGTATGTCTGGGAGTGGCCGGTGCGGTTCAGCCATTGGCTGATGGTTGGGACCATCGTCTCGCTCTCCATCACCGGCTTCTATATGCACGCGCCTTACGTTGCAGCCCACGGACGCGAAGCTTACGTGATGGGGACGATGCGCTTCGTTCACGTGGTCTCGGGTTTTCTCTTCATGGTTGCCATCATGGTCCGGCTCTTCTGGTTCTTCTATGCGAACCGGTGGGCGCATTGGAACCAGTACATCCCAACCACCCGCAAGCGCTGGGCCAACCTGAGGGCCGTCGGCAAATACTACGCGTTTATGGCTTGGTCTCCCATCCGCTACATTGGCCACAACCCCATGGCGGGCGCGGCCTACACCGTGGTCTACGGCATGGCAGTTGTGGAGATCCTCACGGGGTTCGCGCTGTTCTCGCAGGTTGTGCACAGTAGGGCGCTGAGCTTCTTCGTCGGGTGGATTCCCCGCCTGATCGACATCCAGTGGCTGCGCGAGATCCATTTCCTCATCATGTTCGGCTTCTGGATGTTCTTCATCCACCATATCTATACGGCCATCCTGGTGTCCGTCGAGGAAGAGGACGGACTGATGGACAGCATCTTCAGCGGCTACAAGTTTGTGCCGGAAGAGGAGTTGGAGAGGGACCCGGCGGTGGTTGAGATGGAGCCGGCTGCGGCGACGCGGGAGCGAGAGAAGACGACTGCCTGATCTTGGGGATGCCGTCCTGTCCGCGAGCGCACAAGCCTTTGTTTGGTCGTGGGCGGGTTGTGCGGGGACTAGAGTCCCGGCCTGTCTCAGAGGCGAGGACAACGGCAGGATCGGGGCTGCGGCGTGCCGGAGCCTCGTGGTCTGTGGTGGCATGCGAGGCAACTACGGAGATTCTGTGTGTTGCACAGAATGACGATTCGGGGGGTGGGGTCAGAATGGCGATCTAAACGGCTCTAGAGGGACACGTCGAGGGTTGCATCGAGCGCGTCGAAGCGGCGCCAGCGGTAGAAGGCGACGGAGGCGATCCAACTGGCGGCGAAGAAGGCGATAATGAGGTAGCCGAGGACGCCGAAGTTGCGGTTGAGTTGGAGGATGAGGGTCCAGAAGGCGGACTGGATGCCGGGGTGGGCGGCGGAGTGGGGATGGAGGCGGTCGGCGGCGAGGCCGAGGGCCTCGATGGCGCCAACGGCAAAGGCGACGACCACGGAGACGAAGGTGATGGTCATGTTGTAGTAGAGCTTGCGCAGCGGCTTGGCGAAGGCCCAGCCGTAGGCACCGAGCATGAGGATGCTGTCTGTGGTGTCGATGAGCGACATGCCGGCGGCGAAGAGGGCGGGAAAGACGAGGATGGACCATAGCGGGAGGCCTTTGGCGGCTTCGGCGGCGGAGATGCCTAGGACGCCGATCTCGGTGGCCGTGTCGAAGCCGAGGCCGAAGAGGACGCCGAGCGGGTACATGTGCCAGCTGGAGGAGATCATGCGGAAGATGGGGCGGAAGAGGCGGGCGAGGAGTCCGCGGCTGCCGAGCAGGAGGTCGAAGTCCTCTTCGACGTAGGCGCCGCCGCGGCGGACGCGTTGGAAGGTGCGGTAGACGGCGGCGAAGACGATGAGGTTGACAATGCCGATGGCGAAGAGGAAGAGGGTGGAGATGAGGGTGCCGACGATGCCGGCGATATCATGCGCGGGGCTGACGCGGCGATGCAGGGTGAGCGTGGCGGCGGCGATGACGATGGAGCCGATGACGACGATGGTGGAGTGGCCGAGGGAGAAGAGGAAGCCGACGGCGACGGGGCGCTTGCCCTGCTGCATAAGCTTGCGGGTGACGTTGTCGATGGCGGCGATGTGGTCTGCGTCGACGGCGTGGCGGAGGCCGAAGCTGTAGGCGAGGAAGGCGGTGCCGAGCAGGACGGGGAAGTGGCGGAAGGCGAGGAAGGCCCAGAGCCACGCGGCGAGGTTGAAGACGAGCAGGAGGGAGTAGAGGGAGATGACCTTCGCTCTGGTGCCGCCGGGTTGGTCGTTGAGCAGGCTGCGAAGTGTCAGCGGCATGGAATCCTCAATCCAGGTGTCCTTTAGTTCTACCGGTTGCTGCTGGCCTCGATCAAGTGGCTGGAGGTGACGCGGCTGGCGGCGATGGCGAGCTGGCCGAGGCTGAGGCCACCGTCGCCGGGTGGGACCTGGGTCTGGGTGTAGACGGCGAGGCCGGCGTTGGCGAGTTGGGCTTCGAGGGCTTCGGAGAGGATGCGGTTGAGGAAGACGCCGCCGCTGAGGCAAACGCGGTCGAGGCCGGTCTCCTGGGCGATGCGCAGCGCGAGGCCAGCGAGCGCAGCAGCGAGGCCCGCGTGGAAGCGCCGGCTGACGACGCCGGGAGCGATGCCGCGGCGGAGGTCTTCGGCGATGGCGGTGAAGAGCGGGCGGGCGTCGAGCTGCAGGCAGGGGCCTTCGACGATGGCGAAGGGATAGGCGCCGAGCGAGGTGCGCGGGTCGCAGCAGGCTTCGAGGGCGATGGCAGCCTGGGCCTCGTAGGTGACGCGGGTGCGTTGGAGTATGAGCGCGGTGACGGCGTCGAAGAGGCGTCCGCAACTGGAGGTGAGGGGCGAGTTGATGCCGGTGCGCAGCATCTGCTCGACGAGGGTGATTTGGGCGGCGAAGACCTGCGAGAGGGTAGATACGGGGAGGTGAGTGCGCCAGTCGTCACCGAAGGCGTGGACGAGGTGCGAGACGGCCATGCGCCAGGGCTGGTGGATGGCCTGCGCGTTGCCGGGCATCGCGACGTAGGCGAGGTGCGCGGCGCGGGTGAAGTCGTCGAGGCCCGCGACGAGGATTTCGCCGCCCCATGCGGCGCCGTCGGGGCCGAAGCCGGTGCCATCGAGCGCGATTCCGATGACCTGGCCGCTGAGGCGGTTCTCCGCCATGCAACTGGCGATGTGCGCGTGGTGGTGCTGCACGCCGATGAGTCGGGTGTGGCGCTGGCGTTTGGCCCAGAGGGTGGAGAGATAGGCGGGGTGCAGATCGTACGCGATGACTTCGGGCGCGACCTCGAGGACCTGCTGCATGTGTTCGATCGACTCGCGGAAGAACTCAAAGGCGGTGAGGCTCTCGAGGTCGCCGATGTGCTGGCCGGGGAAGGCGTAGCGTCCCCGTGAGAGGCAGATGACGTTTTTTAGCTCGCCGCCGACGGCGAGGATGGGTGGGGCGGAGGAGGCGAGCTCGATGGGCGAGGGCACGTAGCCGCGGGAGCGGCGGATGAATTGGGTGCGGCCGTTCTGCGTCTGGACGACGGAGTCGTCGGCGCGCAGGAGGATGTCGCGGTTGTGAAGGAGGAAGAAGTCGGCGATGCGGGCGAGACGCGCGAGGGCTTCGGCGTTGTCGATGGCGATGGGCTCGTCGGACAGGTTGGCGCTGGTCATGACAAGCGCGGAAAGGCCAGTGCTCGCGAAGAGAAGGTGGTGCAGCGGCGTGTAGGGAAGGAAGAGGCCGAGCCGTTTGGTGTCGGGCGCGAGGGCGTCGAGGGTATGGTCGAGCTTGGGGAGCAGGACGATGGGTCGCTGCGGGGACTCGAGGAGTGCGGCGTCGGACTCGGTGACGACGGCGATGCGGCGCGCGGCCGCGAGGGAGGGCACCATGACGGCGAAGGGCTTTTCCACGCGGCGTTTGCGCAGGCGCAGCTCCGCGACGGCTGCGGGGTTGGCAGCGTCGACGGCGAGATGGAAGCCCCCGAGGCCCTTGATCGCGACGATGGAGCCGAGCTTGAGATGACGCACGGTCTCGGCGAGTTGGTCTGAGTGTGGGTCTGTGAACGCGTTGGCGGGGTGGGGCGCGCCGGAGGAGTCGACGAGCTCCAACTGCGGGCCGCAGTCCCAGCAGGCGTTGGGCTGTGCGTGGAAGCGGCGGTTGAGCGGGTCGTGGTACTCGGCCTGGCAGGCGGGGCACATGCGAAAGTGGGCCATAGAGGTCTGGGCGCGGTCGTAGGGGAGGCTGTGGACGATGGTGAAGCGGGGGCCGCAGTTGGTGCAGTTGATGAAGGGGTAGCGGTAGCGGCGGTCGTGCGGGTCGAGGAGTTCGGCGGCGCAGTCGGCGCAGGTGGCGATGTCGGGTGGGATGAGGGTGGTGGCGTTCCCGGAATGGGAGCTGGGCAGGATGGTAAAGCCGGGTTCGTTGCGGCAGTCGATGGAGTGGGCGGCGATGGCGGTGAGGCGGGCGAGCGGGGGCGCTTCGCGTGGGAGCGCGTGCAGGAATGCGTCGATGGCCGGGGGCGGGCCCTGGATCTCGATGGAGACGCCGGATTCGGAGTTGAGGATGATGCCGCTGAGGTTGTTGCGCAGCGCGAGCCGGTAGATGTAGGGGCGGAAACCGACGCCCTGGACGATGCCGCGGACTTCGACCCTTACGCGGCGGATCACGGGCTGCGCGGTCGACTGCGGGTGTGTCTCTCTGGTTTTTTCGCCGGTCTTTTTTTCGGGCAGGGTTGTGGTCATGGGGCCGACTCCGATCGCCAGAGCCAAGTGTGACGGGATTGGCGCGCGGGTTCTGTGATTGAGGTCACAACGGGGGAGGGTGTGGGGAGCGGAGGATTGAAGGATGCACGAGCTCTCCATTGCGAACAGTCTGGTGGAGCTGGCGGCGCAGAGCGCAAAGGAGGCGGGGGCGACGCGGGTGGTCGAGGTGCGGGTGCGGCTGGGTGCGTTGAGCGGCGTGGTGCGGGGGGCGCTCGAGTTCAGCTACGAGATTGCCGCGGCGGGGACTATGCTGGCGGGGTCGACGCTGGTGGTGCGGGAGCTGCCGGTGACGATCTATTGCGCGGCGTGCGAGGAGGTGAGGGAGCTGCCGAGCATTCAGAGATTCTGTTGCCCGCAGTGCGGCGCAGCCAGCGGCGATGTGAGGCAGGGCAGGGAGCTGGAGATTGAGTCGCTGGAGATCGATGTGCCGGAGCTGTGCGGCGAGGAGAGCAGATGAACACACGCGTGCTGGAGGTTCGCAAGGGGATCCTGAACAAGAATGACGAGATTGCGCGCGGGCTGCGCGAGCGGCTGCACGCGGGCGGGGTACTGACGGTGAATCTGGTGTCGAGCCCCGGCGCGGGGAAGACGGCGTTCCTGAAGCGCACGCTGCGAACGCTGCGGGAGGCTGGGATGCGCACGGCGGCGCTGGTGGGCGACCTAGCGACGGACAACGACGCGCGGCGGCTGGCGGAGGCGGGCGTGCCGGTGAAGCAGATCAATACGGATGGGCGCTGCCATCTGGAGGCGCAGATGGTGTCGGACCATCTGGCGGACTGGGACGTGGCAAGGCTGGATTATTTGTTTATCGAGAACGTGGGGAATCTGGTGTGTCCGTCGAGCTACGACCTGGGTGAGGATGTGCGGGTGGTGCTGCTGTCAGTGACGGAGGGCGAGGACAAGCCGCTGAAGTATCCGAAGATCTTCAACTCGGCGGACATCGCGGTGATTACCAAGATGGACCTGGCGGAGGCGTGCGAGTTCGATCTGGCGACGGCGCGGGCGAATATCGCGGCGGTGCGGCCGGGGATGCGGATATTGACGACTTCGGCGAAGAGCGGCGCGGGGATGGAGGAGTGGCTGGAGTGCCTGGCTGCGCAGCGTGAGGCCCGCAGCATTCCCGCGTGACGAGCGCGGGAGGCGCGGTGTGATGGGCGTCACAGGCGACGGCATGGGGCTGGATGTACGGTTGCGACACGCTTGGTTCCGCGGCCGGTCCGCTTGGCTGCGACAGCGCAACAGCAGGAGACGCGATGTGCCTTGCAGTGCCGGGACAGGTGAAAGAGATCTACCACGCGATGGGGATGACGATGGGCCAGGTGAACTTCGGCGGCATCGTGAAGGAGGTGTGTCTGGCATATCTGCCGGAGATTGCGGTGGGCGATTACACGATTGTGCATGTGGGGTTTGCGATTACGAAGGTGGATGAGGAGTCTGCGCAGAAAACGCTGGAGGCGTTCCGCACGCTGGGACTGCTGGAGGAAGAGCTGGGCGCGGGGCACGAATCGGGGCAGGGATGAAGTATCTGGACGAGTTTCGCGATGGAGAGACGGCACAGCGGGTGGCGCGCGAGATACGGCAGGTCTCGACGCGGCGCTGGGCGATCATGGAGGTGTGCGGCGGGCAGACGCACTCGATTGTGCGCAACGGGCTGGACCAACTGCTGGAGGATTCGGTGGAGATGATCCATGGGCCGGGGTGCCCGGTGTGCGTGACGCCGCTGGAGTTGATCGACAAGGCGCTGGCGATTGCGGCGCAGCCGGGGGTGATCTTCTGCTCGTTTGGGGACATGCTGCGCGTGCCGGGGAGCGACCGGGACCTGTTCCGGGTGAAGGCGGAGGGCGGGGACGTGCGCGTGGTCTACTCGCCGCTGGATGCGGTGAATATTGCGCGGGAGAACCCGGAGCGCGAGGTGGTGTTCTTCGGGATCGGGTTTGAGACGACGGCGCCGGCGAATGCGATGGCGGTGCATCAGGCGCGGGAGCAGAAGGTCGGGAATTTTTCGATGCTGGTGTCGCACGTGCTGGTGCCGCCGGCGATTGAGGCGATCCTGCAGTCGCCGACGTGCCGGGTGCAGGCTTTCCTGGCGGCGGGGCATGTGTGCAGCGTGATGGGCTACTGGCAGTACTATCCGCTGGCGCAGAACTACAACGTGCCGATTGTGATTACGGGCTTCGAGCCGCTGGACCTGCTGGCGGGGATCCGGTGCGCCGTGCAGCTGCTGGAGGCGGGGACGCCGCTGGTGGAGAACGCGTACGAACGCGCGGTGAGCTTTGAGGGTAATCAGCCGGCGCAGCGGCTGCTGTCGGAGGTCTTTGAGGTGACGGACCGGGCGTGGCGCGGGATCGGGGTGATTGCGAAGAGCGGGTGGAGGCTGAGTGAGGCGTACCGAGGGTTCGATGCCGAGGAGCGGTTTGCGGTGTCGCACATTACGGCGAAGGAGAGCTGCCTGTGCCACAGCGGCGAGGTGCTGCAGGGCAACCTGAAGCCGAACCAGTGTCCGAGCTTTGGCAAGGAGTGCACGCCGCGGCGGCCGCTGGGCGCGACGATGGTTTCGGCGGAGGGCGCGTGCGCGGCGTACTACAACTATGGGCGGTTTGTGGCGCTGGAGTCGATCCGATGAGAGTGGTGAGCAAGGACGAACGGGCGGTCGATCTGGCCAACTGGAGTTGCCCGTTGCCGCTGCGTGACTATCCGACGATTGTGATGGGGCATGGGGGCGGGGGGAAACTTTCCAGCGAGTTGATCGAGCACATCTTTGTGCCGGCGTTTCGCAACAACCTGCTGGAGTCGATGGCGGACTCGACGGTGTTTCGCGTGCCTGCGGGGAGGATTGCGTTTTCGACGGATTCGTACGTGGTGCAGCCGCTGTTCTTTCCCGGCGGGTCGATCGGCGACCTGGCGGTGAATGGGACGGTGAACGATCTTGCGATGAGCGGGGCGACGCCGCTGCATCTGAGCGTGGGGTTCATTCTGGAGGAGGGATTTCCCATAGCGCATCTGGCGGCGATTGCCAACCGCATGGGCGCGGCGGCGCGCGCGGCGGGGGTGCAGATCGTTACGGGCGATACAAAGGTGGTGGAGGCGGGGCACGGGGACGGGTGCTACATCAACACGTCGGGGATTGGCGTGGTGCCTGACGACGTGCAGATCGGGCCAGCAGAGGCGCGCCCGGGCGACGTGGTGCTGGTGAGCGGGACGATTGGCGACCACGGCATGGCGATCATGAGCGTGCGCGAGGGACTCGAGTTTGAGACGATCCTGGAGAGCGACAGCGCGCCGCTGAATGGGCTGGTGGCGTCGCTGCTGGAGTTCAATCCGCATGTGCATGTGCTGCGCGATCCGACGCGCGGGGGGCTGGGGACAACGCTGAATGAGATTGCGGAGCAGTCGCGGGTGGGGATTGTGATTGAGGAACGCAGGCTGCCGGTGCTGCCCGATGTGCAATCGGCGTGCGACCTGCTGGGGATGGACCCGATCTATGTACCCAACGAGGGCAAGCTGGTTGCGATCGTCGATGCAAGCGTGGCGCAGGCGGTGCTGGAGCGGATGCGGGAGCATCGTTATGGGCGCAATGCGGCGATCATCGGCACGGTGACGGCGCAGCATGCGGGGATGCTGGCGGCGAAGACGGCGGTGGGGGGGATGCGGATTATTCCAACGCAGATCGGCGAGCAGATCCCCAGGATCTGCTAGGGCGTTTGTGGTTGAGACGGCGGGTGGGTTGACGCGGCGGGAGCTGAGTGCTTGTAAAGAATTGATAGAAAAACACATACGGAATGGCTCTTGAACGGCCTCGACGGAAAAATGCCCAATGCGCCGACCCGAAGAACGGCTCGGCTGCACGGGGATTTTCTAACAACCTCCATCCAGATGTAAGATGCGCACTCGCTTCTTTCTGCCCTCCGGTCCGATCTGGCCCGGTTAGGATGAGACGGAGAGAGAGACAGTTCCGGGAGTCGCGCGGGACAGGGAAGGCAGTCGAAAAACGGAATGACGAGTATCTCCAGGCGCGATGTTCTAGCTGGATTGGCCGCTTCCAGTGCCACCACTATTGTGCCGGCCCGCAGCGAAGTGCGCCAAAGCTCTGCCGCCAGCAAGGAGGCGCTGCTCTCCGGCGACGAGCGCGCGCAAAACGCGGATGCGCTACGCGGCTATTTTGCAGCGAATGCGCCGCAGCTGCTGCGGGCCCCCGATGGAGTTCTGAAGCATCCCAGCGTTTCGCCCAGTCTGCCCGGCAAGACGTACTCGACTCAACTCTGGGACTGGGACACACTGTGGACGAGCCAGGGACTTTTTCGTCTTGCGGCGCTCGAACACGATGAGTCGCTCAAGCAGAAGCTCTGCGAGCATGTCTCGGGCAGCCTGTTGAACTTTCTGGAGCATGCTTCAGCCAGTGGACAAATCCCAATCATGATGACTGCGACCGATCCAGATCCATTTCGGTTTCTGGGGAGCGGCGCGGCGTCAAAGAATCAGGCCAAGCCCGTGTTCGGCCAGCTGGGGCTGCTGGCCGCCGATCAGCGCGGAGAAGCGGGCTGGCTGGCGCCGTACTTCGACACGATTCTGCGCTTCTATGAAGCCTGGACGGCGCGCAACACATCGTCGATCGGTCTGCTGGCATGGGGAGACGATGTGGCGATCGGCGACGACAATGACCCGACCACGTTTGGCCGGCCGTTCTTCTCATCGGCCAACCTTCTGCTCAACTGCCTGTTCCACGAGGACCTGCGGGCATCGGCCGAACTTGCCCATCGGCTTGGACGCGCGAAGGAACATGATCGTCTGACTGCACAGGCCGAGACGCTGGCGCAGCAGATCCAGAGATATTGCTGGGACCCGAGAGACAGCTATTATTATTCGGTCGACGTCCAGTGCGTCGACCGACGCGCCGAACTGATTCCTACCGTGCCTCGCGGCATGGACATGTCATGGAGGGGCCTTCCGATGAGGATCCAGATGTTCACGGGATTTCTTCCGCTGTGGTGCGGTATCGCCACGCAGACGCAGGCCGACGAATTGGTAAAGGTTAATTATCTTGCCGACGACCGGCTGTGTGCCGGTTGGGGCGTTCGTTCGCTCTCGTCGCGGGAATCGATGTACTCTCTCGCCTTCAGCTCGAATCCCAGCAACTGGCTGGGTCCGGTATGGATTATCGTGAACTACTTCGCGTGGAAGGGACTTCGGCGATACGGCTTCCATGGGGAAGCTGCTGCCCTTGCGGACAAGACGGTTGCCTTGCTTGCCTCAGACCTGAAAGTGAATGGCTCTCTGAACGAGTACTATCACCCAGACACAGGCGCAGCCCTGAGTCACAAGGGATTCATGGACTGGAATTTGTTGGTATTAGAGATGATCTGATCGGAACTTGACTATGTTTGCATTGCACATTCGATTTCGCCGCCAGCGGCCCGCGCGCCGACCAGCCCATTGCGAGGAGAGACGCGCTCCGGGGCGCGTGAGCAAGCTGGCCAGCGTCGCGTTCCTGTTGCTCAGTATCGGCGCCACGGCCCAGGGCGTCGCGAGGAAGCCAGCCGACCCGTTGCTGGAGGGTTTTGCTCACCCTCCGCAGAGCGCCCGCCCGCGGGTGTGGTGGCACTGGATGAATGGAAACATCAGCAAAGAGGGAATCAAGCTCGACCTGGAATGGATGCACCGAGTTGGCATCGCCGGCTTCCAGAACTTTGACGCGGCCCTGGCTACGCCTCAGGTCGTCGACCACCGCCTGGCCTACATGACGCCTGAGTGGAAGGACGCGTTCAAGTACGCCACCACCCTGGCTGACCAGTTCGGCATGGAAGAAGCTATTGCTGGTTCGCCCGGCTGGAGCGAGAGCGGCGGCCCATGGGTCCCGGGCCCGGAAGCCATGAAGAAGTATGTCTGGAGCGAGACGATGGTGCAGGGCGGCAAGCCGTTCAGCGGCATGCTTGCTCACCCACCATCGAACAACGGTCCATTCCAGAATCTGCCCGCCGCGAGCTCTGCATTCTCGCAGCCACAGTTCTATGCCGACAGTTCCGTCGTCGCCTATCGCCTGCCCGCCGCGGCACCGCAACCCAAGATCACCTGGAGCAGCGGCAACCTCAATCCCGCGCTGCTGACCGACGGCGACCTCGTCGCGACCACGTCCCTCCCGGCGGCCCCGGTGGGCGAGAAGGCCTGGATCCAGTACGAATTCCCCCAGCCGCAGCAGATCTCCGCATTCACCATCGTCCGCCGTTCCGCGGGCCCTAATGACGATTACTTCGCTCGCGGCGGCAGCGCCGACCCTAGCGAATTCCTCGAGGCCAGCGACGACGGCGCCACCTTCCGGGTTGTCGCCTCCGTCCCCAAGGGCGGCGCAGCCGAGCACACCATCTCCTTTGTTCCGGTCACCGCGAAGTACTTCCGCGTCACCTTCAAGAGCCTTCCCTCCCGCACGCCAGCCGCGGCGATCGCCCTCTCCGAGCTGCTCCTCCATCCTGACGCCCGCGTGAACCGCTTCGAAGAGAAGGCCGCCTTCACCCAGATGCCCGACCTCTACGGCTTTGCCACGCCCGATCTCTCCTCGGCCACCGTCATCCGTAAGTTTGACGTTATCGACCTGACCGCCAAGCTGCACCCCGACGGCACACTCGACTGGACTCCGCCCGCGGGCGACTGGGTGGTCCTCCGCATCGGCTACTCCTTGCTGGGCATCACGAACCATCCCGCCACTCAAGAAGCCACGGGCCTCGAGGTCGACAAGCTCAACGCCCACTTTGTCCGCAACTACATGGACCGTTACCTGGACAGTTACAAGCAGACCGTTGGCGCGGACTTCATGGGCAAGCGCGGCATCCGCTACGTGATCAACGACAGTTGGGAGGCCGGCACCCAGAACTGGACCGACGACATGATTGCCGACTTCACCCGTCTGCGCGGCTACGACCCGCGTCCGTGGTTGCCTGTGCTCGCCGGCCATGTGGTTGAGAGCGCGCAGGCCAGCGACCAGTTTCTCTGGGACCTGCGCAAGACGATCGCCGACCTTACCGCAACCGAGCATTACGGCCAGCTCGAGACCACGCTGAAGACGCGCGGCATGGGCCACTACGGCGAGTCGCATGAGTCGGGCCGCGCCTTCATCGCCGACGGCATGGAAGTGAAGAAGATGAACGAGATCCCCATGAGCGCGATGTGGGTGCAAACGCCCGGCGTCAACAAGGAGCTCTACAACTACGACGCGGACGACCGTGAATCGGCATCCGTGGCGCACATCTACGGCCAGAATCTTGCCGCGGCTGAATCCATGACGGCCCGTGGAGACAGCTCCTGGATGTGGTCGCCTGCAACGCTCAAGCCCACGGCCGACCAGGAACTGGTCAACGGCATCAACCGCTTCGTCATTCACGAGTCCGCTCACCAGCCCCTGCTCGACAAAGCCCCCGGCCTCACCCTCGGCCCCTACGGGCAGTGGTTCAATCGCAATGAGACGTGGGCGGAAGAAGCTCGTCCGTGGATCGACTACCTTGCGCGCAGCAGCTATATGCTGCAGCAGGGCCGCTTCGCGGCCGACATCCTCTACTTCTATGGCGAAGACTCCAACCTTACCGCCATTTTTGCCAACTCCGCTCCCAATCTGCCCGCGGGCTATGGCTTCGACTACGTCAACGCGGACGCCCTGATCCACATGTTCCACGCCGCCAACGGCCGGATCACGACCGCCAGCGGCATGAACTACCGTTTGCTTGTGCTCGACCCCTACAGCAGACACATGTCGCTGCCTGTCCTCCGCGCGATCCACTCCCTCGTTGAGCAGGGCGCCATCGTCGCCGGCGCCAAGCCGACCGACACTCCCAGCCTTGCCGACAACCAGACGGAGTTCGGAAAACTCAACGGTGAGCTCTTCGGCGATGGAAGCGGCGTCCACGCACTCGGCAAGGGCAAAGTCTTTGCCGGGCAGGACGCCGCATCTGCGCTCACTGCGCTCAACATCCCTCCAGATTTCGATCACACCAAGCCCCAGCCTGACACCCGCATTGCCTTCGTCCATCGCAAGTTCGCGGGCGGGGACATCTACTTTCTCGACAACCGCGGCGACCGCGACGAGACCATCGACGCAACCTTCCGCGTCGACGGTAAAGCCCCCGAACTGTGGCACGCCGAAACCGGCAAGTCTGAGCCTGCTTCTTACTCGATCGCGGACGGCCACACCACCGTTCCCCTCCACCTTGAGCCCTGGGGCACGGTCTTCGTCGTCTTCCGCAAACCGGCGGCGGCTCCTTCGCGCACTTTGCCTCGTATCGTCGAGGCCAGCCTCACCACTGTCGATGGCCCGTGGAATCTCAGCTTCCAGCCCAAGCGCGGCGCGCCCGCATCCATCACCCTCGACACGCTCGCGTCCTGGACTTCCAACGCCGACCCAGGCGTGAAGTACTTCTCTGGCATTGGCACCTACACCAAGACCATCGACGTCTCGCCGGACTGGTTTAAACCGGGCGCATCCCTCTGGCTCGATCTCGGTGACGTCAAGGACCTCGCTGAAGTCTCCATCAACGGAACCTCGCAGGGCATCGTTTGGCACGCACCCTATCGTGTCGACGCCACCAAGGCCCTCAAGCCCGGAAGCAACCAACTGACGATCGAAGTCATCAACACCTGGGTCAACCGCCTGATTGGCGATCAACAGCCCAATGGAAACAAGATCACCTTCACCGACGTCACTCCCTACAGCGCCAGTTCACCCCTGATGCCTTCCGGCCTGATCGGGCCTGTGCAGGTCCTTCGCGAGTCGACGAAGTAGGGAATCGTACGGACTTCGCAGAGATAGCAATTTCTGGGGGCAAACAGTTGCTTCATGAGAGGGCGCTCCAACTCCGCGAGACGGCCGATGCCGGGAAGCTCCGGGGAGCGTGGACGTTCTTTGCCCAGGGCATCCTTAAGCGCCAGAGCAGAAAGCAGACGAAGGTTCCATCCGATGCGGTTTCCGAGCTGGTTTCCGTGGCTGACGGCTGGCCTCCTGATGCTCTCTCCGTTTGCGGTCCCATCGGTCGCAAACGGGCAGACTGCGGCATCGCCGATGCGGTTGCAGGTGACGCTGACGGTGGTGGACGAGAACGGTGTTGTGGTTCCGGATGCCCGGGTGACCGTCTCGGAACCGGGACAGGCCTCGATCGAGTTCCACACCAACCACGCTGGGCGCATCGAATATTCCCTATACCGCGTTGCACCGTATGGAATCGAGGTCGAAAAGCAGGGGTTCTATCGGGGACTGGTGCGCGATGCCGACCCGCGGCGTGAAGAGATCCAGTTGACTCTGGCGCACGAGCAGATTGTCCTGCAGCAGCTGAACGTCGTGGCATCCACCTCCGACATCGATCCGCAACAGACTGCAGACACCAGCACGATGAGCACTCCGGAGATCGTCAGCATCCCCTACGAAACCTCGCGCGATATCCGCAATCTGCTCCCTTTCAATCCAGGGGTAGTTCAGGATTTGAGCGGGCAGGTCCACGTCGCGGGCTCTGCCACCTACGCAACCCTCGACCTGCTGGACGGATTCAACATCCGTTCGCCAGCCAGTGGAGTGCTGGCCCTCCACATCAGCACTGACGCGATTCGCTCCATCGATGTGGAAAGCACGCGCTACCCGGTTGAATATGGCAACGCGACCGGCGGAGTGATTGCGTTTTCGAGCGGCATGGGCGACAACCGCTTCCGCGTCAACGCCACGGATTTTATTCCCTCGTACCGCGCGAGCCAGGGAGTCCACTTCGACAAGTTCGTGCCGCGCGTAACTTTTTCCGGACCGATTGCGCAGGACCGGGCATGGTTCTTCGATGGGTTCGATCTCAACTTCGCGGGAAATTTTATTGCCGGCCTTCCCAGCAATGCGGACAGCAACCCGAGCTGGCAGGAGAGCAACCTCTTCAAACTTCAGTTGAACCTGACACCAACCAACAACCTGATCGCCGCGTTGCTGTTCAACGACGTCTATTCGCCGTATAGCGGGCTCTCCACGCTGACCCCGCAGGAGAGCACGGTAAAGCTCAACACGATTGCGTGGCTGCCGTACCTCCGCGATCAGAAGCTCTTCGCGAACGGAGTGCTGCTGGATGCCGGCATTGGCGTCACGCGCATCCGCAGCGGCTATGAGCCTCACGGCGATGTCCCCTTCGAGCTAACCCCAGAGACCTCTGAGGGGAGCTACTTCGAAGATCTGACGGGACGCTCCAGCCGCATTCAGGAGACCGGGGCGCTCTATCTTTCCCCGCGCCACTGGGTCGGGCAACATGATTTGAAGGCGGGCGTCGATCTCGATCAGATCAGCTTTGGCGAAGAGTTCTCCCGCGCGCCGGTCAGTTATTTGAGAGAGGATGGTACCCTCCTCCGCCTCAGCACCTTTCCCGGGCAGGCACCGTTCAACCGGCACAATGCAGACGCGGGGGCCTACGCGCAGGACCGGTGGCAGATCCATTCCGGGCTCACCATAGAGCCTGGCCTTCGCTTTGACTGGGACCACATTGTGCGCCGGCCGCTCTACTCTCCGCGTCTGGCCGCGGTGTATGCGCCGGGCAAAGAACCGGCAACCAAGATTTCGGCCGGGGTTGGAATCTACTACGAGCACACACAGTTGCAATACCTTGAGCAGGCTTTCGCGGGACTGCGCAACGATACCTACTATGCGGCGGACGGCGTGACCCCGGTGAGTCCCGTTCTGTCCACCGCCTTTGTGGCGCGGTATCCGCTGTTACTTGCGCCTCGTGTCTTGAACTGGAGCGTCGAGATCGAGCATAAACTTCCCGTGTCGATCTACGCCGACCTCAGCTACCTCGACAAACATGGAGGCGATTTTTTCGTCTTTGAAGACCAGAGCGAGCCGCACGATGCGGGAACGTATCTGCTTACCAACCAGAGAAGGTCGGACTATCATGCGGTGAATCTCAGTCTGCGCCGGTCTTTCGCGGCGAACTATGTTCTGTTCTGCGCCTACACACGCTCGCTGGCTTACACCAATGCCGCGCTGGACTATTCTCCGACCATCGGATACCTGGGACCGCAGGCGGCCGGACCGCTGCCCTGGAATGCGCCCAACCGCTTCTTCTCCTGGGGATGGCTGCCCATGCCCAAGCTGAAGAACTGGGATTTCGTGTACACGGTGGACTGGCGGACCGGCTTTCCGTTCACTGCCGTGAACGCAAATCAAGTGGTCGTTGGCGCTGTGAACTCGCAACGATTTCCCGACTACTTGTCACTGAGTCCGGGACTGGAGTGGCGATTCCATCTTCGCGGAATGTATCTCGGGCTCAGGGGCGTGATCGAGAATGCGACGGGCAGGGAGGACCCAACGGTCGTGAATAATGTCGTCGATTCTCCGGGGTACGGCATTTTCAGCGAACCACTGGGCCGGGCCCTCACCGCGCGGCTTCGCCTGATCAGTACAAGGTAGTCCGTGGCAGAACCGAGGCCGGATCGGCGATCGCGGGTAGGTTGGGGCTGCCAATGAACCCGAATCCACTTAGCACTGAGGCCGACACTGCCTGAGACTGATCTTCCCGTCGAGCGGGTCCGTGTGCGGTTACGACCATTGCTGAATTTCACGTGTCGCCGGCGAGCATGGATCGTAGGAAGAAGCGGGCGTTACGGGTGTAGTGATCCTGGAGTGAGGAGTTTTCCACCACTCGTCCGGCAGGTGGTCAAAACCGGTCAGACTCCGTGCATTCGTCTGCGTATGGTTAGAGGCAATCATTACCGACGTCCGCGTTGCGCCAGCGCACGCTGTTGTCTGCACTCTGTTGCTCTGTGGCCATCTCTTCGACGTGCAAGGGGCAAGGGTGAGATTACCTTGCCCCTCGTCTTTTCTCCGGCGCGAAGCGTTCCTCACGTTGGCAGTTGCAGTGAATCATGGGCTCTCGTCCTCGGAGTCGGAATCGGAATTCCACAGCGCCGCCCGCCGATGGTTGATTGTGACCAGACGACAGGCCTCGATTGACCCTACTCTACGGACTTGATCGATCCTAAAGGAGAGGCATCATGAGCGAGAGATGCAATCACTTTCCCCATCGACGCGACAGAGACGGCTTGTACCATTCCATCTGCCCAGCGTGCTTCGCGACGGTGGCCCGCTCCATGCCAGAGGCGGAGTTGGCAGAGCTCGAGAGGGCGCATGTCTGCACCCGGTCCTCTCTGATGCGGCTGGTCTTGAACGATGTGCGCCGGGATCGGCTGCCAAATGAACTGCGCGCGCCTTAGTCGCCTTTCTCATGTTGTCGTTGCCGGCAAGCGGAACGCAATCGCAGTCAGCCAGGGTGCTTGTCGATCTGCTTGCGGCGGCGGCTCAGGTGACGGCGGCCGGCGCTGAGTAACGCGCCCGCGGAGCCAACCAGAGCCAGCACGACGGTCGGGTTCTCTGGCGAATCGGTGCAGCCGGTCTGTGCATGCGCGGCCATCGGCACCAGCAACGCGGCAATCGCCAGCAGCGCCAATCGAACCACATTGTTCCGCAAGATACGAAATGTCTCATCCATTGTGGTCTCTCCTTGCAGAATGCGTTCTAGGGACGAGTGCCCAGCGTGTTGGTACCGGCCCCACCGTGAGTGGTCGGCAACCCGGCAGCCAGCGGTGTGACCACTGGAGCGGCCGCGCCTACGATCTCAGTAAAAAAGCCATTGACTGAGCTCGATGCCGCAGCACCGTTGGTGCTATTGCCGATCCACACATTGCCGGAGCCATCGATCGCGATTCCCTCCGCTCCGGCATAGGTATGGGCATACCCGCTCGACGGGCTGACTGGCACACCTGCAGAAGTCAGCTCAGAGACTGAGCCTGCATTGGTGGCGAAGTTGGTGGCCCAGTAATTGCCCAGGCCATCGACGATGCTGAAGACTGGATCCTGGAGGCCGCCGCCGCTGAAGGGACTGCCCGAGACGCCCGTGAGGGTAGAGGTGCTTGTGGCTGCGATCTCGGAGACAGTGCCGTCCCCGGCGGTCGCGCTGAAGTCTCCGACAAAGATGTTGTTGCTATTGGCGACCGCGATCGCCTGCGCCCCGGCCGAGCCGCCAACCGCAGTGCCGGTTGCGCTGCAAGACGTGGGCAGGCTGGGTGTGCCGGAGTAGGTGCAGATGAACTGAGTGGTTGCCGTGCCCGCGTTGTTTGTGAGCCACAGGTCTCCGTAGCCGTCGATCGCCAGATTGGAGTTGGAGCCGACGCTCACACTGCTGGCAATCGCCGTCGGGGTGACGGTGGCGGCGGACCCCGCCGGGATGAGCTCAATGTCGCCGCTGCCGGCCGTGCCGGAGAAGTCGGCGACATAGATGTTGCCCGAGCCATCGCTTGCGAGTCCGTCGGGGCCTTCCACGCTCAAGGAGAAGGTCTTTGTCGTGCCACCGGTGGTGTACTCGGAAAGCTTCTTTCCGATACCGCTGGTTCCATAGCCGGCGACCCAGACGTTGTCGCTGGGATCGATGACCAGGTCCTTGGGGCCGGATATCGTGTTGGCTGCGGTAAACACCTGGGTCATTGGGACACCCACCGGGCTGAGCTCCGTGGCGCTGTTGCCGAGGGTGGCGGAGTTGGTAGTCTTGAAGTTCGCGACCCACACATTTCCATCGGAATCGATGCCGACGTAGGAAGGCTCAGTGAGCAGATATACGGTCGTTGAGCTGATCGTCTGGCTGCTCTTGCTGCCGTAGGTGACGCCGATGGTCCAGTCGCTGGGTGCGGTCGAGAGGCTAGGTTGGAACGGCGAATTGGCGACAGCAATCCCGAAGATGTCGGTCCCCGCGCTGATGTTGCTGGTGCCGCTCACGGTGCTTGTCGGGTTGGTTGCCAGGTAATAGGCCGCCTGCAAGGTATCCAGCACGGTAGCCGAGCTGACACCGGTGAAGAGCGGCGAGCAAGCCGCAGAGGAGGCTCCGGTCGAATTCACGCATGCCGCTAAAATGTTGGCCAGCGTGTTGATCTTGCTCTGCTCCGGAGTGATGGTCACGGTCGGATTGGTGGAGTAGCCGGAGACGGCTCCCGAGGCGGTAGTGCTGCTGTAAGCTGTCCCGCCGCCAACATTGACAAGATTGTTGACGGTAGCCATTGCATTCGCGAGGCCGGTGATATTGGTCGCGCTGGTCCCGAAGGAGCCGAGGCCGCTTACGCTGGGGGTGAAGAACTGCTGCAGCGCGAACATGCTTGCGATGGTGGTGACCTCATTGATGACCAGCGAGGGATTCGCGGCCAGCACCGTCGAGCAGTTGCCAAGCGCGACCATCAGCGCGGATGCGGAGTTGGTGACGCCGGTCGTGGGTTGACCGCCCGAGGCTGTGATGTAGATATACTGGCTCGCAGTGCTGGAGCCGTTGCTCGGGCACGTATAGCTGGCGCCACCGCCGGAGGGATGGAACGAGAAATTGCCGTTCGCATCGGTCGTGGTGGTTGCCAGCGAAGTGGCTGTGCTGCCGTATCCAGCATTGCCTGCCGCCCAGAGGGTGACGGCGGCGCTACTGATCGGCTGGCGTCCGCCGTGTACGATGCCGGAGATGACCGCGGGTCCGTCGACGGTGTTGCTCTCCAATGCCGATGGAACCAGATTGGCGCAGCCGGTCACCAAGGTGATGGGCAGGGCGGCCGCGAAAAGAAATGTGCCTCGCTTGAACGAAGGGAAACAGAGTAACATCGGGTACGCCTCCAGGCTCTATGGCGCGTCATCCACCAGACCAATAGAAACGCTCCGGAAGCAACCCAGCGGGAGCAGATGACCGAAGCATACCGATCAACTGCCTCAAAAAGCATAAAAGATAAACCGGACTAGTAACTATCCAGTGGCCTTTCTCGCTACGCCGACCCGGCATCGACTTGCGCGGGATCCGGCCACCAAGCATGGAGCCGCGGCGATTGAAGTCGGGAGGCGGATGTCTTGCCCACGCATCCAGAGTCAGGCTATTGAGGGCAGGTGTCGCTGAGCGTGCTCCCCAGATCTTCCTCCTGGATGGTGAGCGTAGCCTTCGGGGTACCATCTTCGCCGGACCTTGCGATATGGAACACATAGATCGTTTCAAAATCACTGTTTGGCCAATCGGGCACCTGCGCTGGATTCGTTCCGTAGGATTGAAGCATCTGCACGGCGAAGTCATGCAGCTTCAAGTGCTCCCATGCTACAAAGATCAACGAGTGAGCATAGGCTGGCTGGAGCAAAGTCTGCCGTAGTACATCAATCTGGTCAAAACCGATCTGCGCGTTCACCGGCATTCCGAGGCGGATGGCAGTTGGCTCAATGGTGGCAAGCGGCCTAACGTACGAGTAGCCATTGGCGCTATGGTCGGTGACCTGCACACTTGGATTGGGCGCGTAGATCAGATCCGGCTTGCCATAGCGCCCGATCAGCAAACTAGGGAGCGCCAGCGCGCGGTTGAGCCCTTTGCAGGTCAACTGACCAAGACCGTCCGGCGGCTTCTCTCCGTGCCGGATCAGAATGATTGTCTCTCCATCGGCGCGCGGCGCCTGCGCGCTTGAAGCCTGGGGATTCAGGGACAAGTACAGGGATACGAACGCCACATTGAGGCAGTGGTGCAAATGAGAGATGCGATGGTTCATCGGATTTCTCCCCGCGATGGCTTCCGCCCGTAAGCTTGCGACGGCGGAGAGTGCAGCATAACAAGGCGAACTTGAGACACGGCTGAGATTCTGCAAGGACTGTGGCCAATGGAAGGACCCAGCTTTGCGCCTCTGGGTCCGTTTCCAAAATTAGTAGACGATATGCAGACTCATGGTGATCGCGCGGGAACCGCCGATTGTGCCGGTCACCGAGCCGAAGTTTGCGCCGTTGTTCGGGCACCCTGCGGCAGTGGCCACAACGCTCGAAGTGGTACAGGTGCCCTGCCCGACCGCCAACGTGGTTGGAACGGTGATGTTCTTTCCGGTCCCGTTGATGACCGGCAGCTGATCCAGATTGGCCAACGCCGACTGTTGGTCGGTTGCGCTGCTGCTGGTCGCGATCTGGCCATAGTTCACGTAGCCCTCGGGGCAGTTGTCGCCCTTGACATTGTTCGCCGCAGTCGAACATGCGTCATTCTGACGAATCCTAACCTCATCCTGCGGCACGTCGAGACTGGTGGTGTTGAACACGTTGAATACGTCAAATTGATACAGCACGCTCACCCTGTCCTTCACGTGGAAGGTCTTATGGACTGAGATATCCAGTCGCTTCTGCAATGCCTGGCGGAAGATGTTTCGCTGGTTCCCTGGGGCGAAGTCCGTTTCGTAGATGTCCTGGGGATCGGAGCCAGTCGAGGGAGGAATTCCATCCTGTCCGGGCGCGAGATAGTTGATCGCGATCTGGCTGGGATCGATAGTTGGGATGTAGCTGCCACCGACTCCGCGGAAGGACCCCTTATTGCCGGTGAAGGCCTGTTTGACGCTCTTGGGGTTCTTGATCGGCAGGACGGGGTTCATGAGCAAGGGATAATCGCCGAAGTTGATGCTGCCGACTGCCCCGTAGAACTCATAGAGGGAATAAGGCTCGCCGCTCTGGACGATGCCGATGCCGGTCAAGCTCCAGTCGTTCGCAGCGTAGGAGAGAAACGAGTGTTGCTTGGTGGCGTTGGGCAGATTGACCTGAAAGTTGGCGGTCAGGACATGGGTGCGGTCGTAGTCGGACGAACCCCAGGAGTTGCGCAGGTCGCTCGGATTGTCGCCGGTGAAGAACAGGCCGATGTCGCTCTGCTCATCGAGAGCGTGGCTCCAGGTATAACTGGCGCCTGCCTGGAAGTTATATGAGAGCCGCTTCTCGATATGGGCCTGAAGCGAGTCATAGGCTGAATTGCCCGCCGTCTTGAAGGATGCAGCGTTGGGGTTGAAGCCCACGTAGGGGGCCCGGAAGTCGGTGTTGCCACCGCTCTCCGTGTTCCACGGTTCGTTCGCGATTGGCGCATAATCGTAACCCTCATAGTGCGTCGCGTTGAGGACCTCGAAGCCGTAGCTGTATTGCTCACCGTCCGGGTGAGGCTCCTTGCCCAGGACCATCGCCGGGTTGGTTGGGGTCGCGATCTGCGGCTCGTTGAAAGGGATGGGAACGACTGCATGACGACCCCGGTTGCCGGTGTAGCCAAGGGAAACAGCAAGGTCGTTGCGAGGTTGCCATTGCAGGGTCATCGTAAAGTTGATGGTGTAGGGCAAGACGTTGTTCTTGTTATAGGCGCCGAAGTAGAGCGTATCCGGGCAATCCAGATAGCCCTCCTGGCTGTCCCTACCGCCGCAGTTGGGGCCGTACTTGGCACTCGTTCCGGTCATCCCGCCGGATTGGCCCGGGCCCGTCCCGAGTATGTTCTGCAGCTGCGCCTTGACCGCGGTGAAGTTGGGTGCGGCGGAGGCGTTGGCGCCGTTGCTGCCCAGGGGGTCGGAGAGAAGCGTGCCGTTGCCGGTGACATCGGTCACGAGCGGAGCGGATTCCGTGACGCCGAAGGGGCCTGACGCGGCGCCCCCCGCAGGCTGCGAGAGGTAGCTGAAGAGTTCGCCGCGATCGTAGTAAATTCCGCCGCCTCCGCTGACCACAAACTTCCCATTGTCCCACCCCGGCGCCCATGCGAATCCCACGCGAGGCGAGATGCCCCATTGACGGCCGCTCAGCGTCGAGTTGGTACTCGCAATGTCGGACGGGGAGACGCCAGTCAGGAACTTGTTGTTGGGGGCGGCGACGAACCCGGCGTCGTTAACCGTGAATCCGGTGGTTGTGGTACCGGTGACGTCATACACGTTGGGGTCGAAGTTGAACATGTTGCCGTACTTCTCGGTCAGGCCGCCGTGATAGTCGTAGCGCACGCCGGCGGTAATGCTGAGGTTCGACAGCAGTTGCCATTTGTCCTGCAAATAGCCTTCGACCTCGTTCGAACGGTAGTAACGATCGGCATCGTTGTGTCCACCGGCGTCGCTCAAGATCTCGGTAGACCCCTTGGCGGCTCCCTCGAGGAAAGTGGCAAATGTCTTGGTGGTTACAAGGGGAACGGCGTTGCGGTTGTTTGCGATATTCAGCTGCGTGTAGCTGTATCCGCCGCCGGCAACGATCGTATGCTTGCCCAGAGTGAAGATCACATTGGTGGAAGGATTCAGGCGGTTCTGGAAAAACCCTGTGTTGGCGAACGCGCTGTCCGGCCCGACCTTGAGCGCCGGTGAGCTGGTAGCGTTGGTCGCGAACTCCGACAAGGTCAAACCGGCAAGCTCTCCCTGCAGGTAATCGTTTGTAGGATTGGTTGCCGTCGAATACATACCGAAGCTCGATCCGAGGCTCGCGTCGGGATTTACCGTCTGCTGATAGTAGCTGTAGGAGTACATGCGAGCGTAGCCCAGCCGCTGCTCCCAGTTGAACCGTGAACCGATCAAGATGGTATTGTCGAGCGCTCCAACCTGCGCGCCGTTCTCCTGCGTTACGGGAAAGCCGCCTGTCTGCGCGAACGCAAACGGCTTGGTGACAGGGTCATTCTGGTAGTAGTACTTGAACGACACCCGGTCGGTCGTTGTTGCCTGATAATCCAGCGAGGCGTTGGCCTGTTCCGATGCCATGATCGAGTTGCCAATCAGAGTCACGTTGGGGACGCCGTATTGGTAGGTCTGCGAAGGCGTTTGAGACGATGGGATCATATAGCAGGGATTGGCGTTGAGGCCCTGGCAGCTTGGATCGGTACTGGGCAGGGTTGCATTCATTAAGGCAAAGGGGACCGCGGTGATTGGCTTCGAGCTTCCCAAGCCGGAGACAGCGGTTCCGCCGTTCCAACTCGTCGCCGCCGCGATCAACCCGGCCATCGAACGGTCGTTGGTAAGTCCGGAGGGAACCGTCATCTGGGATACGCCCGTAGACTCATCGGAGAGACCGAGATGCTGGTAGGCCACGAAGAAGAACAGCTTGTCCTTGACGACCGCGCCGCCCAGCGTTGCGCCAGTGGTCCAGCGGTGAAGCGCCGGATTGGCCAGCGCCTGTGGGAAAGAGCCTACCCCCTGTGTGGCCAGCAGATACTGCTGCTTGAAGAAGAACGGATCGGCATTGATGGCATTGTTGGCAAAGCTCCCATATATTTGGCCATGGAATGCGTTGGTGCCGCTGAGGGTGTTCACATCGATCTGCGCCCCGCTGGTCGCGCCCTGCTGCGCGTCGTACATGGAGGTGTTGACGCGTAGCTCCTGGATGTCCTCCGGCGGCGGCGAAGGCAGACTGTTGCCGTTGGAGCCGTAGACTGAAGTTCCGGTTGGATTCGCGCCGCCGGTGGTGCCACCACCCGCGGTGGAGGCGGCGGACGTACTGCCGGCGCCGATGTTGAAGTTATATCGCTGCGAGGTCGAACCGCTGGAACTCTTGCCGTTGAAGAGATTGGTTACATCCACACCGTTCACCTGGAAGGTGTTCGATGTGTCGCGCTGGCCGTTCGCCCAGATAGGTTGGTTGCCCAGGCCGGCATTGGAATCGAGTCCGCTCAATAGCTCGGCGTTGACTCCCGGTGAAAGCACAGCAAGCTGGGTAAAGCTGCCGGTGGCGAGAGGAGTCAGCGCGATCTGAGCGGAATCCAATGTGTAGCCGTTGGTGGCGTCCGTTGCGTTGAGCAGGGGGTTGGCGGTTACCTCGACTGAGGTGGATACCTGACCGACCTTCAATCTGATGTTCACTGTGGTCGCGCGCGCCTCCTGCACGGCAATCCCGGTCTCCTCAGTGGTGTCAAAGCCGGCATGTTCCGCCTTGACTGTGTATGTGCCGATGGGAAGATTGAAGATCTGAAAGAAGCCGTCTCCCTGTGTCTTCGCCGATCGGGTTACGTTGATGTCGGCATCGGTGGCGGTCACTGTGGCGCCGGAGACGGCTGCGCCGGAAGCGTCGAGAATCGCGCCATTGAGAGAACCCAGTGTTTGCTGGGCTCTTGCAGATACTGCACTCAGACACAAACCGGCCACCGCGAACAACACGAGATTCTTTCGCATATCTGTCCCTCCCGGACTGGGTTCCGTCAACTGCTCATGCTCGATCTCCCCGAGCTCAATCGCCCGCGAAGTGTGCTATGGCTTTCTCTATGGAGGTGGTCAGGCCTCGATAATCGCTTGTCGAGCCCATGTTCCCAGCCCGGGATTAACATGGGCATCAGGACCGAGGTCAATCAGTCAAATCTGCGGCGTGTCGAGGGAGCTTCCTCTGTTGGCGCGCAATCAAAAATTGCAAAGTATCGATAAAGCCTACCCTGTTTCGGCGAGCCTGAAAAGAGAAAATTTGTGGAATTTATTTTGGTGAGTAACCAGGACGCCTGTGGCAATGCGGGTCTCTGGCGGAGAAGCCGGCAGTCGGTTACCCGACCCTAAATCTGCGAGCAGCTCAGTGGACTGAGATAGAGATTGGAGATGTTGCACACGATCTCTGCATCTGTGTTGCCCGGCCGGCGAGACAGCTCTTTCCATGCCGGATCCGCGGAGAAGGCTGCCCACTTCTCGGTGAGCTCCGCGATGTCTGCGAAGGTCAGCATATACGTCAGGCATGGCATCCGCGTGCCGATCAGCGTGTCGCCAAAGAACACAGCCCGCAGGCCCGTACGCGTAAAGATTGCGATCTCCGCTTCGTTGAACATCTGGACTTTGCGCACGTGTGCATCCTGGCTGGGGCTCTCATAGGTGCGAAGCTGGAAGATCCGCTTCTCCTTTCTCGGCGCCACCAACTTGGGCCAGCCAGCAAAGGCCGACAGCAACGACCTTTCCGACCTGACGAACGCTGGCGCCTGGGCCGGCGCATCCCTGAATCCAGAGGCGGCCTTGATGTACTCCGTGTCGCTCCCCAGATGCGCATCGAGCCCAACCAGAGCCTCCACGGACGTCGCCGGGATCAGAACGTAATACGTTGGCGCTTCCGGCCCAACGTCCAGCTTGAACGCACCCACCGGCGCCATTTGCAAGCGATTCAGCGCGGGAATCAGCGCCCTCTCGAAATAGCCTTGCGTCAACGCGAGTTGTGGGCCTGTGCGGAGTGTGTACGTTCGCAGTTGGTAGAACTGCTGTGCCTCTGCCAGCCCCTTTCCATCCGGCTCCGCAGCGGAGGCTGCCTTAGAAGCCATCCCCGCCACCACCAACGCCGACTTGACGAACTCTCGCCTCTCCACGGTCCCCTCCCCGTCGCTTGTTTGTAATCAGCTTACGCTGAAATAAGTGCCTAACGCGCGTGTGCAGCGGAGCATGGGCCCGGGCTCGAATGTTCGGCCATTGGGTCTGTGCCCGCGGTGGTGAAGGTCATCACTGGCGAATAGCCCGTCGCCCCAACGAGACGCGGGGACAACGCATCAGACTTTCACTTTCTCGTGATGTCGATCATGTTGTCGTCGGCGATGCGGTCAATGAGTTTGTTGTAGGGGTCGATGCCGGCGCGGGTGGGTTGCTGGTCGACGACGATGGTGAATGTGCGGGCGCCTTCAGTGAATTGTTCCTTCTTCATATACAGAGGTTTCTCTTCGTCTTTCTTGCCGGTGAAGACGCCGATGTCGATGTAATCGTTCATGGGCATGGGAGACTCGACGCCGTTGCCGTCAGCCTGGACTTTGCGGGCCTGAACGACGAGGGTGACCTTGTACTTGCCGTCGGGGGTCTTTTCGGAGGTCGCGGAGATGGTCTTGTTGTCGTAGAGGACGATGCGATTGAAGCCGTCGTCGATGAGGTACTGGAGCTCGGGCGGGGTCTGGGCGCGGAGAGCGTCGACCAACATGCGAGTGTCGGGATAGGGATGGTCCATGGCGCCAGCCCCGTGCGCGCTATCGACGGCATCGACCTGATTGTTGGCGTTGGCGTAGCGGTACTGCATGAGGAAATTGTGCAGGGCGAGGTCGACTCTGTCTTCTCCGATGTAGTCGGCGAGGGTGTACATGATCTGGCCGCCTTTTTCGTACCAGACGTAGGGCTCGCGCTGGACGAGGGCGAGGGGCGGCTCGTGGCGGGTCTCGCCGCCGCGGCCGCGCAGATAGCGGTCGAGGAAGTGGCGAAGCACCCGGTGCATGTAGTCCTTGCCGTACTTGTGTTCCATGACGATGTAGGCGGAGTACTGGGCGAGGGTCTCGGACATCATGTTGGAGCCTTCGACGTCGGCGCCGATGAGTTGGTGCGCCCACCACTGATGGCCCAACTCGTGGGCGGTTACGAAGTACGTAAGGTCGACGTCGGTGGGCTTCAACATGCGGCCGATGAAGCCGATGCCTTCGGAGTAGGGGACGGTGTTGGGGAAGGACTGGGCGAACCCGCGGTAGCGGGGGAACTCCATGATGCGGTACTGGGTGAACTGGTAGGGACTGTAGATGCGCTGGTAGAGGTCGAGGCCGGCCTTGGAGGAGGCGAGCATGTCGTCGATATCGTAGGTGTGGGTGGGGTAGTAGTAGACCTCGAGGTTGACCGGGCCGCCGGGGCCGTTGTAGACCTCCTTGCGCACGGAGTAGCGCGCGGAGAGGTAGGCGTAGAAGTCGAGGATGTGGGTGGAACCCATGCTGTACTCGAAGAAGCGGCGGCCGTCCTTCTGCCATTCGCGCTGGAGATAGCCGGGGGCGATGGCGATCTGGCCGGGGATGGTGCTGACGACGGTGTGGTAGGTGATCCAGTCGGAATCGCGAGGGAAGATGTTGTCGAGCGAGTGGTCGGGGTCGCCGCGGTGGGCCATCTCCTCGAGCGGGGGCAGGTGCTCTTCGCGGCGGCGGCGCGGGTCGTCGAGTTCGAAACCACTGTTATAGCCGATGTAGGGGGTATAGCCGGAGTCGAAGAAGGTGCCGTTGTAGGCGAATTCGGCGGGCTCGTTGCCATCGCGAAAGCCGCGGGTCTGGTGGCCGATGTTGCAGGTGAGAGTGACGAACTCGCCGGGGGCGAGCGGCTGGTCGAAAGCGTAGATGGAGTAGAGGTCGCGCGGGGAGCGGCTGACGAGGTGGAATGGACGATCGAACTGCAGGTTGGTGACGGACTGCTGCTCGTCGGTGATGTGGATCTGCGGGATGGGCACGCTGGACTTGTTCTGCAGCGTCATGCGGAGGGCGCCGTCAAAGGAGCGGCGGTCCGGGTAGATGTTGACGGTGGCGTCGACCGCGGTGACCTTGGGCTGGGGAAGGTTTTCGTACTTCTTGAAGTCGCGCTCATAGGCGGTTTGGATATCGCGGCGCGCCTTGGCGTTGAGGTACTCGTTGAGGACGTGGGCGTTTAAGAAGTACCATGCACCGGAGCCGATCGCGATGAGCAGGAAGAGCGCGGCGGCCGGGATGAGACGCGGCGCCTGGCGAAGGGCGAGGCGAGTGCGCGCGGCGAGGGACTCCTCCGCGCCGCGGCGGGTATAGGCGATGGAGATGACGCCGAGGAGACAGAAGACCGCGCTCCAATAGGTGATGGACCAGAAGAGCGCGGGGACGAAGTGGCCGTAGCCGTTCATGTCCGAGTAGGTATAGGGCGGGATGGCGCCGGGAAGATAGAGGGTGTTCTCCCAGCCGAAGCTGAAGAGGATGGGCGTTAGGACGAAGATTCCGATGACAATGCCATGCCCGACGAACTTGTTCGGGACCGCGGTCTGGACGAACATGGCGAGGATGGCGAAGCCAAGCACCTGGGGGAAGGTGACGACGTAGAGCTCCTTGAAATACTCCAGAAGCTCGTAGTGGTGGTATCCGGCGATGGTCTGCATCAGGATGCCGGCAAGCATGGTGAGGGTAAGGAGCGCGAGCTCGACAAAGGCGATGGCGGTGAGCTTGGAGAGCCAGTCGGTGGCCTCGTGTATGGGCAGAGCGTCGTGGATGCCGTCGAAGCGGTTGTCGCGCTCGCGCCAGACGAGCTCGGCGGCATAGAGCGTGGCAACGATGTAGAAGAAGAGCATCGCGCCGCCTTCGACGGACTGGAGCATAAGGTAGGTGACGGGCCAGACGTTTTCGTCGCCGAAGTGGCCTGCGTAGTAGCCGTTGTTGACGGCGAAGACGGTGAGCAACCCGACGATGGCCCAGAAGGGAATTTCGCGGAGAATGGTGCGAATGCGCAGACCGGAGAGTGAGAGGTACTGCGTGAGCGTAGTCCGGGGGCCGAACACCTGGTGCACGCGCGGCAGTCGGGCGGCAACAAGCGAGCGGACAGGGCGGGCCTCCTCGGCCTCCTGGAGGCGGGAGCGGGCCGCGCGACGGCCCTGGGCCCGGGCAGTCAGGGCCTCGACGGACATCGGGAAGAACCACCCCGCGGAGGCCAGCGACGCGAAGCCGACGGCGATCCAGAGGAGGCGGTTGAAGAGGAAGACGCCGGGCGAGTAGCCGGAGAAGTCCCAGGGAAGAAGGAGGGTGTTTTTCTCGACGACGGTCCAGTAACGGGTGATGTCGTCGAAGAGCTGGAGGCCGACGGGATCGAGGATGCCGGACCAGAAGTGTTCGAGCGAGCGCGTGGCGGAAAAGACGGTGATGCCGATGAGGTAGAGCATGAAGAGGGCGACGCCCTGCAGATAGACGATGAATATCTTGCGGGTGAGCGCGGCAACGGCAAAGAAGAGCGAGCCGGCGAAAAATATTTGGACAACGGTAATGGACAAGAACGGTTGCAGATACCACCAGAGGTGGTTGGGGGCGATTCGCGTGTGGTCGGTCCAGGGAGCGAAGGTGCCGATCCATGTCCCGAAGATCATGCCGCTGAAGGCGAAGACCGTGGTGACGAATGAGCCGGCCCAGCGGCCGCCGAGGTAGGCGAACTTTGAGATGGGCTTGGTAAAGAGGAGCTGGTAGGTGTCGCGCTGAAAGTCGCGCAGGATCGATGTTCCGAAGATGGCCGCGATGACGATAATGCCGAAGAGGCATGAGAAGAAGTCGTCGATTGAGTTGGCGAACGGGCCGTTGAGCAGGACCTTGCCGTTGGATGAGCCGACCGGGCCGAAGCTCTCCGAAGCGACGCAGAAGAAGGAGAAGGCGAACCAGAGCAGGAAGTACATGTAGGTCGAGATGCTCTTGAGCCGGAAGCGAATTTCGAAGGAGAAGAACTCCCAGAACATGGCCATGGCAGTGTCCTTGACGGCGCGCGTTTAGTTCTTTGCGTGGCGGGCGAGATTGAGGAAGTAGACATCTTCGAGGCTGGAGGGGACGGCATGGAAGCGATCTCCCGGAGGAGATGCCGCGAAGACGCGGATCTCGTGTTGTCCGCCGACCAGATGAGTGCTGACGATGTGGAGCGCAGATTCGAGTTCGCGGAGTTCGTCGTCGGTGGCAACCACGAGGGACCATATCTGGCCGTCGAGCGCGGCGACGGCGTCGTGCGGCGCGCCTTCGAGCAGCACCTCGCCGGCAGCGATGATGGCCATGCGGGAGCAGAGTTCGCGAACGTCGTCGACGATGTGGGTGGAGAGGATGACAGTAACATCGCGGCCGATGGAGGAGAGCAGGTTGAGGAAGCGGTTGCGCTCGGCGGGATCGAGGCCGGCGGTGGGCTCGTCGACGATGATGAGCTTGGGGTTGGCGAGCAGGGCCTGGGCGATGCCGAAGCGCTGTTTCATGCCGCCGGAGTAGGTGGAAAGCGCCTTCTTGCGGGCGTCCCAGAGGTTGGTCTGTTGCAAGAGAGCCTCGACCATCTCCTTGCGCTCGCCCGCGGCGGTGACGCCCTTGAGGATGGCCAGGTGGTTGAGCATGTCGATTGCGGACATTTTGGGATATACGCCGAACTCCTGAGGCAGATAGCCGAGGATCTTGCGCACCTCGTCCTTCTGGGTAAGGACGTTGATGCCGTCGAGCGTGATGGCGCCCGAGTCGGGGTCCTGCAGTGTGGCGACGGTGCGCATCAGAGAGCTCTTGCCCGCGCCGTTGGGCCCGAGCAGGCCGAACATGTTGTTGCCGATGGTGAGCGAAAGGTTCTTGAGCGCCTTGACGCCGTTTGGATAGGTCTTGGACAAGCCGGTGATGGTGAGCGCCATGCGGTTGCTCCCAGACTTCTTGACATGGAGGATTGAGTTCCGGTGCCGCAAATCTATCACATTGCGGGGTGACTCTCGCGCGGCAAGTCGCTCCTCCGCCGAGCAGGGCGAGCCTGGAGTAGGCGACCTCCCTAAGATTCGCCATTGCTGGCTCCCCGATCCAGTGGGCTACGATGGGTGCGAGGGTGGAAGGCCCGATGAATCTCCAGAATCCGATGGCAAAGATACTCACGCGACGAGACCTTCTCGCGGACGCAAGTCTGTTGAGCGGTGGGCTGCTGCTTCGAGCGCCACTTCGCTCGCAGGCTGTTATGCCGGACCCTCCCGGTGGAATGCGCGGCGTCCCCGCCGGCACACCGATGCCGCAAGATGGACGGAATCCATACGACTACACCGGGCTCAGCGGAGCAGGATATCCGGTCACGGCGGCAAGCAAGCACGGCGGGTGGCGCTCAGGCAGCTCTGGCGTCGCCTACAGTGGCGACCACTCCTATCCGTTTGCCACGCTTCCCTGGGATGCCAGCTACGCTACGGGCTCTGCCGTCAGCTCCGGCATCCTCCCCGACATCGCACCGCTGATCGACGTGCAGGTGCGCGATACTATCGTTTGCCGGGGCGGCGACGGCAACTACTATATGACCGGGTCGACGGGGGAAAACATCTGGGCTTACAACAAGGGCGTCGAGCTCTGGAGCTCCCACGATCTGGTCAAATGGAAGTACCTTGGTCTGGTGTGGGACCTCGACAAGGGAGGCACCTGGGAGAAGTCCTGGCGGCCGCTTCACGATAAGCCGTGCCGCGCCATCTGGGCGCCGGAGATCCACTACCTGCGCGGCAACTACTACATCTGCCTCTCTATCGCGCCGACCGGCATCTCGATCCTCAAGAGCACCTCGGGCAGGGCCACCGGCCCCTACGTCCACGCCTTCTCGCCCGATAAGCCCATCGTCGACGGCATCGACCCCACTCTCTTTGAGGACGACGACGGCAAGGTATATTTCACTTTTGCCTCCGCTACCAAGATTGCCCGCCTCAGAGACGACCTCTCCGACCTCGCCGAGGAATTCCGCCCTGTCGTTCTCGCCGACCCCGACCACACGCCGAAGCACCACGCTGCGCGCTGCGAAGGGCGCGGCATGAACGACCTCGGCACGGAGGGCGCCATCCTCTTCAAAGCCAACGGACGCTACTATCTTGGCGCAGCCGATGAGTATGAAGGCCGTTACTCCTCCTGCACCGCGATCTCCGACAGCATCTATGGGCCCTATCACGCGCGACATGAACCCGTGCCCTGCGGCGGCGGAACCGGTTTCTTCCAGGACCACAGCGGCGGCTGGTGGTCCAGCTTCTTCGGCAACGACAGCCAGGCGCCCTTCCGCGAGAAGCCTGCCATCGTAAAAGTGGACTTCGCCGCTGACGGCAGAATTCAGGTGGCGGCCAAGCAGCCGTTCGTCCCTGGTTGGAAAGCGAACGGCGCGCGATGAAGGGCGCTCATTCCCGTCAAGTTCGGCGGTTGGAATCGATTGAACGCCTGGGCGGTTACTGAACGATGGCGTTTTGCATGGCCCAAAGGGCCGCGGCGGCTCGAGTCGATACGTCGATCTTGTTATAGATATGTTGAATGTGGTGATCGGCGGTCTTGGGCGAGATGTAGAGCCGGTCGGCGATCTGCTGGGTCGTAAGTCCTCTGGCCGCGAGGCGCAGCACATCGACTTCGCGATGGGAGAGCCCGCCCGGATTTTGCGGCCGGCTGGGCTCGAGCGTTTTCGGCGTGCCGTGGCCGGCAGCCGCAAGCACGGCGTGGGTCGCGCGCTGATCGAGGGCGCCTCGCTGGGCGAGCCGGCGCAGCTCGGATGCGGCATCCTCAGGGGAAAATGGCGCACGGTCGGCCCGCTCGGTTGTCAGTCCGACGTAGATCTCCGCTGCGGCCAGCACGCACGCTCCGGGATTCGCAGTGTCGGCGCGCACTCGCTTGTGGTAGCCGGACCCGTCGCACTTCTCGTGGTGCGACGACGCGATGGGGTTCAATGTCTGCAGGGCCGCGGAGCGGCGCAGCATCTGCTCGGTGAGCATCGGGTGACGTTCGACGCGATCGAACTCCGCGCGAGTGAGCGGGCCACGCTTATCCAGGATGGAGTTCGACACGCCGGTGGTGCCGAAGTCGTGCACCAGCGCGGCCCTGCGGAGCCTGGTGATGGCATCGTCGGCGCAGCCGAGCAGCCGGGCGGCGTCGGCGCTGAGCTGCGCGCATCGGCGGCTGTGTCCAGCCATGTAGGGCGATTTGAGGTCAATGAAATCCGCGGCTACCGTAAGGGCGTTGTCGAGCGCGGCCCCGTCCAATATCTGCCGCGGCTTCGGCTCAAGCTCGAGCACGGCGTCCCAGGGCTCAATGGTGGCGAGGCGGTCGAACCAAGCGGGGCTGCTGGCGATGAAGATGTCCGCGAGCGTCGGGTCGTAGGTGCGGTCGCGGCGGTCGAGGGCGGCTTCGATGGCCTTGGCGGGCGAGAAGAGCCGGCCGATCGCCTCCATGTCGTGACTCAAGTGGACCACACGCATGGCCAGCGGAATCGCCAATCCTTTCGCGCCGGTGGGAAAGCCGTTGCCGTTCCAGCGCTCGAAGGTGAAGCGCAGCGCTTCGCGAACGTCGCTGCCCAGCGCCAGACGCTGCACCAGCATGTTGGCGACCTCGCAGCCGGACGCGAAGTTGTTGATGGCCCAATCGTGGGCGGTCTGCTGGATCATGCGCGCAATCTGCTCCGCCTCTTCCTTGGAGCGCCCCGCGGTGGCAAACGCGACAACGTCACGCATCACTTCGGTGGGACTCGCCGCGTCGTGTACCAGCGTCGCGGCGCGGATGGCGATCTCGTCGCCGAAGACGGTGGCAACTTCGTGGGCGTGGCCGGTGCAGCCTATGTACCGCAGCAGCGCGACCCAATACACCGTGTCGCGGACCTCCGTGTCGAATCCCGCAGCCTCGCAGATCCAGGTCGCGAGCAAGCAGGAGCGGAGTTGCGACTCCAGCGGCTGGCCAAACGCGTTGTCCTGCGCCAAGGCAAGCGTGGCGACGAATTCACCAAGACGAAGGGACTTAGACAAAATAGGGAACTCTCCCGATGCGGGATGCCATGCGACGGGGGTACAAACACTCTACGCCGATTAATCACCGTCTGCGGCGGACCGGCCACGCAAAGGCTAATTCACCAAGATTCAGTTGTCCTTCGTTAACCGTAGGTGAGGTCGGTGCGCTGTCCGACTTCGATGATGTAGCCGTCAGGATCGCGGATGTAGCAGCGTATCTCGCCGTACTTGGGTATCGGTGGCGTGATGAACTCGGCCCCTCGACTTTTCCATAGCTGATAGCACGCTCGAATATCCGCGACGCGGAGATTTATAAAGCTGTTGAGGTGATTCGGGTCGGGGACGCTGAGTGTTACGGTCGGCTTGTCCGGGGTGGGCCCTCCCCCGACATTGACAATCAGCCACGTATTCGCGATCAGTATGTGCCCGGACGCGCCCTTGCTGTCGCCGAGGCTGAGAATGCGGCCGCCGAAGACTTTCCCGTAGAAGCGGGCCGATCGCTCGATATCGGCGACGGTAATGAAATGCGTGACGGTGAACCCGTCGCGCGGGGGCATCTCGTAGCTCTTCTGTTCGACTTGCACGCTCATTGGACAACCCCATTCCTGATACGGCGCTCACTCTAAATAATGGCTTTTCAACAATCCTGGACGTCCCATTTATTTGCTTCGGATAATGTGCGGTGGGCCGAGGTAGGGAAACTCATCGAGAAAATCGTCGTGAGGTCCAACATTATCTCCTGTCACCTTCCCATTGGTGAGAATGGCGAGGAAGAGATCGGAAACGTCGTCGTTGAGTCCGCGGCCGTTGTCCGGGTAGGACGCCGGACGTTTCGGGTCGTAGCGCAAGAGGTCCGGCAACAGTTTGCCAGCCGCCCGCATTGCTTCTTCCGATGAATACCCGCCTGTGTGTTCCAGAGCGTGGGCGAAGACGGGAACGAAACGTGCATCGTCCGCTGGCTCCCCGGCGAGGTAAGCGTCGTTCTGCTCGCCGGAAAGAAAGGGAGTTTGGTTGGGCCTCGCCCCGCGATCCGCTTGGATCCAGCCCCCACTCGCGCTGCCCGCTGGAATCAATGTGCGAGCCCACAGGCCAATCTCTTTCGGCCCAAGAAGAGAGTTGGGCACTTCCAGCACGATGCTGCAAGTATCCTTGTCTGCGAAAAAATCCCCACTCGTGAACTGAAATTTGTTGAGCGTGCCCAGTACGTCGAAGAAAAAGGGATCGCTGCGCCAACCGGCAAAGAACCGGTGGTCGTCGGCCTGCGTCCCATGTGCCTCGCGCCCTGTCGAGACCGGCACTCCCTCGACGATAACCTTCCCGCCCGTGCCTGCGGCGGCCCGTGCGCCCTCAACGCGGCGCAGTGTCGCGGTCTGTTCGTCGCCTTCAACCGGCGCGAAGCGCACCTCATAACTAATATCGGCGACGACATCGCCGTCGGTATCGATCTTGAGTTCGTACCGGGCCTCGGGCGCGAACGGCTCGGAAGTAGTAGGTCCAGTCGGATTGAGGCCGACGGACGGATGAACGTTCATGATAAGGATCGACTTGCTAGGGTCTCCTGGCTTGGGAAAGGCATACAGATCGGTCAAGTCGAGGCGGGCGTCCCCGCGCGGGAATCCAATATTAGGACCGGAGTAATGGTGTGACATCGTCGACCTTTCCTGTTGTTTGCTTTTACGCCACAGCGTTGATTGATTGCATCCGCGGTTGATGTGGCTATGCCCCCGGGAAACCGAACATCAACCAGGACTGATTGGCTACCCAATGCGGGTAAAGCTCCGTCATCTGGTCGAAGAGCTCCTGGTCGGACGCCGCCGTTTTCTGCAACCGGTCGAAGTCCTGCAGGTAACGCTTGGTTTCCTGGATGGTGGAGGGAGAGTCGGGCGCGCCAGGCTTCTTGTGACCGGCGACGACCATTGACGGGTTGAGCGCGGCTAACCGGTCCAGCGCCGCGATCCAATTCTTTCGGCTCTCCGGCGTGGTGTCGCCGACGTACACGCGGCATTGGTTGTACACGACGTCGCCGGCGACGACCAGGCCGATCGATGGAACGTAGAGAGACGTGGAATCGGGACTATCGGTGCGGCCCTGCTCGATGATTCGCAGTTCCTGGCCTTCGAGAGTGAACGTCTCGTGTTCATAGGGCTGAGGAGAAATCAACCTGGTGGGCACCCGCCCAGGAAACATGCTGCGGGCCAGCCGCTCCACCGCGGGAGTGAACGATGCCTGCATGGCTTCCACCGCCTTGGACGTTGCGATCGCCCGAGCGCTGGGGAAGCGGTCGAGCAGAATGCTGAGACCGTAGAAGTGGTCGAAATGGGCATGAGTTATGTAGATGGTCTCCAGATTGCGGTTGTGCAGCGCAACCCAATCGGCGAGGGCCTCGGCCTCAGCCACCGTCCCCATTGCGTCCACCAGGACCGCGTCGTACTCGCCGAAGATTAAAGTCGAGGTGATGGGGTCAAAGCCGAGCGCTTCGCCGAAGGGCTTTGGCCGCTCCCCGACCATCGCCTTTCCCGGGGCGGTAAAGACGTTCACACCAAGCGTGTTCGATGCGACAAGCGGGGCCGCGGGCGCCGTCTCTTTCCGTCCATTTATGCAGTCCATTGGGCACTCCCTTCGATGTCAGAGCGAGCGACTGATCACAAGAGTGTGACTCCCCGCTCGCGCGCGACACGAAGGAGTCCCTTTTCCTGCGATCCTACGGCGCGTACTGCTCTCTTGGGCATGCCTTCATTTCCCTGTTGCATTGGCTTTGGCTGCCGCTTGCTCGATCACCTCGGCCACTTCTCGCGGATGAGACATCATGGCCAGATGATTGGCCGGCACGGTGATTGCAGTTGCCTTTATGGCCGCTGCTTCGTCTTTCTCGAGCTGCGGCGGAATCGCCCGGTCGTTGCCCGCGATCAGCGCCCATGAAGGCTTGCTCCTCCACGCAGCTGTCGTGACCGTCCCTCCCAAGGCAGCTGCGGCCGTTTGACCCTGTGTCGCAGTGAGTGTCTGCTGCTCCAGGGGCGGGAGATCCTGCGCCATGTCCTCGGCAATTCCTCTTGGAGTCGCCGTTAGAAAACCTTGAGCGTCGGGCCGGAGCTCGGCGTCCAGCGGAGCAGGCGGGTACGGCTTGCTGACGGTATTGATGGATTCACCTTCTGCAGGCGCGAACGCCGCCACGTAGACCAACCCGACAACCTTTGGGTCATTCCCCGCTTCGGTAATGACCACACCGGCGTAGGAATGGCCGACTAGTATTACCGGCCCGTCCTGCAACGCGATGATGCGCTTCGTCGCCGCTACATCGTCAGGCAGCGAGGTCAAAGGATTCTGCACAGCGACCACATGAAAACCCTTTGCCTGGAGGAGCGCAATCACTTTGGACCAGCATGATCCATCCGCCCAGGCGCCGTGAACCAGGACAATGTTCTTGACCCCTCGCGGGGAGCTGGCCTGAGCGAATCCTCTCCCGGACGACAGGACCAGCATGATGGTTGCGATCAAAGCGGTTCGGTACATTTGCGAGAGCTTCATTTTTTATCTCCTGGTCAGACCAAAGCACTAACTCGACACTGCAGGCCGGAAGGCCTATAGGTGACATCCGCAATCCGAATCCCGATCCGGGCCGAGGGTCAGCCGTAGGTGAGGTCGGTGCTCTGTCCGACTTCGATGATGTAGCCGTCGGGATCGCGGATGTAGCAGCGAATCTCGCCGTACTTGGGAATCGGCGGCGTGATGAATTCGGCCCCTCGGCTCTTCCATAGCTCATAGCAAGCCTGGATATCCGCGACCCGGAAGTTCATGAAGCTGCTGATGTGATTTGGGTCGGGGACGCTGAGCGATACGGTCGGCTTATCCGGAGTCGGGCCGCCGCCCACGTTCAGAATCATCCAGATATTCGCCAGCTGAAGGTACGGAGGCGCGTTGCCGTCTCCCATGCTGAGAATGCGAGCGCCGAAGACCTTTTCGTAGTAGTGGGCCGATCGCTCGAGGTCGGCGACGGTGAGAAAGTGCGCGACGCTGATTCCTTCCCGAGGGGGCATCTCGTAGCTCTTCTGACCGACTTGTACACCCGTTGACGACTGCGAATTCGATACAGTGCTCATACTTCCTCCGATCACAGCGGCAGATTGATTAGGCCCGAAGCGGGACGACGAATCCATTGGACGAACGTATCGATCCATACCAAAGTATTGGTTGGACATTGCGGTTAGAGAAGCACACGCTGCCGGCGCGCGGCTTCAACCTTGAGTGCTGGTAAGGAAGGCCCCGAGCGCGGCGAGGGAGTTCCTCAAAATCTCAGAGGATTGGATGACTTAAGTGGGAAAAAGATGGTGGAGGCGGCGGGAGTCGAACCCGCGTCCGAAACTACCGTCAACAGAGAGCATTCATGCTTTTCCGCGTTCGTCTTTGTCTCGTCACCGACGCTTAGAACGGGCGAAGACGCGGCGGTGACCAGTCTGATCAGTCTCGTCCGACCCGCTCAGACGGAGCAGGGAAGACCAGCCTACTGTGCGACGATCGGTACAGGCCCGTAGGCGAAGCCTGAGCGATCGGCTACTTAAATTAAATTAAGCAGCAAGAGCCATGGTGTTGTTGGCACTTATGGTTTTGGGCGCGATTACGGGTGTACCCACCCCGGCATGCCTCTCTGCCGCAAGCAATCCCGTCGAAGCCGTGACGCCCCCATGTGGGTGCTGGCAATGACTTGCTGTGGCGCTGGCAATGACTTGCTGTGGCGACTCAAAGAACTGTCTCTATTATAGCGGGTCGGGGTTTGCGGTAGCGGGTCGCACGCTGGGTGCAAATGCCAATGCGAAGATTCTCGAGCATCGCTCCAGAATGACGTCGGGGGAAAGGAAGCCAGCCGCAAGGGCGGGTGCGGGCTGCGCCGCAGCACAGAGGTACGGTTTGGGTTTGTGGTAGGATTCCGGTTTCTCGGGGAGCGGGTTGCCTTGCGCTCTGAACGCTGGGCTGATTCTGCGTGTGACGGGTGCCGCTCTTCGACTAGACGCAGGAGGGGCTCGCCATGAAGAACTATCCCGGGCGCGACATCCGCAACGTGGCAGTGGCCGGCCATGCGCACAGCGGGAAGACGACGCTGATTGCGGCGCTGCTGTATGCAGCGAAGATGACGCCGGCGATGGGGCGCGTGGAAGACGGTTCGGCGGTGACGGCCTACGACGAGGAGGATGTGGCGCGGCGGACGACCATGGCCAATGCGGTCGCGTTTGTGGAGTGGAGCGGGGTGAAGATCAACCTGATCGACACGCCGGGATTCCATATGTTTCTGCATGAGACGCGCGCGGCGATGCTGCCGGCGGAGGTGGCGCTGGTGGTGGTGAATGCGCAGACCGGCGCGGAGTCAGTGACCGACCGTGTGTGGAAGTATGCGGCCGAGGTGAACCTTCCGCGCGTGCTGGCGATCAACCAGGTGGACCATCCCAAGGCCGACAGCAGGCTGGGGCGGCAGCGCATGATCGAGCTGCTGCAGGAGAAGTGGGGCCGCCAGGTGGTGCCGGTGCAGATGCCGATTGTGGACCAGCACGGGTTCCACGGGGTGGTCGATCTGGTGACGATGAAGGCGTACCTGTACAAGCCGGATGGCGATGGGCGCGGCGAGGTGGCGAAGGTCCCCGACGCGGTGCAGGCCGACGCGAAGGCTGCGCACGAGGCGCTGGTGGAGTTGGTGGCCGAAGGCAAGGACGAGCTGCTGGAGGAGTTCTTTCGCGAGGGAACGATCCCCGAGCCGCACCTGATTACCGCGCTGCATGAGGCGATCCGCGAGGACAGGATATTTCCCGTGCTTTACGTGAGCGGGCTGAGGAACGTTGGCACGGACCATCTGCTGGATTTTTTGAAGATCTATGCGCCCGCGCCGACGGAGCGCGAGCCGGTGGCTGCGCGAGGCAGAGTGCAGATGGCGATGGCCAACGGCAGCAACGGCCACCATGCGGAGCAGGAAGAGATTGTGATGCGACGCGTGGATGACAAGGAGCCGCTGGCGCTGTACGCGTATAAGACGATGACCGACCCGTTCGCAGGCAAGGTCACTTTCCTCAAAGTCGTGAGCGGCATGATGAAGACCGGCGCGACGGTGGAGAACTACTCGCGCCAGGAGCCGGAGTGCCTGACGCACCTTTACGTGATGCAGGGACGCAAGGCGATTGAGGTGCAGGAGCTCCATGCGGGCGACCTGGGCGCGGCGTTGAAGCTGCGCACGACCCTGACCTGCGACACGCTGGGCGACAAGGCGCATGAGCTGCTGCTGGAGCCGGTGCCAATGCCTGAACCGGCGATGACCTACGCGATCGAGCCGAAGAGCCGCGGCGACGAGGACAAGCTGGCGCCCGCGCTGCAGAAGCTGATGGAGGACGATCCCATGGTGCGGTTCTATCGCGACCCGCAGACCAATGAGTTTCTGGTGGCGGGCGCGGGGCAGCCTCATATTGAGGCGCTGGTCTCCAGGCTGAAGCGGCGTTACCACACCAATGTGGTGCTGCACGAGCCGAAGATTCCCTATCGCGAGACGGTGCGCGCGCGCGCCGAGGGTGAGGGCCGACACAAGAAGCAGACCGGCGGGCACGGGCAGTTCGGTGACTGCAAGCTGCGCATTGAGCCACTGCCGCGGGGCAGTGGCGTGGTGTTTGGAAACGAGATATTCGGCGGGGCGATCCCGCGGCAGTATGTCCCGGCGGTGGAGAAGGGGGTGCGCGAATCGGCGGCGCGCGGGTTTCTCGCGGGGTATCCGGTGGTCGATATTAAGGTCACGGTCTTCGACGGCAGCTACCATGAGGTCGATTCGAGCGAGATGGCGTTCAAGCTGGCGGCGCGGCTGGCGTTCCGCAGATGCATGGAGCAGGCCAAACCGGCGCTGCTGGAGCCGGTGATGCGGATGGAGATTGAGGCGCCGGATGAGTTTGCGGGCACGCTGATCGGCGACCTGACGGGGCGGCGCGGACGGGTGCAGGGCATGGAGGGCGGCGGGGCAGGGACGATCCTGCGCGCCGAGGTTCCGATGGCGGAGATTCTGAGCTACGCCACTGCCTTGACCTCGATGACGCAGGGGCGCGGGAGCTTTCGCGCGGAGATGAGCCACTACGACGTGGTGCCGCAGGCGCTGGCGGAGAAGGTGCTGGCGGCGGCGAAGCGGCCGATGCAGGACGAGGCTGAGGAGTAGAGGCGCGCACCCGTTACACTGGGGGAAACGAGTGCGGGAGCGGGGAATGAGCGATCTCTACAGCAGGGCGCAAGAGGCGGCGGACTTGGTTCGCCTGCGCAGCGGCGTGACGCCGGAGCTCGGCGTGATTCTGGGCTCTGGCCTAGGCGGGTTTGCGTCGCAGGTGGGCGATGCGGTGGCGATTCCGTATGCGGAGATTCCGCATTTTCCGCAATCAACGGTGGCGGGGCACTCGGGCAAGCTGGTGCTAGGGACGATTGGCGGGGTTGCGGTCGCGGTGATGCAGGGGCGGGTGCACGCGTACGAGGGCTACGCGATGGAGCAGGTGACATTTCCCACGCGGGTGCTGGGGCTGCTGGGTTGCCGGACCTTAATTGTTACAAATGCCGCTGGAGGGATACGGACGAACCTTCTGCGGGGTTCGCTGGTGGCGATCTCGGACCACATCAACCTGACGGGGATGAATGCGGCGATGGGGCCGAATGAGGCGCGGTTCGCGATGGTGGAGGGCGCGGGGCAGCGGTTCTTCGATATGTCGACGGCGTACTCGCCGGCGCTGCGGAAGATTGCGCAGGCGGAGGCGGTGCGGCAGCGCATTGCGCTAAGCGAGGGGGTGTACCTGGCGGTGCTGGGGCCGAGCTTTGAGACACCGGCGGAGATACGCGCGTTCCGCACGCTGGGCGCGGACCTGGTGGGGATGTCGACGGTGCATGAGGTGATTGTGGCGCGGCATATGGGGATCGAGGTGCTGGGGATCTCGCTGGTGACCAACATGGCGGCGGGCGTGCCGAGCATTGGCAGCGCGACGGCGGAGACGATCCAGCACGACGACGTGATGGAGATTGGGCGGCGAGTGGAGACGCAGCTCACTGGGTTGCTGACGGCAGTGATCCCGCAGATCGTGGCGAGGGCGTAGCAGGGGCGCGGTATGGGGGACGAGGCTTCAGTGCGGCCGTTGATGATTGGGATTGCGGGATGCTCCGGCTCGGGTAAGACGACGCTGGCGCGGGAGCTGGCGACGCAGCTGGAGGCGACGCTGTTTCCGCTGGACCTTTACTATCGCGATCTTTCGCGGTTTCCGCCGGACTCGCGGCACAAGAGGAACTTCGACCATCCGGATTCGCTCGAGTCAGAGCTGATTGTGGAGCATGTACGGGCACTGGCGGAGGGGCGAACGATCCAGCGGCCAGTGTATGACTTCAAGACGCACTCGCGGGTTGCGGGGGTGTTTGAAGCGGTCGCGCCGGCGCGGGTGGTGATTGTGGAGGGGATTCTGGCGCTGCACTTCGCGGAGCTGGTGGATTGCTATCAGTTCTCGATCTACGTGAATGCGCCGCATGAGGTGTGCCTGGCGCGGCGGATCCATCGCGATACGCATGAGCGCGGGCGGACAGAGGAGTCGGTGCGCGAGCAGTTCCACGCGACGGCGCGGCCAATGGCTGATTTGTATGTGGTGCCGTCGGCGGCGCGAGCAACTGTAACGGTGGAGGGTACAGACTCGATCGACTGGTCGGTGGAGCAGGTGTTGAAGCGGTTGCGGGAGTCGGGACTGATGCCTGTGTAGGGGCTTTTTTGCAGGAGGTGCTTAGGGCATGTCCGGATCGGGTTGGGCCGCTGGGCGGAGGCGGATGACGGCTGCGCGGGCTTCGGTGGCGGCTTGCTTGCGGTTGGTTCCGCTGTTGGAGAAGTCGATGGGGGAATCGGCGAAGCAGACTTCGACCTCAATGCCGCGGACAGCGAGGAGCCGGAAGATGTGGACGAGGAGTGGAGTGTCGTCCCAGAAGCAGACGGTGTTGACGGCCGTGATGTGCGGGCCGTTATTGCGGGTGAGGCGATAGGCGATGTGGGCTGCGGTGATGGGAAGGTTGGTGGCGACGGCCTGGGAGAGCAGGCCGCTATGGAATTTGCGGATGGTCTCGCCCTTGGTGGTGGTGCCCTCGGGGAAGAAGACGACGGGCAAGCCTTCGCCGGCCGCGGTCTGGATGGCGGAGCCGGCGCTCAGGGCGGAGCCGGCGCGGCCACGCTCGACGTATACGGTGCCGGCAGTGGTTGTCATCCAGCCGAGGATTGGCCAGCGTCGGACCTCGGACTTGGAGACGAAGATGCAGGGGTGGAGTGCGGCGAAGGCTACGATGTCGAGGTAGCCGAGATGATTGGAGATGATGGCGCCGCGAGCTGGGTAGGGGCCGAGTTGACGGACGGCGAGGCGCATCTGGCGCGTGGCGCGGGCGGCGAACTGGTGCAGCCACTGGGCGCGCTGCGGGCGCGTGGAGGGGCGTTTGACGATGAGCTCGATGGCGGCATAGGCGAAGATGGCCAGCAGCTTCAGGGTTCGCGCGATTGAGACGAAGAAGCGGAACAAAGGTTGGTCCTTCCGGCATGCAGCGAACCGCGGAGAGGCTTCGGAGAGTCTATCCTGTGGGAGTGCCTCATTCTGCCGCGTCAACTCATCACAACTGGATGTACCGGCGCGGCGTGCTGCCGATCCTGGCGTTGCTGCGGATGGGAGCGACGCCGCGGTCGCTGGCGTGGAGCATCGCTGCGGGGTTGCTGATTGGGATCAATCCGGTGATTGGGAGCACGACGGTCCTGTGTCTGGCGGCGGCTTTCTCGCTGCGGTTGAATGTGGTGGCGTCACAGATTGCGAACCACGCGATGTTCCCGGTGGAGCTGGCGCTGGTGATCCCGTTTATCCGTCTAGGGGCACGTGTATTCCATACCGCGGTGATGCCACTCTCGCCGCGGCTCTTCTTTGTTGCAGTGGGGAGTGCACCGCTGGCTCTGACCCGGCAGATCTGGCTGTGGGAGTGGCATGCGTTTGTGTTGTGGGCGGGGGTGTCGATGATTGCTGCGCCGGTGATTGCGCTAGGGCTGACTCCGGTGCTGCGGCGCGTGCTGGTTCGGGTGCAGCGGCATGAATATCCGATTGTGCCTATCCGCGGCGACTAGGGTAGGGCAGCGCTTCAGTTGCTCTTGTGGGGTGGGATGGGGATGTCTGACTTGACCCAGGCGGTGTAGATCATGTCGCGCAGCTCGGTGGCGCCGGCGGCGAGGCGCTCATCGACGAAGGCCTTGCCTTCGGGCGTGCCGGCCCCGGTGAAGGCGCCGGTCTTGTCCAACTGGTAGACCTTCTCGACGAACGAATGCGAATGGCGGAGGTAAGCCACGTAGTCGGCGAAGACGTCATCGAGGACGACGGGCTTGGCGGGGATGAGTGGGGCGACGTTTGCGGCCTTGATGTTGTTGTGCACGTAGTCGCCTTCGAAGCGTGAGTGGATGGTGTGCTCGGTGGTGTAGCCATGCGGGTTGGGGCCGATCCAGCCGTTGTAGTTGACGGTCAGGTGCAGGGGCTGTGAGCCGTCGCCGACGTAGTGGCCAAGGAAGCCGGCGAGGAAGACGATCTCGGCTTCGGCGGGTTTGGTGTCCTGTTTGGCGGCGAGCAGGGCGCGGTAGTCGCGCATAGAGCTCTTGAGCATGGTGTAGGTCTCGGTGGCCGAGTAGGGAAGAAGACCTACGCTCTGGGGGTCGAGCTTCAGGTCCGGGTGCTTGGCCTGGGCCGCGGCGAGGGCGCGGAGGTAGTCGTAGCGGGTGCGGGGGAGTGGACCGATGAGTTCTGCGAGCTCGAAGTTGAGATCGTGCTCGGGCACGAGCGTTGCGTACAGAGCGGTGTCTTCCGACCGCCATTGGTCCGGCTGCGGGCCGTAGTATGCCAAGGCATCGAGGGCGGCGGGCGAGCGGAGGAACTCGGGCACATCCGGGGGCAGCGTGGCGCCGGCGAGGCGGTTGATCATGGAGTGGGCGTCGTGGCCCCAGGCGAGGCTTTGCTGGGGGAGGAGCGCAGGGAGGAGGAAGATGGCTGCTGCTGCGGTGCGAAGAAGTGGCCCGAGATTTCCCATGTTGGGTAGTATATCGAGCGTGAATTCTGGGGTTGCGAGGGCCGGGGATGGCCCGGCCCTACCTCAGGCTCCGCGGTCGATGCGGGTGGTGAGTTTGTCGACGGCGGTCATGTTGAGGGGGTAGCCCATGCCGGGGGCGGTGGGGGCCTGGACGTAGCCGTCGGCGTCGACGCGGAACTGGTGGTCGACGTAGGGGCGATCTGCGTACTCCCAGGGCCAGACCATCTCGAACCAGTAGCAGTTGGGGAGGGCGAGTTCGACCTGGAAGGCTGCTGCCATGTCGAAGAAGGTGCCCCAGTTGTGCGGGGTGCAGGGCATGGCGAAGGTGTCGGCGAGCTGGCCGACACGGAAGGAGCCGGTGATGCCGCCGACGTTGTCGGTGATGAGGCGGACGATGCCCATGGCGTCGCGCTTAATGTACTCGCCGTAGTCGTAGATATCGGTGAGGAATTCGCCGACCTCGGTGGGGACGTCGAGGTGCTTGCGCAGTTCGATGAGGCCTTCGAGGTCTGTGGTCTGCATGGGGTCTTCGAAGGAGTCGTAGCCGTACTCGTCGAGGGCGCGGCCGACGCGCAGGGCCTCGTAGTAGTTGTACTGCTGGACGGCGTCGAAGAGCAGGGTGAAGTCGTCGCCGACGGCGGCGCGGACGGTTTTGATCTCGTCGATGTGGCCGAGGTAGGAGGGGATGGGGCTGCCGCCTTTGTGCTGGCCTCCGCCGGGGTGGATTTTGTAGGCCTTGAGGCCGGCGGCTTTGGCTTTGAGGATGTCCGGGATGTAGTCCTCGACGGTGGCGAGGTGCTGGGAGCTGGCGTAGGCAAGGATCTTTTCTTTTGTGCCGCCGAGGATTTTGTAGATGGGGCGGTTGACGGCCTTGCCGAGGATGTCCCAGAGGATGAAGTCGCAGGCTGCGGCGTGGACGTTGGCGCCGGGGGTGCCGGTGCCGTGGGGACGGCTGTTGAAGCCGGGGTTGAAGCCGCCGACGAACTGGCGGCCGCCCATTCTTTGTGGGGCGGGGGCACCGGCTGGGCGGGCTGCGCCTGGGGCGCCGGGTGCGCCTCCGCCTCCGCCGGGGCGGTTCTGGAGGGGGATGTAGGAGACGGTGGGGAGAATGTCGAAGAGGTTCTTGCCGACGCAGTGCTCCTTGGCGAAGTCGACCCAGCCGGGGCCGGGCGGGGTGCCGCGATTGCCGAGGGTGAAGTTGCCCTCGATGCCGCTGGCGGTGACCAGCGAGGCGATCTCGTTCCCGCCGCTTAGACCGGCCCCAGAGTTGCGCCAACTGCTGCCATCAAGGACGTATATTTTGGCTTCCTTGATGGTGAGGTCGGGCAGATCGGCTGGTTTGACTCCGACTGCTTGCGCGGCCATGCTGACGGGGTGGGCGATGACGGCGGCCCCGGCTGCGGCGGATGCGCCGAGGAAGCTGCGGCGGGACAGTTCAGCTCTGGACATGGATATCACCTCTGGGCACGGGGCATCCTTTGGCCCACGATTCTTGGTTGGGCGTTAGGACGCGGATCAGGGTAACACATTGATGCGGGGCTTTGGCCGAGCTCCTGGGAGCGGCGGCATTGGTGATGAATCTTCGCGAGGCGAAAGGGCATGCGCGTTGCCAGACTCAAGGTATTGCGCCGGCGAGCTTACGGTCGCTGGCCGTAGAGGTTGTTGGTGCCCACTGGCGTCGCGACGGGGGCGGCCGCACCGACGAATCGCGTGATCGCCCCTCCAGTCGAGTTAACCATCCAAATGGTTCCCGTTGAATCGATCGCCATAAATGCTGAGTCGGAGGTCATCGGCTGATGCAGGACGAAGAGAGTTTGACCCTCGGCGCTTACTTTGAAGACGTTGCGAAACTCGGTCAGGACCCAGGCGCTGCTTTCGCCATCGATGGCGAAGTCGATTGCGGGATAGTAGTTGCTGTCCGTGAATCCGGTGGAGGGGCTTAGCGGATTGCCAGAGGAGTCGAACTCGGAGAGCGACCCATTTGCAGAGGTGCTGCTGTACTGGTTTAATGCCCAGACATGATTGTCGGCATCCGTAGCGACAGAGACAGGGTCGTAAAGACCGCCCCCGCTGTAACCCGAGGAGGGAGAGATTAACGTGCCGGTGAAACTGTACTTCTGCAGCACGGTGGAGGAATTGACCAGGTTGTTCGTGACCCAGGCAGCGCCTGTAGAGTCGAGCGCAATGTAGGTGGGGGTTGCGGGCCCCGGCCACGCATATCCATTTGGGCCGTTCTGTAGCGAACCCGTGTCGTCCAGGACGAGGACGCTCGGTGAAACAGAGCTCCGGCCTTGATTGACGATCCAGATGGCCCCAGTGGAGGAGATTGCGATGCCGGTGAGCGGGGGCTCGTGAAAGAAGAGATTGATTGGGGTCGATGTCAGGGGAGTTCCGCTATTGCTGAACGCGGTGATACCCATCTCGAAGCTATCCAGTATCCATATGTTGCTCGATGGGTCGATCGCGATAGTCGGCGTTTGGGTCGTATTGAGGCCGCCCCCGGTGTAGCCAGTTGCACCGCTGAGATTGTCTCCGGCTGGCGAAAACTCAAACAACCCAGGAGTCACATTGCCGCTGCCGGTCGCGCCGGGAGCCCAGGCGTTGCCGGAGGCATCCATGGCGATCCCGGAGAGGTACGCAAGATTGGGCACTTGCGCGTTGAGTGCCAGACCGAAGTCGGCGGGAGCGGCCGATAGCACGGGCTGGAACGGGGCATTGGCGGTAATAATGCCAAAAAGGGTAGAGAGGCTGGTGTTCGGGCTGAGGGCGATGTCGAGCAATGCAGCGATTGTGTTGGTTGGAGCGGTGGAGTTCTGCGGCTGAACGCTGCCAAAGAGCGTGGTGCACGGGTCGCCTGCCAGGCCGGTTGGGCCTGCGCTATTGACGCATGCGGCCAGAATGTCCGCCAGGGTATTGATCTGCGTCTGCGGTACCGTGGAGCCGCCTGAGGGGGTGACGGAATAGGCCGAGCCGGTGCTGGTGCTGACGAGGGTCGCGGCAATGGCAAAGGCGTTGGTGAGCCCGGTGACATTGGTCGAGGACGTGCCAACGGCGAGCGAGTTGGGCGCCCAGAATTGTGCAAGTGAATACACCGCGGCGACGGTCGTGACCTCGTTGATCACGACGAACTGGCTCGGATTGAGCGTCGAGCTGGAGCCTCCGTAATTACATGGGCCGAGAGCGGCGGCGAGCGCAATCGCCGCATTCGTTCCCGTGCCTAAACCGGGATCTCCCTGCGTGGCGACGATGTATAGGAGGCTGCTGGGTGAGGGACAGGTGTAGTCGCCGGTGATGGCGAAGTTTCCTTGTGAGTCCGTTGTTACCGTCGGGCTGAGAAGCGCGGTAGCCCCGGCGCCGTAGCCCGTGATCCCGGCTGCGAAAAGCTGGATTGTCGCTCCGCTGAGAGGCTGCTGCCCACCATGCACCGAGCCGGTAACCTTCGGCCCGACAATTGTCGCGGGCACCTGCGGTTGTGAGGTTTGATCTACCCTCCCGTTTAGGGAGCCGCGGGAACAGCCTGCAAGGAAAAAGAAGCCGCATGCCGCAATCGCAGTTACTGAGCGCATGACACACTCCGAACAACTCGTTTCAAAAGGCTAGCATGCAGGCGTAAGAGGACGCGCGAATGGCACCGGCGGGGAGGTTATGGGCCTTCTCTCCGTGCTCGGCGCCGCTTTCTGCGAGCGTAGCCCTAAGCATATCCGAGATTGTTCCGCTGGCCAGATCAATAACGGGAGTTGGAGTGATGCCTACCTCGGGCGAGATAAAGGGACAGCGAACGTCCTGCTCTGAGAGCGTGGTGATGCCGTTGGACGGGTCGAGGAAGCTGTTCTTCCACAGCGGCGCGTCCTTTGTGCCGTTCAGATCGAAGGCGTAGACGCTGTCGTGCTCGGTGGCGACGAAGACGACGTTGCGCTTGCCCACTGCGGGGATGGCCAACGACGGGACGTAGACCGGCTGCGCGAATACATCGCCGTCGACCGTTCTGGAAAATAACTTGCCGAAGTGGTTCGAGTTGACGTTCGAGGGCGTCAGGAGTTTCTCATGCAGGTCCGCACCGGTGCGGTAGTTGTCCTGCTGCGCGGTGAGGACCTGGGCCTGGAGTGGCAGCTGCGCACAGGCGAGAAGGCAGAGCAGTGGGAGGCAAGGATGACGCATCGGCATGAGGATCGCTCCGGTTCCACGCCATGATCGCACCACGAGCGGGTAAGCATCAATCCATCGCCTACATTAGACGACGACTTCGGTGGCTTCGACGGGGACGGTGCCGAAGACGCGGCGGTAGAGGGCGATTTCGGACGCGGGGCCGGTGGCTTTGCGGGGGTTATCGGAGAGCTTGACGGCGGGGCGGCCTTCGACGGTCATGAGCTTGCAGACGAGGCTGATGGGTTCGAGGTCGCGCTCGCCGCGGGGATGGCAGCCGCGGAAGTCGTTGGTGAGGAGGGTGCCCCAGCCGGCGGAGAAGCGGATGCGGCCGTGGAAGTACTCGTGCAGTTCGAGGATGGATTGGACGTCGAGGGCGTCGGAGGCGATGAGGCGCTTGTGGCGCGGGTCGCGGCCGCGGGCGAGTAGCCAGCGGATGTACTCGTCGCCGGCGACGAAGGGGTCTTTGGAGTCGACGCGCTGGCCGGTCCAGTCGGCGACCCAGTCGGGCGCGCCCTCTAGGAACTGGGTGGTGCCGAAGGTGTCGGGGAGCAGGATGAGGAGCTCGCCGCCGTAGCTCTGCTGCCAGAGCTCGAGGACTTTGTACTGGGAGGCGTGGAGGGCGGCGTCGTCTTCCTGGCCGTCCGGGGTGCGCGCGGCGAGGGCGGCCATGGCCATGGGGAGCTCGTGGGCGTTGGTGCCCATGGCTTCCATATCGTGCTTGTAGGCGAGGAAGGTGTTGGAGGAGCCGGAGAGGCTCTCGCCGAGGGTAGCGCGCATGGCCTCGATGACGTACTCCTGCCAGAGGAAGCTGTGGCGGCGGCGGGTGCCGAACTCGGAGATGCGGACTTCGGGGACGGCGCGCAGGCGCTCGATCTTGTCCCAGAGTTTGGTCTTGGCGCGGGCGTAGAGGACATCGAGCTCCATCTCGTTGAGGCGGGCGAGGGCGAAGCGAGTGCGCATCTCGCTGACGATGGCGAGCGAGTAGATCTCCCACATGGTGACCTCGGTCCAGAGGCCGGAGAAGCTGAGGTGGAGCTGGCCGTCGAGCTGGGTGACTTTGTAGGACGAGAGGCGGAAGTCGTCTTCGAGCCAGGCGAGGAATGCGGGCTCGAAGATGTGGCGGGTGCCGTAGAAGGTATTGCCGGCAAGCCAGATGAGTTCTGAGCGGCGGAAGCGCAGCTCGCGGACGTGGTCCATCTGGGCGATGAGGGCGTGGGCGTCGACCTCGTCCGCCAAGCTCACACGGGTTGTCCGGTTGACGACCTCGCTGGTGACGTGGACGGCGGGGAAGTTCTTCCAGATGAACTGGAGCATGAGGAGCTTGTAGAAGTCGGTGTCGAGCAGCGAGCGCACGATGGGGTCGAGCTTCCAGTTGTGGTTGTGGGCGCGCTCGGCGAAGTTGACGTTCATGGAATAAGGGTAAACGCGCGGGCGGGAAATGTGGGCGAAAAGCGCCGCGTGCGGGAGTTGCGATATGCTCTCGCACTGCGAGGAAATCCTATGAACCGTGTTGTCCAGTTTGCCATTGCCCTGTTCATCCTTCCGCTCTCTCTTGCTGCACAGACCGCTCACGCTTCCGCGAGTTCGGCCGCTGCTGCTGCGGCCCCTGCATCGAATCCTGTCGCGAATTCTCCGGCGAAGCTGCCGGGGCGCGGGTTGGCGCAGCATCCGTTTCTTTATTGCGGGGAGTGGAACCATATCCAGCAGCAGCAGGTGATGTGGGTTATTCGCGATGGCAAGCCGGTGTGGTCGTACTCGATTCCGCTGAATATTGTGTTCAACAACAAGGCGGATATTGAGGAGCTGGGCGACTGCACGCAGCTCTCGAATGGGAACATTGTGTTCTCCACGAGGATGGGCGCGGCGGAGATTACGCCGGCGAAGGAGGTGATCTGGCAGATCATCAACCCGCCGAGCACCGAGACCCATACCGCGCAGCCGATCGGGCTGGATCATGTGCTGGTGGTGCAGAATGGCGATCCGGCGAAGATCATGATCATCAATACCACCACGAATAAGGTGGAGAAGACGATCCCGATTCCGGTGAAGAACCCGGGCTCGACGCACGGGCAGCTAAGGCGCGTGCGGATGACTCCGGCGGGAACGTTTCTGGTGGCGCATATCGACTTGAACAAGGTGGCGGAGTACGACTCGGACGGGAAAGAGATTTGGAGTTATGCGACGCCGGGGCCGTGGGACGCGGTGCGGCTGGCGAATGGCAATACGCTGTTTACCGGCGACGCTCATGGATATATCAAGGAGGTGAATCCGGCGGGGACTGTGGTGTGGAGTCTTGACCGGAGCGACCTGCCGGGGTACACCATTGGGAATATCCAGGATGTGCAGCGGCTAGCGGATGGCGATACGGTTTTTTCCAACTGGGTTCCGAACGCGGTGAAGCCGGAGGACTGGGCGACGACGGTGCAGCTGTTTGAAGTGACGCCGGAAAAGAAGATTGTGTGGGCGCTGCGGCAGTGGGGCGCGCCGGGCGGATTGAATCTAGGGCCGGCGTCGGGGATCCAGATGCTGGACCAGCCGGGGATTCCGGAGTTGAACCAGCAGCAGCGGTAGAGTCACTACTCTACGGATCCGAATTTGACTCCGGTTTTCAGCATTCCGGCGCCGAAGAGGTGACTGGCTCGTAGTAAGATGTCTGGTATGCGTTACGTTACGCATAACGGCGGGATATGATTCGCTTGCCATGGCTACGAAAAACGAACTGCTGACTACGCCGGTTCGGCATATTGAGATTGCCGAGCATAACGTTGTTCCGCTGGTCGACGCGATGTCGTCGATGGCTTACTCCTCGCGCGATACGGCGCGGGCGGCGTCGATCTACGAGATGATGCTGCGCGATACGGAGTGCGGCGTGATCCTGTGTCTGGCGGGGTCGCTGATCTCGGCAGGGTTGCAGAAGCTCTTTGTGGATCTGATCCGCAACAACATGGTGGACGCGATTGTCTCGACCGGCGCGAATATCGTGGACCAGGATTTTTTTGAGGCGCTGGGATTTCGCCATTACATCGCGGGCGACGAGTACAAGTACGGCAACGGCGACGGCGACCTGCGCGAACTGATGATCGACCGCATCTACGACACGTTCATCGACGAGGAAGAGCTGCGCATCTGCGACGAGACGACGGAGAAGATCATCAACGGGATGGCGCCGAGGGCGTATAGCTCGCGGGAGATCATTCGCGAGATGGGGGCATATCTGGAGCGCGAGGGACGGACGCCGACGGCGGGCAAGAACGACTCTATGGTGTTTGCGGCGTATGAGAAGCAGGTGCCGATCTTCTGTCCGGCGTTCTCGGACTGCTCGGCGGGGTTTGGGTTTGTGGCGCACCAGCATGCGCGGCGGGGCAAGCCGGTAGTGTCGATCGATTCCGCGAAGGACTTTTATGAGCTGACGCAACTGAAGATCGCCAACCCGACGACGGGGCTGCTGATGATCGGCGGCGGGGTGCCGAAGAACTTTGCGCAGGACATCGTGGTTGCGGCGGAGATACTGGGTGTAGACGCGCCGATGCACAAGTATGCGGTGCAGGTTACGGTGGCGGACTCGCGCGACGGGGCGCTTTCGGGATCGACGCTGAAAGAGGCGAGCAGCTGGGGCAAGGTGGACACCACGTACGAGCAGATGGTGTACGCTGAGGCCACGCTGGCGCTGCCGCTGATTGCGGGTTACGCGTTCCATAAGCAGGCGGCGGCGGGGCGCAAGGGCAAGCGCTGGACCGAGGTGTTGAGCCAGATTACCGAGCCGGTCTCCGCCTGAGCCTAACGCGATATATTGGAAGCGGTTCCGGCTGTTACAATTTCGTCTGCTTAGGTCGATTGACGCTGTACCATGGGTGCACTCGACGATGACCGCCTTCCCGACTCTGTTCTTCGGCCTTCTGATTGCCTGCATCGGACTTCTGGGCATGCTTTCGTTGCGGCTTGCCGCTAAGAGCCGCAAGGAACAACGCGCGATCGAAGAGCTCTCCAGCGCGCTGAAGCACAGCCGTGACTACGCCGAGTTGCAGAAGGACAAGCTGGCGCTGCGTTCCGACCTGGATACGCTGAAGGACGAGTTCATCTCGACGGTCTCGCATGAGCTGCGCACGCCGCTGACCAGCATTCGCGGTGCGCTGGGGTTGCTCTCGGCGGGGCTGATGGGCAATGTCGATCCCAGGGCGCAGAATCTGCTGCGCATTGCATCAAGCAATACGGAGCGGCTGATTCGGCTGATCAACGACATTCTGGACCTGGAGCGGATGGAGTCCGGACGGGCGCCGCTGAACCTGCGGCGGTGCTCGATCTTCGACCTTGCGCGCGAGGCGATGGACAGCATGACGGGGATGGCCGCCGCTGCCGAGGTGCGGCTGGAGCTGACCTCGCACGCGGCGCGCGATGCGATCTACTTCGATGCGGACTCGGACCGCATCCTGCAGGTGCTGACCAACCTGCTCTCGAATGCGATTAAGTTCTCGCCGACGGACTCCGTGGTGTCGGTGGAGATCGATGCACATGCCGACTCGCTGCTGCTGAAGGTGGTGGACCATGGGCGCGGGATTCCGGCCGACAAGCTGGAGCCGATCTTCGACCGCTTCCAGCAGGTGGAGGCCTCGGACGCAAGCAAGAAGGGCGGCACCGGGCTGGGGCTGGCGATCTGCCGCAGCATCGTTCAGCAGCACGGCGGCGCGATCTGGGCGGAGCAAAACGAGGATGCGCCGGGGACGACGCTGTGGGTGCAGTTCACGCGCGCGGCGCGGGCCTCCGACCTTGCGGCGCCGTCGCAGGCAGCGGTCGCGGTGCAGCGCGGCGAGGGCGCGCTCGCGGTCCGCGAAGGCGCGGCGGGAGTAGGCGTAGCGGCTGCAAGGCGGGCCTCTTGAACGGTTTGTGCGTGAGAGACTGAGACCGCGATGCGCCTGATCCTAATCATCGACGACGAAGAAGACATTCGCGAGGTTGCGGCGCTGTCTCTGGAGGCGACGGCCGGGTGGGAGACGATCACGGCGAGCTCCGGGCCGGATGGGATCCTGGCGGCGGCCAATCCTGCACGCAGGCCACACGCGATCCTGATGGACGTGATGATGCCAGGGATGGATGGGCCGACGGCGTTTCGCCTGCTGCGGGAGAACCCGGAGATCGCGGAGATTCCAGTTCTGCTGCTGACGGCGAAGGTGCAGGGAGTGGACCAGCGGAGGTTTGCCGGACTGGGCGTGGCGGGGGTGCTCTTCAAGCCGTTCGACCCGCTGACGCTGGCGGCGCAGATATCGCAGGCGCTGGGATGGAAGGATTGAGGCTATGCCGATGGGCGACATGAGCCAGGCCGAGGAGAAGACTGCGGCGCTGCTGGCGGCGCTGTGGGTGAAGGTTCGGCCGATGGTGGAGGAACGGGTGGCGGTGCTGGAGGCCGCGGCCGCCGCAGCGACGAGCGGGGCGCTGGGCGAGGCGCAGCGGACGGAGGCGAGCAGCGCGGCGCACAAGCTGGCGGGCTCGCTGGGGATGTATGGCTACGACGAGGGAACGGCGATGGCGCGGAAGATTGAGGTGCTGCTGGGCGAGGCGGCGCCGGACGCGGTGCGGTTGAAGGCGCTGAATGCGGAGCTCCGCAGGGCAGTCTTTCCGAAGGGCTGAGTCTTCCTGCGTGCGGGCTTAAGTGTGGCGGCGGCTCATGGCTAGGGCTTCGAGGCCTTTCCATTCCCGAGCGGCGAGGAGGACGGTGGCAACTCCTTTTTTATCCTGGTCGAAGACGGGCTCGCGGATGTAGGAGTCGAAGGTGCCGGAGCGATAGGGTGTGCCTCCAAGGTCGCCGACTTTGACGGTGCGGTGGAGAGCGAGGGTGCCGTCGGGGTGGGTGGTGAGGAGGTCCTTCTGGATGCCGGCCCAAGCGCGGTTGGCGCGGTCCAGTACCGTGTATGCGAGAATGCTCGATACCGGATTTCGACTGTTCGAGATGGTTGATGAGGGAGGTACGATGGCTCACGCTGCGCATGCGCCTGTGTTGACGATCGATGTGGAATGGGTTGGCGGGGTGCCGGTGGTGCACTGCCACGGCCGGCTGGTGGCGGGGGCGACGGACGTTCTCTCGAAGGGGGTGAGGGAGCTGATTCCGGGGTCGAAGCGGATTGTGCTGGACCTGACCGATCTGAAGCATACGGACAGCATGGGGATTGGCGCGCTGGTGCGGCTGTATGTATCGGCGAAGGCGGCGGGGTGCAGCCTGGAGCTGGTGAACCTGAGCGGGCAGATACGCAACCTGCTGGGGATCACGAATGTGCTGTCGCTGTTCACGGTGATCGGGGAGAACGGCGTACGGTTTCTGTGAGGGATGGGCGGCGGCCTACGGGCTCTTTGAGCGGCGGGCTAGACGGACTTGCGTTGGAAGCTGGTTTTCTTGGTGTTGGCGAAAGTGTCCTTGACCTTGAAGGAGGCTGGGGACGGGGTGGTCTGGGGCTTGGCTCCGGAGTTGGCCTGGGCGGCCTTTTCGCGCATGGCCTGGAGCTTCTGGGCCTTGCGGCTAAGGCCGCCGATCTTGAGGGTGCCGGGTTTGGGGATGAAGTCGTCCATGGAGGAATTTTCTCATGGGGCGTGGGTGAGCGAGCGAAAGGAGGTCGTTCGCTACCGCGAACGATACCCCACCCAAGCGGAGCTTGGATGGGGCACCCGTGGTTGTAGCGGTATGAAAGGCAAAATGCGGGGATTCTTTGCTACGCGAAGAATGACAATGGAAGTGGGTGTGGGGGGATTACACTTTCCGTCGCAGCGAGCGATGGCCGCTCACCGGGACCCGGCCTGAGCATGGATGGGCACTAAGCGAAAAACGGTCGTTCGCTACCTCGAACGATGCCCACCCAAGCGGAGCTTGGATGGGGCACCCAGTGTAGTGGTCATGTGGTCAGTGCTGGAGGGTGAGGGCGATTTCGTGGGTGGGGATGGCGCCTTCGCGGAGGATCATCCAGGAGTTTGCGCCGCCGGAGAGGTCGACGATGGTGGTGGGGATGGAGCGGGCGGTGGGACCGCCGTCGACGATGAGGGGGATCTGGTTGCCGAGCTGGTCGTTGACGTACTCGGCGCAGGTGCACTCGGGCATGCCCTGCAGGTTGGCGGAGGTTGCAGTGATGGGCAGGCCGAGGCCGGCCACGACGGCGCGGGCGATGGCGCACTCGGGGACGCGCAGGGCGACGTTGCCGGTGTTGGCGGTGACGCGCAGAGGCAGGCGCGCGCCGGCCTTGACGACGATGGTGAGCGGGCCGGGCCAAAAGCGTTCGGCGAGGCGGTCGAAGGCGGTGTCGATGTCGCGGGCGAGGCCGTAGGCCTGGGTGGTCTCGGAGAGCAGGAGGGAGAGGGGTTTGTGGCGGGCGCGGGACTTGATCTCGTAGATGCGGTCGACGGCGTGCAGGTTGACGGGGTCGACGGCGAGGCCGTAGAAGGTGTCGGTGGGCAGGGCGGCGACGTTGCCGGCGGCGAGCGAGCGGACGACTTCGGCGATCAGGTAGGGCTCGGGCTCTTCGGAGTCAATGGGGAGGATCTCGGCCGTCAAATAGGGGCTCCGGTGCGCAGGGTGCAAGTCGCACCTTAGCATACCTCCTCGGGCGGCTCAAAGGGCCGGCGCGGTTGGGAGGCATAATCCAGGGCTAAAGCCCATCCCTTACTGCGGCAATCGTTCGTGGGGCTGAAGCCCCACGCTCCCACCGAGAGGCCAGACAGTCCTTTTCTGCGCGGCTACTGGCCTATGGGGCGGGTAGTTGGCATACTGTTGCTACGCGAATTTTGCCGTCTCTCTTCGCCGGTTCAGTGCCGGATTAGGACCGCTGCTTTATTGTACGCATCAGGCCGTTCGAGTTGACCTGCCATGAACCGCCGCTCCTCCTCCAGATCGCCGAAGCACCGAGAGTCGACTGCGCGGCTGTTGCTGCGGCGGCTGCTGGGGTTGGTGCTGGTGGTCGCGCTGGTGTGGTTTGGGTGGCTCTACGTCCAGATCGACGCAGTCGCCAACCAGGACCAGGCGCGGCCGGCGGATGCGATCGCGGTCTTCGGCGCGGCGGAGTACGGCGGGCGGCCTTCGCCGGTACTGCATGCGCGGCTGGACCACGCGGTGGAGCTCTACCGCGAGCACATTGCGCCACTGGTGATTACGTTGGGAGGAGGCAGCGACAAGGACTCGGAGATGACTGAGGGCGGGGTGGGGCGCGACTATCTTTTGGCCAATGGAGTGCCGTACGACCAGATCGTCGCGGAGACGCACTCGGTGGACACGGAGCAGCAGGTGCTGCGGCTGAAGGAGATCGCGCAGGAGCGGCGCCTGAAGAGCATCGTGGTGGTGAGCGATGGGACGCACCTGTTTCGCATCCGCAAGCTGTGCGAGGCTGCGGGGCTGACGGTGTACACGTCGCCGCGGGGGACGCTGGGACATATTGACGACTACGACCTGACGCGGCGTTACGCTCACGAGATGCTGAGCTATACGCTGCTGCGGCTGCACTTGAACCTTGGGTGGTTGCATGGGAGGGCGGATGCGTAGAGCAGTTGTGAGTGGTTAGTTGTGAGTTGTGAGCAGCTAGAGCGAAGGGTTGGTCGAGAGCACCCGCATCGCGATGAGGCTGATGGCTGCGCCGAAGGCGGTTGAACTGAAGTTGACGAGGTCGTTGCCGACCCAGCCGCGGCGTTCGAGGGTTGCGCCTAGGAGGGAGTCGAAGAAGAGGCCGAGGGTGGCGGCGGCGAAGGCGAGGATGTGGACGTTTGCAGCTCCCTGGATTCCGACGCAGATGACGACTGCGGCGCCGAGCAAGCCGGCGAGGGTTCCTGGGAGGCTGATGGCGCCATCGGTGCCGGGTGGGACCCGGCGCAGGGTGGTGATGAGGAATGCCGGGCCGCCGATGGCCTGGCCGATCTCCGAGGAGAGCGTGTCGGCGGTCGCCTCGGCGAGGGCAGCTATGCAGGCTGTGCCGGAGGTCAGGGTGAAGTGGGGATCGAGGGCCGCGCAGAGAGCGGATATGCCGAGGTTGGCGATGACCTGGGAGGCACGGCGTCCGGTGCGCGCTTCGGCGAGTCCGCGGGCTTCTTTGCGAGCGCGACCGAAGCGGGTCGCTGCGAAGGTGAGGAGGTAGAGAGTGATGAGGGCGGAAACCTCCTTGACTTGCAGCATTGAATTCCCGTTCAAGCGGGTGGGCGACTGCGCGAGCACCATGCAGATGAGGAAACCAACGGCAGCGGCGCCGGCGGTTGCTGAGCGCAGCAGCCACACGATGGCGGCGAAGGCGAGGCTGAAGAGGAGCGCGAGCAGAAGCGGGCGGATCGGGTCGCCCAGACTGACGGTCTGGACGGCGGGTTCAGCAGCTGCGATGAACAGAAGCGGCACAACGGTCCAGACCAGAATGCGGGACTCGAGGCGGTCGCGGGCGGATGGGATGGCTTTGAGCGGGATGGGGGCGTTTGCGGTCATTGAGTCCTGTGCGTCGAATCGGCCTGCGGACTACGGAGGGGTGCGGGTTGATTTACAATCAACCCTTGAGCGTTGTGAGCACAAGCGGGATTGTGGGAGAAGGTTTGCATCGAGTGGGATCGCAGTCGGCAGGGGTTGGGAAGCGGCGTGGCGGCCGGTGGGCCGTGCGGGTAGCAACGGCGGCGGGATTGACGGCTGGTTTGGCGGCGCTGTGCAGTTGCGGAAACGCGTATCGTCCGGTGGTGGCGACGATTGGGCTGATCGGGCCAGCGGGACAACCGACCAAGTATGCAGTGGCCATCTCGAGCCCCAGCCCGACATCGAACGGCCTGTTGACCATGGTCGACTTCTCCGGGGACACGACGCTGGTGACGGCAACGGTTGGGGTCAACCCTTACTACTTCGTTCTGAATTCGAATGGAACGATTGGCTATACGTTGAACAGCGACAAGACGGTGAACTCGGTTGAGCTGAGCACGCAATTGATTTCCAGCCAGATTCTGGATACAACGCTGCTGACCGGGGCCAACCCTGTGAGCCTCTTCGCGACACCGACCTCGAGTTTTATGGCCGATCCCGGGGTGGACGCGATCGATCAACTGACGGGAACGCCGCCCGCGCTGAAGCAGGAGCTGCCGGTGGCGAACAGCTACTCTCCGGTATACGTGATCGGGCAATCGAGTGCTGCGCGAATCTATGCCATCAGCCAGGCGACGAATGGCGGCCCGGGACAGGCGGAGGCGATTGAGACCAGCAGCAACACGATCTCCAACACGATTCCCGTGGGCCGTGGGCCGGTCTATGGGGTGATGACGGTGGATAACCGGCGCGCGTTCGTGCTGAACCAGACGGACGGCACGGTGAGCGTTATCAATACCTTAACCAATCAGCTGGACACGCCGGTGGGCACGATCACCGTGGGGCCGCAGCCGGTGTGGGCCGACCTGGCATCGGGCCTCGATGAGCTCGTGGTGGCTAACGAGGGCAATGGCACATCGCCGGGCTCGGTCTCAATTATCAGCATTCCGCTATGCACTGCGTCCACCCTGCCCACCAACCCGGCCTGCGATTCCAGTAACCCGATCGATGCGACGACGTTTGGGCAGGTCGTGGCCACGATTCCGGTCGGGATCAACCCGATCATGGTGTCGGTGCTGAGCGACTATTCACGGGCATATGTGGCGAATGCGGGAGCGCTGGGTCTGCCGTGTGCGGCGGTTGCCGTGGCTGGAGTGTCGACGACCTGCACGGTCTCGGTGGTCAATCTGACGTCCCACACGGTGACGGCGACGATCCCAATCCAGGGGCATCCGGCCTATATCGCCACATCGAACTCGACGCCGACCGGCAAGGCGTACGTGGTGTGCAAGGACTCGCAGGTGATGACGGTGATCGAGACTGACACCGACTCACTTGACACTACGGTCCCGCTTCAGGGGTACGGGGTCAGCGTACGGGTGACCGCGCCGTAAGTTGAATGCCGAGTCTCAAGGCCAAGCCTGGCTGTCAGCCAATCGCTCCAGCCATGACGATGGGCAGGGTCGGGGTCTGAGCGCCACCGTCGTCTTCCACGGTGACGCCGAAGGCCTTGGCGGCGATGCCCTTGGGCAGATCGGGCATGATGACGCTGGCGTTGCCCTGGTCGTCGGGGTGGAAGGTGCCGGCGGGGATGGGCGCGCTGCCGTCGGCTGGGATGACCCAGAGCTCGTAAGTCTTGTACATCTGCAGCGGATCGAGGTTGCTGGCGAGGAAGACGAGTGTTCCCTTGTCTGGGTTGTAGGTAACGCCGCCGATGGGCACGGGCTTCGGCTGCGGCGAGGCGGTGAGCGCGACGCGGACCGCCTTGGGGTCGGTGAGGGCGTCCATGAGCTGATGGGAGGACGCGGCCTCGACGGTGAGGCGCTGGATCTCACTGGCACGGGCCTGGAGGTTGCCGCGCATGAAGGCGCTGTCCTTGTGCAGGGTGAACGCGACGAGGGCGAGGCCTGCGGCGATGGCCCAGCCGATGCCGCCGAAGATCGCCAGGCCGATACTCCGCTTGGGCCGCTCGACTTCGACGGGGTCGAGGAGGGAGTTCCCGCGACCGAAGGCGGCCAAAGCAGGCTGCGCGGAATCCTCTTCTGGAGCCTGCGGGACTGGTTGGGGGACGGGGACGACCCTCTTCTCCTGGGCGACCTGGGCCAGGAAGCGCTGGCGCGCCGCGGGTGTTGGGGATTCGAGTTCGGTGGTGAAGGCGTACGCGGCGAGATCGCCCTGGATTTGGGCCAGCTCCGCGCTGCAGACGGCGCAAAGCCTCAGGTGGCCGGCGATGGCTGAGGTCCGTTCGCCCGACAGGAACTGCATGGCGTAAAGGGGGAGCTCTTCTGGGTCCACGTGGCCAGGGCCGGAGAAGTCGATCGCTGTCGCCGGGCCAGCGGATGAATTCGTCAGCTGGTCGAGTTGTTCGTCGCGCGGTCCGGGCCGGTCGCTCATGACTGAAATGCCTTTCTCAGCGTGAGGAGCGCGCTGCGGATTCTGGTCTTGACGGTGCCCAGGGGGTCGCCGGTCATCTCGGCGATCTCGGAGTGGGTGAGGCCGTCAAAGAAAGCCATCTCGAGGGTCTTGCGTTGCTCGCCGGGGAGGGTTGCGATCACACTGCGGGCGCGCTCCATCAGGAAGTTGCACTCGGCTTCGGCGGCGATGTTGCAGGAGGAGGGCAGGACGACATCGTCGACGGAGTCGGTGGGGCGCCTGCGGCGCAGGGCGTCGATGGAGCGGTTGCGCGCGACCACCGCGAGCCATCCGGCCAGACTGCCCTTGGCGGAGGTGAAGCTTTCGGGATTGCGCCAGACCTGCATGAAGATTTCCTGTAGCACATCCTCCGCGGCGGACGGGTCTCGCAGGACACGGAGGGCGACGGAGTAGACGACCTTGGAGTACCTGTCGAAGAGGGAGGCCATGGCCTGCTCGTCGCCGATCCGCACCTGAGCCAGGAGGGCGGTGTCGTCCTCGACGGTTGGCTGCGGCATGTTGAGGACTCCGGTATCTCTATACATGAAGACGCATCCACGGATCGCCCGGATTGGGGAGGGTTGAAATTTGTTGCACCGGCGAGGCAACTCCTTCGAGGAGGTCGATCCGGTTGCGCAGGGGCGAGCGCTGCGTGCGCAGGCCTGGCGCGGCGAGTCTTAGTGTATTTTATCCTGCGGCCCGCGGGGACGGGTTACTCTCTAGTTACGGATGAAGACTCGTCTGGATAAGGCGCTGGTGGAGCGGGGTTTGGCGGGCTCTCGCGAGCGCGCGCAGGCGCTGGTGATTGCGGGGCGGGTGCTGGTGGGCGAGCAGCGCGTGGAGAAGCCGGGGACGGCGGTAGAGGCGGATGCGGCGCTGCGGGTGATTGGCGAGGACCTGAAATATGTGAGCCGCGGAGGGCTAAAGCTGGAGGGGGCGGTTGAGCATTGGGGGATCGAGCTGGCGGGGCGCCAGTGCGTGGATGTGGGGGCGTCGACGGGTGGGTTTACGGACTGCATGTTGCAACTTGGGGCGGGTTCTGTTTTGGCGGTGGACACGGGGTATGGGCAGATTGCGCACAAGCTGAGGGTAGATTCGCGGGTGAGGCTGATGGAGAGATGCAATGCGCGGTTGCTGGGGGTGGGGGAGTTGGTGAAACAGTGGTCAGTGATTCGTGGTCAGTGGTCCGAAAAGTTAAAAGCAGATCCCTCCGCTGCGCTGCGGGATGACAAAGATGGGGCTGTGCGGGATGACAAAAAAATGGCGGGGATCGATTTCCTGGCGATGGATGTGTCGTTCATCTCGGCGACGTTGGTGCTGCCGGCGGTGGTGCGGGCGCTGGCTGGGGAGGGTGAGACGTGGCGGGGCGAGGCAGTGGTGCTGGTGAAGCCGCAGTTTGAGGCGGGGCGAGAGCATGTGGGTAAGGGCGGGATCGTGCGGGACGAGGCGGCGCGGGAGCTGGCGGTGGAGCGGGTGCGGGAGTGCATGGCGGGGCTGGGCGGGATGGGCGTGGAGGTGATCGAGTCGCCGATTACAGGGATGGAAGGGAACCGGGAGTATCTGCTGCATGGGTGGTTCAGGAAGTCGGGAGAGGCTTAACACCGATCTGCACCGATGACACCGATCTTTTCTTTTGAATCTCATTGCTCTACATCGGTGCTCGTCGGTGTCGATCGGTTAAGGGGTTGTGTTGCGGATGGGAAGAAAAGCAGGTCCTTCGCTACGCTCAGGATGACAATTTCTATAGTGGCCAGTGAGCGGCGGTACACTGGTGGGCAAGATGTCATTGGCTGCCATTATCTCGAAACCGCAGAAGGCGGAGCTGGGGACGATCCTGCCTGAGCTGCAGGCGTGGCTTAGCGAGCGCGGGTGGAGCTGGCTGCTCGATGAGGAGAGCGCGGCGTATCTGGGTGAAGCGGGGTTAGCGCGGGCGGAGATGCCGGCGCACGAGCCGGACTTGGTGGTAGTGCTTGGCGGGGATGGGACGTTGCTGGCGGCGGCGCGGGCGTTTGCGTCGACGAATATTCCGCTGCTGAGCGTGAACCTGGGGTCGCTGGGATTTCTGACTGAGGTGCCGCTGGGCGAGCTGTATCGGACGCTACAGGCGTGGGTGGATGGGACCGCGGTGATTGAGGCGCGCAGCATGATGCGGGCGGAGCTGGTGTGCGAAGCGGAGCGGGCGCGGCAGTGGGACGCGCTGAACGATGTGGTGGTGGCGAAGGGGACGATCGCGCGCATGGCGGATTATACGGTGGAGATCGACCGGCAGCTGGTGGCGACGTTTCGCGCGGACGGGGTGATCTTGTCGACGCCGACGGGGTCGACGGCGTACAACCTGGCGGCAGACGGGCCGATTGTGATGCCGAGCGTGGACTGCATGGTGGTGACGCCGATCTGCCCGCATCTGTTGACGATCCGGCCGATTGTGGTGCCGGGCGAGTCGGAGATCAGCGTGACGGTGGTGGGCGTGCCGAATGAGACCTACCTGACGGTGGATGGGCAGGAGGCGGTGCCGATGCATGTGGGGGATGAGGTGCACTGCCGGCGGTCGGATTTCCGGGTGCGGCTGCTGCGGCTGAAGCCGAATGGGTTGTTCAATGTGCTGCGGTCGAAGCTGAAATGGGGGGAACGGTAAGGCAGTTGTGAGTGGTGAGTAACAGCAACGACGGATGCCTTGGTGCGCCTAGAAGAGACGGGTGATGAGCTGGTTGGTGAGGAGGGCGGCTAGGTAGGCGACAACGGTCATGTAGGTGAACTGGAGCGCGGGAAGCTTCCAGCTGTTGGTTTCGCGGCGGACGACGGCGAGGGTGGAGGTGCACTGCATGGCGAAGGCGAAGAAGACGACCAGGGCGATGGCCCCGCCGAGGGTCATGTCGTGGCGCAGGGCAGCCTGCAGGGCGAGGGAGTGGGTGGCGGGATCGACGCCGTAGAGGGTGCCGAGGGTGCCGACGATGACCTCGCGGGCGACGATGGAGCTGACCAGGCCGATGCCGATCTTCCAGTTGAAGCCGAGCGGGCGGATGATGGGCTCGATCCAGTGGCCGAGGCGGCCGACGACGCTGGTGGCGAGGTCAGAGAAGTTGCCGCCGTGGATGGGCAGGACACCGAGGACCCAGACCAGGAAGGTGACGCCGAGGATGACGGTGCCGGCCTTGACGACGAAGAGCTTGCCGCGGTCGTAGAGGCGTAGGGCGAGGGAGCGGATGGTGGGCCAGCGGTACTGGGGCAGCTCGAGGATGAAGGGAGCGGGGCTGGCTTTGAGGACCGAAGAGCTCAACATGCGGGCGGTCGCGAGGGCGGCGAGGAAGCCGAGGACATAGAGGCTGAGCATGATGAGGGCGCGCAGGCCGATGACGCCGCCGAGGAACGCTCGGTTGGGGATGAAGGCAGCGATGATGAGGGTGTAGATGGGCAGGCGCGCGGAGCAGGTCATGAAGGGCGCGACCAGGATGGTGGCGAGGCGCTCGCGCTTGTTCTCGATGGTGCGCGTGGCCATGATGGCGGGCACGGCGCAGGCGTAGGCGGAGAGCAGTGGGATGAAGGCCTTGCCGTTCAAGCCGATGGCACGCATGACGCGGTCGGCGATGAGGGCAGCGCGGGCGAGGTAGCCGGAGTCCTCGAGCACGCCGATGAAGAGGAAGAGGAGAAGGATCTGGGGGAGGAAGACGAGCACGGACTGCACGCCGTTCCAGAGGCCGTCGCGCAGTAGCAGGCGGAGCCAGTTGTCGGGGAGCAGGAGGGCGGTGTGAGCGCCGAGCCTCGTGAGGAGGACGCCCATGCCATCGCTGAGCGGCTGGCCGATGGTGAAGACAACTTGAAAGACAGCGATGACTACGGCGAGAAAGATGAGGGGGCCCGCTATGCGGTGGAGCAGGACGGAGTCGATGCGGCGGGTCCAGAGGGAGGCTGCGGGCGACTTGTAGTTGGTGCGCTCGGTGACCTGGGTGGCCCACTTGCGGCAGGAGGCGGCGCTCTGCAGGACGGGGAGCTGGACGGGGCGGGAGCCGTCGTCGGGGCGGCGGCCGGTGTGCTCGAGGAAGTCGGGGATGACGTCGAGGCCTGAGGCGTGGGAGGCGCTGATGAGCGCGACGGGATGGCCGAGTTCGCGGGCGAGGGCGAGGGTGTCGAGGCGGCCGCCGCGGGCGTCCATCTGGTCGGACATGTTGAGCAGGACGAGGGTGGGAAGGCCGATGGAGAAGACGGGGGCGGCGAGCATGAGCTGCCGGTTCATGTGGGTTGCATCGAGAACGAGGAGGACGCAGTCGGGCTTGGGGACGCCGGGCATCTTGCCGGTGAGCACATCGACGGCGACGCGGGCGTCCTCGGAGTAGGTGGCCAGCGAGTAGATTCCCGGCAGGTCGATGAGGGTGAGGTCGCTGCGGCCGATGGACTTCATGCGGCCGGAGCGGTGCTCCACGGTGACGCCGGGGTAGTTGGCGACCTTCTGGCGGAGGCCGGTGAGGCGGTTGAAGAGGGTGGATTTGCCGGAGTTGGGCGGGCCGATGAGGGCGACGGTGCGCAGGCGCGGCTTGCCGCCGGGCTGAGGTGCGGGGGCCTGGTCGATTGGCTCGAGAACGGTGGTGTGGCAGCTCATGCGGGATCTTCCCGAGCGAGCTTGAGGTAGATGTGGCGGGCGGTTTGATTGCGGAGGCCGACCTCGACGCCGTCGAGGCGGTAAACGGTGGGGTCGCCGGCAGGAGCGCGGTGGAGGACCTCAACGCTTGCCCCAGGGAGGAAGCCGAGATGGGCAAGGTAGTTGCACACATCCTCCGGCAAGTCTATGGATTGCAAGACCCCTGCGTGGCCAACCTGTGCGTCGCTCAAAGCTGTCACCTTCGTCTCGGACATATCAGACCAACTTAGTCCTCTTTACTATACGACACGGGGGGAAACTCTGCTGGTGACGGTGGGCACGGAAATCGACCGTGTCGCTGCCGCGGCGGGTTCCTGGAGCCAGACGACGCCGGACAGGTACGGTTACAGCAGATTTCACCCGGCGTTAACGTGGACCGGTTGGATGTGGGCGATTCTTGGCGTATGCGAGCGATTTTTACCTGCATCATTCGGCGGCGGCGGCAGATCGCTGCTCTGCTTGCGTGCGTGGCCCTGTTGGCCGGTGTTACGGGGTGGGCCCAGGCGGCACAGCCGCCTGCGACGATCCTGCTGATTCGCCATGCGGAGAAGCTGACGGACGGGCGGATCGATCTCTCGCCGGTGGGGTTTGAGCGGGCGAAGAGAATTCCGAAGCTCTTTGGCGGAGTGGGCGCGGCGGCTCCGCATAACCTGCCGCGGCCGGATTTTCTGTTTGCGACGCACCAGAGCAAGAAGTCGAACCGGCCGGTGGAGACAATTGCGCCGCTGAGCGAAGCGCTGAAGTTGCCGATCAGCGCGGAGATTGAGGACGACGACTTTGCGGCGCTGGCAAAGGAGCTGCTGAGCGGCAAGTATGCGGGTATGGTGGTGCTGGTGGCGTGGCACCATGGGAAGATTCCGGCGTTTGCGCGGGCGCTGGGGGCGATGCCGCCGTACGATCCGTGGCCGGAGACGCAGTTCGACCGGGTGTGGCGGATTGATTATCGCGATGGGAAGGCGGCGCTGACGGACCTGCCGCAGGGGCTGATGGCGGGGGATTCAAAGTAGAGCTGAGGGAGAGGAATGGTGCGCCCGGAGCGATTCGAACGCCCGACCTACTGGTTCGTAGCCAGTTGCTCTATCCAGCTGAGCTACGGGCGCACTTGGGTTGCGGATGCAACTTGTTAAGGATAAGGGATTGCGGGATTGAGGGCAAGGCGCGGGGTGAGACTCAAACAATCGGGCTGGTGGTGTTTATCGGGGAGGTTGTGGCGATCTCGCGCACCAGTCTCGCCACATCTCGCGAAAGGTGGCAGCAAGGCCACTGGCAACGAGAGCTGGCTGGCCGATGGGTGATTGAAGAAGCAGCTCCCTCATGCCGGCACGGAGCTGGGCCAGAGACTCCAGACTCCGCGACCAGTAGATCCCCTTGTCGATGAAGACCTGCGGAGTACGAGCGACAAAGTCGTCAAGTCCAACGTGCGCAAGGATGGCGGGGCCCAGCCTTCCGGTGATCGCTTGACCGGTAAGCGTCAGCGTGGGCACGCCCATCCATAGGGCGTGGGCCGTCGTCGTGCCGCCGGTGAAGGGGAACGGGTCCAGGCAGAGATCGATCCGATGATGGAGCGCGAAGTAGCTTCGGGAGTCGCTGCGCGGGTGGAACTGCAGCCGTTCGGGCATGATGCCCTCGTCTTTGAACCAGCCGCTGACAACCTCGTGCCGGCCATCGCGCGGCATTCCGCCAATGATCATTCGCGACTCCGGCAACGCGCGAAGCAGCTGGGACCAGAGTGCGATGACGCGGGGACTGAGTTTGGAGATGCGGCAGAAGCTGCCGAAGGTGAGGTGCCCGGTGGTCAGCGCGGGAAGAGGATTGACCTCGGGCGCGTCCCGACCGGGCTGGAAGGGCGCGACTGCAGGCAGGTACACGATCTTCTCGGTGAAGTAGCGGTCGAACTCGCCGGGCGGCAGAAAATGGCGATCGGCGAGGTAGTAGTCGATGCTCTCGAGGCCGCTGGTCCCGAGGTAGCCGATCCAGCCGCATTGAAGGGGTGCCGGCTTGCGGGCGAAGCTGAGCAGTCGAGTGCGCGCGGTGTGTCCGGTCAGATCGACCAGAATGTCGATGGCGTCGCTCTGGATCTTCGCCGCCAGCATCTCGTCGGATAGAGCGAACACCTCGTTCCAGTGGACGCTGTGTCCGCGCAGCCGACGCGTGACGGCGTCCTCGCCGGCGTGGTTCGAGTAGGCGTGCAGCGACAGCCCGGCGTCGTTCGCGAGATGGGAAAAGATTGGCTCTATAAAGTAAGCCAGGGCATGATTGCGGAAATCGCCTGAGACGAAACCGATCCGCAACTGGCGGTCGGGATCGCGGGAGTTCGGGTGCTGCGGCCACGCGGCGCGGAGCGGGACTTCAAAGCGCTGGGCGAAGCGAAGATGTTCTTGGAAGAGGGCCTCGGGGTCGGTCTCCCCGCCATGGCTGAGGCAGAAGAGCAGGCCGTGATTGGCAACCGGCAGACCGGGCTGAATCTCCACCGCCCGGCGATAGCTGGCTGCAGCCTCTCCCAACTGGCCCTGGTCCTGGAGCGCGGCGCCGAGGCTGCACCAGGTCTCGGCCAGCCGAGGATTCAGCTCGAGCGCCCGGCGACAACTTGCCTCCGACTCGCCCGGCCGATTCAGGATTCTGAGCACAATCGCGAGATTGTTATGAGCCACGGCAAGATCAGGTTGGATCTCGATCGTCGTGCGATAGCAGACCTCCGCCTCGGCGAAGTTTCCCCCCTGGTAGCAAATCTCGCCGAGGCCGTAATGGGCTTCGAGAAAACCGGCGCGGAGGGCAATCGCCCTGCGAATGCTCGCTTCCGCCTCTGTCAGATCGCCCCTTATCTTCAGCATCACACCAAGGTTGAACCACGCGTCGACGAAATCCGGTTCAGCCTGGAGCGCGCCGCGGAAGAAGCTTTCTGCCTCGGAGAAGCGGCTGTTTCGCTGGCGAAGCGCGCCCAGGATGTTCCAGGCATAGCCGGACTTCGGATAGCGGGCGATATATCTATGGGCGAGAGCCTCAATCTCCTCATCGCTCCCGCGTCCGAAGAGGGCTTCCAACCTGGAGGTCTCCGGCGCGTTGGGTGCGCTGCGCCCGGAGCTCATCTTTCCCTGGCGATTCTTTGGCGGCTTGGCTTTTCGCCGTCTACCGTTTTCGTCCTGCGCACGGATTCGCGCTGGCTCTGCAGGCACCTTGGCCTCTGCAACGGCCTCCGACAAAGCGCCAGAAGGGGCCGACGGCGCCTTGGATGAGTCGTCCTGCAGCCGCCCGTGCAGGGCCTCGACGGCGGGGCCACGCAGACCGCATTGGACGCCGAGGTTGAGCGCTTGGCGTGCTTCTTCTATCTGGGAGGCTCGGATGAGGGCGTCGATGCAACTCAGCCAGAACTGACCGTGGCTGGGATTCGCCTGAATGGCTGCTTGAAAGTAGGGCAGCGCAGCCGCTGGGTGTCCCGTCCCGACAGCCAGGATGCCCAGGTTGTGATTGGCGTCCGCGTGGCCGGGCTGTTGGGAAAGAATCAACCGGTATAGCTTCTCAGCCTGAGGCAGATTGCCGGCCTGATGGCTCTTGATCGCTTGCTGAAGCAGCTGTTCAAGCGGTTGCTGCTGAGTGACGTCGTAAGCCGGCGGATTGGATTCCAGTGTGGGCATAGGCGGCGACGGCCGGAATTATTGCGGGAAGTGCGCTCCCGCGAGTTCGATCACTGCGGGTTCGGTGAGGAAGCACTTACTTGCGAGCGCCCACAGATCGAAATACGCTTCTCTGCGAAGGCTGGCGATCGACATGAACCCGCTGCTCAGCAGGGTGTGACCCAGGACTTTTTTGGTGAAGCCGCAATGATGGGCCATGAAGAGATTGCCTGAGGCCAACTGCGGACGGAATCCGTAGAGCATGTCGAGAGGCGCGATCGGCCCGGACGGCGACACATACGCCTGGTCGGTGAGCTTGTCCTCGGCGACCAGGGCGGCAACCGATTGCAGATCGGGGCAGGTGATTACGGCAAATCCGTCGGGCTTCAGTACGCGCAGAAACTCTGCCAACGCCACGGGTACTTCGTGCGGGTAGAGGTGCTCGATGTTGTGCGCGGAGAATATCGCGTCGACACTCTCGCTGGCGACCGCCTTCATGTCCACCATGGTTCCCACGATGTCGGGACGGACCGCCTCGTTGATGTCAAGGCGGAGCTCCTGCCAGTCACCCCCGGCAAAGGGCACGGTGGTACGCGATTTGTTGCTCCCACCACAGCCGACATGCAGAAATGTCTTCATCCCATCTTCCTCTCACGGAGGTACACCACGGAGAGTAGTCTAATCGGCAGGGGATGGGGAGTCTCCGTTAAGGCAACCCTCCCGGTGCAGGCCATGGAATGTGTTCGACAGTTTCGGGGTGTGTGGTCGCGTCCGGCCAGCGAGCGTGGACACATCGCCCACGAAGACCGTTTGACATGAATTGCCAACAGAGCAAGAACAAGAGGATGGTGCGCCCGGAGAGATTCGAACTCCCGACCCTTTGGTTCGAAGCCAAATGCTCTATCCAGCTGAGCTACGGGCGCGCGGTTGCACACAAGCTTAACACCGATCTGCACCGATGACACCGATCGCAAGGAAGACAAGAAGAAGCAGGTCCTTCCCCATCGCGATGCTCAGGGTCAGGATGACAATTCATATCGGCTAGGCGACGGAGGGTTGGAGCGGCGCGGGTGGGGCTGTGTCGTCGGGCTTGGGGAAGAGGGAGACGGTCTCGACGATGTCCAGGCCGGCGCGGCGGAGGAGCTGGTGGATGACGGGGCCGGTGAGGCGGCTGGCGTCGTACTCCACGCGCACGGTGTGGGCGGCCTCGTCGAAGGCGAGATGGCGCACGCCGTAGACGTCGCGCACCTTGGAGAGCGCGAGCATGGCCTGCTCGGTTGGCGGCGCGCCGTAGCGATAGAGCACGTCAAGCTGGGTCATAGGTCGATTCTAGCAAGGGCCGGAGGGCTAGAGCTTGCTGAGGTAGTCGAGGATTTCGGGGCTGGTCCAGTCCTGGGCGGAGACGAACTTGCGGCGGAGGATGCCGTCGCGGTCGATGACGTAGCTCTCAGGGATTTTTTGGGTGCCGTAGAGGGTTTGGATGCGCATGGAGGGGTCGCGCAGAGTGAGCAGGTCGACGCCGTAGGTGAGCAGGAAGCTGTTGTAGGCGGCGGCGTCCTTGTCCTGGCTGATGGCGAGGATGGTGACCTGCGGCATGCGGCGCTGGAGGGCGAGCAGGCTGGGCAGCTCGTCGATGCAGGGGAAGCACCAGGTGGCCCAGAAGTTGACGATGACGATGCGACCGTGGAGTTGGGCGAGGGAGACGGTGCGGGCGTCGGAATCGGCTTCGGTGAGGGTGAAGGCGGGCGCGGGCTGGCCGATGTGCGTGGGGTGGTCGCCGCGGTCGCAGGCGGTGAGCGAGAGGGTGAAGAGGGCGAGTAGAAGAAACGCAGATCGAACCGTCGGCCATACTATGCGCACGTCACGCTCCTGGCTATGGAAAGCACAGAGTGCTCCCGCTTCCTATAATACGAAGCTGTGCGCGATACGGTGGATGCGACGGAGCAGGGTGGCGAAGAAGATGGTACAGCGCGTCCGCAGTTGCGGCTCTCGGTCATTGTGCCGGCGCGCAATGAGGCGGCGTCGCTGGGCGAGTGCCTGGAGTCGCTGGTGGGGCAGTCGGAGCCGGGGTTTGCGCTGGGGGTGCAGTGGGAGCTGATGGTTGTCGACGACGATTCGACGGATGGGACGCGCGGGATTGCCGAGGCGATTCGCGACGAGGTGGGAGCCGGTGGCAGTCACCTTGCGGACTGGGGTGTGGCGGTGATGGCCGCGCCCACGCTGGACCTGAGCGACCGCGGCGGCTTTACGGGGAAGACGAATGCGTGCTGGGCGGGGGCGCAGCGGGCGCGCGGCGCGTGGCTGCTGTTTACGGATGCGGACACGGTGCATGAGGCGGGAGACCTCTCGCGGGCGGTGCATGAGGCGGAGCGGTATAAGGTGGCGTTGCTCTCATACTCGCCGCGGCAGATCGTGCAGGGCTTCTGGCAGCGCGCGGTGATGCCGCTGGTGTTTTCGGAGCTGGCGAGCGTGTATCCGCCGAAGCAGGTGAGCGACCCGGCGAGCCGGCTGGCGGCGGCGAATGGGCAATTTTTGTTGGTCGAGCGCGAGGCGTACTTTGCGGTGGGCGGGCATCGCGCCGTGGGGCAGGAGATTTTGGAGGACGTCGCGCTGGCGCGGCGCATCAAGCGCGCGAAGTACGGCATTCGCTTCCGCTACGCGCCCGAGGCGCTGGCCGCGCGGATGTATCGCAAGCTGCCGGAGATGGTGGAGGGATGGACCAAGAACCTGGCGCTACTGCTCCCGAGCCCGGTGCTGCTGGCGATGTGGCGTGTGCTCGATGTGTTGCTGTTTTTTGGGCTGCCGGCGCTGGCGGTCTGGCTGTATTCTGCGCGACCGGAGTGGCAGGCGCTGGTGATCTGGGCGATTTGGCTGCGGACGCTGTGGCGGTTCTATGCGCGGGTGGCGCGGTCGCACTTTCCCGCGGCGGATGTGGCGATCTCGATTCTTGGGGTCCCGATGTTTTGCTGGCTGCTGGTACGAAGCTACTTCAAGCATCGGGTGAGTAAGTCGGTAGGCTGGAAGGGCAGGAGTTACAAGGTCGGTCGATAAGTCGCGTGTACCCGCATGTGAACCGACTGGACTGGAGTTACATCTAATGGAGAGGCATGATCTTTCTCACTCGCAAAGCCGAGTTTTCCTCGGCGCACTATTACTGGAACGACGCGTGGACGGAAGAGGAGAACGTGCGCGTCTTTGGCAAGTGCGCGAACCGCAACGGGCATGGGCATAACTACACTCTGGAGGTGACGGTGGCGGGTGAGGTCGATCCGGTGTCGGGGTTTGTGGTGGACCTGAAGGAGCTGAAGGAGATTCTGGAGCGCGAGGTGGTGAGCGTCTACGACCATCGGCACCTGAACCTGGAGGTGCCGGAGTTCGCCGGGCGCGTGCCGACGACGGAGAACATTGCGATCGCGATCTGGGAGCGGCTGGAGGGAAAGATTCCGCGCGCCAAGCTGCACCGGGTGCGGGTGTATGAGATGCCGGACCTGTTTGCGGACTACTATGGTGAGCGATGATGGCGAGTCCCTCACAGTCAAGCACAGGTCCTAAGGCGTATCTGTCGCGGCGGTACCGGCTGAGCGCGTCCCACCGGCTGCACTCGGAGGCGTTTAGCGAAGAGAAGAACTGGGCTGTCTATGGCAAGTGCGCCAACCCGCATGGGCATGGGCACAACTATGTTGTGGAGGTGACGCTGGGCGGGCGGGTGAGTCCAAGCACGGGGATGGTATGCGACCTGGGCGAGCTGGATCGCTTTGCACAAACAAATCTGCTGGCGCGGTTTGACCATATGAACTTGAATACGCTGCCCGAGTTTCGCGATGCGGTTTCGACGACGGAAAACTTTACCATTGAGGTGTACCGGATATTCGAGCGGTTCGCGGGCGCGACGTTGGAGCGGGTGCGGATCGAGGAGACGAGCAATAACTCGTTTGAGTACGCGGGCGGTTGATGAAGCGAAGAACAGATACGGGGGTCTCTCCACTACGGCGGCAAAGTCGCCGCCTCCGGTCGAGATGACGGAATCTTTGGTTAGTTGAGAAAGGGCGGAAGGGCGATGAGTTCATTTACGGATTCGGAGTTGGTAACGGCGGCATCGCTGACCGCGCAGGAGCTGTACCGCGAGCTGCTGGTGCGGCTGGGCGAGGACCCCACGCGCGACGGGCTGCTGGATACGCCGGAGCGCATGGAGAAGTCGATGGCCTTCCTGACGCGCGGCTACGCGATGGACGTAAAGACGGTGCTGCACAACGCGCTGTTCGAGGTGGACTACGACGAGATGGTGATCGTGAAGGACGTCGAGTTCTTCTCGATGTGCGAGCACCATCTGCTGCCGTTCTTCGGCAAGGCGCACATTGCGTACGTGCCGAACGGCCGCGTGATCGGGCTGTCTAAAGTCCCGCGAGTGGTGGATGTGTTTGCGCGGCGTTTGCAAGTGCAGGAGCGGCTGACGACGGAAATCGCGGATGCGATCTCAGACGCGATTGAGCCGCAGGGGGTCGCAGTGATCCTGGAGGCGCAACACCTGTGCATGATGATGCGCGGGGTGGAGAAGCAGCACTCGGCGACGGTGACCTCGGCGATGCGTGGGGTGTTCAAGACGCAGCAGCAGACGCGCAATGAGTTTCTGTCGCTGGTGCGCCGGAATGGTGGCGGGCTGTAAAGTTCGTCGAGGGCAGATTCCTCTGCTCCGCTGCGGAATGACAAACAAGGCGCGTAGTCTGGTAGACGATGAATGGTCTGCTGGTACTGGATAAGCCTGCGGGGATGACCTCGCACGATGTGGTTGAGGTGGTGCGACGGGCGACGGGGGAGCGGTCGATCGGCCACCTGGGAACGCTCGACCCGATGGCGACGGGGGTGCTCCCGCTGCTGCTGGGCAAATACACACGGCTGGCGCAGTTCTTCGCGACGGCGGAGAAGAGCTACGAAGGGACGATCCGGCTCGGCTTTGCGACCGATACCTTCGACGCGGAGGGTACGCCGGTGGGTGAGGCGCGCGCGCTGGGAATGGGGCTGGCCGGGCTGAGGGAGCTGGCGGCGCGGTTTCGCGGCGAGATGCAGCAGGTGCCTCCGGTGTATTCCGCGAAGAAGATCGGCGGCGTCCCGGCGCATAAGCTGGCGCGCGCGGGCAAGCCGGTGGAGGTGAAGCCGGCGCGGATTTGCGTTCATCGATTCGAGCTGCTTTCGCTGGAAGGGCCGACAGCGGGCGACCTGCTTCACGCGTGTGCGCGGTTCGAGATCCAAGTGTCGGCGGGCGGGTATGTGCGGTCAGTGGCGCATGAGCTGGGCCAGCTCGCGGGCTGCGGGGCGCATCTGGCGGATCTGCGCAGGACGCAGGCCGGCGCGTTTACTTTGGCGCAGGCGATCTCGCTTGAGGAGTTGAAGGCGATTGCCGGGGATGCGTGTGCGATCGAGCGGCGGCTGCCGCATCCGCGCACCTTGCTGCCGGAGATGCCGTCGGTCACTGTGGATGAACTGACCGCGGGCCGCCTGCGCAATGGGATGCAGGCCAACCTGCCGGACTTCTCCACGGCGGCGATGGTGAAGGTGTTTACCAGTCCCGTGGAGCTACTGGGAATTGCAAAGCGGATTGCGGGGACGCTGATGCAGCCGATTGTGGTGTTGGGGTAGCGCACGAACCTCCCGCATCCCGGATGCGATATGCGAGATGCGGCGCCGGCGTGGCCAGGCTATCCCTGAGGCCTAGTGGTGGTCGTCGTGGTCCCAGCGGCCATCGTGCATCTGCCAGCCCTGCTGGTAGTGGTCGTAGTGGGGATGGTTCCAGTAGGCGCCGGCGTAGGGTGGGCGCTGCCACGCGCCGCCGTGCCACACATAGCGCCCGCCATCGTCTCCCCAGTAGCCTTCGGTCCATACGTAGCCCTCGCCGGGCATGGTGGGACGGACCTCCACGCGAAGCGGGGGCGGCGTGCGACCGATGTAGACGTGGACCTGAGCTACGGCGGGAATGGCAAGGGCGGCAAAGGCCAAGCCGCCGGCGAGCAGGCTTAATTTCTAGTGCGGGCGATTATGCAAGGAGGGTCTCCGATCGGGCGTTCCCTCGGTTAGATGCAAAGGGCGGACGCGGGGAGATTTGTTTCGTCCGCCGGCCGGCGCTATCTCGACAAAAGAGGAAGGACGATGGGAATGACGTTGCGCGCGACAACCTGATTGCCCCTGGCGGTGGCGTGGATGTCGTCGCGCTGCATCATTCCTGGGACGCCGTAGACATTCTTCAGCAGAAACGGAAGCATGGGAACGCGGTACTTCTGGGCGAGCAGAGTGTAAGTCTGGTCGAATTGCCGGACGTAGTCGGCGCCGTAGTCGGGCGGCAGCGTGATGCCCGCAAGCGCGACCTTGATGCCGGCGCGTTTGAGCGTGCCGACGATCTGGTCGAGATTCGCGCGGGAGTCCTCAATGGGCAGGCCGCGCAGGCCGTCGTTGCCGCCAAACTCGACGACGACGACCTCGGGATGCAGCGAGAGGACATCGGGCAGGCGCTCGACGCCATCCTTGGTGGTGTTGCCGCTGACGCCCTCGTTATCGACCCGGTAGCGGTAGTGGAGGCGGTCGAGGTCGGTCTGCAGATAGTCGGGATAACTCTGGCCGGGGTCGGTGCCGGGGCCGGCAGTGAGGGAGTCTCCGAAGCAAATCAACAGGGGGCGCAAGTCCTTTGCAGGATGGGCCGGCTGGGTCTGCGGGGCCGTGGCTGCGGCGGGCACGGACGCGGGGTCGCTGGAGACAATGGCGTCCGTGCGCGTGTCCGGGCGCGAGTCTGGCCGCGAGTCTGGGGCCGAGTCCGAAGGGCTGTTAGCGCGGCATCCCGATGCGACAAGCGGTAAAGCCGCTAGAATCGAAAGACAGAGAACTTTCCGCATAGTCCCAACGTATCAAATGTGTGAATTCTTGTGCGCGACGGAGGGTCCGGCCGAGTGAACGACCATGCTGGTAGGATGCCGCCGGAGGGCGGGCCGATGATTGTGGTGGACAAGCTGCGCAAGTCGATCCGCAATGGTGCGCGCACGGTGGACATTCTGAAGGGGCTGGATTTCACGATTCCCAAGGGCGAGTTCGCCGCGATTATGGGGGCCTCGGGGAGCGGGAAGTCGACGTTGCTAGGGCTGATTGCTGGGTTGGACACGCCGAGTTCCGGCACCGTATCACTCAACGGGACGGCGATCAGCTACTTGCCGGAGGACAAGCTGGCGCAGGTGCGCGGCAAGACGATAGGGTTCGTCTTCCAGTCGTACCAGCTGATTCCGACGCTGACGGCGCTGGAGAATGTGCTACTGCCGCATGAGCTGAACGCGGAGGGCGATGGGCTACCGCGTGCCAGGCAACTGCTGACCAGCGTAGGGCTGGCGGACCGCATGAATCACTATCCCGTGCAGCTCTCGGGCGGCGAGCAGCAGCGCGTGGCGCTGGCGCGGGCGTTCATTCTGCGCCCGCCGATTGTGCTGGCGGATGAGCCGACGGGCAATCTCGACACCACCAACGGCGCGCATGTGCTGGAGCTTCTGCTGGATCTGAACCGCGTAGAGGGAACGACGCTGGTGCTGGTGACGCACGACCCGTTGCTGGCGGGCTATGCGGACCGGCGGATCGTGCTGCGCGACGGGCTGATTATCTCGGATGAGATGAATCCGGAGCGGCCGGCGTTCGATGCAACTGGGGCGGACGCCAGCGCGGTGAGCGTCTAGATGGCGAGGGGCCTCAAGTGGAGTTCGGCGGCGAAGATTGCTTCGCGCGAGGTGCGGTCGTCGCGGGGCAAGTTTTTATTTGTGCTGCTTTCGGTTGCAATTGGAGTTGCGGCGCTGAGCGGGGTGCGCGGGTTTTCGTCCTCGTTCCGCGAGACGCTACTGAACCGGGCGCGGTCAATCATGGCGGCGGACCTATCCGCGCGGACGTTTCAGCAGCTGACGCCCAGCCAGCAGGACGGGCTGGATACGATTGCCGGCACGGGCGCGGAGATGACGCCAGTGACGGAGATGGTGTCGATGGCGTCGTCGCCAAAGGCGCTCAATCCGATCCTGGTATCGCTGAAGGCGGTCGATCCGGAGCTGTACCCGTTCTATGGCACGGTCGACCTGGCGCCGGAGAGCGGGCTGAAGACTGCGCTTGCGGCGGGCCAGGTGGCGGTGGGCGACGACCTGCTGCTGCGGCTGGGGCTGAACGTCGGGGACGAGCTCAAGGTGGGCAACAGGAACTTCTGGATCGCGGCGACTGTGGTGAATGAGCCGGACCGGCTCTCGGGAAGCTTTGCCGCCGGGCCGCGCGTGCTGATGTCGCGCAACTCGCTGGAAGAGACGGGGCTGATTGCGCCGGGAAGCCATGCGACAGAGCGATTTCTGTTCAAGGTGCCTCCGCCCGCGGATGGAAGGCCGATCTCGGACGCGGCGGTCGCGGACCTGAAGGCGAAGCTGGAGAAGCTGCTGCCGGACGCGCAGTTGACCGACTATCGCGAGACCAATCCTGCGCTGACCCGGGGCCTCGACATGGCGACCAGCCTGCTCTCGCTGATTAGCCTGGTGGCGTTGGTGCTGGGCGCGGTGGGGGTGGCGATGGCGATGCGCGCGCACCTGCAGCAGCGGCTGGACTCGATCGCGATCATGAAGTCGCTGGGCGCGCGCAGCGGGCAGATCATGAAGATCTACCTGCTGCAGACGATGCTTCTGGGCCTCGCCGGAGGTCTGCTCGGCGTGCTCTTTGGCGTGGGCGTGCAACTGGCGTTTCCGGTGGTGCTGGGCAAGCTGATCAACGTGCCGACGGAGTTCCATATTCAGGCGCGCGCGGTGTTTGTCGGGCTGGGCGCGGGCGTGCTGACCACGCTGCTGTTCACGCTGCCGCCGCTGCTGGACATTCGCGGGGTGCGGCCGATCCTGATTCTGCGCAGGGCGGTAGAGGAGAATGAGGATCCGTTCGTCGCGGCGGTGTGGAAGAAAATTACGAAGAACGTTGCGCAGATTCTGGCGACCGTGCTGATCCTGGCGGGGCTTGCCTTCATCGCGACGATGCTGTCGGATTCGGCGACCGTCGGCAAGATCTTTTCCGCCGGGCTGGTGACGGTGCTGCTGGTGCTGCTGGCGGCTTCGGCTGCGGTGCTGTGGGGGCTGAAGTTTTTTCTCAATCGCACGCGGCTGCATCTGCCTTCGTCGCTGCGGCATGGGCTGGCGAATTTGTACCGGCCGGGGAATCCTTCGGCGGCGTTGCTGGCGGCGCTGGGGATGGGCGTGATGCAGATCATGACGGTGTATCTGGTGCAGAAGGCCGTGGTGGACGAACTGCATATCTCGTCGGCGCCCAACCTGCCGAATGTATTTCTGGTGGACATTGCGAACACCGAGATCGACGGGATGAAGAAGCTGCTGAAGGCGCAGCCAGGGGTGACGGCAGAGCCGGAGCTGCTGCCCGTGGTATCGTCGCGGATCGATGCGGTGGATGGCGTGACGGCGGCGGATGTGAAGCTGAAGAATTTTCCGCGCAGGATGCTGCGGTCGATCAGCCTGACCTGGGCCGACGCCGCCCCGCCGGGAACGAAGGTGGTGGATGGAGCGTGGTGGAAGCCGGATGAACCGAAGCCGGTGCTGGCCATCTCGCAGCAGCAGGCAGACCGGCTGGGTGTGAAGGTGGGCTCGACGATTACGTTTGCGGCGCAGGACGCGCAGTTCACCGCGACGATCGTGGCGCTTACCAGGGCGGATGGTCAGCATGCCTACTCGCGCGCGGAGTTTACCCTGGACCACGCGGCGCTCAAGGGGCTTCCGGTGATCTGGTCGGGCGGGGTGCATGTGAAGCCGGAGATGGTGAGCCAGTTTCAGCGGGCGCTGTACGCGGCGTATCCCACGGTGACGGTGATCAATGTGGCGCAGGCGCTGGAGACGGTGCGCGCGGTGGTGATTCAGATTACGTACGTGATCCAGTTTCTGGCGGCGTTTTCGATTTTTGCGGGGGTGGTGATTCTGGCGTCGTCGATTGCGGGAACGAAGTACCGGCGGATTCGCGAGCTGGTGGTGCTGAAGACGCTGGGCGCGACGCGGGCGCGGATTGCAACTATTTTTTCCATTGAGTTCGCCGTGCTGGGGCTGGTGGCGGGCGTGGTGGGGATTGGGTTTGCCTGCCTGAATGTTTCAGTGCTGTCGCATCATGTTTTCAACGTGGCGTTCCGGATGGAGTGGCTGTGGTGTGCCGCGGGGCTGCTGGGGACGGCCGCGCTGACCGTGGCCACGGGGTGGGCGGCGAGCCATCGCATTCTGGGGCAGAAGCCGCTTGAAGTGCTGCGCGAGGAGTAAACGATTACGAGGGTTTGGATTAACTTTGGCAGTGGGCTTCAGCTATGATCCTCGTGCTGGTTACACGAAGACGCGGGTGGTCCGGCTTCAACACACACAGAAATTGAGAGCGAGGTTGCGGGATGGCAGTTGGGCGAAGGCTGTGGGCGGTTGGGGTGGCGGTTAGCATCTTTGCGTTTGGGGTGGTCCAGGGAGGTGTGTGGGCGCAGCCGCCGGCCCAGCCCGCACCAGCGGCGCCGATGGCTGGCGCGCCGCAGGCGACTGGAAATCCAGCTGGGCCGCCGAGCCCGGAGGCGCGGCAGAACGGGGCAATCACGGGCGGCATTGCGCGGAAGTTCGGCAGTGTACCGGACGATCCCGGGCCGCTGGCCACGGGCCTCTCGCCGAAGATGAAGCCGAAGCCGGTGGCCGCGGCGATGGAGAAGGTTGCGGACTGGCAACTGGCGCAGTCGCAGCAGTACTTCGCGGTGTTCGACCGGACGAAACAACTGGATGGACGCATCTGGACGTGGGGCGCGCTATATAGCGGATTCATGGCGGCGTCGGAGTCGCTGGGCGACCCGAAGTACAGCGGCGCGATGCGCGACATGGGCAAGATATACAACTGGGAGCTGAGCAAGACGGAGTCCGACGCGAACCAGCACAGCCTGGCGCAGACGTATCTGGAGCTTTACTTGATCGACAAGAAGCCGGAGGAGATTGCGCCGACACAGACGATCTTCGATGGAATTCTGGCGCGCCCTCGAGTGGACGCGAGCTCCGGGCGGCGGATCGAGTGGTGGTGGTGCGATGCGCTGTTCATGGCGCCGGGGGCGTGGGCACGGTTGTATGCGGCTACGGGGGATAAGAAATACATTACCTATCTGGATGAGGAGTGGGCGAAGACCTCGCAGCAGCTTTGGGACCCGGATGCGCACCTCTACTATCGCGACGCGACGTTCATCGGGAAGACGGAGAAGAACGGGCAGAAGATCTTCTGGTCGCGGGGCGAGGGGTGGGTGATGGCGGGGCTGGCGCGGACGCTCGAGTATCTGCCCAAGGACGATCCGGCGCGCCCGATGTATGAGACGCAACTGAAGCAGATGGCTGGCGCGGCTGCAAAGATTCAGGGGCCGGATGGCCTGTGGCGCGCGGGAATGCTTGACCCCGCGGACTACGACCAGCCGGAGATTTCAGGCTCGGCGCTGATGACGTATGGCATGGCGTGGGGCGTCAACAACGGGTTGCTGGATAAGAAGGTCTACACGCCGGTGATCCAGAAAGCGTGGGCGGGGATGCTGACACACATCTATGCGGATGGACGGCTGGGGGACATTCAGCAGACGGGGTCCGCGCCGGCGCTGTTCAAGGCGAGTTCGAGCTGGAACTATGGGGTCGGGGGATTCTTGCTGGCGGGGAGCGAGATTTACAAGATGTCCGGTGGCAAGCCGAAGAAGTAGTGCGAGCGAGCTTAGTTCATCCCACCCATCGCTTCGCGATGGATGGGGCACCCGGGCTTTGGGTGGTTGGCTTACGGGGCCTTGGCGGCTGCGGTTGGGGGACTGGGGCAGGGAGTGGGGGCTGGGGTGGTGCTGGCGATGGCGTTCGCGCGCAGGGTTGAGCCCGCGTAGTTGGCGAGGTGTAGCACGTGGCCGGGCCAGATGCCGAGGACCAGGGTCGCGGCCGCGGTTAAGGCGAGGCCGATGCCTGCGGGCAGGCTGACGGGAGCGAAGTCGTTCGAGGTTGCGACTGCAGTTTCGGCGGGCCGGGAGTAGACCGAGCTGAGCAGCCGCAGGTAGTAGAAGCATGCGACGCCGCTGTTGATGAGGCCGATGATGGCAAGCCACACATGGCCGGCGACGAGCGCGGCGGAGAAGACGTAGAACTTGCCGAAGAAGCCGCCGGTAAAGGGAATCCCGATGAGCGAGAGCAGGAAGAAGGCGAGCAGCGCGGCGAGCACTGGGTGGCTGGTGGCGAGGCCCTGGTAGTCGTCCACGGTGCGCAGGGTTTCTTTGTAGCCGCCAACCTGGGTGATGACGGCGAAGGCGCCGACGTTCATGGCGGCGTAGGCGGCGGTGTAGAAACAGGCGGCGGCGATGCCGTTGCTGGGCAGCGCGGAGAAGGCGACCAGCAGATAGCCGGCGTGGGCGATGGAGGAGTAGGCGAGCATCCGCTTGACGTCCGTCTGCTTGAGCGCGCCGAGGTTGCCGATGGTCATGGAGAGCGCGGCGAACGCCCACATCAGCGCGGGCCAACGGTGGTTGAGCGTTGGCGGGGGAAAGCCGGAGAACGTGATGCGCAGCAGCACAGCGAAGGCGGCGGCTTTGGGCGCGGTGGACATCAGGCCGACGACCGGCGCGGGCGCGCCCTGGTAGACGTCGGGCGTCCAGACATGGAAGGGCGCGGCGGAGACTTTGAAGCCTAGGCCGACGATCATCAGGCCGAGCGCAAGGATGGCCATGCGTGGTGTGGCGGTGGTGGCGAGGCCGGCAGCGATGGCGGCGATGTTGGTTGAGCCCGTGGCGCCGAAGGCCAGCGCGATGCCGTAGAGGAAGAAGGCCGTCGCGAACGAGCCGAGCAGGAAATACTTGATGGAGGACTCGGAGGCGGCGGGTTGCGTCTTGCGGAAGCCGGCCATGATGTAAGTGGAGATGGAGGAGATCTCGAGGCCGATGAAGACCATCAGCAGCTCAACAGAGCAGGTCATGAACATCATGCCGACGGCGCCGAAGAGGACGAGCGCGTAGTATTCGCCCGCGTGGGAGGCGTGGCCGTCGAAGTAGTCGAGCGAGCTGAGCAGCGTGGCGACGACGACCGCGCCGATCAGCAGGTGGAAGAAGATGCTGAAGGGATCGACCTGCACGGTGCCGCTGAATGCGGTGAGCGGGCCGAGGCGCAGCTGGTAGTAGCTGGCGAAGCCGGCGGCAATGGTGCCGAGGACAGCGAGCCAGCCGAGGGGCTTGCGCGAGGCGCCGGGCTTCAGCACCGACTCGATCAGCATAATGAGGATACCGGCGATGGTGAGGATGTACTCCGGCAGCAGGGCGATGACGTTGGTCGGGAGGGGCATCAGCGCGCGCCTCCCTGGGCAATCTGGGGGATGGTCGCGGACAAGGGAGCGGCGGTGGAGACTCCGTAGGTGTCGATGGCCTGCATCCAGAGGGGCGACGCGACGCCGAGGGCGAGGAAGAGCGCGACCATGGGCCAGAGCGCGAGATGCTCGCGGATGTCGAGGTCTCTCGCGGGCATGCTTGCGGGGCGCGGGCCGAGGTCGGCATAGAAGACACGCTGGATCATGGTGAGCATGTAGGCCGCGCTGAAGATGACGCCGGTGGTGGCGAGCGCCGTCCACAGGTGATAGTTGGGGACATGGGATTGCATGGTGCTGCTGAGGATGAGGAACTCGCCGACAAAACCGGAGAGCATAGGCAGGCCGATGGCGGCGAGCGCTGTGATGACGAACATGGTGACGACCCAGGGAAGCTTCGCGGCGAGACCGCCGTACTGGCGCATGTCGTAGCTGCCGTAGCGCTCGAAGAGCAGCCCCAGAAGCATAAAGAGGGCGGCGCCGGCGAGCGATTCGCTGAGGATCTGGAAGACGCCGCCATCGAGACCGGCGATGGTGAAGGTGAAGATGCCGAGGGTGACGACGCTGAGGTGTCCCAGCGTGGAGTAGGCGGCGAGGCGCTTGAGGTCGTGCTGCACCAGGGCGATCAGCGCGCCGTAGACGATGCCGATAGCGCCGAGGGCGATCATCAAGGGCGCGATGCGGTGCAACTCGGTGGGGAAGATGGCGAAGGAGAAGCGCAGGATGGAGTAGAGGCCGGTCTTTCCGGCGAGCACCATCACGGCGGCGGTGGGCGCTTCGAAGATCGCATCCGAGAGCCACCCGTGCAGCGGGAAGACGGGGACCTTGACGGCGAAGGCGAAGAGGAAGGCGAGCGAGGCGAACCAGAGCGCGGTGGAGTTGGGAGAGATGGCGTGTTGCGCTGCGAGTTGCGCGAGCGCGGGCAGTTCCAGCGTGGCGGTCTGCGCGTACAGCCATAGCATCGCGACCAGCAGCAGCGCGGACGGGATGAACGCATAGAGGAAGTATTTGATGGCGGCCTTGCGCCCGTTACCGCTTCTGCTGAAGGTGGCGATGAGGATGGTCATTGGCACCAGCGACATCTCCCAGAAGGCGTAGTAGAGGAAGAGATTGAGCGAGACGAAGATGCCCATCATCGCGACCTGCTGCAGCAGGAAGAGGACGTAGAAGAGCTTCTTGCGGCTGCCGATGGCGCGCCACGAGATCAGCACGCCAAGCGGCGCAAGGAAGCCGGTGAGAACGATGAGCCACATGGAGAGGCCGTCGACGCCGAGGTGGTATTGAATGGCGGGCGCGCCGGGGGAGTTGATCCAGGTCAGGTCCTGTTCAAACTGGTATGTACCGGGGTGGGCCGTGTAGGAGTAGTGCGCGGGCAGGTGCAGGGTGCAGAGGAAAGTGAAGAGAGTGACGGCCAGCGCGCCCCATTGCATGGTCTTGCCGCGGTCGGGAAGCAGCGCGAGCAGCAGCGTCCCGGCGAGCGGGGTGAAGACGATGACCGTGAGGATGATGTGATCGAAGTTCATCGGCGCGTTCAGGGTCATGGGTGAATCCAGACCGCGCGGCCGAAGATCATCACGGCGATCACGGCGGCGGCCCCGATGGCGAGCCATCCTGCGTAGGAGCGGATGTTGCCAGAGATCTGCTTGCGCTCGAGCCAAGCGAGGCCGCGCACCGCGGTGCCGGAGGCCTTGCCGGAGCCGTTGACCACTCCGCGCTCAAAGATCAGCTCGAGGAAGCTGCGGGTGAACATGAGCAGCGGGGTGACGATGAAGTTGGCGTAGAACTCGTCGACCCAGAATTTGTGCTCGAGGAGGGCGTATGCGGGCTCGGCGCGTTCGGCGAGGCGGGCCGCGGTGAGGGGCTTCTTCCAGTACCAGAGGTAAGCGACGTAGAAGCCGAATGCGGCCACCAGGACCGAAATGACCGCGAGGGAAAATTCGAGGGGGGACTCCCCTGAGGCGGGGGCTTCGGCGAGCGCAGGGCTGGCGAAGACGGGGGCGAGGAAGCTCTCGATTGCACTGTGGCCGGGGATGCCGACCCATCCGCCGGTGAAGGAGAGGATGGCGAGAACGACCAGCGGAAACAGCATGATCCCGGGGGATTCGTGGACGGCGTGGGGATGCGCGGAGATCTCTTCTTCGTGCTCGTCCTCCATCACGAGCGTGGACTTGGAGCTGGCATGGACGAGTGCGCCGTGGTGGTCCAGCGCAATCTGCTCGAAGTGCGGCAGGCCGAAGAAGGTCTTGAACCAGAGGCGAAACATGTAGAAGGACGTCATGCCCGCGGTGATAAGGCCGACCAGCCAGAGGAGCTTGCCCAGCGCCGGATTGGCCTGCCAGGCGAAGGTCTGGTAAAGGATCTCGTCCTTGGAGAAGAAGCCGGCGAAGGGCGGAATGCCTGCAATGGCGAAGACGCCGGCGCTCATGGTCCAGAAGGTGATGGGCGTGCGCGTGCGGAGGCCGCCCATCCTGCGCATGTCCTGTTCGCCGCCCAGTGCGTGGATGACGGAGCCGGCTGCGAGGAAGAGCAGCGCCTTGAAGAATGCGTGGGTCAGCAGATGGAAGATGCCGGCCGTGTAGGCACCGACCCCGCAGGCAAGGAACATGTAGCCAAGCTGGGAGATGGTGGAGTAGGCGAGGACGCGTTTGATGTCGTGCTGCACCATGCCGATGGACGCGGCGAAGATGGCAGTGGCTGCGCCGATGCAGGCGACGACGGCGAGTGCGGCCGGTGAGGCGTCGAAGAGGACGTGGGCGCGGGCGATCATGTAGACGCCTGCTGTCACCATCGTTGCCGCGTGAATTAGCGCGGAGACGGGCGTGGGGCCTTCCATGGCGTCGGGCAGCCAGACGTAGAGGGGAATCTGCGCGGACTTGCCGGCGGCGCCGACGACGAGGAGCAACGCGATGACGGTGAGGAAGCGCGCGCCGTGCCACTCCGGATGCTGCGCGATGGTGGTGAATACTTCGCTGAAGCTCAGGCTGCCGAAGTGGACGATGAGCAGGAACATGGCGAGGAGGAAGCCGAAGTCGCCGATGCGGTTGACGATGAAGGCCTTCTTGCCTGCGTTGGCGGCGGAGGTTTTTTGGAAGTAGAAGCCGATCAGCAGGTAGCTGGCGAGGCCGACGCCCTCCCAGCCGACGAAGAGGAGGAGGAAGTTCTCGGCGAGCACCAGCACGGACATGAAGAACATGAAGAGGTTGAGGTAGGCGAAGAAGCGCCAGTAGCCCTCCTCGTGCGCCATGTAGCCGACCGAGTAGATGTGGATGAGGAAGCCGACGCCGGTGACTACGGCGAGCATGATGAGGGTGAGGTGGTCGACGGCGAAGACGAAGTCGACCTGAAAGCCAGTGATGGAGATCCAGGGCAGGCCTGTGGTGAAGAGGAGGGAATCGGTGCCTCGCATGGTCCACCAGAGCCATGCGACGATCAGCGCTGGGACGGCGGTGAAGAGAAGCGCGACGGCGCTGACCAGAGCGCGCGGCAGCCTACGGCCCAGCGTTCCGTTGATCAGGAAGCCGGCGAAGGGAAGCAGCGGAATGAACCAGACGAGGGTCGCGGGGTCGAGGGTCATGATTTCATTAGGTCGATGTCGTCAACGTTGAGGCTGCGGCGGGCCCGGAAGATGGCGATGATGATGGCGAGACCGACCGCAGCTTCCGCGGCCGCGACCACCATCACGAAGAAGACGAAGATCTGGCCGCTGATCCGGTCCCACATGTGGGCGAAGGCGACGAAGGTGAGGTTGACGGCGTTGAGCATCAGCTCGATGGAGATAAAGACGGAGATGACGTTGCGCTTGATGAGGAAGCCTGCGATGCCAAGGGAGAAGAGCATCGCGGCGAGGACAAGGTAGTAGGCAGTTGGCACCATGGGTTAGTGCTCCTTCCGCGCGAGGACGACTGCGCCGAGGATGGCGACGAGGATGAGGATGGAGGTGACTTCGAAGGGGAGCAGGAGTTTGGTGAAGAGGACGGCGCTGAGCTCGGAGATGTTGTCGGCAGTGTTGGAGAGGCTGCCGCCGACCGAGATGGAGCCGAGGACGGTGCGTTCCGAGAGGAAGACGAAGCTGAGCAGGCAGAAGATGGCGGCTGCGCCGGGGATGCCGACGGTGTAGGCGGCACGGCTGCCGTGGGTGTGCTGTTCTTCGCCGGCGTTGAGCAGCATGATGACGAAGACGAAGAGCACCATGATGGCCCCGGAGTAGACGATGACCTGGGCGGCGGCGAGAAACTCCGCGCCGAGGGACCAGTAGAGGACGGCGAGGGACATCATCACCACCACCAGCGAGAGGGCGCTGTGGATGGGGTGGCGCTGCAGGAGCAGGTTGATTGCGCCTCCCAGGGCCAGCGCGCCAAAGATGATGAACAGTGCGAGTTGCATGAGGTTCCGTCGATCCTGTGGTGAAACTCTATGGGGTCCCTTTGAAGCGCGCGAAAGCATTGCCTGAACCCGGCGATAGATACCTGTGTGTCTTTCGATTCTAGAACAGCGGGCGATTGCAAGACAGCGGGGGCTGAAGGGTGCTGCTGCGGCGCTCTATCCCCGTATGGCGAGGACAAAGCTGGTGGCGATGACATTGGCCATGGCAATGGGCAGCAGGAACTTCCAACCGAAGCCCATGAGCTGGTCGTAACGGAAGCGCGGCAGCGTGGACCGCACCCAGATGTAGAGAAAGAGGAAGGCGAAGACCTTGGAGACGAACCAGAGGACCGGGAAGATGGCGTTGAGGATGGGGTTGTCGAGGAAGCCCGAGAAGAGGTGGCCGAAGGGGCTGGACGCGCCGCCGAAGAACATCAGCGTGGCGACGCAGGAGACGGTGATCATGTTGGCGTACTCGGCCATGAAAAACATGGCGAACTTCATGGAGCTGTATTCGGTGTGATAGCCGGCGACGAGTTCGGTTTCGGCTTCGGAGAGATCGAAGGGGGAGCGGTTGGTCTCGGCGTAGGCCGCAATGAGGTAGATGAAGAAGGCGACGAACTGAAATCCGCCGAAGATATTCCAGGAGAGGAGGCCGTGCGCGGTCTGGCTATCGACGACGGCGCGCAGGTTGAGTGAGCCGGCGCGCAGGACGACTCCGACCAGCGAGAGGCCGAGCGCGAGCTCATAACTGATGACCTGCGCGGTGGAGCGGAGGGAGCCGAGCAGCGAGTACTTGTTGTTGGAGGACCAGCCGGAGAGGGTGATGCCGTAGACGCCGATGGAGGTGATGCCGAGGATGACGAGCAGGCCGATGTTGACGTTGGCGATCTCGAAGATATCGACGCCAGTCTTGCCGACCGTGGTGAGTGCACCGAAGGGCACCACGGCGACCGAGACCAGCGCGCAGGAGAGTGCGATCATCGGCGCGAGGATGAAGAGCGGGCGCTCGACGGCGAGCGGCATCAGGTCTTCCTTAAGGAAGAGCTTGGCGCCATCCATCAGTGGCTGCAGCAGGCCGAAGGGGCCGACGCGGCTGGGGCCCCAGCGGTTCTGCATGCGGCCGATGACCTTGCGCTCCAGCAGCACGGTGTAGGCGACGCAGGTGAGCGTGATGACGAGCACTACCGCGACTTTGAGGACGCTTAGCAGCAGGAAGACTTCGAAGTTGGTCAGCGATTTCAAGCGATCTCTCGTCTCTCGTCAGTCTGCCGCGGTCTGGTCGGTAATCTGGGTCAGGTTGCGGCGGGCCTCGTTACGTTGCAGGTCGGTGAGCATGGCGGAGTAGCGGCCGAGGGTGCCGGAGGTGAAGAGTGTGTCCGCGGCCGGGAGGACCAGGTCGCGGCGGTTGCCGATCTGGACGAGCGGCGCGGCAGCGGGCTGCAGGTGCTGGTCGTTGCCGGAGAGGAGCTGCAGGCGCAGGAGGTTCGTGTAGCCGGGGACGAGGCGTTGAATCTCGTCCAGAATTGCGTTGGGATCAAAGGGGCTCAGACGGGGCTCAAGGTTGTTGGCGGTGAGCCAGACGGCGTGGCGGTCGGCCTCGCCGGACTGCGCGCCGCGGGTCTGGCCCATGTCTGAATGCACACCATCGGGGCGCGTGCCGGCACCGAAGGGGACGAGCTTGCGGACGTCCGCGCCCATCTTGTCCGCGACGCGCACGATCATCTCGAAGTCGCTGCGCACGCCGGCGCGGTCGGCGGCCTTCTTCACCTGCTGCAGGTCCCCGTAGCTGTTGGTCACCGAACCTGATTTTTCGTAGAGGTTCGCGGCGGGCAGGATAACGTCGGCGAGCGCGGCTGTCTCGGTGAGGAACATATCTTGAACTACGACGAAGGTGTTTGCGAGCGAGGCGGGGTCGACGCCGAAGCGCGCAACGGGGTTGGAGGCGACGACGTAAAGCGCGGAGAGATTGCCTCGCGCGGCGGAGTCGAAGATCTCCAGCATGTCGAGGCCGGGCGAAGTGGGGCAGCCATACTCCAGCGCGAGCCGGCTGCGCGGGTCCTGCGTGTCGACGGGGCCGATGGGGGTGCAGCCGGGAAGCATGTCGGGCAACAGGCCCATGTCGGCGGCGCCGCGCGAGTTGGCGTAGTCGGAGAGCAGGGCGAACTTGCGGTTGGGCATGGTGACGCTGAAGGTGAGGAGATTCTTCAGGTCGCCGCCACGGATGTCGTTGCCGATCAGGACGAGCAGCGACTCTTCGGCACGGACGGCACTACGGAAAGCGAGAGCGGCGTTGGGATCTGCGCCGGGCAAGGTAAGGGCCTCGGCAGCGGAGTCGTCTCCGGCAAGGAATCGGGTGAGGGCGCTGTAGCCGAACTCGGAGATTTGCAGGAATGCCTTGGCCTGGCGGCGCAGCTTGATCGGTGCGGCGTTGGCGATGTAAATCCGCGCGCCGTTGTGGCGGACGTTGGTGCGCAGGTTCCAGGCGGTTGCGGGGGCCTGATTGGTGGGGTCGCCGCCCAGAATCATCACAGCCTTCGCGGTGAGGGTGTCGCGCAGCGAGGCGGCGCGACCGGCAATACCGCTCAGGGCTTGTGCGAAAGCAACATAATCGGCAGTCCGGTGGTGGTCGATGTTGTTGGTGCCGAGGACGGAGCGGGCGAACTTCTGCAGCAGGTAGGCTTCTTCGTTGGTGAGGCGCGTGCCGCCGATGACGCCGATCGAGCTGCCGCCGCGGGTGTCCCGCAGCTCGGCGAACTTCTTGCCCACGTGAGTGAGGGCCTCTTCCCAGCTGACGGGTTTGAATGTGCCGTCGGGCTGGCGGACCAGAGGCTGCGTGATGCGCTCGGTGGAGTTGGCGAAATCGAATGCGTAACGGCCCTTGTTACAGAGGAAGTCGCCGTTGATGCCCGACTTATCGCGATTGTCGCCGCGCACAATTTCGGAGCCGTCGGATGTGGAGCGGACGCCGAGGGTGGTCTTGCAGCCGTCGCCGCAGTGGGTGCAGACGGTGGCGACGTGGTTCATCTCCCAGGGGCGCGTCTTGTAGCGGTAGGTGCCGGAGGTGAGCGCGCCGACGGGGCAGGCGTCGATGCACATGCCGCATTGCTCGCAGTCGACGTGGGCGAGCGAGTCGGGCGAGAGATGGGCGGGGACGTTGGGCGCGATGATGGAGGATGCGCCGCGGTTTTCGACGCCGAGAGCGAAGACGTCCATGCCCTCGCCGCACATGCGGACGCAGCGGTAGCACAAAATGCACCTAGGCCGGTCGAAGTAGACGACCGGCGACCACTGTTGCTCGTCGCGATGGTTCTTGGGTTCGGCGTAGAAGCTGTCGGCGGCTCCGTATTTGAAGGTCATGTCCTGCAGCTCGCACTCGCCGCCGGCGTCGCAGACGGGGCAGTCCAGGGGGTGGTTGCCGAGCAGCATCTGCAGCGTGGCCTTGCGTGCCTCGACGATCTCCGGGGTCTCGGTGAAGAAGACCTGGCCCTCGGCGACCTGCGTGGTGCAGGCGGTCTGCAGCTTGGGCACTTTCTCCTGGCGGACGACGCACATGCGGCAGGCAGCCTGCAGCGAGAGGCCGGGGTAGTAACAGAAGGCGGGGACCTCAATGCCGGCGCCCTTGCAGGCCTCGATGAGGAGGGTGCCCGCGGGTGCGGTGATTTTATTGCCGTCAACGGTAAAGGTTACGTCGGCCATTTCGAAATCCTAATCCTGCGGTTGATCTTGCTACGTACGTTCAATCATGGTGCGATTTCTGAAGCAGAATCTCTTGGTCGGCGCTGCGGTGCTGCATTCTCGAGTGGATCAGTACGGCGAGGACGAAGAAGGCGAAGCCGATCATGACGTATGCGGCGATGGTGAGGAAGCGGTTGCTCAGTGCTCGGCTCCTACTAAGTCGTGTTCCGTCGTCATTACCGGTGTGCCGGTCTTCTTGCCTTCGATGTAGTCTTCGAACTCTTTGCGGAATTTTTTGACGAAGCCGAGGGTGGGCATGGCGGCGGCGTCGCCTAGGGGGCAGAAGGTGCGGCCCATCATGTTTTCGGCGAGGTACTGGACGTTGTCGATGTCCTTCTTCTGGCCGCCCCCTTCATACACGCGGGTCAGGGTCTTCTTGATCCAGTCGGTGCCTTCGCGGCAGGGGATGCACCAGCCGCAGCTCTCGTGCTGGTAGAACTTGATGGTGCGCAGGGCGAACTCGACGATGGAGACGGTCTCATCGAGCACGACGACGCCTCCCGACCCGAGCATGGAGCCGGCCTTGGCCAGCTGGTCGAAGTCGAGGCCGATGTCGATCTCATCCGCCCGCAGCACGGGACAGGATGCGCCTCCGGGGACGACGGCCTTGAGCTGCTTGCCGCCGGGGATGCCGCCGCCGACCTCATAAATGGCCTTGCGTAGCGAGTAGCCCATGGGCAGCTCGTATACGCCCGGCCGCTCCACATGGCCGGAGAGGCAGAACAGCCGCGTGCCGCCGTTGCGTTCCGTGCCCAGCTTGGCGTAGGCCTCGCCGCCCATCAGCAGGATGTGCGGCGCGTTGGCTATGGTCTCGGCGTTGTTGATGATGGTGGGGCCACCATAGAGGCCGACCACGGCAGGGAAGGGCGGGCGGATGCGCGGGATGCCGCGTTTGCCTTCGAGCGACTCCATGAGCGCGGACTCTTCGCCGACCTCGTACGCGCCCGCGCCGGTCTGCGTCACCACATCGAAGTCGACCCCCTGCGCGCCGAAGATGTTCTTGCCGAGGAAGCCGCGCGCGTAGGCGTCGGCGACGGCCTTCTCCATGATGTTGAGCAGGTAGCGATACTCGCCGCGCAGGTAGATGAAGCCCATCTTCGCACCCACGGCGAGCCCGGCGATCATCGCGCCCTCGATGACGGCGTGCGGGTCTTCGAGGAAGAGGATGTGGTCCTTGCAGGTGCCGGGCTCAGACTCGTCGCCGTTGACGAGGATGTACTTCGGCTTCGCCGAGGTCTTGGGGACGAACGACCATTTCATGCCGGTGGGGAAGCCGGCGCCGCCGCGGCCGCGCAGCCCGCTGGCCTTCATGGTGTCGATGATCCAGCCAGGCATCGCCTCCGCGCCCATGGCGATGGCCTTCTGCGCGGCCTTGTAGCCGTCGAGCTCGACGTACTTGTCGATGTTCTGCGCGCCCTGGCCGAAGCGGCGGGAGAGGACGCGGACTTCATCGGGATGGGAGACTAGGTTAGGCATCAGTTCCCGTCCTTTGCGGCATATTGGGTGAGGATGTCATCGACCTTCGCGGGGGTGAGCTCGTCGTGGAAGTCGTAGTTGACCTGCATGGCGGGCGCCCAGCAACAGGCGCCGATGCACTCGACCTCTTCTAAGGAAAAGACGCCATCTGCCGTGACCTGTTTGTGGCCGATGCCGAGTTTGGCCCGGCAGTGGTCGAGGATCTCGTAGCCGCCGCGCAACATGCAGCTGATGTTAGTGCAGACCTGGACGTTGTAGCGGCCGGCGGGCTTGGTGCGCAGCATGGAGTAGTAGCTGAGGACGTTGCGGACTTCGAGGTCGAAGAGGTCTAGGCGCTGGGCGATCTCCTGAATCGCGGGTTCGGAGAGGTGGCCGATCTCGTCCTGCGCGTAGAGCAGCATGGGCACCAGCGCAGACCGCTTCAACGGATAAATGGTCACCAGATGGTCAAAGCGTGCGGCCAGCTCCGGCGAGAAGATCGTGTTGGCGATTGAGCTCATGGGGCAAAACCCTTGAATAATTCTTCGATGGTGGGGAATTGTGCTTTAGATTGCAACCCGTTATCTTCGCGGACGCGGGTTGCCCAGCGGTCAAGCTTTCCCAGCAGCTTTCGGTGCTGCAGATGCAGATCAATGCTCGTCAAGATCACTGTGAGCGTTGGTATGCCAATCGTGAGGAAGAGCTGCGTGTTCGTCACTGTATTCACTGCATCAGCTCCCGGGTGATTTGTTCGGCGGCGAAGTCGATGGGTTCTATTTTACCGTTGAGGGTTACGGTGCCGTCGAGGTTGAGGGCGAAGGGGGTGGTGCGGCCATCGCTCGATTGCTGCTCGGTGCGGGTGAAGCGGGTCCAGCGGGGGCCGAAGCGGAGGATGATCTCGTCTTCTCCGAATTCCAGGACTGCGAAGTTGTTGCGGTTGAGGCCGTGGGCGGCTGCGTAGGAGCGGAGCAGGGAGGCCCAGGAGATCCAGAGTTCGGTGTGGAGGCCGCTATCCAAGTATCCTCATCGGTGGTAGAGGTAGCCTACGGGTTGGTGAAGAACACAACGGTGACGATGAGGAGCAGATACGTCATCGTGACGATACTGGTTAACATACCTTCGAGAGTCAAGCGCAATGCTGGCTGAACATCGCTTTTGCGAAGGAGCGAGAACGCCTTCTGTCCGGTCGTCCAAGGAATGACAGCTATCAGGACCGGAGCATACGCTAGGACGCTATTAGGGAAACTCGAGTGCCGTGAGACCAGATAGCCTCGATGAACGGCAATCAATTCGGCTATCGCGAACATAACGGCAGTCGAATACCACATAACTCTGCTCGCGTGATCGCCCTTGAGAAAGTCAACCATTATTCCTCCGAGTGATTCCAAAGACCTGTCGATCGCATTGATATCTAGCGATCAATCTCTCCCAGCACGATGTCTATACTGCCGATGACGGCGACTACGTCGGCGATGAGGCGCCCTTTGCACATGGTTTCGAGGGCCTGGAGGGTGGCGAAGCTGGGGTTGCGCATGTGCACGCGGTAGGGCTTGGCGGTGCCGTCGGAGACGACGTAGTAGCCCATCTCGCCGCGCGGGCTCTCGACGGCCTGGTAGACCTCGCCGGCGGGGACGGCGAAGCCCTCGGTGACGATTTTGAAGTGGTGGATGAGCGACTCCATCTGGGTCTTCATCTGCTCGCGGTCGGGCAGGACGATCTTGGGCGCGTCGGCGACGATGCGGCCGGTCATGCCCTTCAGCATGTCCTGGGCCTGCTGGCAGATCTTGACCGACTCGCGCATCTCCTGGATGCGCACGACGTAGCGCGCCCAGACGTCGCCGTCGGTGGAGATTGGGACGTCGAACTTGAACTTCTCGTAGCCGGAGTAGGGCATGTCGCGGCGCAGGTCCCAGTCGATGCCCGAGGCGCGCGCGGGTGGGCCGGTGACGCCGAGGGCGATGGCGTCTTCGGGCGAGAGGTAGCCGACGCCCTTGATGCGGCCCATCCAGATGGGATTGCCGGTGAGGAGGTTTTCGTACTGGTCGATGCGGCCCGGCATGATGTCGAGGAGATTTTGGACCTGTTCGGCGAAGCCGAGGGGCGGCTCCAGCGCGAGGCCGCCGATGCGGAAGTAGCTGGTCATCATGCGCTGGCCGGAGACACTCTCGAAGATGCGCAGGAGGTCTTCTCGTTCGCGGAAGCAATAGAGGAAGACGGTGAGCGCGCCGATGTCCATGGCGTGGGTGCCGAGCCAGACGAGGTGGGACTGGATTCGGGTGAGCTCGTTGAGCAGGACGCGGATGATCTGGGCGCGCTCGGGAATTTCGAGCTGCAGGAGTTTTTCGACCGCGAGGCAGTAGGCCAGGTTGTTGGTCATCGGGCAGAGGTAGTCGATGCGGTCGGTGAGGGGGACGACCTGCTGGTAGAACTTGGCCTCGCAGGTTTTTTCAATGCCGGTGTGCAGGTAGCCGATGTCGGGCGCGAGGGAGACGATGGCCTCGCCGTCGATCTCGAGCACGAGGCGGAGGACGCCGTGGGTGCTCGGGTGCTGCGGCCCCATGTTGAGCACCATGGAGTGCTCGCCGATGCCCGCGGAGCCGTGGCTGGCCGCGTCGGCGACGACGTCCTCAATGCCGGGGATGATGAGGTCGGGAGCTGCGGTAGGCGCCATTAGCGATAGCCCTCGACGGGGTAGTCCTTGCGCAGCGGATGGCCCTGCCAGTCGGTGGGCATCATGATGCGGGTAAGGCGCGGGTGGCCGGGGAAGTGGGCGCCGAAGAGATCGAAGACCTCGCGCTCATAGAAGTTCGCGGAGGGCCACGCGGGGGTGATGGACGCGATGGAGGCGTCGGCGGAGTTGAGTTGGGCGACGAGGCGAATGCGCTGCTTCAGGCTCATGGACAGGATGTGATAGGAGAGCTGGAAGCGCGGCTCCTGCGGGTACCAGTCGACCGCGGTGAGGTCTTCGAAGAAGGTGAAGCCAGCGGCCTTTAGCGCCTCGCAGGCGGCCAGAATGTCCTCGCGGGCGACGGTGATGGTGAGCTCGTTGCGGTCGAATTTAGCGTCTGTGGCGAGCGTGGCGAGGGCGATAACGGCAGCGTTTTCCGGCATAGCCTTGATCACAGCCGTCTTGCCGTGAAGCACAAGGGCCGCGCTGGGCGCGGGTTTTGCGTCGGGGGTGGGGGGCGCGGTCGCCATCCTAGAGGTCTCCCTTATCTTCCGCCCAGGTCAGGATGCCCTTCTTCCAGACGTAGAAGAGGCCGACGGCGACGAAGCCGAGGTAGACCAGCATCTCCCAGAAACCGAAGAAGCGCGAGCCGGTGATGCCGGGCAGGCGGCGGAAGATGACCGCCCAGGGAAGCATGAAGACGGCCTCGACATCGAAGAGGATAAAGAGCATTGCGACCATATAGAAGCGGACCGAAAAGCGACCGCGCGCGTCGCCCACGGGGTCCATGCCGCACTCGTACGCGCCCAGCTTGGTGCGCGAGTTCTTGTGCTTGCCGATGAAGAACGACGCGGCCACCATGCCCACGGCGAGGCCAAGCGCGGCCAGGATTTGCATGGCCAGCGGAAGGTATTGCCAGATGTATGGGTAGCTCGTCATGCGCCATCTTTGACTCTAGAAGTGGGGCGGTCAAGTGTCAAGGTTCGGGTCGGAATCACGCGCGCGTAACTACCGAAAGAGGCTTGCGTACCAATAGAGGATGGTGGGGCCGAAGAGTGCGGCGAAGAGGCCTCCGGCGGCGAGAAAGCTGCCGAAGGGTAGTTTGCTGGCGGCGTTTGCGCAGCGGAGGGCGAGCAGCGCGAGGCCATAGAGGCTGGCGGCGAGGACTCCGGCGAAGAGGGCCAGGAGGAACTCGCCCCACCCCAGGAAGGCAGCAATCATGGCGAAGAGTTTGACGTCGCCCAGGCCCATGCCATCGCGGCCGCGCAGGCGTTTATACAACCAGCGGACGGTGAGCAGGATGAGGGCCGCTGCGGCGACGTCCGCGACGCGTCCGAAGACCAGCGCCTCCGGGCCAGTCAGGAAGACGTTGCCCTGCGCGGCGAAGCTGCCGGGGCTGGAGAGGCGAAGCTGATGGTCAGGGCTGAGGACCACGTCGCCCTCGCCGGGCGCGAGGAAGATGGCCTCGACGCATACCAAGAAAAAGCCGATGCCGATGCCGGTCAGGGTGAAGGCGTCGGGGAGCCGCTGGGTCTGCCAGTCCATCACCATCAGGCCAATGAGGAGGAAGGCAAGTACCGCGATGCCAATGGCTTCCACGCTACTCTGCATCCTCACGTCGAAGGTAGAACTCGACGGCCCCGGCATAACCCAGACGGTCCAAAGGTAAGCCGCGGTCCGCGCAAAGAACAGGCCCACCGCTGCCTCAACCGCCGGATAGCGCCGAGAGATGGGTGCCTTGCAATCCCGGCAGCGAGCGCGCAGGAAAAGCCAGCTGAGGATGGGGAGGTTGTCAAACCAGCGCACCGCGTGGCCGCACGCTGTGCAATGCGAGCGCGGCCGCAAGATGGACTCATGCGCGGGCAGGCGCGAGATGCAGACATTGAGGAAGCTGCCGAAGAGCAGGCCCAAGAGGAATCCGAGCAGCGCATAAAGGTAGAGCGAGGCCACGCCTGAAGTATACGGTTCGCTACCGAAGGGACAGCTTCAACTCCACGCCGGAGTAATTCACCCGGGGCGCAATCTGGCGGCCGGGGCCTTCCTCGAAGTGGACCAGGCCGTAGCGCTCCATCATCCTGAGGGTGCGCGAGAGGTTCGACTTGGCGCGGCCCGTCTGCTCCGCCAGCGCGCTGAGAGACTGCGGCTGCGTCTCTGCGATTAACGCCAGCAGCGCCCGGTTCTTCTCGGAGAGGACCTGCGACATGGTCTCGATCGACTGAAACCAGACCTTGGGTTCGCCGGACGCGGGAGTATATTCGCCGCGCGCAATCGCCATCGTGCGCCTCTTGTATTGTGCGAGCGTTGCAATGCCTACCTTCAGCGTCTTCATGACTGACCCCCTTTGCGCAAAGTCTCGATTGCCTACTAATCTAAGTTATCATCCGAAGATAACCTAGGCAAACGAGCGCGCTAGAAATCCACGTGCATGCGTACAGACTCGACCAGCACCGGCCCGCGGTCCTGGTTGTAGCCGGGGTGTTCGATGAATTGGGCATCCAGCGCGTAGTAAACACCGCGCCAGGCATGCAGATTGTAGTAGCCCTCCAGAATGTCCTCGCGCGCGTAGTTGAGCTTGCCGTCGCCGAGCAGGAAGCCGAGGCCGCCGAGCTTCAGATACTCCTGGTGGTCGCGCTTGATGGCGTTGGAATCGAAGGCCAGGCCGACCTTGTCGTTCTCGCGGCCCCAGCGCTTCCCCGCGTAGTCGCCCCCGAAGACGATCGTCTGATCGACCTCGGTGTAGGCGAAGGACTCATGCTGGCCCTCGTTCCAGCCGAAGCGCCCGAAGACGCGCAGGTTGTCCGACATCTCCTGCTCGGCGTTCAGGCCGAAGCCGTACTTTACTGCGCCGAACTTTTCGACCGAGGTGATCTCGGGCGTCGCGGTGGCGCCCGCACGATACGCCTTGACCGCGTCGCGGTAGAGGCCCATGTGCGCGTGATTGACATAGCTCAGGACACGTACCACGCCTTTACGGTCGGGGGAAAGGAGACTGCCGAACAGGCCATGCCGCCACTCGACCTCCATGTTCTGGCCGCTGGCGCGGCGCAGGTCCCAGTCGAGAACGATGTCGTTGGCGACGACGGGCATCAGGGCGACGCCGTAACGCGTGGAGAAGGCGCGGTCGTCGTACTCGGCTATGGCCCCGTAGGTGTAGCCGCGGGTATCGGCGGCATAGTCGTACGCGCCGTTGTTGTCGGTGGTCCAGTTCAGGAACTGCAGATGGCTGTCGGTCCCGACGCTGTTGAGGTCGAAGGTGTCGGGCAGTCCCAGCTTGCCCACACGCAGCTCCAGCCGCCGCTCCGGCGTCTGGGTCGCCAGCGAGAACGGCCCGCGGCTCGCCTCCACCATCTTGCTGGAGAGGCCGATCGTCTGGTGCAGTTGGACGCGCGCCAGATAGGGGACCGGGCCGAGGTTCGGGTTGCGCACCACATCCAGATTGGTGAAGCCGGCCAGGCCAAGCGCCTCGCTGATGCCGCGGCCGCCAGCCGACTCCTCGTCGTAGATCGCGTCAAGGTGGTGCGATGGGTTGCGCAGCAGTTCAAAGCCCATAAACAGCGTGCCCACTAGCGAGGTCTTGTACTCGCCGCGCGGCAGCAGGCTGTTTGGCCCCTGGTACGGCGAGTGGAAGGGCGCGTGCGCCTGGAAGATGATGTTGGCCTGCCCGGCGAGGAAGTACCGCGCGGCATCGGAGTGGGGAAACATTGTAAGGCTGTCCGGGTCGGGAGCCTTTGCAGGCGGCTCGCTTGCCGTTGCCGGTGTATCGGTTCCGAGCGGGGCTAGGGAACGCGTCTGCGTCTGCAGCCATGCAGGCTCCAGCACCGCGCGCTCGGCGGATGACTGGGCGCTTGCGCTGCGCGCAAGGCCGAAGACGGTCAACGGCAACAGCGCCGGCATCAGGAACGCCTGCAGCCATCTGGTTGCCGGGGGGAAGGGGAGCATCCGTCTTCTATCCTGACCGTGCTGCGTGAATGGAGTGCAAACGTTCACGGGCTGGTGCCGTCCTCTGGATATTTGTGCGACGGCCTAGTTGAGGCCGTCTTTGTAATATAATATACCCCAGTAGGGTATATGAAGAGAGTAAAATCAGAGTTCCGAAAAAAGGGGAGCGAGAATTATGTCCCATACCGAGCGCGATCGGGCCAAGCTGCGCAACCGCGTCAAGCGCATCCACGGGCAGATTGAATCGGTCGAGCGCACGCTCTCGACCGACGACCACGACTGCGCCCAGGTGCTGATGCTGCTGGCCGCGGTGCGCGGCGGCATCAACAGCCTGATGGCCGAGGTGCTGGAAGACCACATCCGCCTCCACCTGCTGCAGGACGGCCACGCGCCGCTGACCCCCGAGCTGGGCGAGGAGCTGATCGATTTGGTGCGGGCGTATCTGAAATAGGTTCGCGCTTGCCTTCTGCCTGCGCTCCACGCTACAGTCTTCTTACACGGGAAAGGAGGATGGTCCACCCTATGAAAATTGACAGTAACAGTTGCAAAACGCTACGTGAGGTGACTGAGGCTTAGAGCGTCCTGCTCTTGGCTTGTATAGTTCGGCGATCAAGATGTCCCGCGCCGATGCCCGTCCGAGCATGGACGCCTCAGGTCAATCACAACAGCTCACCGCCCCAAAGCCCGCGCCATCTGGAGCGGGCTTTGTGTTTCCTGGGCTCGTTGGACCGCCGGCTGTCTGGATCCCATTCATCGCTTTGCCACCCCAGCGAGCAAAGACCGCTCGCCGGGGACCCCGGACGCCGCGATTAATGGGGCACCCTAGCTTGGTCGCCCGACTAGCAACCCGCAATCTGCAACTGTAGACTTCCGTTATGGAACCTCTCGTCATTGCGGGGCGCGCGTTTCAGTCGCGGCTGATTGTGGGAACAGGGAAGTATAAGGATGGGGCGGAGACGCAGGCGGCGGTCGAGGCGTCGGGCGCGGAGATGGTCACGGTTGCCGTGCGGCGCGTCAACCTGGATCGCTCGCGGGAGTCGCTGCTGGATTTCCTCGATCCGCGGCGGTACTTCCTGCTGCCGAATACGGCGGGGTGCTTTACCGCGGAGGAGGCCACCCGGGCGGCGCGGCTGGGGCGTGAGGTGGGGCTTTCGGATTGGGTGAAGATTGAGGTGATCGGGGACCGCGCGACGCTGTATCCGGATGTGCAGGCGACGCTCGAGGCCACGCGGGTGCTGGTGAGCGAGGGTTTTACGGTGCTGCCGTATACTTCGGACGACATCGTGTTTGCGCGAAGGCTGATCGATGCAGGCGCGGCGGCGGTGATGCCGCTGGGCGCGCCGATAGGATCGGGGCTGGGGCTGCAAAATACGGCGAACCTGCGCATCCTGCGCGAGATGATTCACGAGGTGCCGCTGATCGTCGACGCCGGCGTGGGCACCGCATCCGACGCCGCGCTGGCCATGGAGTTGGGCTTCGACGCGGTGCTGATGAACACGGCCATCGCCGAGGCGCACGACTCGATCCTGATGGCGGAGGCAATGCAGCACGGCGTGCTCGCCGGCCGCCAGGCCTTCCTCGCCGGGCGGATGCCGCGCCGCCTCTACGCGACCGCCAGCTCGCCCATGGAGGGGATCAGCCGCTAGCATTGCGGCCTTTCTGGCTCTTAAGCGACCTCTGGAACTGTCTTAGGCTGGCGACATCACCCGGCAGGAAGGTAGTGGCACATTACACCGAAAGATCGGATCCGGGTTCGGCAATCGGAGCTGGACATAGATACGGATAGGCTCTCGACCGCATGCCGCCGCGACTCAGGGCAGATATCGCCCTGCGCCACAGGTCGGGTTTAGACTTCAAGCCATGCGGGTGTTTGGGATCGATTGCGGAACGGAGTTTACGGGTTACGGCGTGGTCGAGGTGAGCTGCGAGTCGACCCATGCAGCGCGCACGCCTCAACTGGTCCATCTGGCTGCGGGAACGATTCGGCTGAGCAAGAAGGAGAAGACTCCGCAGCGGCTGGCGCAGGTCTACGCGGAGCTGACGGCGCTGATGGGCCTGCACGCGCCCGACTGCGTAGCGATTGAGGAGGTCTTCTTCTCGGCCAACGCCAAGTCCGCGTTGAAGCTTGGGCAGGTGCGTGGGGTCGCCATGCTGGCCGCGGCAACCTGCGGGCTGCCGGTGGCCGAATACGCGCCGCTGTCGATCAAATCGTCGGTGACCGGCTACGGGCTGGCGGCGAAGGAGCAGGTGCAGTTTATGGTAACTCGGCTGTTGGCGCTGGATTGTGCGCCGGAGTCGCCCGATGCCGCTGACGCGCTGGCCATCGCCATCTGCCACATCCATACCGCGCAGACGCTGCTGTTGCAGGGCGCGTCGCGGTGAGTCCTCGCCGGACGAAAGTGGTTGTGTCGGCATTGCCCGTCCTTCTCTTTGTGCCCACTACGCCCGTGCGTGCATACGCGCCGGCGCCGCAGACTTTGAATGCCTCTGTGGGCCGGGCCGAGACCCCTCACATTACCCTTACGTTTGAGCGCGCCGGCTTCACGGTCCCACGGTACGTTATCGATATTGATCGGAACGGTCGAGGCTCTTACACAGGCGAACAATCCACGCCGGACGTGCGCGGTGTGGCGACCGGGCCGGCGACGCAGCCGTTTGAGCGCAGCTTCGCGATCTCCGTCGCAACTGCCGACAATATATTTGCGCTGACGCAGCAGCTCGACCACTTCAACGTGAACTGTGCCGCGAAGGCGAAGGACGTTGCCGACATCGGGACCAAGACCCTGCGCTACGCGGGTCCGGACGCCGCGGGTTTCTGCACCTTTCTCTACTCCGACAACAAGGCAGTCACGGAGCTTACGGAGATGCTGCACGGCATCACCGAGACGATGGACGCCGGGCGCGAGCTCGAACGGCTGCACCGCTACGACCGGCTGGGCCTGGACGATGCTATGGCCACGCTGACAAAGGAGGCCGCTGACGGGCGGGCGCTGGAGATGGGGACGATTGCGCCAACGCTGCGAGCGATCGCCGGCGATTCGGAGGTCATGCGGCGTGTCCGCACACGTGCGGCGGAGCTGCTCAGCCTTATCCCACCGGACGCGGCGGCGCGTTGAGCGCGCGGTAGAGCTCGGCCATCGGCTCCAGCGCAAGCGATTCGGCGCGGGCGAGGGGTAGGATGGATGCGGGCCATGCGGCTTGCAGTTGCGCTGCGGAGTGGTCTGCGGCGCGGAGGTTGTTGGCGAGGGTTTTGCGCTTCTGCGCGAAGCACCCCCGCAGGAAGGCGTCGAAGGCGGCGGGTTCGACGCCAAGCTCTGCGAAGCGGGGGGCGAAGTTTAGCCGCAGGACCGTGGAGTAAACGTCGGGGGGTGGGGAGAACGCTTCGGGCGGCAGGGTGAAGAGGGTCTCGACGCGGGCGTGGAGTTGCGCGGTTGCGGAGAGCAGGCCGTAGTCGCGCACGCCGGGCGCGGCGGCGACGCGGTTTGCGACCTCGCGCTGCATCATCAGGACGGCGCGAGTGAGCAGGCCGGCACGAGCTGGTTCTTGATCGCCGCGGGCGCTCGCGAAGAGGCGGAGCAGAATCTCCGACGTAATGTAGTAGGGCAGGTTGCCGACGACCTGCGCGGTCTCGCCCGAGGGGATGAGGCCGGCGAGGTCGACCTTGAGGATGTCGGCCTCGACGATCCCAACCTGCGGCTGCGCGCGGAAGCGAAAGCGCAGCTCCGAGGCGAGGGCGCGGTCGAGCTCGATGGCGATGAGGCGCCTGCATCGCGGGGCGAGGATGGATGTGATGGCGCCATGCCCGGGGCCGATCTCAATCACCGTGCCCGCGGAGGCATCGCCCAGCGCATCCACAATCGCATGGCTCGCCCGGTCATCCACCAGAAAATGTTGTCCAAACTTCGGCTTGCGCGTCATCGGTGTGGCCGCCCCGGGGCACACTCCAGCTTAAATGTGAACGCCCGGCTGCGCTGTAGACGCCCCGCGACGCTCGGCAGCTATGACCCGGGGCCGCAAGGCGGCGGTTGGTCAATTTTGACCTCAGCCCACCGTCGATTACCTGACAGATGGGCGTATGCTCGGTGCAATGTCTCTTCCCGCGCAAACTCCGGACGTCCGCAAGAGCGAGCGGTACCCGCTACTTGCGGGAAGGTTCAAGAACACCGTGCTGCGGGCGCTGGACGCGGCGGCCCTCGCGCGTCTGGATCTGCGCCCGGTCACCTTCGAGTTGGAGCACGAGATCGAATTTCCCGGCAGCGCGGTCGACTATCTCTACTTTGTCGAAGAGGGCATGGCCTCTATGACCAACACCTTCGAGGATGGATCGCAGGTCGAGGTTGGCATGTTCGGGTACGAGTCGGTGATCGGCGTCTCGGCGCTGATGGGCACCAAGCGCAGCCTGAACCGGGTGTACACGCAAATTGCGGGCTACGGCTATTCGTCGCCGGTGGAGGCGGCGCGGGCGGAGTTCCGTCGCGGCGGATTGTTCCAGACGCTGGCGCTGCGCTACGTGCAGACGCAGCTGGTGCAGGCGATCCAGTCGGCGGGCTGCAATGCGACGCATAACTTTGAGCAGAGGCTGGCGCGCTGGCTGCTGATCTGCGCCGACCGCGCCCACTGCGAGACTTTCAGGATGTCGCACGAATTTCTCTCCGAGATGCTGGGCAGCACGCGGTCTACGGTGTCGGTGACGGCTGCGGCGCTGAAGCACGAGAGGCTGATCGAGTACACGCGGGGGGTGATCCACATTCTCGACGCGAAGGGACTGGAGAGGCGATCCTGCGAGTGCTACGGGATCATCAAGCACCACCTGGACAGCGTTGCGGAGTTTGATGGCGGTATGACGGCATGAGGGGTTGGCAGCCCGACCGCCTCAGGCCCGCGTCAGGCTTGCGCCTGACATGGGGCACCCACTATTGCCCGGCTGAGACGGCTCACTTACTGGCCCGCGGTGAGGAGGTGGTGACGAGGAAGACCTGGCCGAGGATGCCGGAAGGGACGGGCGCGATGAGGTTTAGATCCTGCATCTGGAAGCGGTCCGTGTACTTGGCGATGAGCGGGGCGTAGTCGCGCGGCGGGAGCGCGGCCCAGGCGTTGATGGCGGTGTTGTAGACGCGGATCTCGATGTGGTTGGTGCCGACCTTGAGGAGTTTGGTAACGTCGAGGCGGTAAGGGGGATGCCAGAGCGCCCCGGCGGACTGGCCGTTGATGGTAACCAGCGCGGCGGCCTGAATGGGTGGGTCGTAGAAGGCGTAGACGCGGCCCATGCGCGCTGGATTGGGCATGGGCTTGCCGCCGTCGACTTCGAGGTAGACAGGATTGGTGGCGGGTATGGTCAGGTTGACGTCGCGCTCGTAGATGCCCTCTCCGGAGTAGTTCTTCATGGAGGGATCGGCGGTCCAGTCAGTCAGGAACGGTTCGGGCTGGGTCTTGTTCATGCCGGTCAGGGTGAGCGTCCAGGCGGTGCTGATATCGAGCTTGGCGATGCTGCTTGGGTCCTTGGGCGGCTCGGCGGCGGAGGGCGCGTCCGTGAAGACATAGACGCGGGAGCCGTAGGCATCGAGATGGACTGCCTGGCCACTGGCCGCGGCTGGTGTCACCGCGCCGGTATCGCCATCCCACTCTTCGGCGTTCTTGTGTTTGGTGGCGAAGGCGGCGGTCAGGTCAACGGGTTTGTTGCTGGTGTTGACGACGAGGTAGATGTCGGTCGAGGGCAGTTTGCGGCGGATGAAGCCGACGACCGCCTTGGTCGCGTCGTCCGCGCCGGTCAGTTGGAAGTCGGGCGGGGCGGCGTCGGGCAGGGCCTTCGCGAGGCTCGCCTCATCGCCGACGACGGCGATCTCCGACATATTGGCCTTGAGCGGCTTGCCATCGGGGGTGAGGGTGGGGAGGTGGCCTACGGCGATGGCCTTGCCTCCGGCAGAGACGAAGGCGGCGATCTTGCCGAGGGTCTCGACCGGGATGCGGTCGGTCGGCGGAAGGATGAGGATCTGGTTCTTCATACCGACCTTGTTGATGGCGTCGGCGTCGATGTAGTCAACGTTGTAGCCCGCGTTGAGGATGGAGGACATGAGGGTGGGTGTGACGTAGCGGGCCATGTCGGCGGTGACCGAGATGCGGCCGGGGGCGAAGGTGGCCCAGGCATCGTCGGTGGGCAGCAGGATGGCGACCTGGTTGGCTGGCGCGCCCTGGCGCATCAGGTAGCTCATGCGGCCGATGTAGGCGGTGACGGCGGGCATCACGGGGTGCCAGGGGTTGTGGTTGTTGAAGACGGCGGCGGCGTAGAGGGACCAGCCGGGCTCGGGGACTTCATTGTCGGGCGGCGAGTAGGGCCAGCCGTGGCAGATGATCTGGTTCTCGCCCATGATGAAGTCAACGTCGGCCTCTTCCTTCATGTCCAGCGGGATGGCGCGGAAGACTGGAGAGTGCAGCCAGGTGAAGGTCTCGCCGGAGGTGACCGTGTGGTCGAAGACGTGGTTAGCGGAGGTGGCCCAGCGGAGGGTGGAGAAGGCGCGCCACTGCGGGCCCTCGCCCTCGATGAGCCCAGCGAGATTCTGACTTGAGAAGCTAACGGCCGGAGCTCCATAGGTTTGCGAGCGGAACTTCGTCTTGTGCGCGATGGCCCAGTCATTGACCTGGGTGAGGTAGTTCTCGTTGATGAGTTCGGTGAGCGTCTTGCCGTAGTCGTGGCGGACGGTGTCTGCCGCGACGCTGCCTCCGGCGGCGAGCTCGGGCAGGTGCGGGATGAGGTCGTAGCCGCGACGCTTGAGGAACTCGGTGGGGAGGTTGGGGGTCCAGTCAGAGCCGCCGCCCTCCGCAACTTCGAGCGAGTCGGAGAAGATGGAGGTGGGCGGGGTGTTGCCGAAGGCGCCGATCAGCGGCTCGCCGACGTTCTTGAGGTAGTTGGCCACAGCGTCGTGGGAGAAGTGGTCGAGGACGTAGCCCTCGGCGCCGACGGCCGCGCGCTTCACCATCATTTTGGAGTGGCCGGCGATGAAGAAGACCGCCACGCGGGGCTTGTCGGAGGGATCGACCGCGGCGGTGCTGCCGGTGACGGTGAGGGGTTTGGCGGAGGCTGCGTCGAAGGTGGGGGGCGCCGGGCCCCCCAAGCCACGTCCGCCGCGACCACCTCGGCCGCCGCGTGCGCCTGGCGGTCCACCGGGGCCGCCAGGGCCGGGAGATCCGCCGGCAGATGGAGTGGCGGATGCGCCCGCTGCTCCAGCAGCACCAGACGCAGCTTGTGCGGGATCGGTCGGCGTTGGGGGTGCATAACCGGGCCTAACTCCGGGTATCACAGGGGGGGTGGGTGGTGCAGTATCGAGTACTGCAACGGGCTTGGCGGAGGGCGAGGCTGGGTTGGCGATGTCGGCGGAGATGAGGGACTCGCCGGCCTGAAGGGTGGGCGCGGCGACTGAGGTTGCGCCGGCGGAGACGGGGATTTGGGCGACTCGGAGGCGGCCGACGGCCTGTTCCAGGCTGACGGAAGGGCCGCCGTAGGGCCAGCCGGAGCATAGGGTGAGGTCGATGCGCAGGCCGAGCTTGCGGCCCTCGGACTGGGCGTAGGCGACGTCGTCCAGCATCTCGGGCGAGAGGAAGCTAAGGTTCTTGAGGTTCTTGGAGGGGTCGTCGAGGACCTGGGGATATTCGAAGGCGAGCTCGGCCCCCTGGATGCCGTCCGCCTTCATCTGCTGCAGCTCGCGCAGGATCTCCGGCTTGACCACGGCGGGGCCAAACCACCACCAGCGGACGATGGGGCGGGAGTCGTTAGGCGGGTCGATGAAGTTCTTGTGGATGGCGTCGAGGGAGGGCGCCTGGGCGGTCAGGGCGGGCAAGGCAGCGATCGATAGGGTGGCGGCGGCGAGACCGCATGTAGCGAAGGCGAGGACGAGGCGAAAGCGGGCTTGGGGGCGGTTCTGATTCATGGGTTCTCCGGAGTATCGATTCACGGTGTTCTTGCGCTTCTTGATTGCGTCTTGGGCGATTCGGCGGCGGCTGGCAGTGATGGAGATACGGGCAACGCGAGTCGCGAGTTTCGACGCCGCCGAACTTTCCCTATGCACAAACTCGCGCAGGATCGCGAATGCGCCGAAGCAACGTTAGTTCATTAGGGAGAATGTTTCAAGGAGGAATCGGATGGGCTCAGGCACTGTTGAGGAGGCCAGGATGGTTGTGGCGCACATTGCCGACATCGATGTGGGCGGGGCAGGCGGCCATGCGGTCGGCGGGGTAGGGGCGGAGGAGGGCGAGGAGTTCGGGCGCGGGGAGGGGTTGGGCGTGCGGGTGGTAGAGCCAGAGGCCGTAGTCCTGCGGGCGGAGGATGACGGGCATGCGGTTGTGGACGGCGGCAGTGAGTTCGTTGGGGGTGGTGGTGACGATGGTAAAAGATTCGAGTGGGGCGCCCATGGGGTCCTTCCAGCGGTCCCAGAGGCCGGCGAAGGCGAAGGGTTCGCCGGAGGCGAGAGTGAAGGCGTAGGGCTGTCTGGCTGGGGATTTTCTTGTCGCCGGGTCTGCCGGCGGGTTGGGGTCGGGGTCGAAGAGGGAGGGTTGTGCGACTGACGCGGGGGATGAAGCGGTGCCCTTCGTCATGCTTGGCGCGGCGGGAAGATTCTTCCATTCGTAGAAGCCATCGGCGGGGACGAGGCAGCGGCGGCGCTCAAAGGGGCCGCGGAAGATGGGGCTGGTGGCGATGGACTCGGCGCGGGCGTTGATGGTGGAGAGGGTGAAGGACTTGAGGTCGCAGGTGGAGACGGGGATAAGGCCCCAGCGCATGAGGGTGAGTTCGCGGTCCGGTTCTCCGTTGCCGCTGGCGCCGGTGTCGCGTGCGGCTCGGATGACGGGCTGATGGGTGGTGGGCGCAATATTGTAGTCCCAGGGCGGGAGGACGAGGTCGGCGAGGCCTTTGGCGACGTGGAAGGTCTCGGCGATACGCTGCTTGTCGGAGCGGCGGAGGTAGCGGCCACACATGGCTCTAGTTTGGCAGATGCGGCGCGAATGAGAAGCAGATTCCTCCGTTCCTCTGCGGAATGACAAAGGGGAAGTCAGTGCTGGGCGCGCCAGCGGGCGACGAGGTCGCGGGCGGCCTCGGGCCAGGTTGGGTGCAAGAAGGTGAAGCCGGCGTTGAGCAGGCGGGTGGGCACAACGTAGCGGGATTTGAGGACGAGTTCGGACTCGGAGCGCATGAGGAAGGTGCCGGTCTCGACCAGCCAGGAGGCGGCGGGCAGGCCGATGGGTGTGCCCCAGGCTTGGCGCAGGGCACGCTGGAAGTCACGATTCGGGAGGGATGGGGCGAGGCGAGGTTGATCGCGCCCTCGAGTTCGGGGTGGGCGATGAGGAACTCGACGGCACGGATGAAGTCGGCGCCGTGGATCCAGGAGACGTATTGTGTGCCGGGGCCAACGGCGCCGCCGAGGCCGAAGCGGACGAGGGCGAGCAGGACGTCGAAGACGCCGCCGGGATCGGGAGACAGGGTGATGGCGGAGCGCAAGGCGACCTTGCGGGTGCGCGGGGTGGGGGTCTCGTCGAAGGCGGCCTCCCATGCGCGGGCGACGGCGATGGAGAAGTTCCAGGTTTGGGGGGCACCGGGCTCGCTACCGCCGAGCTCGCCAGTGAGCTCGTCCTGCGGGCGGTCGAGGGCGTGACGATAGATGGTTGCGGTGCTGGCGTTAAGCCAGACGCGGGGCGGGTGGGCCAGCGAGGCGATGACCTTGCCAAGGATGCGGGTTGAGTTAACGCGTGAATTGAGGATGGCTGCCCGCTTGGCAGGGTTGTAGCGGCAGTTGACGGAGCGGCCGGCGAGGTTGATACAGACGTCGGCGCCGTCGAGGGAGCCCTCCCAGTCGCCGCCGGAGATGCCGTTCCACAGGAGCACTCGCCATGGGACCATTGATTCACGCGGCGGATTGCGGGTGAGAACCGTGACAGTGTGACCCTGAGTATGGAAGTGGTGCGCCAGGACGGTTCCGACCTGGCCGCTTCCGCCGGGGATCACGATCCGCATGGGCCGAGTCTACAGGAGCGACGAGGGCAAGGAGCGTATGCTGTGCGAAGGAAATTTGGGGGTGAGGATGCGGGTTGGGCTGATGACGCGGGAGTATCCGCCGCATGTGTATGGCGGGGCGGGGGTGCATGTGGAGTACCTGAGCCGCGAGCTGGCGAAGTTGATCGAGGTGGAGGTGCACTGCTGGGGGACGCAGCGGGAGGATGAGGGCAACCTGCATGTGCGGGGCCAGGAGCCGCCGCCGGAGGTCTCGGCTGGGCTCGATCCCAGTGTGAAGTTCAAGACGGCGGTGGATGCGCTGGCGCTGAATCTTTCGCAGATGAAGGAACTGGCGGCGATCGATGTGGTGCATACGCATACGTGGTATGCGTCGATGGCGGGGTTTCTGGCGAAGAAGCTGTATGGGGTGCCGTTTGTGCTGACGACGCACAGCCTCGAACCGCTGCGGGCGTGGAAAGCGGAGCAGCTGGGGTCGGGGTACGCGATGAGCTCGTGGATGGAGCGGACGGCGATTCTGGATGCGGACGCGGTGATTGCGGTGTCGAAGGGGACGAAGGCGGACATTTTGCGGGCGTATCCGGAGGTGGATGCGGCGAAGGTGCATGTGATCTACAACGGGATTGATTTGAAGGAGTATCGGAAGACGCGGGCAATTGGCGCGCTGGTGAAGTATGGGGTGGATGCGAGCGTGCCGTATGTGCTGTTTGTGGGGCGGATCACGCGGCAGAAGGGCGTGATGCATCTGGTGGACGCGGTGAAGTATCTTCCCGAGGGGACGCAGGTGGTGCTGTGCGCGGGCGCGCCGGACACGCCGGAGATTGCGGCGGAGATGCGCGTGGGGGTCGACGCGGCAAAGGCCGCGGGCGCGAACATTCGCTGGATCGAGCAGATGGTGACCAAGGCGGAGGTGATTGAGCTGTATTCGCACTGCCGGGTGTTCTGCTGCCCGTCGGTGTATGAGCCGTTCGGGATTATCAATCTGGAGGCGATGGCGTGCTGCGCGCCGGTGGTGGCGAGCGCGGTGGGGGGGATTCTGGAGGTGGTGGTTGATGGTGAGACTGGGTATTTGGTGGGGTTTGAGGCGGATCCGGTGACGGGATTTCCGGTGGATGGGGACGGGTTCTCGCGGGATTTGGCGGCGCGGATCGCGGAGTTGATGGGGGATGTAGGGATGTGTGCGCGATTTGGCGCGGCGGGAAGGAAGCGAGTGGAGAAGATGTTTGGGTGGGAAGCGATTGCGAAGCAGACGGTGGAGTTGTATCGGGGGTTGGTGGGGTAGGGAAGGGGTCTAATGGATCTGCGATTCTCGCTCGATCTCTTTCCTGACGATCGCATCGCTGGCCGCATTTCGCTGCTCTGGCGTGCCTTGAATTTGTTTTGCTCCACGGGCTCGTAGGAATGCGACCGCCGCGTCATGCTTGTTTTCGATTGCTGCCTCCAAAGGAGAATCCCCATAGGAATTCGTGGCGCTTAGATCAGCACCACTTGATGCGAGCAGTTGCAAGACCGGTACGCTCCCGCCGGCTGCTGCAGTAAATGCGGCTGTCGATCCTTCGTAATTCCTCGCCTCCAGAGGGACTCCATGGGCGAGGTAGGCCCGCACAGTGCGTGTGCAGCCTTCGGCAGCGTCGTAGGTCATCAATTCTGAGGCGTGTGTGCTTTTTGCGAATTTGTCGATGAATATGTACTGCCAGAAAACCTCGGGCAGGGAAAGAACCGCGAGAACCATGACAGCGGCGACGAAAATTGTCCAGACCTTGCTCGCCAACGATCTCCTGCGAATCGATGACACGATGATCACGATCAGCGCGACAGCGATCCATGCCGCAAGGAAAACCGGCGCGATGAATAGAATTGCGCCCCCTCCGTGGGCGAGCGAGAAGCCGACCATCTGTGGTCCCTCACGAAGAGTGAGCAGGGTTTCTTCCCAAGTGATTCGTGCGGCGAAGAGTGAGGCCAAGAGGACAACAGGGATTCCGAACGCAAGCAGAACGGAATGTGAGTTCTTCTTTGACCCAGCTTGATCGACTTCGGTCATCATCGTCATCATATGTTGTGGCAACGCCAAGTTTGGATCGCGATTTCAGCAGAAATATTCGGTCGGTCTTGGCCGGATGAGTTCGTCGGGGTCCTTCGCTACGCTCAGGAGGACACCAAGAACAAGTACGACGGCAAAAAGCAGATTCCTTCGCTGCGCTGCGGAATGACAACGAGAAGCGGATTCCCTTCGGGAATGACAAACCTATAACAGGCAGCTGCAAAGGCGAAATGCGGGGGTCCCTCCGCTCGCGCGATGCGCTCGGTCGGGATGACGGAGTTGGTTTGGTGTTAGGTTTGGGGGATTTTGGTGACGTCTTCTTTGCGGAGGGAGGGGGTGTCGGGCAGGGAGAAGGTGGGGAAGGGATCGAATTTGGTGGGGTCCATGTCGGGGACGGCGGGGTCGAGGAATTTGGCGATGGGGAGTTTGTCCTGTCGGATGCCGTGGACGATGCAGCGGGCGAGCTCGTAGGCGCCGTAGTTGTTGAAGTGGGTGTTGTCCGCGTAGGCCTGGTTCTGGCCGGGGAAGGTGTTCGCGGGGAAGTGCATGAAGGCGTGGACGGCGCCGTCGGGGCCGGGGCCCATGGCGTCGAACATGGTCTTGGACATGGCGGTGAGGTCGATCAGCGCGGTGTTGGTGGCGGCGGCGACCTGGCGCGCGGCCTCGGGATAGTCGCCGAGCGAGTTGGAGATGTGGCCGGTGTCGTCGAAGGTGAGGCGGTGCTGCGCAGTGACGATGACGGGGGTCGCGCCCTTATAGCGGACTTCGTCGACGAACTCGGAGAGCAGTGCCTTGTACTGGTCGAGGGAGACGGCGCCGGGCTTCTGGTCGTTGTGGTTGAACTGCATGAAGAAGTAGTCGCCGGGTTTGATGATCGACAACACCTTGGCCATGCGCAGCTCGCCCTTGAAGGAGGCGGAGGTCTCGCCGGACTCGGCTTCGTTGGCGATGATGATGCCGGGGAGGAAGAAGCGCGGGAGCTGCTGGCCCCAGGAGGCCCAGGGGTTGGAGTCCTGATCGACCATGGTGGAGTCTCCAGCGAGGTAGACGACCGGCTCATCGGTGATCGGCTGGATGGTGAGGGAGTGGAAGCTTGGATTGGTGCCGTTGAACTCGATGGTGAGTTTCTGGTCCCAGTTGAGATTGCCGATCTCGCGCGGCTTAAGGCGGACGGCGCTGGGCCTGCCTTCGGCGTCGATGTACTCGGGGACGCGGACGTTGATGTCGAGCGTTTTGGCGACGGTCTTGCCGGCGGGGATGGCAACCTTTTCGAGCACGAGACGACGGGCCTCGGCGCGGACGGTGACGACGGAGGCCTGCTTGCCGCCGAGGTCCAGAGTAAGGCGATAGTTGCCCTCGGGGACGGCGAAGGAGAAGAAGAAGGGCTTGTCCGAGGAGCAGACGCCGCCGGAGATGGAGGCGGTGGTGTGGAGGTCGAAGCCGGCGAGGGGATCGAATGCCTGGGCGGCGGCGCTGAGCGAGGTCTCGCCGGGCTTCGCGGGGCCGCAGGTGTAGGTGACGGGCCCGGTAAGGGGCGCGGGCGGCGGAGCCCAGAGTGGCGCCGGCTGGGGTGGACGCGGTGCGCGTGGGGCCCCTCGCGCGGCTCCCCCGGGGGTGGGTGGGGCTTGGGGCGCGGCGGGGGTGTCCTGGGCCGGGGCGAGGTTCGCCGCGAGGGTGAGGGCCAGGACGAGGAGCGGAGCGGGCAGGGTGCGGGGCATTTGGCGGGTCCTTTGGTTCTGAATGTGGTTCTGAATGGGAAACTATTTCACCAGGGAAATCGTAGCATCGCGCCGGCGGCATGGTCGAGAATAAGGAGGAGCGCGCACGGGCGGCAGGTGAGAGACGATTGGTTGGAATGTTTTGTTTCGGTTGGGCGACTGGCAGCTACCAATTCTTAACCGTTCGCTCCTAGCTTGAACATGGCAGTGGCCGGGGCGGGCGAGCTATTCCGCAGCGGTGCAGGCGCAGTGGGTGAAGGCGGCGTCGGAGATGTTGCTCATGGCGCAGGCGAGCTGCGGCCAGACGGATTGGAGCGGGGGGGATCCGTCGTTGAAGAAGTAGCGGCGATACTCGCGCATGTAGGTCTTGCTGGCGGGGGTGTCGGCGGTGCGATCGGCCTGCATTCCGGCGATGAGGGGGGCGAGGGTTGCGGGGGTGAAGGCGGGGAGGTGGTAGGCCTCGGAGAAGCTGTAGGACTTGGCCCAGGTAGTGCCGATGCCAGTGGAGTTGGAGGCCAGGATGACGGAGTAGTCCATGAGAGTCGCGGTGTGGGGGTCGATCTGTGCGAGGGTGAAGGAGGGCAGCTCGGCGAAGACGGGCGAGATGGAGGGGATGATCTTGGCCGCGACGCCAGCATCGCTCGCATTGGAGGCTGGCGCTTGGTAGGGGCCGCTGATGGTGGCGACGGTCAAGTCGGGCAGGCCGAGGTCGGGGGTCAACAGGCGCATCTCGTCTGTGTGTGAGTGGCCGAAGAGGGCCAGGCGGACGACGTCGCCGTGGCCGGCCAGGACACGGGCGAGTTCGTCGCTCGAGAGAAAGTCGATGGGTGTTCCGCCGTGGCAGACATCGATGCGCAGGCCGTAGATCTGCGAGTTGAAGGTGGAGTAGGCATTGACGCTGGGCGGGGTGTGAGCGACGACCCAGGCCTGCTGGTGGCGGGCGCGGACCTGGTCGAGCTGATCGTTGAGCCAGGTGAGCTGGGCGTTCTGCGCGGTGGGGGCGTACCGGGCTTCGCAGTTGCGATAGCTGGCCATCTCGTAAACGTTGTCGAGGACGAAGATTCGGATGTTGGTGAGTGGCGCGGGCAGAGAGGCGGCGTAGTAGCCGCGGGGAAAGTCGCGCAGTGCCGCGGCGCGGTCGGCGGCAGGCAGAGTCTGCGCGATGAGGCGGGCGGCGAAGGCGAGGAAGGCGTCGTTGCCGGGGTCGAGGCTGTTGTCGTGGCAGCCGGTGTCGTCGTTGCCCAGGGCGATGTAGATGGGGATGCCGGGGAGCGCGGCGCGCAGGCTGGTGACGACGTAAGTTGCGGTCTTCTTGACGAAGCTGCGGAATTGCGCGGGCGTGGCGTCGGGGAAGAGAATCTTGTGGCGGCAGTCGAACTGGTGGCCAACGATGTCGCCGGTGAGGACGGCGAAGCGGATGGGGGAGCCGGGAGCGAAGGCCTGCGCGTGGATGGCGGTGAGGGCCGACTGCCAGAGCTGGTCGTTGGGGTCGACCAGGGGCCTAATGGGGCATGTCTTATTGATGGCGGCGTAGTCGGCGTCGGCGGTGGGCGTGGCGGGCGAGGCGAGGATCGCGGCCCACTGGCTAATAGGGGCGGCGTTGAGGCGAGCGGCTTTGCCGGGGTCGCGGAGGGGGTCGAAGTGGATGTCGGAGAGGAAGAGGGCGGGGATGGTCGCGTTGCTCACGGCCGCGGCGGCGGTCTGTGCCACGAGTTGGGCGGGCGGCGGGACGGCGCACACAACAGCGAGCAAGGCCCAAGGAAGCTGGCGAGGTTTGTTCATAGCACCTCTATGCTAAATGCGCGCGGGTTACAGGAGCGACTCGTAGTCGGCGATCTGGGCGAGGGTTAAGGCGTGCATGTCGGCGCCGGCGTGCCAGGCGCGGTACCACTGGACGAGCCAGTCGAGGGTGGTTTGTAGGCGGAGGCGAGGGCGCCAGTTGAGATCGGCGCGGGCACGGGAGGTGTCGAGCGAAAGGTAGTGAGCTTCGTGGGGGGCGTTAGCGGCGGAGTCGTCGATCCAGGCTACGTTCGGGCCCCAGAGTCTGACCATGGTGTCGGCTATATAGGCTACGGGTTGGGAGTCTTCTTTGGAGGGGCCGAAGTTGTAGGCGGTGGCAAACTGCGGATTGTGCGTCAGGAGCTGCTCGGCGAGGCGGATATAGCCGTGAAGGGGTTCGAGGACGTGCTGCCAGGGGCGGATGGCTTGTGGGCGGCGGATACGGACGGGTGTCCCGGCGAGGAAGCCGCGGATGAGGTCGGGGAGGAGGCGATCAGGGGACCAGTCGCCGCCGCCGATGACGTTGCCGGCGCGGGCGGTAGCGAGGGCGACTTTGTGTTCGGTGAGATGGGTGGTGGGGAAGAAGGACTGGCGGTAGGCGGCGGAGACGAGTTCGGCGCAGGCCTTGGAGCTGGAGTAAGGGTCGTAGCCGCCGAGGGGGTCGGTCTCGCGGTAGGCTACATCCTGCTCGATGTTTTCATAGCACTTGTCGGTTGTGACGACTACGACGGCGCGCACGGAGGGGGAGCGGCGTATGGCGTCGAGTACGCGGGCGGTGCCGAGGACGTTGGTCTCGTAGGTGCCGATGGGGTCTTCATAGGAGTAGCGGACAAGGGGTTGCGCGGCCATGTGAAAGACGACGTCGGGCGCGAAGTCGTGGAGAGCGGGGTCGAGGGTGGTGGGGTTGCGGATGTCGCCACGGATGTCGTTTTCGGGGCTGACGGCTCCTACCAGTGAGCCGACGCGCGCGGCGGCAAACAGGCTGGGGGTGGTGGCGGGATCGAGCGCATAGCCGCGGACGGTGGCGCCTTTGGAAGCGAGCCAGAGGGCGAGCCATCCGCCCTTGAAGCCGGTGTGACCGGTGAGGAAAACTTTGCGGCCTTGCCAGGACGAGGACATGGCTATCAGGATAGCGTGTGGGGCGGGTGGGAGGACGGCGTAACACCGATGAACGCCGATTGCACCGATTTTCACACGGGTGGTTCGTCCGCAGGGCTCTCTTCGCGTGAGAGAATCGGGCAAAAGGCGGAGGTGTGGGATGGGGCGATGGGTTGCGGTTGCGGTGTTAGTGGTTGCGGTGAGTGGGGTGTCGGAACAGACGCCTGCGGCGCGGCCGAAGTTCGATGCGTTTGAAGTAGCAACGGTCAAGCCGGTGGATGTGGGTGTGAAGGCGGGGCGGCTGTTCAAGATGGATGGGACGCATCGCTGGGTGGCGATGAATTACACGCTGAAGAATTTGATCGCGCTGGCGTATGACTTGAATCCGCGTACGATCTCGGGTGGGCCGGGATGGATGGAGACTGAGCAGTTCGATATTGAGGCGGTGACGCCGGGCGATGTGGCGCCGGTGCGGCTGGAGCAGATGCGGATGCTGCGCGCGCTGCTGGTGGAACGATTTGGGCTAAAGTTCCATCGCGAGGACAAGGAGTTTTCGATCTATGAGCTGACGGTGGCGAAGGGTGGGCCGAAGCTGAAGGACGCGGCGAAGCCGGACGATCCGCCACAGTTGGTGGGGGTGGTGTATCCCGGGAAGATTGACGTGCCGGCGAAGAGCGTGACGATGGACGACTTTGTGGCGATGCTGCAGCGCGCGACGCTCGACCGGCCGACGGTGAACCGGACGGGACTTGAGGGGAAGTACGATTTCGATCTTTATTGGGCGCCGGATGAGACGCAGTATGGCGGGCAGGTGCCGGTCGCGCCCGACGATGCGCCGAGCCCGCCGCTGTTTACGGCGGTGCAAGAGCAGCTTGGGTTGAAGCTGGAGGCGACGCGAGGGATGGTGTCGGCGATGGTGGTGGAGGGGGCTGTGAGGCCTTCGGCGGATTGAAAGAATAAAGAGCGACCACGGATTTTGCGCGGATGAACACGGATCAAGATTAAGAACTTGCTATTTTTGCCTCATCCGCCTGATCCGCGGTCGTACTTCGGTGTCTACCATGACTTCCACGGCGCTTTGCCGCTGGCCCAGAGTTCTTCGAGTTGTTGTTTGTCGCGGAGGGTGTCCATGGCCTGCCAGAAGCCGTGGTGCATGTAGGCCTGGACCTCGCCGCGGGCGACGAGGGCTTCGATGGGTTCGCGCTCAAACATCCAGTGGTCATCTTTGACCTCGGCGATCACTCTGGGAGAGAGGACGAAGAAGCCGCCGTTGATCCAGCCGCCTTCGTCCTTGGGCTTTTCCTGGAAGGCATAGACCTGGTTGTTCTTGAGGCCGAGGGCGCCGAAGCGGGCGACGGGCTGGACGGATGTGAGCGTCACCAGCTTTCCGTGGGCTTTGTGGAAGGCGATGGTGGCCTGAATGTCGACGTCGGAGAGGCCGTCGCCGTAGGTCATGAGAAACGGGTCGTCGTCGGCGCCTAGATACTTTTGGATGCGGCGGAGGCGGCCGCCGGTGCCGGAGTCGTCGCCGGTGTCGACGAGGGTGACGCGCCAGGGTTCGGCGACGGAATCGTGGGTGGTCATCGTGTTGTGGGCGACGTCGAAGGTCACGTCAGAGGTGTGGAGGAAGTAGTTGGCGAAGTACTCCTTGATGATGTAGCCCTTGTAGCCGAGGCAGACGATGAAGTCGTTGACTCCCTGCTGAGAGTAGAGCTTGAGGATGTGCCAGAGGATGGGGCGACCGCCGATCTCGACCATGGGCTTGGGGCGGACGGTGGTCTCTTCACTGAGCCGCGTGCCCAGACCGCCGGCGAGGATGACTGCTTTCATTCGGCTTTCCTTCCGGAGTAGGATCGCGATTGCAATGCAACCAAATGAATGGCCAAGCCTCTCCGTGTATGAGTATGCCACGTGGGATGGCGCGGACCGCAGGCTGATCCGCTGTGTATTCTTAAGACGTGGCCGTACCCGCAACCCGCCCTTGCAGATGAGGGGCGATGCGATCGCGCTCTGGGGGAATCTTTGGCAATCTTGAACGGACTGAAGGATCGCCTGCTGCAGGCCGGCCCGGGGAGCCTTGTTCTGCTTCAGGTGTTTCGCCTGCAGGCTGCGATGCGCGGCATTTCCATGCGGGTCTCAGATGGACGAATCTCTTTGTCGCGCGGCCGCCGCAAGATTGTGCTGGGTGTGAGAGACGTGATCAGCGTTCCGTTTGCGGTCCACGAGTGGGACAGGTACTTCGATACGCTGGAGGGCGAGGCAGTGGATGGGCGGACTGTGCTGGATTTTTCGCAGCCGGCGGTGCATCGCTATCGCAGGTGGGGGCTCTCGTTTCATACGCCGTCGATGGCGGAGGACGACAGCATCGAGGCATACACGGCGGCGTATCGTCCGAAGGCGGGCGATGTGGTCTGGGACGTGGGAGCGCACGTCGGGCTGACGACCTACTTCCTGGCACAGATGGTGGGACCGGCGGGCAGGGTATTCGCCATGGAGCCAGACGAGCGGAGCTATGAGTATCTGCTGCGCAACATCGAGCTGCACCATCTCTCGAACGTGACTCCGGTGAAGGCCGCGCTCTCTGACAGGACGGGCGCCGCGACCTTCTGCATGGATGGAACGATGAGCGCCGGACTTAGCGACCATCTCCCGTATGCAGCGGGCGTCAGCAGCATGATGGTCGATACGCTGGGCCTTGAAGATGCATGTCAGCAGTTCGGTTCGGTGCCCAATTACATTAAGCTGGATATTGAAGGCGCGGAGCTGAGCGTGGTTGCAACCTCGATCGATTTTCTGAAAGCGCATCCCATCCACCTCTCCATCGAGAGCAATCATCTGGTCGATGGAAGATTCACGTCGCACCGGCTGGAGTTCCTGCTTGGAAGCATCGGCTACCGTGCCTGGTCCTCGGACAAGTATGGACAACTGTTCACCTGGGCTGAACCGGCCACTGCTCTTGCAGGGGCGGCGTCCCGATGATGAAGCTCTCAGACTATGTGCTGCGCCGGTTGCTCGATTGGGGCGGGCGGCACATCTTCCTCGTCACCGGCGGGGGCGCCATGCATCTTAACGACTCTGTCGGCACCTCGGGGATCCAGTACATCTGCACCCACCACGAGCAGGCGGCGGCGATGGCGGCGGAAGGGTATGCGCGGATCACGAATACGCCGGGGCTGCTGAATGTGACGACGGGGCCGGGCAGCATCAATGCGCTGAATGGGGTATTTGGGGCTTGGACGGACTCGATCCCGATGCTAATCGTCTCCGGCCAAGTCAAGCGCGAGACCTGCATGCGGACGTATGGGATGACGAACCTGCGGCAGCTGGGTGACCAGGAGGTCGACATCATCCGCATGGTCGCGGGCATCACGAAGTATGCAGTGTGGGTGAATGAGCCGGAGTCGATTGCGTACCATCTGGAGCGCGCGTGGTATTTGGCGCAGCATGGGAGACCGGGGCCGTGCTGGCTGGATATTCCGGTGGATGTGCAGTCGGCGCAGATCGATGAGACGAAGCTGCGCCACTACGACCCCAGCGAAGACGCGCTGGTGTGGGACGCGGGCATTGTGGCCGAGCAGGTGCGCGACGTATTGGCGCGGATCGCGGAGGCAGAACGGCCAGTGCTGTTTGCCGGGACGGGGGTGCGGCTGGCAGGCGCGCTGGAGGAGTTTGAGGCGGTAATCCGGCGGCTGCGAATTCCGGTGGTGACGGCGTGGACGCACGATCTGATCGCGTCGGACGACGAGCTGTTCTGCGGGCGGCCAGGGACGATCGGCGAGCGCGCGGGCAACTTCACGGTGCAGAACTCCGACGTGCTGCTAGTGATTGGGTCGCGCCTGAATATCCGGCAGACCAGTTACAACTGGGCTTCGTTTGCGCGCTTCGCGACCAAAATCCAGGTGGATGTAGATGCTGCTGAGTTTGCCAAGCCGATGCATCAGCCGGAGGTGGCGATCCATTGCGATGCGAAGGTTTTTCTTGGAGAGATGCTGCGGCAGTTGAAGGAGGGCGATCCCATTCCTCGCGATAAGGTCGCGATGAATGGGGCACTGATGGCCAGTGGGGAGCATGCGGCTTGGCTCGACCGCGCGCGCCAGTGGAAATCGAAGTACCCCGTAGTGCAGGAGAAGCAGAAGCACGATGGCCCGCCGCTGAATCCGTATTACTTCATCGACTGCCTGTTTGCGCTGCTGGATGAGGACGACGCCGTCGTCTGTGGCAACGCGACCGCATGCATCGTGCCGTACCAGGCTGGCAAGCTGAAGCGCGGGATGAGGCTGATCTCGAATTCGGGTTCGGCGTCGATGGGATACGACTTGCCTGCGTCGATTGGCGTTGCTGTTGCGAAGAGTGGGGCCAAGGGCGGCCGCGTCGTCTGCCTTGCCGGTGATGGAAGTCTGCAGATGAACGTGCAGGAGCTGCAGACCCTAGTGACCAACCACCTGCCGATAAAAATCTTCGTACTGAACAACGGCGGCTACCTCTCCATTCGCCAGACGCAGAACGGCTTCTTTCAGGGCCGCCTGATCGGCACCGGGGCGACCAGCGGCGTCACCTTCCCCGACATGTTGAAGGTCGGCGCGGCCTACGGCATCCCATCGTTTGCGGTCGGGAGGCTGGCCGATCTTGAGACGGTGAAGACCGAGCTGGCCAAGCCGGGGCCGACGCTGTTCGATGTGCAGCTGGATGTGGCGCAGGAGTTTGAGCCGAGGCTGCGGTCTCGGATTCTGCCGGATGGGACGATCCAGACGCCGAATTTGGAGGATATGTATCCGTTTCTTTCGGCGGAGGAGTTGGCGGAGAATATGTTGGTTTCGGACAATCGCGGATGAAGGGCAGGGAAGAGCTACGGCGGGCGAAGGCGGTGTTCTTCGACCTCGATGGGACGTTGCTGGATTCGCTGCCCGGGATCAAGTATTCGGCGGAGGCGGCGTTTGCGGCGTGTGGGCTGGCAACGTGCCAGGCTGATTTGCGGGGGCTGATTGGGCCGCCTATCCGGACGATCTTGGCGAATATGTCGCGCGGCGTGAGCAACGCGGAGCTGGATGCGCTGGAGCAGGCGTTTCGGGTGAGCTACGACAGCGAGGGGTGGAAGATGACGCCGCATTACGCGGGCGCGGCGGAGATGCTGCGGGCGTTGAGGGCGGGGGGGAAGCGGCTGTTTGTGGTGTCGAACAAGCCGCGGCATATTTCCGTACGGATTTTGGAGGTGGAGGGGACGTTGGGGTGGTTCGATGAGGTGGTGACGCGCGACTCGCGTGAGCCGGCGTATGCGGGCAAGCTGGAGATATTGGTTCGTCTGCTGCGAAAGTGGGAGGTGGGGGCGGGGGACTGCCTGATGGTTGGCGATACAATCGAAGACGCCGAGGCTGCAGCCCGCACCGGGATGCAGTTCTGTTTGATGACTCATGGTTACGGCGATGTTCCGCCGGATTCAAGCGTGCCTGTGGCGTTTCGCTGCGACCACTTTTCTGAACTCGTGCCGGGCCCGGCGGAGGAGCAACAACATTGATCGATAAGGATGTTTTCGAAGACCTCTTCGTACTCGAGATGGCCAACAACCATCTGGGCAGTGTGGAGCGCGGGCTGAGGGTCATTCAGGAGTTCTCGCAGATTGTGCGTTTCAACAATGTGCGCGCATCGATCAAGCTGCAGTTCCGCGATGTCGACAACTTCGTCCATAAAGACTTCCTCGACCGCGCCGACCTGCGCTACGTGAAGAAGACGCTGGACACGCGGCTGACCGACGACCAGTACGCCACGCTGGTGAGGGCGATCCGCCAGGCGGGATGCATTGCGACGGCAACGCCGTTCGATGAGCGGTCGGTGGAGCTGTGCGTGGAGTTGGGGCTGCCGATTCTCAAGGTGGCGAGCTCGGACATGAATGACTGGCTGCTGCTGGAGAAGATTGCCAAGACGAAGAAGCCTGTGGTGGTCTCGACCGGCGGCTCGTCGCTGAAGGACATGGACGACATCGTCACCTTCTTCTCCAATCGCAATATTCCGCTGGCGATCAATCACTGCGTGTCGATCTATCCGGCGGAGGATTCGGAGCTGGAGATCAACCAGATCGATTTTCTGCGCAGCCGCTATCCCAATAACACCATCGGTTACTCGACGCATGAATGCACGGACTGGAACAACTCGATGATGATTGCCTATGCCAAGGGCGCGCGGACGTTTGAGCGGCATATTGATATCAACTCCGATGGGGTGAAGGTTTCACCCTATTGCAGCTTGCCGCACCAGATTGACGAGTGGTTCAAGGCCTTCCACAAGGTGAAGGAGATGTGCGGCGCTCCAGGAACGCAGAAGCGCATGCCGCCGAGGAAGGAGATCGAATACCTGGACGCGCTGGTGCGCGGCGTTTACGCGAAGGAGGACCTTCCCGAAGGACATTCCCTGACCGACGACGACGTGTATCTGGCGATCCCGCTGCAGAAGGGCCAGCTCTCCTGCCGCGAGCTGATGAGCGGCGAGATGATGATGAAGCCGGTGAAGAAGGACCAACCCATCCGCATCGACGACATCGAGAGCCCCTACGCGCAGATTCCCTCCCTGCGGAAGACGATATACAACCGCGGGCTGGATGTGGGCTAAGACCAGTGCGCGAGCGATTTCATAAAGCGACCGCGGATTTCACGGATGAACGCGGATAAGACTGGTTCATGAATAGACTCGCGAATGATCTTGAGATGGTCCGGCTGGCCACTGAGGAATTGTGGGAGGAGATGCGCGAGCGGCGCATCTTTATTACTGGCGGCACGGGGTTTTTCGGCTGCTGGCTGGTGGAAAGCTTTTGCCATGTGAACCGCGAACTCGGGCTGGGGGCGCGGGCCACTATCCTGTCGCGCGATCCGGCGAGGTTTGCGGCGAAGTGTCCGCATCTCGCCAATGATGCGGCGGTGACGCTGCTCGCGGGCGATGTGCGGGACTTTGCGTTTCCATCTGGCGAGTTTCGCTATGTGATCCATGCGGCGACGGAGGCGAGCCTGAAGCAGTCGCAGGAGCGACCGCTGGAGATGCTGTCGACGATCCTCGCGGGCACGGAACGCACGCTGCAGTTTGCCGCTGCGTGTGGCGCGCGGAAGTTTCTGCTGACCAGCTCAGGTGCGGTCTATGGGCGGCAGCCGGCGGAGATGACGCATGTGCCGGAGAGCTACGCGGGCGCGCCCGACCCGCTCGACCCTGCAAGCGTCTACGCAGAGGGGAAGCGGGCGAGTGAGCTGGTGTGCGCGCTGCACCAGATGGCCGCAGCCACAAAGGGCGTGGCGTTTGAGGCGAAGATCGCTCGCTGCTGGGCCTTTTGCGGCCCGCACCTTCCGCTCGATGCGCACTTTGCCATTGGTAACTTTATTGGTGACGTATTGGCGGGCAGGCCCATTGCGATTGGCGGCGACGGCACGCCGCGCCGGTCGTATCTGTATGCGGCCGACCTGGCGGTGTGGCTCTGGACGATGCTGTTTCGCGCGCCGGCACTGGTGCCCATCAACGTCGGCTCCGCGCATGATGTCAGCATTCGGGAGCTGGCCGAGACAGTCGCGCGCGCGCTGGCGCCAGGCACCAAGATCAGGATCGCAAAGCAGCCGGTTCCGGGCGCGTCGCCCGCGCGGTATGTGCCGTGTGTGAAGCGGGCGGAGGAGATGCTTGGCCTGCGCGAGACGGTTGCGCTCGAAGAGTCGATCCGGCGAACGGCGGCGTGGTACGGGGCCTCGTAGAGCGTGAGGACTGCGCGCCGCGCGGCCCGTGATACGGTTTCATGGATGGGAGAAGAGATGAAGCTGATCAGCATCGTGAGTCCCTGTTACAACGAGGAAGGCAACGTCGGCGTGCTGACCGACCGTGTGCGCGAGCTCTTCGCGGTGATGCCGCAGTACCGGTATGAGCACATCATCATCGACAACAACTCAACCGATGGCACGCTGGCCGAGCTGCGCGAGATTGCGGCGCGCGACAAGAACGTCAAGGTTATCGTCAACGCGCGCAACTTCGGCCACATCCGCTCGCCGCACCACGCGATTCTGGAGGCGCAGGGCGACGCGGTGATCGTGCTGCTCAGCGACCTGCAGGACCCGCCGGAGCTGATCCGCGACTTCGTCCGCGAGTGGGAGGCGGGCTGGCCCATCGTCGTCGCCGTCAAGACCACCAGCGATGAGAGCGGCTTTATGTACGGTATCCGCAGCGCGTACTACAAGACGATTGCGAAGCTGACCGACGTCAAGGTCTTTGAGCACTTCACCGGCTTTGGGTTGTACGACCGCAAGGTGATGGACATTCTGCGCCGAGACTTTCGCGACCCCAACCCATACTTCCGCGGGCAGATTGCGGAGATCGGGCTGCCAGCGAAGCAGATTCCCTACAACCAGAAGCGGCGAGTCCGCGGCATTACCAAGAACAACTGGTACACGCTATATGACATAGCGATGCTAGGCATTACCAATCTGTCGAAGATCCCGCTACGCGCTGTCATCTTTTTCGGTTTTGTGTGCGCGCTGCTCAGCATGGCCGCGGGCTTCGTCTATCTCATCGCGAAGCTGATCTTCTGGAACCGGTTTGAGCTTGGGCTGGCGCCGACCATGATTGGGCTGTTCTTTCTCGGCTCGGTGCAACTGGTCTCGCTCGGCATCATCGGCGAGTATGTGGGCTCGATCCACAGCATCGTGCAGAACCGGCCGCTGGTAACGGAGAAAGAACGCATCAACTTCTAGGGTGTGGTCTGACTTGGGGGCGGTTGGCGTTCGCCGTTTGTCGTCAGAGCGCGCGGTGAGGGCTCGCACTGGGCAGCCTGAGTAAATGCTTACTTGCTCGGGCTGCGCTTCCTCTGGAGGGGCTTCCTAGGGGAAGCCTTCTTTGTAGGCTTCGTGTAGCCAAGGGTTGCACCCAAGCCCTTTATCTTTATTCGCTTTGTCTTTCTCTTCGCGACGGGCTTAGATGTCCTCGTTAAAGTTGGCTTTGTGGTAATCCTGCGAGGCTGGGTCTTCGCGCCAGAATTGCCCTTATAGGTCGCAGAGATACGGGCAACGACCCTCATTGGGTTGCCGCAGGTCGGACAAGGGAATGGTCCATCGAGGGGAGCTATTCCGTTGATGAAGAGCCAAGGCGTTGTGACAATCTGATCCTTCCGTTCGCAGTCCTTGCGACGCACTTGACCTTCGTGACCATGCCGCTATTTTACGCGTTTTGCGGACTGATTCATGGTGTATCCCCCGGGGCTAGAGGGGGTGCTGAACAAGTTGTGCTGCGGGAATGTTCCCGCAGTGGCTGAAGCCACGCTAGAGATGGTCCGCTTATGGCGCGACTGAAGTCGCGCCCCTTCAAGGCAGAGTGATTCGGGTGTGTATCCTTTAGAGATATGAGCGATAGAGCAGAAGAGCTTCGGCGACAGATCCTTGAGCTGACGGCTGAGTATCATGCGGCGAGATTTCCGGAGGGCGAGTTTGTGCCGGGAACGTCGAAGGTTCCGGTCTCGGGCAAGGTGATCGCTGCGGACGATATTTGCTCGGTGATGGATTCGGCGCTCGATGGATGGTTCACCACGGGGCGGTTTGCCAAAGAGTTTGAGCGCCGGCTCGCGGCGTTTGTGGGCGTGCGGTCGGCGTCGCTGGTGAACTCGGGGTCGAGCGCGAACCTTGTCGCTCTGAGCGCGTTGACCTCGCCGAAACTGGGGGCGCGCGCTCTCAGGCCCGGCGATGAAGTGCTGACGGTTGCGGCGGGATTTCCGACGACGGTGAATCCCATCTTTCAGAACCGGCTGGTGCCGGTGTTCGTGGATGTGACGCTGCCGACGTATGAGATCGACGTGAGCAAGCTCGAAGCGGCGTACAGCCCGAAAATGAAGGCGGTGATGATTGCGCACACATTGGGCAACGCCTTCGATCTGGATGCGGTGACGGCATTCTGCCGCGCGCACAAGCTGTGGCTGATTGAGGATTGCTGCGATGCACTGGGCTCGACCTACAAGGGCCGCAAGGTGGGGACGTTTGGCGATATCGCGACGGTGAGCTTCTATCCCGCGCACCACATCACCACAGGCGAGGGCGGCGCGGTGATGACCGACAAGCCGATCCTGCAGGTGCTGATCGACAGCTTTCGCGACTGGGGCCGCGACTGCTGGTGCGAGCCTGGCATGGACAACACCTGCGGCAAGAGGTTCGACTGGCAGCTGGGCACGCTGCCGTGTGGGTACGACCACAAGTACACCTACTCACACGTCGGCTACAACCTGAAGGCGACGGACATGCAGGGTGCGCTCGGCCTCTCGCAGATCGCGAAGCTGCCGCACTTCATCGAGCGGCGCAAGGAGAACTTCACGTATTTGAAGGCGTCGCTGAGACCGCTCGAGGAGTCTCTGATTCTGCCGGAGGCCACGGATCACTCCGACCCGAGTTGGTTTGGGTTTCCGATCGGCGTGAAGCAGGGCGCGCCATTTACGCGCGATCAGCTCACGCGCGCGCTGGAGGCGCAGAAGATCGGCACGAGACTGCTGTTTGCGGGGAACCTGCTACGCCAGCCAGCGTATCAAGGGTGGGAGCATCGCGTGGTTGGCGAGCTTACTAACACCGACTTCGTGATGAACCAGGTCTTCTGGATCGGTGTCTTTCCTGGCCTGACCAAGGAGATGCTGGACTTTGTTGTAAAGACGGCAACGGATTTTGTGATGACGGCGAAGAGTGGGCTGGTGGTGGCGTAGGCTTCGAGAGCGGCCGCAAGGTATCTGCTTTATTGGCCTCGACCGAGCCTGTGATTCTCGCGCGCAGCCATATGGGCAGCTAGCTGGGTGAGCGCGTATGCGGCGAGGACCGTGAGCAGGGGATCAATGTTGAGGCGGTAGCGAAACTCGGCGTGGGTGATGTAGTAGGGAAGCGGAAAGAGGAGCAGAGGCAGCGCCATCAGGTCCGCGATGCAGCGCATGCGTCTGCGGTAGAGCATCACGAGGCCAGTGAACCCAAGCACGGTCGTCAGCACAGCGTGGACGGCATAAACGGGCGAGCCACTCTGGTTGCCTGTGCCGGTCCAGAAGCGGAGGAAGCGGCGTGCGCTGAGCGCGAAGAACCTCACCGGTTGTGCACGAATATAACACCAGGCCTCGGCGGACTTCTCGCGCGTGTAGGCCAACTCTCCCATGGAGATGTAACTGGCGAGCTCGTGTGGGTTGTACATGGGGAAGATGGACTCATCGAGGTAACCTCTGGCGCCGGGCCGATTGCCCATCCAAAGCTCGAAGCCAACGGTGGTGCGGGTGGGGATGAAGGCATGGAAGCGGATGGCGTTGCGGATGGGCCATGGGGAGAAGACGAGGAGCATCGCAAGGATGCCGAGGAGCGGCGCGGTGCGCGAGGCACTCCATGTCTCAAAGGCGGCCAACCCCACGATGGCGGCCAGCGATGGGAGGAGCGCTGGGTTGATCAGCCCGGCAATTGCGGCGCATGAGCCAAGGAGCATCCATGTTGCAAGCGACGAGCTGCGGCGGCAACGCAATGCGAGTGCCACCATCCCGACGAGCGCGCAGGCTGAGAGGCTGGTCTCCCAAAAAATCGTCGGGATAAAGAGCAGCGGCAGGGAGAGTGCCCAGAACGCGCCGGCGAGGTTCGCGGTGCGCTCGTCCAGCGCCTCGCGCGCGACGTGCATCATCAGACCGACGGTCAAGACACTGACGAAGACCTGCAGCGCCATGATTACGATCGCCGAGGCGAACGAGTAACTGCCGAAGATCAGAAAGACTGCAGCGATCAGCGTCGGGTAGCCCGGCGCGATGAACGCGGTGGGGCCGGTCGCGCCGCCGAAAGGAGAGCTGTAGCCTAGTCCGTGGACTAGCGAGTCGGCCAGCAGGCCCATCTCGATGCCGCGCGAGTAGAGCCAGTTGTGGGGATAGCGCACTAAGGTGTCGAAGAGAACCATCATACGGGCAAGCAGGGCGACGGCAAGAATCCGCCACGTGGTGCGACGTTGTGAGATCGCGGGCGCGACGGAGTTCGCTTCCGTGCGGGCAGTTGTTTGACGAGTCATCTTTCTGAAGAATACCCGCGCTGGGACGCCGCCCGAGAACTGATTTCCCGTGCGTTCAACGCGATGCAATGGGGTCGATCCTGGCCCCTGTTTCGCTTGGCGCCGCTGTTCAGCTTAGCCGACTTAGGCACTCGGCGCGAGCCTCGAACGAAGTCTGGAATCTTGCAATAAGTATTTTATATTGTGTAGGTTACAGACACAATTTGACGAACTTTAGTGTTACCCGATGACACTTCCTGGGGATTTCTAATGTCATTTGTGAGTCCTAGTCTCGTTTCATCCCAGGGGCTCGCAAACCGGAGTGTCTGGAAACCCTGCAAGTAGGAGAAGGAAACAATGAACAACATGAAGCAGCTTCTCAAGAACCTGATCACCGAGGAATCGGGCCAGGATCTCATTGAGTACGCACTCGTGGCTGCCCTGGTAGGTCTTGGCGCAGTCGCCGCGATGAAGGGTCTCTCGAACTCCATCGGGAACACCTTCAACAGCGTCGGCAGCTCCCTCACCAACTCTGTGTAGCTTGAATTGGATAGAGCTTATGTGAGCGTGAGACGTCGACGCTCACATAAGCTGCTTTCCAGCCGACTCCGCCTCGGCCAGATTGGCGCTTACCAGATTGCAGGGCGGTCCCAGCGCCATCGGGCCTTCAGCCTCTTGACTCGCCGGCAAAGCAAAAACTGAATTTCCCTGGTGTGCTCTAGGAATGATCCAATGACGCCTCTTCCCTTCGACATGACGTACCTCGCGATTGCGGCCACCTGTGCGGTGGCCGGGTCCGTCTTCGACGTGAAGAGCCGGCGCATACCGAACTTCATCACCATCCCCTCTTTCGTGCTTGGGCTACTCCTGCACTTGGCGCTTGGAGGATGGAGGCAGCTTCTGGCTTCCCTGGCTGCGGGCCTGATCTGCGGTCTGGTCTTCCTCGTCTTCTATCTCGCGGGAGGCATGGGCGCCGGAGACGTGAAGCTGATGATGGCCGTGGGATCGATCGCTGGCCTGCCTCACGCCGCGTACCTCCTGGCCCTGACTGCGATCTCGGGCGGAGTAATGGCCGTCGGTCTGGCCCTGGTCCGCGGACGGCTGCAGCAGACCATCATGAACGTCGGCGAACTCGCCACACATCATTCACAACGGGGTCTCGCACCGCATCCCGACCTCAACATCGCCAACACTCAAACTTTGCGACTGCCGTATGGCCTGGCGATCGCCGCGGGCAGCATTCTAACGCTTTACTTCCAGGTCGTATAAGGGTGCCGCGTGATTAACAGACGACTCACCATAGCCTTCATCATTGCCCTCGTGGTCTCGGGAGGTTTTACTTTCTGGTTGAGCCAGAAGTTCTCCAAGGCCCCACGCCCGGCCCCGCCGCCGCCCAAGAGCCAGTACGTCGCTGCCGCAGCCAATATGGAAGCCGGCCAGGCAATCCGCGCCGACAACTTGCGTATGGTGGACTGGCCCGCGGCGGTCCCCCTGGCCGGCGCATACACTAATCCGCAAGGTGTGGTTGGCCGCGTCGTCCTCTACCCTCTGGCTTCGGGCGAGCCCATTCTCGATCGCCAGCTTTCTGCGCAGGGCGGTGGAGGTCTGACGGTCAAGATTCCCGATGGTATGAGAGCCATCTCCCTGCGCACGGATGAGGTTGTTGGAGTCGCCGGCTTCCTGCTCCCCGGCACCCACGTGGATGTGCTGGTTACCCTGCACCTGGCCAACCAGCCCGATCCAGTCACGTCCACCGTGCTGCAGGACGCGGAGATTCTCGCCACCGGGCAGAAGACCGAGCCCGATCCGGAGGGCAAACCGGCAACGGCAACGGTCGTCACCCTCCTGGTGAAGCCTGAAGACGCAGAGCGCGTGGTATTGGCAAGCACCCAGGGCACAGTGCACTTTGTCCTGAGGAACGGCGTCGACCGCGCTCAGTTCACGGGACCTCCCGCACTTCTCTCACAGCTTTCGGGGTTTGCCGCTCCTGTGCCGGATAAAGCTCAGGCACCGAAGCCGCTGCCGTTCGTCGTGGTTACGAAACCCTACACCGTCGAAACATTTCTGGGTTCCAAACAGAGGACGGACAACTTCCAGTGAGATTCAGATTCCAAACGAATAGGGAGGATCTCGCGGCATCGCTCAGGCGAGCGGGTCTCGCAGTCCTGGCAGCCGCCTTCGTGGGCGCATGGCTCTCGGTTGTTGGCCTTGCGCAGAGTCCGGCGCCGGCTCCGACCGGCGATCTGGCTTCTGTCTCCGACACTGCGGCTACGATGCGCCGCGCAGAGACAGACGCCCAGGCCATTCATGTGACCGTCGGCCATTCCTTCTTTCTGGATACGAAGGCGCGGCTGCGCAAGGTCTATATCGCCGACCCGGCTGTGCTCGATTCGATCACCCTCAGCCCTAACGAGATCATCGTCACCGCGATGACTCCCGGCATCACCTCGCTGATCCTGCTCGATGAGGACGGCCACGCCCAGTCCTATGTCGTCTCCTCCGACATCGATGTCGAAGGTCTCCGCGCAGCGATGTCGCAAGCGATGCGCGGCGATGCGGTAAGTGTGCTCGGCAGGGTGGGCCGCATTGTGCTGAGCGGCAAGGTCACCAGCAGCGCAGACTCCGATGCCGCATTCAAGCTGGCCTCGCTCTACTCCAAGGACGTCGCCAACGCGCTTACTGTGACGCCAGTCCATCCCAAGCAGGTGCGGCTGCAGGTGCGAATCCTTGAGGTTGACCGCAGCAAGGCGCTGGAGCTGGGCATCAATCTCTTCAACCCGGGAGGAAACACCAGCTTCCTCGCGGGCGCGACAACCGGGCAGTTTCCTTCTGCGGCGACGCTGACTCCCAGCTCCACCGGCGGGATCGGCACGCTGACCACCACCAACGCTCTTAACTTCATGTTCTATAGCGCAAAGCTGAATCTTGGCGAGACCCTGCAGGACCTCCAAAGTAAGCAGGTGCTGCAGATCCTCGCCGAACCCACTATCACCACCATCAGCGGCCAGACCGCCAACTTCCTCTCCGGCGGCCAATTTCCGTTCCCCGTGGTTCAGCCGGGCAGCGGGGCGGGCAGCACCTCGGTCGTCACCATTCAGTTCCGCGAGTACGGCGTCAAGGTGGAGTTTACCCCCGTCGTCAATGAGGATGGGACCATCCGCATGAAGGTTGCGCCAGAGGTAAGCGCGCTGGATTACACCAACTCCGTCACCATCGGCGGATCGACCATTCCCGCGCTCTCTACCCGCAAAGCGGAGACCGAGGTTGAACTGCGCAGCAATCAGAGCTTCGCCATCTCCGGCCTGCTGGACCAGCGCACCACCGACATCATGAGCAAGACGCCCGGCGCGGCCAGCATCCCGATCATCGGCAACCTGTTTAAGTCGAAGAACGCCAATCACTCGACCACGGAGCTGATCGTGGTGGTAACCCCCACGGTGGTCGATCCACTCTCGGACACAACCGAGCCGAAGCAGCCCGATCTGCCGATCCCCACTCTCGACACCCACGCCTTTGACAAGTCCCTTGGGAAGAATCTCAATCCCACGCCAACTGCGCCGCCGCTGAGGCCGGGCCAACCCTACTCGAGCGACCAAACGCCTGCACCTCCAGCAGCCGTTGTCACTCCAGCGACCCAGGTTAGCGCCACTCCGGTTGCCGTGCCCGCTCCGATTGCTGCTCCCGCTCTGGTTGCTGCTCCGCCGCCGGTTCCCGAGGTCAGTGCCGCTCCGGTTGTTGCGCCGGCGATGGTCCTGCAGAACGCGCCAGACGCCCGAGCGTCTCACCCGGCTCTCGTTGTGGGGGGCCGGTCTCCGCAGCCCGCAGCCCTGATCCAGCCGGCTCGGGCCGCAGCTGCGCCGGCTGTGCCGGTCAACGACGATCAACAGCCGCCTCTTGTCGCGACTGCGAGCGCACCTGTGTCCGCGCCGGCCCAATTCTCCGCTCCGGCGGTGCTCATCGATGCGCCAGTAGCCAGCATTGCTGTGCCGACCGCGATGGCGCCAGCCCTGGACGCCGCGCCTCAGGACTTTGGCGCCGTAGCGGTTCCGGACACGGACCGCCTGGCCACCCAGACTTCAGGCAGGGGGACCCACCCAATGGTGCAGATCATGGCGCTCTCGAACAAGCAGGACGCGGACGCCATGGTCACGGCGCTCAAGCGTCACGGTTACAACGTAGCGGTCAGCCGCGATCCGCAGGATTCGATGTTGCACCTGGAGGTAGGGCCTTTTGCCGACAACTCGACCGCCCAGGCGATGCGCCAGCGGCTTGTTCTCGAGGGCTACAACGCCACTGTGAAATGAAGCCCGGAAGAACCGGGAGCGGTAAGTGTTCAGACCAATAAATGCGGTGATGAGGATAAGGTACGGTGACTCCTATTCAATACAATGCGACTATACCCAGCGTCGCGCTGATTACCGTAAGCCTCGACATGAGGATTGCGGACCAGATCGCCGAGGCTACGTCGAGGATGCTCTGGGCCATCCATCGCGCCGATTGCGAAGGCTATATTTCCGCGGTCAAGCGGCCGCCCTTTCCACAGCCGGTAAAGTCCGCGAATTGCTGCATAGCCGTGATCGACTTCGACAAGGACATCGAACAGGCCATCGCTGCGGCGGCCTATGTTCAGGAGATGTTTTCCGGCCGGGCAGCTTTGGTTGCGCTTTCCGTAAGCCAGGACCCGGACATCCTCCTCCGCGCCATGCGGGCCGGATGCACTGAGTTTATCGGCGGCGAGTTCGACGAGGCGGGGTTTGCCGATACCCTCTCCCGGCTGAACGCGCAGTGGAATGCGAAGAGCGTTCGCAATGTTGCGCGCGGCTCCGTGCTTACCTTCTTCGGAGCGAAAGGTGGGGTGGGTACTTCGACCCTCGCGGTCCACCTCGCGATGTACCTGGTGCAGGTCCATCAGAAGAAGACGCTGCTGATCGACAACCATCCGGAGCTCGGCCACGCCTGCATCTATCTGGGGATCGACGGCAGCCGCTACCATTTTCATGAGCTGGTCCGCAATCTTAACCGGCTCGACAGTGAACTCCTGCGCGGCTACATCGCGACCCACGCCAGCGGGCTCGAGGTGCTCTCGTCGCCTGATATCTGCGGCGGCAGAAAGGCCACCGATCCAGAGTCCATGGCCCAGACGCTCGACTTTCTGCGAGGCGAGTACGACTTTGTTGTGGTAGATTGCCCAACTTCGCTGGACGAGACCAACCTCGCCGTCATTGAGGCCTCCAACCAGGTCTACCTGGTCGCGACTCCGGAGATCGGCGCCGTTCGCGATCTGTCGAGACATGTCGACAGTCTCTCTCAGGGTGAGCAGAACGTTGAGAAGGTGAAGGTGGTCATCAATCGTTTCTCCGCCCAGCACGCGGTCAGTATCGAGCAGATTGAGAAAGCGATCCGGCTGCCGGTAACCATCAAACTGCCGAATAGCTATTCCGAGGTGGTGCGCTCCGGAATACTCGGCGAGCCCATCAGTCACAAACAAAAGTCCGACTTCTCCACGCAGATTCTGAAGTGGGTGAACGGTCTAGTCGGGGCCGCGCCGGTTGCGGAGGAGGCCGCACCCGCTAAGAAAACGCTCTTTGCTCTGTGGAAGTGAACCTCAACTAGCAGCTTTTCAAAATTTAAGGGCCCATTGATATGTCTGATACAAATGCTGTCCTACCGAGTCCCGCTCGAAACAACGATCGCCCAGGGAGTAGTGCGCGGGCGGTCGGCGAAAGTGTTCAGCAACACATCAAGACCTCCGTCCATAAGGAGCTCATCAAGCGGATCGACCTGGACAAACTGGGAGAGATGCAGGAACGCGGCGGCCAGCAGCAGCTATTCATCGCGATCCAGCAGATCATCACGGAGCAGGGCGTCCCCCTAAGCAGCGGAGAGCGCGATCGGCTCGCCCAGGAGGTCGTCGATGAAGTCTTCGGTCTGGGGCCTCTGGAGCCGCTGCTCAAAGACGACACCATCAGCGATATTCTGGTGAACACGTATAACTCGATCTATATCGAGCGCAGAGGCATCCTGGAAAGAACCAGCCTGACCTTTCAGGACAACCGGCACCTTCTGCATATCATCGACAAGATTGTCTCCGGGGTGGGGCGCCGCATCGACGAATCGTCACCTATGGTCGATGCGCGCCTCCCCGACGGTTCTCGCGTGAACGTCATCATTCCGCCCCTGGCGGTTGACGGTCCGATCCTCTCGATCCGTCGCTTCGGCAGTTCCCCGCTCGCGGCCGAAGACCTGCTCAGAAACCAGGCCCTTACCCCGCCCATGCTGGAGTTTCTCCGTGGCTGCGTCAAGGCGAGGTTGAACATTGTGGTCTCCGGCGGTACTGGCTCCGGTAAGACCACCTTACTGAATGTTCTTTCCGGATACATCTCTGATCGCGAGCGCATCATCACCATCGAGGACTCGGCTGAACTGCAGATGAAACAGGATCACGTGGTTCGACTGGAAACACGACCGCCCAACGTCGAAGGGAAGGGAGCGATCAAGCAGAGAGAACTGGTGATCAACGCGCTGCGCATGCGTCCCGACCGAGTGGTTCTGGGCGAGGTCCGCGGGGAAGAGACGCTGGACATGCTTCAAGCCATGAACACCGGCCACGACGGTTCGATCACAACAATCCACGCCAACACTCCGCGCGACGCCCTGGCCCGCCTTGAAACCATGGCGATGATGGGTGAAGTCCGGCTAGCCGAGAAGGCGGTGCGAGCACAGATCGCTTCCGCGGTCCACGTCATCATTCAAGCCTCGCGCATGAGCGATGGTTCGCGCCGAATCACCCACATCACAGAGTTGACCGGCGCGTTCTCCGACGTAATCAGCATGCAGGACATTTTCCTATTTGAGAAGAAGGGGATAGGCCCCAACGGAAAAGTCCGGGGAAGATTCTCATCCACCGGAATTATTCCCAAGTGCGCGGATAAGCTGGCAGCAGCTGGAATCGGAATACCTGCTGGACTGGCCGACCATTCTGTGGATATCTAGGCAAGAAGGGGGCAAGATGATTCTATTTGTAGCATTTGTAGTTATATTGTCGATCACGTTCGGAATCATGGCCCTCTTCATGAGTTCGTCAAAGCACCAAAGAGCATTGGAGAAGCGAATTGACAGCATCAAGTTGTCCGGCCCGGAGTCGATCCTATCGGCAGAGGTAGGACAGTTGCTCAAGTCAGACCCGGCGAGCAACCAGAGCTGGATCGCGGCTCTCGTGCAGAGATTCCCAATATCGCAGATGCTGGAGAACAGAATTGGACAGGCCGACAGCAAGATCTCAGTGGCGTCCCTCCTCCTGATGAGCTTGGCTACGGGAGTTGCCGGCTTTTTTCTGATTTCTTTGTTTGTTCCCATCCTGGTCGTTCAACTTGCCGTTGCAAGCGCCTGTGGCTTCATTCCGTTTGCCTTTATCTCGCTCAAGCGCTCGCGGAGGATCGCCGCATTCAACCGTGCGCTGCCCGATGCGATTGACATGATGGGCCGCTCGCTGCGCGCCGGACATTCCATGGCAGCTTCCATCAACATCGTTGGCGAACAGAGCCCGGAGCCTGTGGCCACGGAGTTCCGGGAGGCGTTCAGGCAACAGAACTTCGGCCTTCCGCTACGCGATGCCCTATGGCAGATTCTTGATCATGTCCCTTCACAGGATCTGCGGGTACTGGTCACGGGCATTCTCGTGCAGAAGGAGACTGGCGGCAATCTCGCGGAGATTCTCGACCGCACCTCATTTGTCATTCGCGAACGACTGCGCATCCAGGGTGAAATCAAGACCCACACGGCACAAGGGCGAATGACTGGGTGGATATTGTGCACCCTCCCGATCGTCATGCTCCTGGTGATCAACATGGTGAATCCGGGCTACTCGAACGTACTTCTGGATACGCCGACAGGCCACAAGCTCATCTATCTCGGGCTGGGTCTTCTTACCGCCGGTGCCGTGATTATTCGGCAAATTATTAGCGGAATCGAGGTGTAGAAGACAATGCCGATCATCTTATATGCGCTCCTGGGCTCGATCGTCTTCTGTGTGGTTGCGCTCTTGCTCACCCCGAACCTCTTTCGGCCGTCGCCCGAGGCGCAACGCATCTTCGACGTGGTCAAAAGCACGCGGCCTGACCAGCGCACTATCGGGGGAAAGGAGCGAGTTCAGGACAAGCTGCTGGGACTCGCCTCAGCGCTGCGCATTCGCCTGGGGCTAGCCGAAGATCCGCGCCTCAAGGCACGGCTGACGAACGCGGGCATCCACGGAAAGGCGAGCGCCGACGTATTTTTCGCGTCACAGTTTCTTGTGCCGCTCACCGGGGTTGTGCTGGGGAGCTTGATTGGCTCCAACACAATATTTTGGGTCTTTGCTTTCGGAGTGGCGGGCTACCTGGCGCCAGACATGTGGATGAACTGGAAAACCACCCGGCGAAAGAATCGCATTCGTCGCAGTATCCCCGATGCGCTTGATCTTCTGGTCATCTGCATTGATGCAGGCCTGGGATTGGACCAGGCGCTGCTTCGCGTCGGAGACGAGCTCGCCATCAGCCATCCGGACATTCAGGGTGAGTTCGCCCAGGTAAATCGAGAGCAACGCGCCGGCATTCCGAGGCTCGAAGCATGGAAGAACCTGGCCGAGCGGACGCAGATCGAAGAGTTCACTGCATTTGTGAGCATGCTCACCCAGACCGATCGGTTCGGCACCCCCATTATCCGTGCCCTGAGCCGGTTCTCCGAGGACATTCGCCTAAAGCGCAGACAACGGGCCGAGGAGGCAGCGGCCAAGACGAAGATCAAGATAATTTTTCCGCTGGTGCTTTGTATATTTCCATGTATTTTTATCGTTCTGTTGGCACCCGCTATCTTGAATATTGCAAGCGGGCTGGCAGGAATGGGTCAGTGATTCCTGAGTGTAGTGACCCAGAATCAAAAAAAAGATCGGCCGGGTTTCGGAGTGATCTGTATGCCTCGGCGATACGCCGCATGTAAATGGAAGACGCAGGCGGAATGGCCTGATCGGCGTAGTCGGAGTAGTAAACACTATTGTTGTTGGCTAGCGGTATTCTAGGTCATAGAATTCAGGAGAATACTAAGAGTTTTTTGGAGCCTGGGATCGAACGACGGTTCGGAACCTATGTTGCGGTTCCTCTGGAAATGCCAAAAGGTCAACGGAAAGGAGGATAGTTATGCTCGCATCGACTGCCGTTCAGGTTGTAGCTGGAGTTCTCGCAGCTGCCGTTCTGGGTATCATCGTCTACCGTAGGAAGCAGAAGGCTGCCTAGGCACCATATCTGCACAGTTCTAACGGTCATGCTCAAAGTAATCAACAAAACCCGGGGCATCACAATCGGAGACAATGTCGAGTTGGCCGACACGTCCTTCAAGCGGATGTTTGGCCTCCTCGGAAGACGCGGTCTGGACGCCGGAGGAGGGCTATGGATCAAGCCCTCCTCCGGCGTTCACACTGTCGGCATGGCCTTCAAGATTGACGTCGTTGGGCTGGATCGCGATCTTAAGGTCGTCAAACTCTGGCGCTGTATGCCGCCGTTTCGACTCACTTCGGTTAGTTTCAAGATCAAGAGCGTCCTCGAATTTCCCTGCGGAGTTATCGCCGGGTCGGAGATGCAGGTAGGCGATCAATTAGATATCTCCTCTGCTTCCGATCCAATTTCGACATCTTAAGCGTTTCTCAAAGCGGATTGCGCCTCGCATCGCTTCGGACGAAGGTCTTGCATATACATGCAGCGCACCCCTGCATGAATATGCAACCTTGTACGATGGTTAAGCGAAGGTACGTTCTATGCTTCCCATCGAGCTGATCGCCCTCGAAGACCGTTTTGGCGCGCATAACTACGCCCCTCTGGATGTGGTGGTTGCGCGCGCCTCGGGCGCCTGGGTCTACGATACCGCGGGCCGCCGCTATCTCGACTTTCTCGCAGCCTACTCCGCAGTCAACCAGGGCCACTGCCATCCCGCCATCTTCCAGGCGATGTGCCGCCAGGCGGAGAAAGTGACGCTCACCTCGCGCGCCTTCCGCAACGACCAGCTTCCGTTGCTTTACCGCGAGCTGCATCAGCTCACCGGCTACGAGATGGCGCTGCCCATGAACTCCGGCGCCGAGGCGGTGGAGACCGCGCTGAAGGCCGCGCGCAAGTGGGGCGCGCAGGTGAAGGGAATCGCCGCGGGGCGCGCCGAGATACTCGTCGCGACCAATAATTTTCACGGCCGCACCATCTCTATCGTCGGCTTCTCCTCCGACGAGCAGTATCGCCACGGCTTCGGCCCGTTCCCCGCCGGCTTTCGCCACGTGACCTTCGGCGACATTGACTCGCTGCGCCGCGCCATCACGCCCGAGACCTGCGCGTTCCTGGTCGAACCCATCCAGGGCGAGGCCGGCATCATCGTGCCGCTTGAGGGCTACCTGCGCCAAGCTGCCGAGCTCTGCCGCGAGCACAAGGTGCTTCTGATGGTCGACGAGATCCAATCCGGCCTCGGCCGCACCGGCAAGCTCTTCGCCTACATGCACGAGGGCGTCACACCCGACGTAGTCATCATCGGCAAGGCGCTTTCCGGCGGCTTCTATCCCATCTCCGCGGTGCTCAGCTCGCGCGAGGTCCTCGGCGTCTTTGCGCCCGGCGACCACGGCAGCACCTTCGGCGGCAATCCGCTCGCCTGCGCCATCGCGCGCGCCGCGCTGCAGGTCATCGTGGATGAAGACCTCTCCACGCGCTCCGCCGAACTCGGCGCCTTTGCCATGGATTACCTGCGCCGTTTGCATAGCCCGCACATCGTGGAGGTCCGCGGCAAGGGTCTGTGGATCGGGATCCAGCTGAACACCTCCGCCCGGCCGTTCTGCGAGGCGCTGCAGCATCGCGGCGTGCTGTGCAAGGAGACGCATGAGTCGGTCATCCGCCTCGCGCCGCCGCTGGTGATCGACCAGGACGATCTCGAGTGGGGTCTCGAACAGGTGTGCGATGTGCTGCGGCCGGAGGGCGCCGCAGCGGCGCGGCACGGAGCGGAGATCGCCCAAGCCGCCGTCAGCGCGCGCATGAGCAGCGCCATCTAGCCGCGCCGCAGGGCTGCAGAGCGGTCCAGCGTTGCGCCCATCAGCGCCACCACAATCCCGTACAGCTCCACCCTAAGCTCGAGCGATGCAAGGTCCTTCGTCGCGTCGAGCGGCAGGTGCAGAATGGTCGCCGATCCACCCGGCACAGTGCGTCCCTTTCCGTGAAAGGCCACGGGATCGAGGATGCGCGTCTTGCCGCTGCAGGTCCACGCGCGGCGGCAGCGTCGCATTGTTGACGAAGAAGTAGTCGTCCAGCAGGTAGTCCTGCTCGATGGGCCGCCAGTTCTCCGGGTTGCGCAGCGGCAGCGTGGCCGCGGCGCCGTCCGTATACGTAACCGATAGTGGCATGTTGCATGCGGCTGCACTGCGCAGCGTGGTGCCGCCAGCAGCAGATAATGGCGCAGCAGCGCGTCGATGAACACCATATTCATGTCGTAGTGGTTGTTCGACACGTCGCCGTTGGAGTGCAGCATCCCCTCCTTGCGCGCGAGGTGGATGTTGGGGTCCCACGGGCCGATGGCGGGATCGGCAGTAGTGACCGGGGTGACATTCTGGCGCTTGAGCCAGTGCTGGAAGTGGAGGACGGCGCGGTCGTGGTTGCCCAGCGCGTCCAGGTTGTACGGCCCGCGCCAGCCGGCCAGCGGGACACGCCACGCGACGCCGCCATGCATCACGCACTGCTGCTTCGCGTCCCAGATGGTTTCGGCGGCAATGCCAATGGCCGCGCTGCAGGAGTTCGCATACTCGTCCGGCGTGTCGATCTTCAGCGTCGCCGCAATCGCCTCCACCTGCGCGCTGCACGCGGCAAACGTCCTTGCCGGATCGGATGCAGGCGCAGCAGTATCCGCCGCGATTCGATCGGTGGTGAGAAACAGGGGCGCCCCACCTTCACCGAACCCGTCAGCACAGCCTGCTTCGGCGCCGCCGCCGCAGCATAACCCAAGACCATGGGCGCCGCGCCCCACGCCGCAAACTCCGCAACGCCCAACTGCGAACCGGCCGGGAAGCCAAGCGCCAACTCCGCCGTCTCGCTGCTCAGACGCCACCGCGCGCGGCCCGCGGCAAACGGCTGGCAAACTTCAGTGCGAACTCCACGTCTTGTCCGGCGAGTTGCACAGCTTCTCCAGAGTGCAATCCGCGCAACGCGGCTTGCGCGCGAAGCAGACCTGGCGCCCGTGGTAGATCACCTCGTGCGAGAAGGCGGTCCACCTCGACTGCGGGATGACGCGCATCAGGTCGCGCTCAACCTTCTCCGGCGTCGTCTCTTTCGTCAACTGCAGCCGCCGCGAGATGCGCAGCACATGCGTGTCCACCACCACGCCCACCGCGATGCCGAACCACGAGCCCAGCACCACATTCGCGGTCTTGCGCGCCGCGCCGGGGATGCGCAGCAGCTCCTCCATGGTATGCGGCACCTCGCCGCCAAACTCCTCCTGCACCACGCGTCCCGCGCCTTGGATCGACTTCGCCTTGTTGCGATAGAAGCCCGTGGTGCGGATCAGAGCCTCAAGCTCGGGAAGGGAAGCGGCGGCCATCGCCTTCGGCGTGGGGAAGGCCTTGAAGAGCGCAGGTGTGACGAGGTTCACGCGCACGTCCGTCGTCTGGGCGGAGAGGATCGTGGCCACTAACAGCTCCCACGCGCTGCGATGGTGCAGCGCGCATACCGCGTGGGGATACGTCTTCTTCAGCTGATCCAGAATCGCCACGATGCGCTCCGGCGCAAGCGGATTCGCGGTCTTGCCGCGCTTTGCCTTCACCGCAACGGAATCGGAGCGCTCGGTGTCATCGGTGTTAAGCTTTGCCTTCGCTCTTTTCGCGGTCGCCATTCGACCTACCCCAGCCGGTCCAGCATCTCTTCCGCGGGCACGCGCACGCAGCTGAAGATGGGAAAATCCTTCAGCGTATACATACTGATCTCCGTCTCGCGAAGCTGCTGCACCAGGTCGAGGAAGTCCTCGGGGAAGTTGGTCTCGAACGCCACCACAAACTCCTGGTCGTCGATGCCGAAGGAGTACGTCGTATTCAGCTTCACGCGCGGATACAGCAGCCCGATGCGGATGTGTTCGTCCATCAGCCGCTTGCGTTCGCCCATGGGCAGCAAGTACCACGCGCGCGTCTTCCAGAACGGGTAGATGAAGATGTACTTCTGCCCGCCCGGCCGGATGGCGCCGCGCCCTTCGCCTTCGGACTCATCGATGCGGTCGATCTGGTATTGCGAACGCTTGGTCATGGCGAGAAAGTTGTGCGGCGAGTCGAGGTAGCCGCCCAGCGGCGTGCCCAGCAGGTCACTGCGCATCTGGTTCAGCTCATCCACGCCATAGCCGATCGACCACACGCACATGTCCACATCGCCGCGCGTGCCAATGGTCGAATAGGTGAGCGAGAGAAATTCGCCCGGCTTGTTCCACTTCGCCAGCACCGCGGCAAACGCGGCCTTGTGCGCGGCCTTCTCGCTCGCCGGCAGCCTGCGCCACTCCGGCATCACCTTATAGAAGCTGAAGCAGACGATCTGCCGCTTTACCGGCGGTTTGGCGGGGTCGTGCGGAACGGCACTGTAGCTGCCCGCGGGACGGCCAGCGGCCGCAGGCGGTTCGGAGATGGTTGCGGTCGCCGATGCGAAGGCGGATGCGGTTGCGGATGCTGCGCCGGACGCCATCGCCAGCGGGACTTCGTGCTGCGGTCGTATAAACTCTGCCATGCCCTCGATTGTCTCTCGAACCCGCGCGGCTGGCAAAGGGCCAATGTCCCGAATCGGGACCACTGCGCCCGCGCAGCCTACTCTTTGGGCCTCCGCGCGCGCCGCTCTGGGCTATGCTGCAAACAATACACAGGGAGACGCATGAGCCTCACCAACGGAATTGGGGACAACCTACAGCCCTCCGACGCAATCACGGTCGGCACTGCCGTTGGTACATCCGGGGCCGCCCGCATCGGCGCGGCCCCGCGCAGCCCCTGGCCCGCGAGCGGCCCGGCAGGTGAGATTGCGATGGACACCGCGAAGGTCAGCCTCGCGGGCGCGATGATCTCGCAGGCCACCCAAGGCAGCGACGTCCGCTTCGACAAAGTAGCGGCGCTGCAGCAGGCCATCAACGCAGGCACCTACAACGTCAGCTCCGCCTCGCTCGCCGACAAGCTCATCAGCGTCCTGCAGCGGTAGCCGCCTCCGGGTGCCCATCCAGGCCCCCTTGCCGCGTCCAGACCGCGCCCGGCCACCAGGGTCTGCTATCGTATCTGCGACTCTATGCGCGCCCTTCCGCTCGGCTCAATCGCCGCCTTCGTGTTGACCGGTGCCTTCGCTCAGGCTCCCGCACCGCCGCCCGCGCAGACCCCTGCAGAACCGCCTATCTCGGGGGCTGCGGCTCAACCCGCCGTCCCCGGTGCGCCCGTTCCCGTTACCGGCACCGAGGACCACCAACGCATGATGGACCTGCTCGGCCTCAAGGAACTGCGCCCTGGCGTGAAGCAGGACGGCACCGGGCCCTACCCTGTCAACTGGGACGAGTCCAAGGCCAACCCCTGGCCCAGCCTGCCCAACCCGCTCCTGCTCGCCAACGGCAAGCCCGTCAAGACGGCGAAGGTATGGACGACTCAGCGTCGTCCACAGCTCGTCGAGATATTTGACCGCGAGATCCTCGGCCGCGCGCCTGCTCACACGCCGGCGGTGAAGTGGGAGGTTGCGTCGACGACTCCCGGCACGCTCGGCGGCGTTGCCACGGTGACCAAGCATCTGATCGGTCATGTCGACAACTCCCCCGATCCAGCCATCACAGTCGATATTCAGGCCGACCTCATCCTTCCCGCCAACGCGCTCGGCCCGGTACCCGTCGTCTTGGAGCTCACCTTCGACCTTCCACCGGGCGAGCCACCACCGCCTCCGCGTCCGCCACGGACCGGACCGTTGGCCGCGGCTGCTGCGGCCGCTCGACCTCCCGATGGCCCAAGCACGAAGCAACAGACGCTGGCCAAAGGTTGGGGCTACGCGCTGCTCTATCCGCGCAGCATCCAGGCGGACAGTGCAGGCGGCCTGACGCGCGGCATCATCGGCCTGTGTAACCACGGGCAGCCGCGCAAGCTGGAGGACTGGGGTGCGCTGCGCGCATGGGGCTGGGGCGCCGCGCGGCTGCTGGATTATTTCGAGACCGACAAGGCCGTCGATGCGAAGCACGTCGCCGTGGCCGGCCACTCGCGCTACGGCAAGGCCACGCTGGTGACGATGGCGTACGATCAGCGCTTCGCCGCGGCGTATGTCAACTCCTCCGGCGCGGGCGGCGCGGACCTCGCGCGTCGCCGCTTCGGCGAGCAGCTGGAGAACATCGCCGCCGGCGAGTACTACTGGATGGGCGGCAACTACATCAAGTATGCCGGCACCCTTACCCCCGCGGACATGCCCGTCGACATGCACGAGCTCATCGCGCTCTGCGCGCCGCGCCCCGTCTTCATCGGCGGAGGCACCTACAAAGGCGGCGATGGATGGGCCGACGTCGACGGCACCTTCATGGCCGAGGTCGCCGCGGACCCTGTCTATAAACTGCTCGGCAAGAAGGGCGTCAGCGACAGCACCGGTCTCGTCACCGCGCTCCCGCCCGTCGGCACCGCCCTGGTCGCAGGCGACCTCGCCTTCCGCCAGCATCCCGGCGGCCACAACATCCAACCCAACTTCGCGACCTTCCTCGATTGGTCGAGCCGCTACCTGGCTCCGCCGCCGCCGCCCAAACCCATGTTCCCGCGTCCTAGCTACTGAACCGACAGCTCCTTCTTACTGAACTGCAAGCTCCAGCACCTCAACCGAGTAGCCCGGCAGCGTGCGCGTAAACTCCTTCGCCACGCCCGTCACCGTGCTCTCCACCGGCACCACGCGCTTCGGGTCGCTGATGGAATTCGTCGCCGCGGTGGTCGCGCCATGCAGCAGAATGCTCTTCGCCGTCGGCTGGATTGCCTTCGCCCCTTCAAGCGCAATCTTCATCGGCTGCGCCGCGGACGACGCGTTGACGAGCTTCAGATAGATCGTGCCCTTCGCCGCGTCGCGCGTTACCGAATAGAACAGTCGGTCGCCCGCGCCCTTCAGCTCCGATGCAAGAATCTCCGTGCCCACGTGGCTGGCGAACATCGCCTGCGCGTAGTAGCTGGGGCTGCCGTAGCTCGACGCCGCGTTGTAGCCGATCAGGTCGGACTGCCACTGCATCCCGCCCGGATTCACGTTCACCAGCAGCGGCGCGTAGCTGGAGAGCACGATCAGGTCGCTGTTGCGCTCCATCCCCGTCATCCACGCCGCATCGCCCAGCGCGCCGCCCATGTTGGGCGTGGGGTTGCCCTCGCGCGTGGCCCACTCGCCGACGAATATCTTCGGCCCGTTGCGGTCGGCTGCGTCGTAGTGATGCGTGTCGCCGTAGAACTGCTCCGCGCGCTTGTAGTAGTGGTCGTCCAGCACGTCCATCGTGTGGCCCTTCACCGCCGTGGTCGCGATCAGCTGCAGCGCGGGATACTTCTGTTTGATGGCATCGTAGAACTGCGCGTAGCGGCCGTTGTAGCTGCCCGACTTGTCGAACCAGTCCTCGTTGCCGATCTCCACATAGTTCAGCGGGAACGCCGCCGGATGCCCATCCTTCGCCCGCTCCGCGCCCCATTTGGTGGAAACATCGCCGGTTACATATTCAATCTCATCCAGCGCGTCCTGCACGTAGGGCTGCAGCGCCGCGCCCGGCTCCACATGCTCGCCGCGCAGCGAGTAGCCCGCATACACCGCCAGCACCGGCTGCATCTTCAGGTCCTCGCACCACCCGAGAAATTCGAGCAGGCCAAAACCATCGGTCGAACGGTAATTCCACGGGCTGCGGTGCCCAGGCCGATCCACCAACGGGCCAATCGTCTTCTTCCAGTCGAAGCGGTCCGCGATCGTGTCGCCCTCAAGATAGTTCCCGCCGGGAAAGCGCAGGAACTGCGGATGCATCGCCGCCAGCTTCTCCATCAGGTCGATCCGGTTGCCGTTGACGCGGTTCTTGTAGGTCGGCGGAAAGACCGACAGTAGCTGTAGCCACGCAGTCCCCGGATGGTCGAAGCTCACCACAATCTGGTTGTCTGCATTTACAGCGCCCGCGCCGCCAGCAGCGGCAGGCACCGCGCCGGTCTTCATCGTGAAGTTGTACTGCCTCCAATCGCTGCTGAGCGCGGGCAGCGCTTTGGTCGCCAGTACCTTGCCTGAGTCGTTCGATACCAGGCTCACATGTACGCCCATGCCATCGCCCTTGGCATACACCGAGCCGGTATACGTCGTGTTCGCCAGCACCGGCACCCCCCACCATCCGCGGTTGCGCACGCCGTAGGCATTCGCCGCGTCCGCTTGATCGACCGTCACCTTCAGGCTCGAAGGCAGCGCCGTGCTCGGCCCCGCTGCGCGATCGATCGTGACCGATCCCTTCGCCGTGCCCTGCGGCACGGGAACCCAGTTCTCCGTATCGCTGCGGCTGGCGAGGAAGTTGCGGTCCTGCACCAGCTCCGCATACAGCCCGCCGTCGTAGGAGTAGTTGATCTCCTCCGTCATCAGCCCATACAGTGTCGGACTCACCTTGGCCACGGGCTTGTCCGCGCTGATCGTCAGCGTTGCCTGCGCACTACCCTGCGCAGCCGCCCACCGTGCTCCCCCCATCATGAAAACGACCAGCGCCGCAACGCCCAGAACCTTCACACCATCCACAAAACGAACCATAGGGAAATTTCCTCGTACGAAACAATACCGCAAGCTTGGAATCGATGCGTATTACTAGCGTAGGTCCTCCAGCAATTGCCTCATTTCATTGTGTCAATCACGCGGAGGCAGAAATGTGGTCAGGCGATCGATGGGTTTTCCGCTTCGAATCCGTCTTGCCTGCCGCATCAGATGTGCAGCTGGATCTTTCGGTCCTGCTTCGTCATTCTCATCCGCAGGCTCGTCGAGCTTCTCCTCGATAACATGCTGTGCCCGCGGCTCCGCAATGGCCTGCAATGCCTGCAAAGCATTTCCAATCGCAGCGCCGCTGGGATAGAAGCCGAAGTTCTTCTTTCCCCTCTTGCGATTCCGCCGCCAACAAGCGCGCTGCACAAAAACAACGCCTCCCCAGAAGATTAGGAACAGCCCCAGGTAACCCATTCGAAATCTCCAAACTTCGGTCGATTAATTCGCCAGGAGACAAACGAGGTCTTGCGTGACCCAAAGGGCACGAGACACATCGCAGCCGGGACGTTAGTCGAACGATGGAGGAGGGCGTTGAAAAAGGGCGATTAGGACTGGCGCCCCTAGAGGGACCGCTTCGTCAGCATGATCCATCCCCTGTAGCAACCACGGTGTGTCCAGCAACCCGAACAAAAACACCGGGAAGAACAGGACAAAGGCGACGAAGGACCCATGGTCTCCGCTGTGAGGGACCAGAAGCGCGAGAAGGCAAATCGTCACCACAACCGCTGTGAAGATCCGGAACCGGCGATCCTGCAAGAGGCCTGTCATCGCTACAAATTATATAGAGCGTCTCATTGTTCAATCGGGTCTGGCCATGGTTCCCGATTTCGCACACACGAAGAACATGCGAAACTGTGCATGACGATGCCCGACCTCTTCGAGCTGCTGCATACCACCTTCGGCCATCCCGCCTTCCGCGCCAATCAGGAGGCCATCTGCCGCGCCGCCACCGATGGCCGCGACGTGCTGCTGGTGATGCCCACCGGCGCGGGCAAATCGCTTTGCTACCAACTGCCGGCCATCGCCCGCGCAGGCACCGCGCTGGTCATCTCCCCGCTCATCGCGCTGATGGACGACCAGGCCGCCAAGCTCACCGCCGCGGGGCTGCGCGTGGCGCGCATCCACTCCGGCCTCTCGCGCGACGACGCCCGCCAGGCCTGCCGCGACTATCTCGACGGTACTCTCAACTTCCTCTTCATCGCGCCCGAACGCATGCGCGTTTCCGGCTTCCCGGAGATGCTCGCGCGCCGCAAACCCTCGCTCGTCGCCATCGACGAGGCGCACTGCATCAGCGCATGGGGGCATGACTTCCGCCCCGACTACCGGACGTTAGGCGACTTCCTGCCAAGCCTCCGGCCTGCGCCTGTTATCGCGCTTACGGCGACGGCGACACCTACCGTCCAGCAGGACATTGTCGCGCAGCTCCAGCTTCGCGACCCCGCGCTCTTCATCCACGGCTTCCGCCGCTCGAACCTCGCGATCGAGGTCGTCGAAATGTCCAAGCCGCGCCGCCCGCAGTTCACCACCGAGCTGCTCAGAGACCCCGCCGCGCGCCCCGCCATCGTCTACGCACCCTCGCGCAAGGCCGCCGAAGAACTTGCCGAGGAATTGAACCACGCGCTCGGCCGCAACACCGCAGCTGCTTACCACGCGGGCATCGAGTCCAGCATCCGCGAGCGGGTGCAGCGCAACTTCCAGACGGGCAAGCTCGAGGTCGTCGTTGCCACCATCGCCTTCGGCATGGGGATTGACAAGGCCGACGTGCGCACCGTCGTCCACACCGCGCTGCCTGCATCCGTCGAGGCCTTCTACCAGGAGATCGGCCGCGCCGGACGCGACGGCCTGCCCTCGCGCACCGTCCTGCTGCACAGCTTCGCTGATCGCAAGATGCACGAGTTTTTTCTGGATCGCGATTATCCGCCCGCCGGTGATCTCGCGCGCGTCGCCTCCGTCCTCACTGAGGAGTTCCTTATGCCGGAGCCGCTCGCCCAGCGCCTCAAGATGGACCTCGACACCTTCTCCAAAGCAATCGAGAAACTCATCGCGCAGGGCGCAGCCTCGGTCGAAATCGCCGGCAGCGTTCGCCGGGTCGGCGCAACAAATGGCGCCGCATCGGCGAACCCAACCTGGGCCGCGAGCTACGCCGAGCAGATCGCCTTCCGCCGCGCGCAGATCGACCGCATGGTCGCCTTTGCCGAGACGCAGCAGTGCCGCATGACCGCCCTGATCCGCCACTTCGGCGACACCGCCGACACGCACCGTCCCTGCGGCCGCTGCGACTTTTGCTCGCCCACGACGGCCAGCGCGCAAAGCTTCGCCCCGCCCTCCGCCGCGCAGGCCCGCGACCTCCGCGCCATCCTCTCCGCGCTCGCCAAAGTGCCCTCGCGCGCCACCGGCAAGCTGCATTCCGACCTCGGGCTTGGAATCGATCGCAACGCCTTCGCGGTTCTGCTTGACGCGCTCGCCCGCGCCGGCCTCATTGCCCTTACCAGCGAAACCTTCACCAATGCCGAGGGCAAAGTGCTGCCCTACAAGAAGGCCGCGCTCACCCACGAAGGCCGCAGCGCGGACGCCAACGATCTTGCCGGTGTCGTGCTTCCAACGTCGCTGAACGCAGGCGAACTCGCAACAACCTCGAAGAAACGCCGGACGGCGCGAGCCAGGTCCGCCACGCCCAGTCTTCTTCCCGCGTCCCGAGCCGCGCAACGGCCTGCGCAACGACCGGCCCCGGTCGCTTCGCTGACTCTCAACTCCCCCGAGCCAACCCCTGCCTATCACCGCACCCGCCCGGCTCCCAGCGACCCAGCCGCCGCCCTCACCCCCGACCAGCAGCAGCTCGACGACCGCCTCCGCGCCTGGCGCAAGCTCGAGTCCGAGCGCATGGGCCTGCCGCAGTTTTTCGTGCTTGGCGCGTCCACGTTACGCAGCATCGTCATCGAACGCCCGCGCACCATCGCGCAGCTCCAGGCCATCCACGGCATCGGCGCAGAGAAGGCCGCAAAGTTCGGCGCAACCATCGTCGAACTCTGCAACGCTTAGTTGCGTGTCGTCGATTGGCCACGGTCACCGTAAGCCGGGCAGCGCATGCAAACTGCTAAACTAGATCTTGCGGCTGTCCCGCGCGCGATGCGCAATCCGTGCACGATGCGGCGGCGTCCAAGGAGACACCCCATGCCCGAACCCACCCACAGCAACAGTCCAAACGGCAGCAGCAGCTTCGGTACGTCCAGCCTCCGCCTCAAGCTCGGCCTGGCCGAGATGCTCAAGGGCGGCGTCATCATGGACGTCATGAACGTGGAGCAGGCGCGCATTGCCGAGGAGGCCGGCGCCATCTCCGTCATGGCGCTGGAGCGCGTGCCCGCCATGATCCGCGCCGAGGGCGGCGTCGCGCGCATGGCCAGCCCCAAGCTCATCAAGCAGATCATCAACGCCGTCTCCATCCCCGTTATGGCCAAGGCGCGGATCGGCCACTTCGCCGAGGCGCAGATACTGCAATACCTCGGCGTCGACTTCATTGACGAGTCCGAGGTCCTCACCCCTGCCGACGAGATGTTCCACATCGATAAGCACGCCTTCACCACGCCATTTGTCTGCGGCGCGCGCAACCTGGGCGAGGCCCTGCGCCGCATCGCCGAGGGCGCGGCGATGATTCGGACGAAGGGTGAGCCGGGAACCGGCGACGTCGTCCACGCCGTGCAGCACATGCGCCAGATCGTGCGCGAGATTCGCGAGCTCACGGTTTTGGAAGATCAGGAGCTCTACAACGCCGCCAAGGTCCACGGCGCGCCGTATGAGCTCGTCCGCATGGTCGCCAAGGCCGGCAAGCTGCCCGTGCCCAACTTCTCCGCAGGCGGCATCGCCACGCCGGCCGACGCGGCCCTGATGATGCAGCTCGGCGCGGAGAGCATCTTCGTCGGCTCCGGCATCTTCATGAAGGAGCGCGCCACGCCGCTCGATGTGGAGAACAACCCGCTGGAGCGCGAAGAGGCCGTCTCGCGCGCCCGCGCGATTGTGACTGCGACCACCCACTTCAACGACCCGAAGATCGTCGCTGAAGCCTCCGAGACCGTCATCGGCAGCATGAAAGGCCTTGCGGCTGCGGCCATCGAAGAGCAGAACCTCATGCAGACCCGCGGCTGGTAGATTTTGACAAGCAGCTGAGTTACTGGGCTGACAGGTCAAAGACTTTTTCCATGGGGGCCCAGCGGCGGACGGGGTCGGCGCCGGGGGGGACGGCCTGGAAGTTGGCCATCAGGGCCTCCCACTCCGCCACTTTAGGATTCGCCCGGTCCATGGCGGCTTTTTTCTCGAGGGAGAAGGTGTCGTTGACGTCCATGATCATGAACATGCGGGTGCCGGTGAGGTAGATCTCCATGGCGGTGACGCCGGCGGCGTAGAGGCTGTCGCGGATCTCGGGCCAGATCTTTTCGTGGTGGCGCTTGTATTCGGCGATTTTGTGGGGGTCGTCCTGCAGGTCGAGGGTGAGGCAGTGGCGTGGCATGGGTGCTCCGTGAAATGGTTTTGCGCGCGAGAGCAAGGCTACCATTGCGCGCGCGAGGGCGGCAAAGTTAGGTGGTACGTGTCTCAGTTTGACGTGACGGACTGAGGTTCCGAAAAGGCGACTTTCAAGGAGTTCTGCCAATCCTCATGTGGTTGTTTCAGGCTAATTTGAGGTGCCGCGAGAGAGGACAAAATCTTTGCAGCAGGTGTTGACCACCTGCTTCTGGCTGAATGTCTTTCAGATCGTTCAGGACGGCCTCGTAGGTCTCCGCGTTTTTTGTCATTACAGCCCAGTACTCGTCATGGCTAATGTGGACAAAGAGATCGCCTCTGCTAGGGACGATATAAGCGTCCCAGCCGAAGACGAAGCAGGGCAGGATAAATGCTGCCAACTCAACGACTGCACCATTCCGAAACCAATGGCCCGGGGCAGCCTCAAGCGGGCGGTTTTCTCCGAAACCGCGGCGCATCATATCCACCATGTCCCATCCGGCTTTTTCGAGCTGTGGGCTACCTATATCGGAAAGCGTTATCCACAGCAGTGCGCCGTAGAACATGCTTTCATCTTCGGCCCCGAGCAACGAGGCCAGTCTGGAAAAGTAGGTAACCCTTCTCGGTGTCTCCGGATACTTGAGCAGAAGTGCATTTGCCTCCGGGTCGTCATAATGAAGTGTCCAGTCCCGATGATCAAGCTTCGGATTATTGGCTTTGATTCCGATGTTCCACTCGTTCCGCGCGAGGAACGCCAGAACCTCTTCGTTGGTCATCGCAGTCATTGTTGTCCTCTCCCCGGAGCATGCGGCTACGGTATACCTCAGCTGCACTGTAGCTGTCCTAAAACGAGTTATAGGTAACTTAGATTGTCTCGGACTTCAGACTGAAATACCACCGCCAGGGCTAAAGCCCATTTCCCTATCTCAGCGACATTCGTAGGGCTGAAGCCCTACGCTCCCACCTGAGCGGCCAAGTGCATGGATGGCTAAGTTAGGCTTGGGTGAGGGCATTAGGCCGGCGCGAGGATGCGGAGGAGGAAGAAGAGGATGACGCCGAGGAAGAAGACGAGGGCCATGCGGACGCCGGGCTCGCGGTTGACTTCGGGGACGAGGTCGGTGGCGGCGACGTAGATGGTGACGCCGGCGGAGAGGGGAAGGCCGGCGCGGACCCAGGTGGGTTCGAGGTTGATGGCGAGGACGCCGAGGACGGTGGTGGCGCCGAGGAAGAGCGCGGAGTTGAGGGCGGCGCGGCGGCCCTGTCCGCCGGCGAGCATGACGGAGGCGACGGTGAAGCCTTCGGGGACCTTGTGCAGGAAGACGGCGACGAAGAGGACCCAGCCGAGCCAGGCGGAGAGGACGAAGCCGGAGCCGATGGCGATGCCGTCGAAGAAGGTGTGGGTGGCGAGGCCGAGCAGGACGGAGTAGCTGCTGCGCTTGGAGAGGAACTCGTGCGCGTGGGTCTCCTCGCCGAAGTGGAAGTGGGGGACGAGGGTGTGTTCGAGCAGATGGACGCCGCAGTAGCCGGCGAGGATGAGCGGCGCGGCCCAGTGGGCGTTGACGGCGAAGGCCTCGGGCAGCATCTCAAGCAGGGCGGCGGCGAGCATGAAGCCTGCGCCGAGGGCGACAAAGTAACGCAGCGCGCGCGCGGAGGGTGAGCGACGGACGAGGAGGAAGCCGCCGAGGTAGTCGGCGAGGCCGGCGAAGAGGCCGAGGGCGAGGGAGAGATAGAAGCGAGGGGTGGTCATCGCGGGCCAGACTTAGGTAGCTTCATTTTCATGTCGATTTGATTCTATCGGTGGGCTTGCGTGCGGGGTCGATAGCTGCGCGATGAACTATCCTGTTAGTGACTCGTCTGCGATTTGGATGGAGCGTTGGTGGTGCGCGGGAACGCGCCTGAAGGAAACAGCACAGCATGGCTTTGAACTGCGGAATTGTTGGGCTTCCCAATGTTGGGAAGAGCACGATCTTCAATGCGTTGACCTCCGCCAAGGCGCAGGCGGCGAACTATCCGTTCTGCACGATCGACCCGAACACAGGCGTGGTGACGGTGCCGGATGTGCGGCTGGACAAGATTGCGAAGCTGGTGAAGCCGAAGTCGCTGGTGCCGACGACGATGGAATTCATCGACATTGCGGGTTTGGTGGAGGGCGCGTCGAAAGGTGAGGGGTTGGGCAATCAGTTCCTCGGGCACATCCGGTCGACGGACGCGATTGTGCATGTGGTGCGGTGCTTTGCCGATCCGGAGGTGGTGCATGTGGCGGGAGGGGTGAGCCCGCTGCACGATATCGACATCATCAATACGGAGCTGCTGCTGGCGGACCTCGATGTGGTGGAGAAGCGTTACGCGAAGGTGGAGAAGCTGAACAAGCCGGCGAATGCGGAGCACAAGGTGAAGGCGGAGTTTGCTGTGCTGAGCCGATTGAAGGAGGCGCTGGAGGCGGGCAGGCCGGCGCGCACGGTGGAGCTGACGGACGAGGAGCGGCCCTATACGCGCGACCTGCATCTCATCACGGCCAAGCCGCAGCTGTATGTCGCGAATGTGGATGAGAGCGGGCTGGCGGGGCACAACGAGTGGGTGGATGCGGTGGAGAAGCGCGCGGCGGAGGAGAAGAGCCAGGTGGTGCGCATCTGCGGGGCGATGGAGGCGGAGATTGCGCAGTTGGAGGCCGGCGAGCGCGCGGAGTTTTTGAAGGAGATGGGGCTGGAGGAGCCGGGGCTCGACCGGCTGATTCATTCGGCGTATGCGCTGCTGAATTTGATTACCTACTTCACCGCGGGCGAGCAGGAGGTGCGGGCATGGACGATTGTGCGCGGGACGAAGGCTCCGGGCGCGGCGGGGGTGATCCACTCGGACTTTGAGAAGGGGTTCATCAAGGCGGACTGCTATCACTGCGAGGACTTGTTCAAGTACGGCAGCCAGCAGGCGGTAAAGGAGCGCGGGCTGCTGCGGTCGGAGGGCAAGGAGTATGTGGTGAAGGATGGGGACATTTTGTTTTTTAAGTTCAATGTGTGAGGGGCTGGGGTTGCGATCCTGATGGCTCCGCAGCCATGAGAATGACGACTCCAAGGCCGAGGAGAAGGGCGGTTCCTTCGACCCTTTCCGAGAGGGCGTGGAGGCGGTCGAAGTCCGAGCGGGCGGGGTTATCGGGTGGGGCGGCGTCGATCTCGCCCCCGGCGTTGATGCGGTCACGCTCCATCGCGGGGACGATGCGGAGTTGGACGACGGCGGTGTCGGCCATCATGAGGATGACGAGGAGGACCTGGGCGAGGAGGAGCTTGCGGTTGGTGGTAGCGGCACGGGAGGCGAGAATCAGGGTTGCGAGGGTGAAGAGGGCGCCGCAGTATTGGCCCATCTGATTGAGTGCGCCGATGGAGCCGGCGATTAGTGAGCCGAAGGGAGGGGCGGTCCCCATGATGTGGAAGGCGACCTGCGCTTCGACGAAGGCGAAGAAGATGAGGCCGCCGACCCAGATGACGAGGGTGAGGAGGCGGATGGCGCAGAGGAAGAAGGGCATGAGGAGATGGTAGTCCAGAGCCAACTCGCCGAAAGACAAGTACGGAGTTTCTGTGCTCCGCACAGAATGACGAGCGGTGGGGTGATGCGAGCGGTCTACATCCCACCCATCGCGATGCGATGGATGGGGCACCCGGCGATGCGAGCGGTCTACATCCCACCCATGACGGTGAAACTGTCATGAATGGGGCACCCGAGCGTTGGTAATGCAGCTTAGGCGAGGTCGCGGCCGATGAGGCGGCGGATGCGCTCGCGGGTGGGCGGGTGGGTGGAGAAGAGGCTGCCGATGCCGCCGCCGATGAGCGGCGCGATGATGAAGAGGTGCGCGGTGGAGGGCGTGGCCTGGAGGGGGAGGCGCTTGGAGTAGTCTTCGAGTTTTTGCAGCGCGGAGGCGAGGGCGTAGGGGTTGCCGGTGGTGTGGGCGCCGGTGGCGTCGGCTTCATACTCGCGGGAGCGGGAGATGGCGAGCTGGATGAGCGTGGCGGCGATGGGCGCGACGATGAGCATGAGGAGCGCGCTGAGACCGCCGTTGCGGCGGCTGTCGCGTCCGCCGACACCGCCGAAGAGCGAGGCCCAGTAGCCCATGCGGGCGATGAGGGTGATGGCTCCGGCGAGCGTGGCGGCGATGGAGCTGGTGAGGATGTCGCGGTTCTTGACGTGGCCAAGCTCGTGGGCGAGGACGCCTTCGAGTTCCTCGTCGTTGAGCAGGGCGAGGATTCCATGGGTGACGGCGACCGACGCGTGCTGGGGGTTGCGCCCGGTGGCGAAGGCGTTGGGCGAGTCGGTGGGAATCACATAGATCTTCGGCATGGGGATGCCATCTTTGGCGGTGAGGCGCTCGACGGCCTGGTAGGCGCGAGGGAGCTGCTCGCGGGTGACGGGCTGGGCGCGGTAGATGCCGAGGGCGATCTTGTCGGAGTAGAAGTAGGCGACGAAGTTCATCGCTGCGGAGAGGAGAAAGGCGAAGACCATGCCATTTTGGCCGCCGATCCAGTCGCCGGCGAGGACGAGGATGAGGGTGAGGGAGACGAGGAGCAGGGTGGATTTGAAGGTGTTCATGGGGTCGATCGCCAATCTGGGCGGGCCAATTTGCGCGGCGTCGCCCAACGTGCCAGCTCCCCAATTAGACGCGGCAGAAGGCGGTTCGATGCGGGTTTTGGGGCAGTGACAAGGGCAGAGGGCAAGCCGGACTGAGGCGGAACGGTTCTCTTGTACAGCTGTCAGCCATGAGCTATGAGCTATGAGTTTCGCCTGCCGGTGCCTGCGTTTGTTGTGAGGTGGATTTGAGGGCGCGGCGGAGGATGAGGTCAAGGGCGGCTTTGTGCTCGGTATATTCGGCCTCCGAGAGGCGGCCGGAGAGGCGGTCGGTTTCGATGGAGAAGAGCTCGTCTTTGAGGGTTTGGAGGAGGGGGGATGGGGAAGTGGGGCGAAGGACAGAAGCGGATCCCTCCGCTGCGCTACGGGATGACAATATGAATGAAAGGGCCGCGCTGGGGTCGGCGGGTGAGGACGGCGCGACGGGCGCGGTGGGGTCGGCGGGGATTGCGCCAGCAGTTGCGACGACGGGGATGGGCTGGCCAGCTTTGAGCATGACGCCTGCGCCGGCGGCAAGGGCGAGGCCGAGGAGGCCGAGGACCCACCACTTGTATTTGGACCAGGGGTCGTTGGCGTCTTCGGGGTCGATGGGGGTACCGAGGCCTCCGCCGGGGCGGGTGTCGGAGGCGGATGTGGTGGGCTGGCCGGCGCCGGTGGATGGGCTGGCTGCGGGTTGGCTGGGGCCCTGAGATGCGGCCTGGGTCTCCTGCGGGAGCTGGCCGGCGCCGGAGATGGCGAACTGGACCGGCTGGGCGAAGGGGGGTGAGTGGGCGTCGAAGGCCTGGGAGTTGGGGTCGGGGTTGATGGGCTGGAAGGGGGTGGTGGGCCGGAACTGCATGGCCCTGGGCAGCATGACGGCGACGTCGCCGGTGGGGACGGAGAGCTTGATCGCGAAGGGCTGGCTACCGGAGTAGGGCATGGTGTAGGCGACTTGCAGGCGCGTTTCGCCGGGGCGAATGGGGAAGGTGAAGGCGTATTGGCCGGTGGCGGCGGAGACGGGGACGACGTTGACGTTGGTAGGCAGGCCGCCGGGAGAGACGGCGAGCGACTCGGTGACGGCGGCGCCCTTGGGCAGGTAGAAGTCGAAGGTGTTGCCGCCGTACTGGGTGCGGGGCGGGGCGGAGGCGTTCTGGAGGAAGAAGTTTTCCGTGACGTTGAGGGTGCGGCCGGAGGGGTCGGTCTCGGCGCGGAGAACGAGGGCCTCGCCGGTGATGCCGGGGATTTTGGGGGCGGAGTCGTAGACGTCGATGGTGACGGAGGCAGAGCCGGGCGGGACGCTCTTGAAGTATTCGGCGCCGGCGTGGGTGATGTGGAGGAGGATTTGGCCGCCGTCGGGGACGGCGACGGTGAAGCGGCCGGAGGAGGCGGTGGTGGCGTGGGCGATCTCGTCCATGCCCTGCGCGGTGTTGATGACGGCGACGGTGTCGCCGGCGGAGGGGTTGCCGGTGGTGCGGTCGGTGACGACGCCGGTGAGGTTGGCGGCGAGGGCCGCGGTGGTGAGGAGCAGCGCGGCGGCGGGCGGGGCGAGTTTGCGGAGGGTTCTCTTCAGTGCGGGCACGGTCTATTTGGTCCAGTTCTCAATCGGAAGATTGGGGATGCGACGGAACTCGCGTTCGTTGTTGGTGACCAGGGTGAGGCCGAGTTGAAGGCAGTGGGAGGCGATCCAGAGGTCGTTGGCGCCGATAATCTTTCCGCGCCGTTCCAGATCAGACCGCACCCTGCCATAGAAGCTTGCGACTTCGGGGTCCATCGGAATCACGGGGACAGCTTGAATGAAGATTTCGAGGGACGTGAGGGAATCGGGATATCGGTCACTCTTCTCAGCGCCGACTCGTAGCTCTCCGTAGGTCACGACGGAGATGGAAAGATCTCCCTTGCGGTGCCCTCGGAAGCGATTTGCAACCTTCGCATTGTTTGGTCTCGTAATGAAGATGCAGGTGTCTGTGTCTAGCATGTACAGCATGTTTGCTTACCAGTCCTCAACCGGCTCGGGGGGCGGGTCTTTTCTGCCCTCCTTGAAGAAGTCGTCCGGCATGGAGGCGAGTGCATTAAAGGCGTCCATCAGCGATACCTCCTTGGGCTGGCGAATGATGATGTCGTCTCCCTGGCGGATGAGTTCGACCTCGGTGACTTTGAGGCGGAATTCCTTGGGAAGGCGAATGGCCTGGCTGTTTCCGGACTTGAAGACTTTTGCGGTGGGCATTTGGGCCTCCTTTCGCTCAAATAAGTATACACGCGACGTATATACGCCTGTGTCGCGCTAGACCTTTGCGCGGCCGCTCTTCATGCCGCGGGCGGTGAGGGCGTCCATCTCGGTGATGGTGTGGGCGGCTTCGTCTTCGAGGGCGCGGCGCTGGTCATTGTAGTCGGCCTCGGGGTACTTGCCGGCGAGGTATTCGAAATTGAGGTCGCGGAGGTTCTCGTAGATGGCGTCCTTGCGCTCGCGGAGGGAGTCGACGCGGGTCTTGTCGGCCTGGACGAAGGGGTTGCGCTCCGGCCAGAAGATGAAGGCGAACAGCGCGAGAGTGAGAACGGCTTCGGCGAGCAGGCTCATCGGTACTCCGTCTCGCGGCGAATGCGCTCGCGCAGGACTGGGTCTTCGGGGGCGGTTGCGGCGGAGGCCTGCACGGCGGCTGCGTAGGTGGGCGCGCCGCTGCGGCGCTTCCAGACCCAGACCAGCGCGGCGGTGCCAATGGTGGCGAGGAAGAGGACCGCCATGGGCATGATCCAGGCGACGTTATCGAAGCCGCCGCGGATGGGTGCGGCGAGGATGGGCGGGCCGTACTTGGCGGCGAACCAGTTCTCAATGGCGGTGTCGGTGGCGCCGGAGTCGAGCTGCTGGTGGAGTTCAGCGATCATGACCGGCGAGTCGGGACAGCCGAAGTGGTTGCACTCCAGCAGAATCTGCCCGCAGCCGCAGGAGCACATCAGCTCATGGCCAAGCCGGTTGAAGCGAGACTCGTTCGCGCCTAGCATGGCAACGGTGACGGCGCAGAGCAGCACGCATTGCAGTGCGCGCATGAGCAAGCCGGAGCGCTTAAACATGGCGGGCCTTCGCGGTGGTGAGGACGGGTGCGGGCGGTGGGGCGGCGATGGGCGCGGCGGTTTCGATGGGGCCGCGGGCCGCCGTGCGGGCCATGTTGGGCGTGAGGGCGACGAAGGTGCCAAAGACAACGATGGCAACCCCGATCCAAATCCATGCGATCAGCGGATTGAGGTGCGCCATGATCTCCGGGCGGCCGGTGTCGGGATTGCGGGCTTCGAAGACGACGTAGAGGTCGGCGGCGAGGGTGGAGTGGAGGGCGACCATGGTGGCGGAGGTCTGGCTGGCGTGGTAGAAGCGCCTCTCCGGCGCGAGCTGGGTGATGAACTTGCCGTCGCGGTAAGCGTCGAGCAGGGCGAAGTCGGTATCGTAGTTGGCGTTGGAATCCTGCGTGATGGTGCGGCAGATGAGGGTGTAGGGGCCGACGGAGAGCGAGTCGCCATCGCCCATCTCGGCCTCGTGGGACTGGTTGAATGCGCCGCCGGCGATGCCGATGAACATGACGACGATGCCGAAGTGGATGATGTATCCGCCGTAGCGGCGGGTGTTGCGACGGATGAGGACGAGGGTGGCGGCGGCGAGGTTCTTGCCGGTCTGGGTGTGGACGACGGCCGCGCCGCGAAGGAACTCGGCGGCGATGGCGGTAATGACGCCGGCGGCGAGGGTGAAGGCCATCAGGGAGAAGAATTCTGCGTTGGCGTCGTCGCCGGCACTCCAGGGTCGCACGCCGGCGACGATGAGGCCCGCAGCGGTTGCGAGCATTGCGACGGTGGGCAGGATGAAGTTGCGGCGAATGGAGCGCAGCGAGGTGGAGCGCCAGGCGAGCAGCGGGCCGATGCCGGTGAGGAAGAGAAGAAACAGCCCGATGGGGATGTTGACGCGGTTGTAGAAGGGCGCGCCGACGGTGACCTTGGAGCCCTGGACGTACTCGCTGAGGACGGGGAAGAGCGTGCCCCAGAGGACGGTGAAGCAGGCGACGAGGAGGATGAGGTTGTTGAAGAGGAAGCTGGACTCGCGGCTGACGAGGGACTCGAGTTTGTTCTCGGTTTTGAGGTGGTCGCGCTGCTTGAAGAAGGTGAAGAGGCAGACTGCGAAGACGATGAGGATGAAGCAGTAGAACCAGTCTCCGATGGCGGACTGCGCGAAGGCATGGACGGAGCTGACGACGCCGGATCGGGTGAGCAGGGTGCCGAGGATGGTGAGCATGAAGGTGGAGAAGATGAGCCAGACGTTCCAGCTCTTCATCATGCCGCGCTTCTCCTGCATCATTACGGAGTGGAGAAAGGCGGTTCCGGTGAGCCAGGGCATCAGCGAGGCGTTCTCTACGGGGTCCCAGCCCCAGTAGCCACCCCAGCCGAGCACGGAGTAGGCCCAGTGCGCGCCGAGGAAGATGCCGCAGGTGAGGAACATCCAGGTGACCATGGTCCAGCGGCGGGTGATGTGGATCCACTTTTCGCCAGGGTAGCGCATCATGAGCGCGCCGAGGGCGAAGGCAAAGGGCACGGAGAAGCCGACGTAGCCGAGGTAGAGCATCGGCGGATGCAGGACCATCTCGGGATATTGGAGGAGGGGATTGAGGCCGAAGCCGTCGGCGGCGATGGGGCCGGGCTGGATGGAAAAGGGTGGGGCGGCGATGGTCAGCAGCAGAAGGAAGAAGACCTGGATCGCCGCGAGGATAGTGGACGCGAAGGCAGAGAGGCGGACGTCGACGCGATGGCGCAGGCGGAGGACGAAGCCGTAGCCGGAGAGCAGCCAGGCCCAGAGGAGCAGTGAGCCTTCCTGGCCGGACCAGAGCGCGGCGAATTTATAGGCGGGGTTGAGGTCGCGGTTGGTGTGGTGAAGGATGTAGGAGACGGAGTAGTCGTTGGTGAAGGCGGCCCAGACGAGGGCGAAGGCGGCGCAGCAGAGGACGATGAAGCTGCCGAGCCCGGCGCGGCGCGCGGTCTCGCCGAGGCGGTTGAAGCGGTCGGCTGGGATGCGGGTGAGGCGCTGGCCGGTGGCGGATGCGCCCCAGAGGGACAGCGAGCCGACGAGGAAGGTGTAGCCGGTGAGGGTGAGCGCGAGCAGCAGGCAGAAGCTGCCGAACTCTGGCATGGGATGAGGTTGCATCGCAGACCCATTCTCGCAGAAATGGGGTCAGGCTGGCTTGTGATGGGAGTCACAAGGGCGCGGGGAATGCGCCACAAGAGGACTGGATCAGGGAAGGATGCGGGGTCAGGCGGCGCCTTGTTGCTGCTCGGCGAGGAGGCCACGGAGGTTGGCGAGGAGGAGTTCGGGCTGGAGGGGTTTCAGGAGGAAGCGGACGTCGAGGCCCTCGTACTCGGACTCGGCCTCTTCGAGGCCGCTGATGACCATGACGGGGAGGTCGGGATGGGTGGTGCGCAGGGCGCGGACGAACTGTGCGCCGGTCATGCCGGGCATGATGTGGTCAGTGACGACGGCGCAGATTTCGGCGGGGAAGGTCCGGTGCTGGAACTGCTCCAGGGCGCGGGCGGGGTTGAGCGCGGCGATGACGAAGTAGCCGGCGCGGCGGAGGATGGCCTGGCGCGTGGCGGCCTGGATGGCGTTGTCGTCGATGAGCAGGACGGCAGATGCGTCCGGCACGGTGATGTGTTGGTTCGGTTCGATCGTCAATGGCAACCCGGTCCCACCTGTCTTCGCTGTCCTCGTCCGCAAGTCCGAATTAGATACTGCTGCGCGGCGGTGGGGACGGTTTGCCGCACCGACCGCAGCGCCTGTTTTGCACACGATCCAATTGGATGCGAATTTTGTGTGCAGCGTCAACTGGGCATTTGCATTTTTTTTTGGGTGTTGCCTGGGGTACAAACGGGGCGGACTGGACGCTGTGCCGGCGGCTGGACGGGCGGGGTGCAAACATGTAGAGTTGCCCGGAGAAACCGGCGACTTAAGTGAGCTAGCCGACGCCGACTAAGGACAAAATAAAAGTGAACCTGACCTATATCGACTGGCTGATTATGCTGGTCTACTTCGCGTTCGTGCTGGGCATCGGCTTTGCGCTGAAGCGGTACATGCGGACCTCGAACGACTTCTTTCTGGCGGGGCGATCCATTCCGGCGTGGGTGTGCGGGTTGGCATTTATCTCGGCCAACCTGGGCGCGCAAGAGGTGATCGGGATGGGCGCGTCGGGGGCGAAGTATGGGATTGTGACCAGCCACTTTTATTGGATTGGCGCGATCCCGGCGATGTGCTTTGTGGGCATCTTTATGATGCCGTTTTACTACGGGTCGAAGGCGCGGTCGGTGCCGGAGTATCTGCGGATGCGGTTCGACGAGAAGACGCGGGCGGTGAATGCGTTCTCGTTCGCGTTTATGACGGTGTTCTCGTCGGGCATTTCGATGTACGCGATGGCGCTGCTGATCCAGGAGCTGGGGCTGTTTCGTGGAATGTTGCCGGATGCGTATGTGTTCCATGTGTCGATTGTGTTGTCGGCGTTGATTGTGCTGGGGTACATCTTTCTGGGCGGGCTGACCAGCGCGATTTATAACGAGGTGCTGCAGTTCTTTCTGATTGTGGCGGGGTTTCTGCCGCTGGTGTGGATTGGGCTGAGGAATGTGGGGGGATGGCAGGGCATCAAGCACACGCTGCCGGCGAGCATGACGCACTCGTGGCGCGGGATGGCGCATCCGCAGACGAACTCGCTGGGGGTGGAGTGGTTTGGGCTGGTGATGGGGCTGGGGTTTGTGTCGAGCTTTGGGTACTGGTGCACGGACTTTCTGGTGGTGCAGCGGGCGATGGCGGCGGACTCGGAGGAGTCTGCGCGGAAGGTGCCTTTGATTGCGGCGGTGCCGAAGATGTTTCTGCCGTTCCTGGTGATTCTGCCGGGGCTGATTGCGGTGTCGGTGGGCGCGAAGGTGTTGGGGCAGGGGAGTGGGGCTGCGGGCGGGGCTGGGTATGCGACGGTGAGCGCAGCGGGCAAGCCGCTGCCGCTGGATGAGGCGCATCCGCATGGGATTGTGCCGCTGAAGACGGACGCGATCACGGGTAGGCCGGTGGTGGATGCGAACGGGGTTCCGGTGTACGACTACAACATGGCGATCCCGGTGATGCTGTTGCACTTCTTTCCGACGGGGATTCTGGGGCTGGGGCTAACGGCACTGCTGGCGAGTTTTATGTCAGGGATGGCGGGCAACGTGACGGCGTTCAATACGGTGTGGACGTACGACATCTATCAGGCGTACATCAACAAGCGGGCGACAGATGCGCACTATCTGTGGATGGGGCGGATGGCGACGATTGGCGGGATTGTGCTGTCGATCGGCGCGGCGTACGCGGTGACCAGCTTCAACAACATTATGGATGCGCTGCAGCTTGTCTTCGCGATCGTCAACGCCCCGCTGTTCGCAACGTTTCTGCTGGGGATGTTCTGGAAGCGGACGACGGGGCATGGCGCGTTTACCGGGCTGGTGGCGGGTACGGTAGGGGCGTTGGTGCACCACGGCCTGACGTTGCCGCTGGGCGATGCGACGGGGATTCACGGTGGATGGATCGCGGTGCTGCATCGCTATCCGAGCGATATGGCGCAGAACTTCTGGACCGCGATCTGGGCGTTTACGATCAATTTTGCGGTGACGATTGCGGTGTCAATGGCGACGCGGGCAAGGCCGGAGCCGGAGTTGGTCGGCCTCGTCTACTCGCTGACGCCGAAGCCCGTGGAGAGCCACATGCAGTGGTATGAAAAACCGGCGACGCTGGCGCTGGCGGTGCTGGCAATGCTGGTCGTGCTGAATTTGGTGTTTGCGTAAGGCAGTTGTGAGTTGGTAGTTGTGAGTTGTGAGTAAGTGCGATTGGCTTCTGAGTTGTGGGTCTTTCGCTCACAACTCACAACTCATCACTCACAACTGTACTTGGAGGTTCTTATGGGACTGGATATTCGCGTGCCGCTGGGGATGATTTTTCTGATTATCGGCGGAATTATGGGTGTGTTTGGGTTGGTGACGCATGGTGACGCGACTCTGTATGAGAGGTCGCTAGGCGTGGACCTGAACCTGACGTGGGGAGGGATCATGTTCGTCTTTGGGGCGATCATGTTCTATGTGGGTAAGCGAAAGAAGTGGGAGGATGATCCGGTGTCTCCGCGGCCTTGGGAGCGGGAGGGGAAGGGAAGACCGCGACATTGATTAATGGGCCGCACTCTTTGTGCAAGTAGTGTGGGTTCGCCTTCCACCGGCCTCTAGTTGAGATAATGGAAGGATGAAGCGCCGGACGATTGGGCACTATGAGTTTCTGCGCAGGATCGGCGCGGGTGGGTCGGGGGTGGTGTACCTCGCCACGGACACGTTGCTGCAGCGGCCGGTGGTGCTGAAGCTGCTGAAGCGGGGGTCGCTGTCGCTGGAGCAGGTGCGCACGACGCAGTTGCGCGAGGCACGGCTAGCCTCGGCGATCGACCACCCCAATGTGTGCGCGATCTACGATGTGGGCGAGGCGGCGTCGGACGCGGGAGCCGAGGACGAGGCCTACATTGTGATGCAGTACATCCCGGGCAAGTCGTTGGACAAGGTGATTGTGGAGGGGCCGGCGAGTTTGCAGCTTGTGCTTTCGGCGGGGATACAGATTGCGGATGGGCTCTCTGCGGCGCACCAGCTGGGGATATTTCATCGCGACCTGAAGCCTGCCAACGTGATGCTGACTGATGGCGGGCTGATCAAGATTCTGGACTTTGGGCTGGCGAGGAAGCTGAGTCTGGATGAGGCGGACTTCGACCCCGCAAGCCCGGGACGGCGCACGCCGCCCAACCCTGAGGCGACCTACACGGCGCGCGGCGGCACCATTGCATACATGGCGCCGGAGCAGTTTGTCACGGGGCGATCTTCTGTTCAGTCCGACGTGTTTGCGCTGGGGTTGATTCTGTATGAGCTGGTGAGCGGGCGGCATCCATTTCATCGGCCAGATGCGGCGGAGTTTCAGACGATCCGCGCGCTACAGTTCGCCGATCCGCCGGACCTGCGCGAGATTGTGCCCGACCTTCCGTTGGAGTTGGAGAGCGTGATCCTGCGCTGCCTGGAGAAGCAGCCTTCGGCGCGCTTCTCGTCGGCCGCGGATGTGCGCGAGGGCTTGCGCACGGTGATGAAGGCGCTGCAACTGGATTCGGTGGGGATGCCGGGCGACTCAATCTCGCAGGTGCCGGCGCAGGGCAAGCTGGAGCTGGAGACGCCGGAGGAAGAGAAGCGCGCGACGGGGATTCTGTCGATGCTGGCGGAGCGGTTTCGCGAGTCGGGCTCGACGGCGGCGGCGAAGCAGAACTCGATTGTGGTGCTGCCGTTCATCAACTTTGGCGCGACCTCGGCGGCGGAGCCGGAGACTGCGCCGGCGCCGTTGTACGGCTATGCGCTGGCCGATGCGATTGCGGCGCGGCTGGCGCGGATGTCGTCGCTGGTGGTGCGGCCGTCGAGCTCGCTGATGGCGATCCCCGCGCAGCAGCTCGATCCGCTGGCGATCGGCAAGAAGCTGCTGGTGCGGTTTGTGCTGGCGGGAAATTTTATGCGCTCGGAGGCGGGCTTCGACCTGAACTGGCAACTGCTGGACATTCCCACGCAGTCGGTGAAGGCGGGCGGGTCGATCAACGTGGAGTCGTTCGACCTGATCAGCGTGCAGACGGAGATATGCAACGAGGTGTTTTCAACGCTACAGGGGTTTGGTGATCTGGAGAACGCGGCGGCGACGGCGGAGGGTGCGCGGGAGGAGGCGCCTTCGCTGAGCCAGGATTTGTCGGAGGAGTATTTGCAGGCGCGGGCGGTGCTGTCGTCGTTTATGTCGCGGACGGGGTCGCTGGACGATTTGAAGAGAGCGTGGTGGCGCAGGATGCGGAGTACGCGCCGGGGTGGTCCGGGCTGGGCATCACGCACCTGCAGTACGCGCGGCATGGGCTGGGCGGGCAGATGCATGTGCTGGAGGCGCGGCGCGCGTTCGACAGGGCGCTGCAGCTCGATCCGGGGTCGGTGGAGGCGAATTTATACCGCGTGTATATGCTGCTGTCGCGCGGCGAGAAAGAGTCGGCGCGGCATGGGATTGAGCATCTGCTGCAGTCGGCGGCGAACGACTGGAACGTGCATCTGGTGGCGGGGCTGACGCTGAGGATCGATGGGCTGTACGAGGAGGCGCTGGACCAGTTCAATACATCGCTGCGGCTGAACCCGGCGAATGCGGCGATTATTTATAACCATCGCGCGCGGGTGTACCAGTACCAGAACCAGCTGGAGCTGGCGGGCGATGAGATTGAGAAGGGCTTGACGTTGGAGCCGCGCCAGCCGCTGCTGCGGATTTCGCTGGGCTATCAGCAGATGCGGTTGGGCGATCTGGCGCGGGCGGTGGAGACGCTGGAGGGGGTGGTGTCGGATGAGGCTTCGCTGCGGATTGTGTTTCCCACGATTGCGCTGTGCTACGTGCAGCTGGGCGATCGCGCGAAGGCGGCTAGCTTCATTCTGGAGGAGACGCTTGCTGCGGCGGAGGCGGACGGCGAGATGGCGTACCGGCTGGCGACTTACTTTGCGGTCGATGGGGATGAGTCGGAGGCGCTGCACTGGCTGCGGCGGGCGATCTATCTAGGCAACGAGAATTTTCCGTGGTTCTCAAAGAACCCGGCGTGGAAGAACCTGACAGGGCACAGTGACTTTGAGCGGATTCTTGAGGACTTGAAGAAGTCGTATCGAAGGAACCAGAAGAACTGGAAGCGGCTGCTGGCACAACTGCGGGATTAGTTTGCGACGCCCTAGTCCTTTACGCCGAAGGCCAGTTTTACGTCCACGCCGAAGAATAAGTAGAAGAACGTGATCGAATCCACGAGCAGCAGAAAGCCCACCACCTGCATCTGCGACGGGGTAAGCGGGGTAACGCCCATTGCCTGAGCCCACAGGAATCCGCGCACCCACACGGCGATGGTCAGTCCGGATGTGGCCATAAGAGACTTGCGCGCCCAGCCCTTCAGGCTCCACAGGCCCCACCCCATCACCGCGATGTACGCCGCGATCAACGGCAGGAGGAGCCCTCGGGCATTCTTGCCGTGCGACGCAAAATAGATCACCGCGGAGAACATGTCTCCGTAATATTGGACAGCCTGTGGAACCAGACAGGCAATCACGGCTACCAGCATCAACACCCACGCCTTGCTAAACTGGAGCAACGCGATCGCGGTCACGGGGGTGGGTCTCTCAATGCTCTGCGGCTGTCCCATGGTTGCTCCTGTGATGAGAATCTGCAATAGGCTCTAACTCCCGCCATGTGTCGCGGGTGTGGGAGACATGGCCTCTGCGCTCGCTGGTGTGACGCGCATGGGGGCGGTGAGGGAGAAGACGAGGCCGAGGTCCTTGGGCAGTACGGCCTGGCGGTCCTGCTGGAGCCAGACGACGGTGCTGATGCCCGCGCCTACGCCGGCGCCGATGAGCGCGCCGGGGACGCCGCCGATCATCGCGCCGGCGGCCAGGCCGCTGCCGGTGGTGAGGCCCATGACGGCGGCGTTGCGCTTCTTATTCTCGCTGCGCATGATGGTGCCTTCGCCGTCGACCTTGGTATTGTCCCAGCTGTTGGTGTCGATGACTCGGGCGTGGAGGTCGTACTGCGAGCCGTCGGGCAGGGTGACGGTGTAAGGCTCGATGTGGATGGCGGCTGATCCGCCAACGCGCTTGCCGCTGCGCACCCAGGTGACGCGGCCCCCGAGGATTGCGCCTATGGGGATGACGACGCGGCCATCGCGCATTACAGGTTCGCTGATCTCTGCAGTGAACCTGGCGCCGGGCCTGGTGGTCAGGGTCGAGAGCTGCTCGCGCAGGTGGGCTTTGACGAGGGTGCCGTCGGGAATCTCGCCGGGTAGGGAGGGGACGTAGGTGACAATGCCGGCGTCGGGATCGTTTGCGGCCTTCTTTGGGCCGGTGAGGAGGCGGCGATCATCTGTTTCGGCGCCGCTGCCCGCGGTGGCTTCGGTGACGAGGTTGGCGTCGGGGTCGAAAGGAGAGGTGCTTGCGGCGTTGGTTGCGGCCGGACCCGCTCCGCTGGCCTGGGGGCCGTGGTAGGGGACGTAGGGGCCGTAGACTGTGGGCTGGGCCGGGGCGGCAATGGCTGCGGAGGGCTTCGCACGAGGTGTCGCTGGAGTGAGCGCGGGATCGGGCGCGGTGGTGATGACCGACTGGTCGGGGATGGAGGCTCCGGTGTGGGCGCTGTTCTGCGCAAGAACCGGCACAGAAGCGGCACCCACCACAACGACTATCCAAATGGCTGTCGCTGAGGCCATGGCTGAGGCCCTGGCGTACTTCAGCGGCTTGAACTCGACCCTGTGCGCGATTCTCATTATGGCATCCCTCGGCTTCGAACTGCGCTCTCGCCCCTGTGTGCGCGGGCAGTCGGTTGGACGGTTCGAGGCGCGCTTTGCGCGCGCGTCTCAACTCCCCTCAGGGTAGAGTTTTCGCGTGCCGCGTGGAGTGGAATCGTAGGCAGGGAATCGAGACAGCTAATATGAGCCAGAGGGCGTTGCGGGTCCTACGAATTGAATTGTGCGAACAGCAAAAGGGCAGCCTGCGTCAGGGCTGCCCTTTTGCTTCTTTCTCTAGCCGTTGCACTCTGTTGTGGTGCAATCAGGGTGAGACGTCGTTAGCGGGTCGCGCGCCGGCGCATCGCTCCGGCAGCTCCTAGGATCCCTGTGCCAAGCAGAATCAGCGAGCTCGGCTCGGGGGCCGGGGGCGGCGGATCGTAGATGCGCAGGCCAACGTCAGTGGTCGAGATTCCATCTGCGTTGAGAGCGCCGTCGAGTGGCGTGCCCGGAGTGTCGCCGGTGAAGTCGAGACTGGAAGGACCGGTGGCGGGGATGTCGAGGCCGTCTGCATACAGGGCGGTCGTCGGGTTCAAGCCGACAGTCATGGAAGCATCCCCGAAGACGCCGAAGTAGTAGGTGTCGCCGGCGATGGCGTCGAACGTGAGACCGTCGAGATAGGTCCAGGCCTTGGCTCCGGAGGGTGCGGCCACGGCGGTTGGGGCCATCAGCAGAGAGTCGGTGGTGGCGTCGTAGACGAAGAAGTTAACATCGCCGCCGCCTGTCTGATCGAGAAAGAAGCCGAAGGAGGTGACCTCCACCGTTGAGGTGGCGAAGACGGCTTGAGCGACACCGTCGCCAGCGGCAAAGGTAGTCGGAGTCTTGGTCTGATCGAGATCAAATGACATTGAATCTGCCTTGGCCCGCGAGGCCGTGGCAAAGAGAGCACATGCTGCAAGTGCGAGAGATAAGTGACGCGTGGATGGCATTGAAACTCCGAGGGCGACGAAATTTGGGTTACGTAGTTCAATCAGCATGGAGATACAGTGCAATCGTTGTGCCGCAATGGAAACCCAGCATTTTCAGTGGATTGTGCGGGAAGAGCTGGCGAAGTGTGAAAATCTTTGCACATTTGTTGAAAAACTTTGTTGAAACGAGACACTCCAGCGATTCATGCAGATGCGGCATGGCTTTGCTAGAATCCGGAGGTGAAGCCCCCCGTCGAATTGATTACCACCATTTGGACCCCTGGAGGGCCGTCTATTGCGGTCGACGGGCGCGCCAAATTGAACGATCGTCTGCGCCACCGCGTGGTCGCACAACCGAACGCCGTCGATGCCGCGGCCCAGACTTTTTCTTCCGACAGGAGCCCTATGACAGAGATTGTTTCGATCAGCGCGCGCGAGATTCTGGACTCGCGCGGAAACCCTACCGTTGAAGCGGACGTGACTCTCTCCGGCCGGGCGATGGGCCGGGCTGCGGTGCCCTCGGGCGCCTCCACCGGCGAGCATGAAGCAGTCGAGCTGCGCGACGGCGACATGGCGCACTACATGGGCAAGGGCGTGCTGAGCGCGGTGGAGAATGTGGAGTCGATCCTGGCGCCGGAGCTCACGGGGATGGATGCCTCGAACCAGCGGCTGATTGACCAGACGATGATTGCGATCGATGGCACGGAGAACAAGTCGAAGTTGGGGGCGAATGCGATTCTCGCGGTCTCGATGGCGTGCGCGCGGGCGTCGGCTGCGGCGCTCAAGCTGCCGCTGTACCGCTATCTGGGCGGGGTGAATGCGTGCATTCTGCCGACGCCGATGATGAATATTCTGAACGGCGGGAGCCATGCGGACTCGAACGTGGACTTCCAGGAGTTTATGGTGATGCCGGTGGGCGCGGAGAGTTTTTCGGATGCGCTGCGGTGGGGCGCGGAGGTGTTCCATACGCTCAAAGGCGTGTTGAAGAAGAAGGGGTACAACACGGCGGTGGGGGACGAGGGAGGATTCGCGCCAAGCTTGAAGTCTAACGCGGAAGCTATTGAATTGATTCTGGATGCGATTGAGAAGGCTGGCTACACGGCGGGCGAGCAGATTGCCATCGCGCTCGATCCGGCGGCGAGCGAGTTCTACAACAAGGAGACGGACAAGTACGTCTTCAAGAAATCGGACAAGTCGGAGAAGACGTCGGAGGAGATGGTGGCGTTCTGGGAGTCGTGGGTGAAGCAGTACCCGATTGTGTCGCTGGAGGATGGGCTGGCGGAGGACGACTGGGAGGGCTGGCAGCTGCTGACCAAGCGGATCGGGCATATCCAGTTGGTGGGCGACGACTTATTTGTGACCAATACGGAGCGATTGCAGCAGGGGATCGAGCAGAATGTGGCGAACTCGATTCTGATTAAGGTGAACCAGATCGGGACGGTTTCGGAGACGCTGGAGGCGATTGAGCTGGGGCGGCGGTATGGGTATACGTCGATCATCTCGCACCGCTCTGGCGAAACGGAGGACACCTTCATTGCCGATCTTGCCGTGGGCACCGGCGCCGGCCAGATCAAGACCGGCTCGGCGAGCCGGACGGACCGGATTGCGAAGTACAACCAGCTGCTGCGGATTGAGGAGGAGCTGGGTCAGTCGGCCGAGTTCCTGGGGATTGAGTCGCTGAACTTCCAGTAGCGCGTATACTTCGGCGGACTGGAGTATCCATGGTGGCCAGGTATATCCTTCTGTGCGCGGCATTGACTCATGCAGCGTCCGCTTTATTGCCTACGAGCGCGTTTGCGCAGCAGTATGCGGTTGCGGGGACGATCCCGCTGGGTGGGAGCGGGGCGTGGGACTATGTCACGGCGGACTCCGAGGGCCGCAAGCTGTATGTGTCGCACACGAGCGAGGTCAATGTGGTCGACCTCGACTCGGACAAGCCGGTGGGGATGATGTCCGGCTTCGGGTATATCCATGGCATTCTCGTGGTGCGTCCGACGCTGGGGCTTCTCTCTGACGGGGTGAAGAATGAGATTGTGGTCTTCGATCCCTCGACGCTGAAGATCAGACAAAAGATTGCGACGGAAGCCGAGCCGAACTCGCTGGCGTACGACGCGGGGAGCGAGCGGCTGTTTGTCGGCGAGAGGCCGATCAAGTCGCTGGCGGTAATTTCCGCGGCGACGATGAAGATTGAGGGCAGCATCGCGCTGGACGGGACGCCGCGGTACCAGGCGGCCGATGGCAAGGGAAGCATCTACGTGATTCTCGACGACCGCAGCGAGATGCTGCGTATCGACGCGAAGACGATGCAGGTGGTGAGCGCGTGGCCAATGGCGCCGTGCCGCGGGCCGGCGGGGCTGGCGTATGCGGGGGCGACGCGCCGACTGTTTGCGCCGTGCGGCAACCGGATGATGGCGGTGGTGGACGCAGATTCCGGGAAGGTGGTTGCGACGCCGGCGATTGGCGGCAGGCCGGATGCGGCGGCATACGACGGGGTGCGCAGGCTTGCGTTCTCCTCGAACGAGGATGGCACGCTGACGATCGTTGCGGACCGAGGCGGCGATGTCTACCAGGTGATTCAGAACGTGGAGACGGAGAAGGGCGCGCGCACGATGGCGCTGGATGAGAAGACGCACGCGGCATATATCTCGAGCGCGCAGCTGGGGCCGCCGCCCGCTCCGACTGCGGAGGATCCGAAGCCGACGGGCCACCTGACCTCGCTGCCGGGGACGTTCCATGTGATTGTGGTGAAGCCGGCGGTGGAGTGCGATCCGGGAGCGGTGCTGCCGTGCGTTGCGGGCGGCGCGGGGGATGGCGCGGTGCGGCCGGGAGGGTAGAGCGGGTTGCTCGACGGCTATTCGCGGGTGGGCTTGCTTCCCTGTGGGCGGAGGAGGGGGAAGAGGATGACGTCGCGGATGGAGCGGGAGCCGGTGAGAATCATGGTGAGGCGGTCGATGCCGATGCCCTCCCCTGCGGTCGGGGGTAATCCATAGCCGAGGGCGCGGACGTAGTCCTCGTCGACTTCGGCCATGGCTTCGACGTCGCCGCGTTCGCGTTCGCGGAGTTGGGCTTCGAAGCGAGCGCGCTGGTCGTCGGGGTCGTTCAGCTCGGAGAAGGCGTTGCCGACCTCGAAGCCGCCGATGTAGAACTCGAAGCGCTCGACCCAGTCGGGCTCGTTGGGTTTTTGTTTGGAGAGCGGCGAGACGGCGAGGGGGAAGTCGTAGATGATGGTGGGTTGGATGAGGTGGGGCTCGGCGACGGCCTCGAAGATGGCGGCGATGGCCTTTCCATAGGAGCCGTCGGTGAGGCGATCTGGGTGATTGCGCGCGCCCCAGAGCGAGAGGGCGGTCTGGGCGAAGTCGATGCAGGGGTCGGTCTCGGGCGAGGTCTCGGTGGCGCCGCGCGGGCACGCCATGTTGTCGAGGAAGCAGTAGAGGAGCTGCGCTGAGGAGAGTTCGTCCAGGGTGGGTGGGATGCCGAGTTCGTGGCGCCAAAACTTGAGGATGGCGTGGCGCATCGAAATCTTCGTCCAGCGGCCGAGGTCGATCTCGTGGCCGTTGAAGTGGGCGATGGCGGTGCCGTTGACTTCGACGGCAATGAAGCGGAGGAGTTCCTCCGTGAGCTGTATCAGATCGTGGTAGTTGCTGTAGGCCTGGTAGAACTCGAGCATGGTGAACTCGGGGTTGTGCTGGGTGGAGACGCCTTCGTTGCGGAAGTTGCGGTTGATCTCGTAGACGCGGTCGAGGCCGCCGACGACGAGGCGCTTGAGGTAGAGCTCGGGCGCGATGCGCAGCTTGAGGTCGATATCGAGCGCGTTGTGGTGGGTGGTGAAGGGGCGCGCGGCGGCGCCGCCGGCGATAGTGTGCATCATCGGGGTTTCGACTTCGAGGTAGCCGCGGGCGTCGAAGAAGGTGCGGATGGCACGGAGGATGGCGGCGCGTTTGACGAAGACGTCGCGGACATCGGGATTGGCGAAGAGGTCGACGTAGCGCTGGCGGTAGCGGAGTTCGGTGTCCTCGAGGCCGTGGAACTTGTCGGGCAGGGCGAGCATGGCCTTGGCGAGGAAGGTGAGTGAAATGACGTGGACGGTGAGCTCGCCGGTGCGGGTGCGGAAGAGGAAGCCGCGGGCGCCGATGTGGTCGCCGAGGTCGAGGAGTTTGTACAGGGCGAAGGCGTCCTCGCCGACGTCGTCCTTGCGGACATAAATCTGCATGCGCCGGCCGGATTGCTGGAGCTGCGCGAAACCGGCCTTGCCCTGGACGCGGATGGCCATGATGCGGCCGGCGATGGCGACTTCGATCTTCTTGCCGGCGGCGAGGTCGGCCTCGAACTGCTCGGCGGAGATGGGGTCGTACTGCGCGCGCAGCTCGGGGATGGTGATGGTGGCGGCGTAGCTGTTGGGGTAGGTGGCCTCGGCGTAGGTGAGGCCGGCCTTCTGGCCGAGGGCGGCGATCTGGCGGAGCTTCTCGCGGCGCTCTTCGTAGAGTCTTTGTTCGAACTGCGATTCGTACACTTGTGCTCCGGGGCAATGCGCTCTGACGATCCAGTATATCGGCGGAGTGCGCGGCGAGGGTGCCGCGTGATGTAATGAGTCGAAGCAACGAGCGACCCGATGAGCGAGGAACCGAGTAAACAGTCGAAGAAGTCCGGGGCGCTGGGCGGCCTGGTGAACGCGGAGTCCATCTTTCAGCTTGCGCTCGCGGTGCCCGTGGGGAGCTTTGTCGGGTGGGGCATCGGCTATCTGCTGGATCGCCACTTTCATACGGGATGGATCGCGGTGACGCTGCTCTTTGCCGGGGCAGCCGGCGGAATGATCCAGCTCTTCACCTATCTTGCGCGCAGCTCCAAGGCGGACGACGAGTGAGCGAGGGCCCCGACTACTCCACGACCGCCGACACGCTCACGGACGCCGATGTGCGCCGCACGATGCTGGCGTCGATTCGGCTGCTGGTCCTGCTCACGGCCGCGGGCGCGGGCCTTTTCTGGTGGCTCTCCGGCTGGCAGAGCGCGCTGCTACTGGTGGTGGGCGCGGCCATCTCGTCGACCTCGCTGTGGGAGTGGATGCGGCTGGTGGGCGCCATCAACCAGCGCATGGATACTGGGGGAAGGCCGCGGCCGATGGGCCTGGTTTTGTTTGGATTCAGCGCGCGTCTGGGCCTGACGCTCGGGGCGCTCTATGCTAGTCTTAAGTATCTGCACGGAACAGTTTTTGCACTTGCGGCGGGGCTTGGTCTTGGGCTGGCATCGCTGCTGTTCGAGGCCCTCCGACTGCTCAAGCGTCCAACTGCGTAGCCCGGGTGGCAGAACGATTCTCTTCGCGAATTTATGCCGAGACAACTAGCCTTTACCAGATTTCTGAACCACCATTTTGCTGCCCAGGTTGACCGCCTGTTGGGAGCGCTGCACATCCAGCCGGATCACCCGGCGGCGCCCATCACCAATGCGTTTGCGATGGAGTTACTGGTTTTCTTTGCGCTGCTGCTCTACTTTGTGGCCATTCGGGCGACGCTGTCGGTGGAGCGCCCTGGCGCAATCCAGAATCTTGCCGAGATGACGAACGAGTTTGTCGGTTCGCAGAGCGAGAGTATCATCGGCCGCGGCTATGAGCGTTTTACCGCTTACCTCACTACGCTGCTGCTGTTCATCCTGCTCGGCAATTTGATGGGGCTGGTGCCGGGACTGGAATCGCCGACCTCGAACCCGGTGGTCCCGCTGGGGCTGGCGCTGGTGACGTTCGTCTACTACCACTACCACGGCATTCGCGCGAACGGCTTCAGCTACTTTAAGCAGTTCCTGGGGCCGGTGTGGTGGCTCTATTGGCTGATGCTGCCGATCGAGGTGATCTCGCACTTCGCGCGCATCCTTTCGCTCACCATCCGTCTCTACGCCAACATGTTCGCCGGCGACCTGGTGACCATGGCCTTCTTCTCGCTGATTCCGATCGGCGTTCCGCTGATCTTTCTTGGCCTTCACCTCGGCGTATCGCTCATCCAGGCGTATATCTTTATGGTGCTCGCGACTGTGTATCTTTCGATGGCCGTGGCGCACGACCACTAGGGTTTTGCAACTCCGGCGCGTGTGCGCCCGGAGCCAACAGGTTTGCCGGTCACGGGGCGCCCCCTCTCGACCGGAAGCACGACTCGCCGCATAGCGTGAGGGTGCCAGCACGGTGAGCATCAACCACCCACTGGCGGCGAACACTCTGACGGGGGCAAGGAGTCAACAACGATGGTCCGCTTCTTTCAATTCTCCAAGTACCTCTTTATGACGCTGGCCGCGATGTTTCTCGCGACGCCTGCGTTCGCCCAGAGCACCGGCGCAACCGAACCACTCAACCTGAGCCCGATTGCCGTGGGCGTCGGCATGGGGATCGCTGCCGGTCTGTGCGGTCTCGGACAGGGCCGGGCGACCGCTTCGGCTGCGGAGGCCATGGCACGCAATCCGGGGGCCCGGCCGGGAATTCAACTGTTCCTGTTCATTGGGTTGGCGTTTATTGAGTCGTTGACGCTGTTTACTTTCGCGCTGCTGTTTGTGAGGACGCACTAGAAGAGCGGAGTTTTCGCGGCATAAGGAAAGGGCCTCCTGTGTGGAGGCGCTTTCTTTGATCGCATGGGTTTCGGCCGGTTCTACTGGGCGGGGTGCGCGGGGATGGTGAATTGCTCCAATCGCTGTTGCACTGTTGGTGCGCCGCCACTCAGGAGGACCCGCAGCGCTGGCTTCTTCCAGTAGTCGTCCTGCGAGATTTCGATGAGTTTGCCATTTCGGAGGAGGAGATAAACGAAGTCGTGGAGGCTGACCGTGAGGGAGCACCTGATGGGCGGCAGTGGGTGGCCTCCCGCAGGGATGTCGTCTGAGGGAATGAGAACTTCCAGTCTTTCCCCGGGCTTCTTCCATCGCGCGGGAAGGGACTGGAAGCCGGGACGCACACGCAACCGGGTGCAGTCGTCGTAGCGGAAGGTGAGGGCTTGTGTCGCGGCGGGCGGAGTGACGAGGTCGCCGCGGCCGGTGCCTGAGTAAACGGGGTCCTCGCCCTGCAGGTCCAATAAGCGGCCGGCAACGATCTCAGGATGGAGCGAGCAGGGGTCGCCGGAGACGCCGCTGACCGTGACGGGGCCGTAGGGACTGGGATCGATGGAGGAGGTCATGTCGTCGATGGTGTCGCAGACGACGGACTCGGCGGGGCTCATGCGTTGCGTCTTGTGGGTCTCGTCGGAGGCGAGGACGTGGACGCGAAGGGGATACCGGGAGAGGTTGGGATTGCGTGCTCCGGCGGGTACGGAGAGGGATGCAAGGAGGAGGAGGGGAAGTATCCTGAGAGCGCGAGCGATGGGGAGAGCAGCCACGGGTGTGGTTCTCCTGGGGGGAATGATCCGGCTTGTCCATAAAAGTAACGGAAGTTGCCGTATCTTCGCAAAGGCTGCCCGCGGGATGGGCTTGTGGAGAGGGAGGTAGGGCGAAGGGATGATCAAAACGATCAGCAGCCGCGAGGTGTATCGCAACGCGTGGACGCGCGTGCGCGAGGATGCGATCGAGCGCGCGAACGGGGTGCGTGGGATCTACGGCGTGGTGGACAAGGACCCGGCGTGCATTGTGATTGCGCTGGAGCGGACGGACGAGGGCGAATTTGTCTATCTGGTGGAGCAGTACCGGTACACGGTGAGCGGGCGGTTCAAGGAGTTGCCGCAGGGTGGGTGGGAGCGCGCCGACGCGGTGCCGGAGGAGATGGCGCGCGGCGAGCTAGGCGAGGAGACCGGGCTGCGTGCGGAGCGGATGACGCTGCTGGCTTCGCTGCAGATTGGGTATGGCGTGCTGAATCAGGTGCAGCATGTGTACCTGGCGGAGGGTCTGACGCAGGGTGAGCACGCGAGGGATGAGGAGGAATGCGATCTGGAGGTGCATCGCGTGCCGGTGGCGGAGTTTGAGGCGATGCTGCTGGATGGGCGCGTGGTGGATAACTGCTCGGCGGCGGCGTGGGGGGTGTATCGGTTGTGGCGCGAGCGGCGGGGTTAGAGATGGGGGAACTCTACAAGGCAACGTTTCCGGAAGGATCAAGGGTGCGCGTGATCCCGAGGGAGGCATTGGAGACGTTCGCACGGGACTGGAGGTTTCATCACAAACTTCTACCGGAACAGATGAAATACGCAGGAGCGATCGCAATTGTAAAAGAGGTGAGCTTCTATCACGGCGGCGATCAGCTGTACGTTCTGGAAAACATTCCTGGCATCTGGAATGAACCTTGCCTCGAACTCATGATCTAGCTGACGAGGTGGCCTAGCTTTTCGCGTTTGGTTTGGAGGTAGCGGGCGGAGGCGGGTTCGGCGGGGACCTCGGCGGAGATGCGCTCGGCTACGGCGATGCCGACCGCTTCGAGCGCTTCGACCTTGGCGGGGTTGTTGGTGATGAGGCGGACGGCGCGGATGCCGAGGAGCTTGAGTATCTCGGCGGGGAGCTCGAACTCGCGGCAGTCGGCTTTGTAGCCGAGTTCGAGGTTGGCCTCGATGGTGTCGAGGCCCTGGTCCTGTAGCTCGTACGCCTGTAGCTTGGCCATCAAGCCGATGCCGCGGCCTTCCTGGTTTTCGTAAATCAGGATGCCGGCACCGGCGTCGGCGATGGCGGCGAGGGCGAGCTCGAGCTGCTGGCGGCAGTCGCAGCGGAGGGAGTGGAAGACGTCGCCGGTGAGGCACTGGGAGTGGATGCGGACGATGGGCGCGGGAGCTTCTTCGCCGGCTGCGCCGGAATTAGTGGGGAGGATGTCGCCCATGACGAGGGCGATGGCCGACTCGATGCGGCGGGCGGGTGCGGGGAGGGCGTCGTCGCAGGGCCCGGGGTGGGCGACGACGCCCTCGAAGCCGAGGATGCGGAAGTGTCCCCAGCGCGTGGGGAAGTCGGCATCGGCGAGCTGGCGCACGGATTCGAAGGGCATCGCTTCGATTATACGGTTGAGGTATTTCGGCGGTCGGGATACAAGGGGTGGGCTATCACCCGCTCAATTTGACGGGTGTGGCGGAGGGTGTGGTGCCCGAGAAGAAGCAGCCACTGATAACAGTCGAGATCGCCAAAGGCAATGTGGGCGAAGAAGCGATTGCGGAGGTCGGCGTTAGTCTCGGCAGCGAAGGCGAGGGTGCGGGCGCGTGCGGCGCGCAGATGGGCGACGAGATCTGCGGGGTCGGGCCAGCGGGCGGTTGGGCGCGCGGCGTCGCGCGCGTTGAAGGTTGCGTTGCGGGCGTCCGCAACGCTGAGGACGAGAGGGTCCTTCGCAGCAACTGCTGCCAGCAGGGCCGGGGCGGGGGGTTCCGCAGGGGTGGTGGCGAGCGTGGCGGCGATGGCCTGTAGGATGAAGTCCTCGAAGACGGCGAGGTGCTCGATGTTCTCGGCGATGGACCAGCGTTCGGGGGCCTCGCGGAAGCTCCACTGTGCCGGGGTGAGGCCGTCGATCAGCGCGAGCAACCGGGTTTCGCTGGAGACGAGCTGGTCGAGGACGAGTTGGCGTTCGTCTGGCCTCATGGGAGTCCTTTCATCTTAACAACCGACGACGCGCCGCAGTCTCGGCGGTGCGATTAGAGTAGGGGTGTGACGTATGGCGTGACACATCCGATTGCGCAGTTGTCGGACAGCCTGATCCTGATCACGCTGCTGGTGAAGTGGGGCGTGGCTGCGGCGGTGTCGAGCTCGCTGGCGCGATCGATCACGTTCAAGGATCTGCTGCTGAATCCGAAGCGCAGCCGCGCGCAGACGCTGGGGCTGGTGGCGATGATCTGCGTGCCGCTGACGCTGGGGGTGTGGATTCGCGTGCATCCAGTGCCGAATTTTTATGCTGCGGACATTTCGTTTGAGGCGACGATCCTGATGGGGCTGCTGCTGGGGCCGGTGTATGCAATGCTCGGCGGCGCTGCGCTGGCGCTGCCTGCGGTGTGGCATGGCGAGTACTGGACGCTGCCGGTGAACCTGATGGTCGCGGCCATCGCGGGCGGGTATGGACGCTTCACGGACCCCGAAGACATCTGGTCGTTCTCGCCGATGATCGACCTGAGTTTGTATCAGTGGGTGACGCGCAATCTGCGCAAGCCGCAGTTCGACCGGCAGATTGTGCTGCTGGTGCTGATCACGGCTATGCAGTTTGGGACGAGTATGCTGGCGCGCGCGTACCCAAGGGAGTTCTTTGAGCTGCACTCGCCGTACTGGCTGGTGGAGCTGGCGATCTGCGCATGCGCGCCGGTGGCGGTGGGGATTCCGCTGAAGATATGGAATGCAATTCGCATCGAGCGCAAGCTGGAGGAGCAGGGACGGCTGCTGATGGAGGCGCGGCTGGACGCGCTGCAGCGGCAGATCAATCCGCATTTTTTGTTCAACACGCTGAATTCAATTACCTCGCTGGTGCGTTCGCAGCCTGAGCTGGCGCGAGAGATGATTGTGAAGCTGGCGAATATACTGCGCGTGCTGCTGAAGAACCGCGAGGCGTTTGTGCCGTTCAGCGAAGAGCTGGCATTTACGGACGACTATCTGGATATTGAGGTGGTGCGGTTCGGCGAAAAGCTGCGGGTGGTGAAGGAGATTGCCGAGGAGACGCTGCCGGTGGTGGTGCCCAGCATGTTGCTGCAGCCGCTGATCGAGAACTCGATCAAGCACGGGTTGGAGCCGCGAATCGGCGGGGGGACGGTGACGCTGCGCAGCCGGATATTGTCGGATGGGCGGCTGCTGCTGGAGGTGGAGGACGACGGCGTCGGGATGCTGGTGGAGGCGGAGTTGCCTGGGGGGAATGGCGCGGGCAGCGGCGGGGGCATTGGGATGCGCAATGTGCGCGAGCGGATGGAGGTGCTATACGGCAGCGCGGCGGAGGTGGAGATCGTGGGCCGGCCGGGGCGCGGCACCAAGGTGACGCTGGTGATGCCGGTGCTGGAGGCGGGGGCGACGCCGTGGGCGCAGTTCGGCGAGGCGCTGGAAGAGGCGTGGGCGAATGTGGCGAAGGTGGTGACTCGGGGGTAAGGCGGTGCTGGAGGGGGCGTTTTCGATTTGAGCTGTCGGCTTTCGGGTATCAGCGGTCAGCTTGCGGCGAACGGGTGGTTCGGCGGTCCTTGCGGATTGTACGAAAATAGCCGTTGACATACGATAGTCGTCGTACTATGGTGGTGGTCATGACGCGACGAGAGAGAGCGGAGAAGGCAGTGCACCTTCCGACCGAGGCTGAGCTTGAGATTCTGAATGTGCTATGGGCGACGGGGCCGGCGACGGTGCGCGAGGTGCACGACGCGCTGAGCGGCAAGGGCACCGGCTACACCACGGTGCTGAAGCAGATGCAGGTGATGGCGGAGAAGGGGCTGCTGGCGCGCAGCGAACGCTTCCGCTCGCACGTGTATACGGCGCGGGTGGCGCAGGAGAAGACGCAACGGCAGCTGGCGGGCGACCTGTTGCATCGCGCGTTCGGCGGGTCGGCGAAGAACCTGGTGCTGGGCGCGCTCTCTGCGCAGAAGGTCTCGGCGGAGGAGCTGGCGGAGATTCGGGAGACGCTGGACCGGTTTGAGAAGGGGGCGCGATGACGACGCTGATGCACATGCTGGAAGGGATGGCGGCGCAGGCCGAGGTGCCTGCGCTGCTTCACGGGCTGGGATGGACGCTGCTGCATTTTTGTTGGCAGGGCGCGGCGGTTGCGGCGCTGCTGCGGTGCGTACTGGCGCTGTTGCCGGTGCGGATGCCGCAGGCGCGGTATGCGGCGGCGAGCCTGGCGCTGGCGATAATGGTGGTCCTGCCGGTGGGGACGTTTGTGCGGCTGGCTGGCGCGGAGATTCGCGCCAGCCGGGAGCTGCGCGCGCTGCCGATTGTGATGGAGCCGGCGATTGTGGTGAGCGCCGGAGCGGACACGGCGCCCGAGCCGATGCTGGAGCGGATTACGCGGGCGCTGGACGATTCGGCGCCGTGGGTGCCGGCGGTGTGGCTGGCGGGGGTGGTGGTATTTCTGGCGCGGCTGAACCTGGGGCTGGCGGTTGCGCGGAGGATGCAGTCGGCGGTAACGGAGCCGGCGCAGGATGGGCTGCGCGAGGTGCTGGCGCGGCTAAGTGCGCGGATGGGTGTGAGGCGCGCGGTGCGGCTGATGCAATCGGCGATGGTCGAGGCGCCGACGGTGATTGGCTGGCTGCGTCCGGTGGTGCTGATCCCGGTGGGATGCCTGACGGGACTGTCGGCGGCGCAGGTCGAGGCGATTTTGGCGCATGAGCTGGCGCACATCCGGCGGCACGATTATCTGGTGAGCGTGATGCAGTCGGTGGTGGAGGCGCTGCTGTTCTATCACCCGGCTGTGTGGTGGGTCTCGAAGCAGATGCGGCGCGAGCGCGAGAGCTGCTGCGACGATGTGGCGGTGAAGGTGAGCGGTGACCGCGTGGCGTATGCGCGGGCGCTCTCGTGGCTGGAGGAACATCGCGCAGCGACGCCGGAGTTAGCGCTGGGCGCGAATGGAGGAGTGCTGACGATGCGGATCAGGCGGCTGTTGGGATTGAAGGAGAGCGCGGCGGTGTCGCGCGGGGTTGCGATGACGCTGCTTGCTGTGGTGGTTGCGGGGGCGGTGTGGTATGCGGGTGCGATTGCGCGGGCACAGGGCAGCCACGCCCAACCAAGCGCCGCCGTTCCCGGCGCCGCTCAGACAGCCGCGAGTCCTGCTGCTGCCGCGCCGTCTACGGCCGCGGCTCGACGCGAGGCTGCGCGGGGTGAGCTGCAGAGGTCTCTGGAGCGCGAGCCGGGGTTCCGCGATCTCTCGCCTGAGGAACAGCAGCGCGTGCGCGAACGGGTTGCGCGGCTGGATGCGATGAGTTCCGAAATGCAGGCCCGCGCGGAAGAGGCGGCACGGCGAGTGGCGGAGGTGACTGCGCGACTGAACAGTCCCGAGTTCAAGCAGCGGATGGCGGACGCAATGGCGGCCGAGGCCAAGATGAATTCGCCTGAGTTCAGGAAGCAGTATGAGGATGCGCAGAGGGCGGCGGAGGACATAAACGATATCAAAGTCCGGGAGATGATTTCGAGGACGTACAGCAAGGAGTACCAGAAGGCGATTGCGGACGCTGAAGCGGCTGCGGCGAGGGTGAATGCCCCGGAGTTGCAAGAAAAGCTCTACGCCTCGATGAAGGCCACCGAAGAGGCGAGTATGTCCCTATACAACGGTCAGTCGAATCGGCTTCTTGCTCAGTCGAATGCGGCTGCGACGCCGCCGGTGCAGGGGGATGGGTCGATTGCTGGAACGATTGTCGATCCGACGGGGGCGCTGGTGCCACGGGCGCAAGTCGCGGCGACGAATACGGACACGGGCGTGCAGGTGAAGGTGTCAACGGACAATACGGGCAAGTATCTTGTGTCTGGGTTGCCGCCGGGGCCGTATAACGTCGAGGTATTTGCGAAGGGATTTCAAAGGCTGCTGCAGGAGAATGTGCAGGTCGCGGCAGAGAAGCAGGCGGAGCTGGATGTAAAACTGACTGTGGGCGGGGTGAATACGACAGTCGCGGTGACGGGTGCGCCGGTTGCGGCAGCGCCTGCGCCGCAACCGTTCAAAGCGTCGCCCAAACCGTCGAGCGGACCGCAGCGCGTTTCGGCCGGGGTGCTGGAGGGTAACGTGATCTCAAAGGTCGATCCCGTCTATCCCGACGAGGCCAAGACGGCGCACGTTCAGGGGGCGGTGGTGCTGCGCGCGGTGATCTCGAAGGAGGGGACGATCAAGAAGCTGACATATCTCAGTGGGCCGCCGCCGCTGGTGGTGAGTGCGATCGATGCAGTGGAGCAGTGGAAGTACAAGCCGTATCTGCTGAACGGAGAGCCGACCGAGGTGGTGACGACGATTACAGTGAACTACTCGTTTGGCGACTCAGGAAAGACGCAGGCGCGGCCTGGCGATCTTAAGAATTTGAGTGAAGTGCCAAGAAAAATTGGCGGCGACGTGTTGGCGCCGAAGCTGATCTCCTCTATCGAGCCTGGGTTCACACCGGAGGGGAGGAAGGCGAAGGTCTCTGGGACGGTTCTGGTGAACTTCGTCGTGGACGAACATGGCCGACCGCAGAACGTGCATGTCCTGCGTGGGCTGGGAATCGGGCCGGATGGGAAGATCGACCCAAAGCTGAAGAAGGCTGCGCGAGAGGCTGCGGGAGGGATGAACAAGAATGCGGTCGATGCGGTAAGCCAATACAAGTTTGAGCCAGCGACAGAGGGCGGCAGGCCAGTGCCGGTGGACCTGAACGTTGAGGTGAACTTCAAGATATTTTAGCGGTGTTGCTCGCTCTGGCTGCGGGTGAGGACGCGCTCGTAGTAGGCCTCGTAGAGGGGGATGATGCGGGTGGAGCAGAAGCGGTCCTGGGCGGTGCGGCGGGCGGCGGTAGCCATGGCGTCGAGGCGCGGGGGGTCATTGAGCAGCGCGATGGCGGCTGCGGCCATGGCGTGGGTGTCGCCGACGGGGAAGAGCAGGCCGTTGCTGCCATCGTCGATGAGTTCGGGGACGCCGCCCACCCGCGTCGCAATCGTCGGGACCGAGCAGGCCATGGCTTCGAGCGCGGCGAGGCCGAAGGATTCCATCTCGGACGGCATAAGCATGAGGTCAGCGAGGGGGAGGAGTTCGTTTACGTTGTCCTGCTTGCCGAGGAAGTGGCAGCGATCGGCGACGCCGAGGCGCAGAGCGAGGTACTCGGCGGAGGAGCGGTCGGGGCCGTCGCCGATGAGCATGAGGCGCGCGGGCAGGGCGGCGGCGACCTTGGCGAAGACCTCAACGACATCGAGCACACGTTTGACGGGGCGGAAGTTGGAGAGATGCACCAGCAGCTTCTCGTTGGGTTGGGCGAAGCGCGGGCGCATCTCGGCGACTTTGGTGGGGACGCGCACGTAGACATCGCAGTTGACGAAGTTGCGGATGACCTCGATCTCGCCCTGGATGTTGAAGGCCTCGCGGGTGCGCTCGCGCAGGTGGGAGGAGATGGCGGTGACGCCGTCGGACTGCTCGATGCCGAAGCGCGTGATGGGGAGGTAGGAGCGGTCGAGGCCAACCAGCGTGATATCGGTGCCGTGCAGGGTGGTGATGATGGGGAGGTAGCGGCGGCGCGCGGCCTCCTGCTGGGTCTCGAGCATCTGGCGGGCGAGGATGCCCGAGATGGAGTGGGGGATGGCGTAGTGGACGTGGAGGAGGTCGAGCGAGTAGAACTCGGCGACCTCGGCCATGCGCGTAGCCAGGGCGAGGTCATAGGGCGGGTGCTCGAAGAGCGGGTAGTTGTAGACCTCTACCTCGTGGAAGCGGATGTTGGCCTCGCGGCCGTTAAGGCGGAAGGGCGGCGACGAAGTGATGAAATGGACATCATGGCCTCGCGCGGCGAGCTCGATGCCAAGCTCGGTGGCGACGACGCCGGAGCCGCCGTAGGTGGGGTAGCAGGTGATGCCGATGCGGCGGCGGGGCGCTGGGGCGGGTGCGGCGCTCGTCGCGGTGTAGGGATCCATATAGCTTCGTGTTGGATGCGGCTCGAGCGAGGAAGGCTCTGCATGGGGAATCTTACGCCGGATTTTTAGATGCTTGTGCGAATGCAAGCGCTACTTCGCCGCGCTGGCGACCTGCTTCGGCGTGGGCAGTTGCGTCGTGTCCCAGCCTCCGCCGAGGGCCTCAATGAGCTGCACGCTGGCGATCTTCTGCTGCGTCTGGAAGCCCACGTAGGCCTCCTGATAGACCAGCAGGCTGACCTGCGCGGTGAGGACGTTGAGGAATGGATCGAGGCCGGCGGTGTTGCGCGCGGTCGCCTGGCTGAGGTAGCGTCTCGCGGAGTCGACGGCTGCGCCCTGCTGCTGCAGGTCTTCGTCGAGAATGCGCAATGCGGCGAGGTTGTCCTCCACCTGCTGGAACGCGGTGAGCGCGGTCTGGCGGTAGTTGGCGACGGTGGCGTCATACTGGGATTGATACTGACGCACGGTGGCCTTGCGCAGCCCGCCGTCAAAGATGGTCTCGGCGGCTGCGGGGCCGACCGACCAGAAGCGGCTGGGCCAGGTAAACCAGTTGGCGAAGGTGAGGCTCTCAAAGCCGGTGGTGCCGCTGAGCGTGATGTTGGGGAAGTAGGCGGCCCGCGCAACGCCGATCTGCGCGTTAGCCGCGGCCATGGCGCGCTCCGCGGCGGCGATGTCCGGCCGGCGTTCGAGCAGCGCGGTGGGAATGCCGGTGGGGATGGCGGTCAGGCGCGGCTCCGGCGATGCGGCGGTGAGGGTGAAGGCGGAGGGCGACTCGCCGAGCAGCACGGCGATGGCGTGCTCGAACTGTGCGCGGGCGATGCCAAGGTTGGTGGCCTGCGCCTGTGCGGCATCAAGCTGCGACTCGGCGGCGGCGAGCGCTTCGTCGTCGTCGAGGCCGGACTTGTATAGGCCGCGGGTGAGTTCGAGGTAGCGCTGCCAGGCCGCGATAGTTGCGTTGAGCACCTGCTGCTGCGCCTCGGCGCCCTGGAGCTGGAAATAGTCGGCGGCGAGATCGGCGTGGGCGAGCAGGCGGACGTTTTCGAGGTCGGCGGCGCTGGCCTGCGCGTTGTACGCGCTGGCCTGCACAGTGCGACGCACGCGGCCCCAAAGGTCAGGCTCCCACGAGGCGGTCAGCGGGAGCGAGGACTCGGTGTAATTGACGCCGGCGGCCGAGGCCGCATAAGGGATGGTCGAAATGCGTGAGTTGGTGATGGAGGGGGTGGTGGCCAGCGTGGGCAGGTACTGCGCGCGGGCCTCGCGCACGATGGCGCGTGCGGCGGCGTAGTTGGCGGCGGCGGCGGCGATGTTCTGGTTGCCGATGTCGATGCGGTCTTCGAGCGCATTGAGCTGCGGGTCGGCGAAGGTCTCCCACCACTTGCCGCGGAGGGTTGAGTCGCTGGGCGCAGCCGTCTGCCATGCGGCGGGCGGGGCCTCTTTGTAGGCGGGCGCGGTCTGGACCGTGGGTGGGATGTACTTTGGGCCGACGGTGCAGCCGGCCGCGAGCAGACAGAGGACGGCGAGGGAGAGCGGTGCTGCATGATTGCGAATCTTGCGGGTGTAGTCGCGCATAATTTCCTCCTCTCTGGCTCAGTGGCCGATGTAGACGTCGACCAGCTCGCCGGGGTAGAGGTTGACGTTGGCGGGGCGGTCGAGCTGGAAGATGACGGGTAGCACGCGCACGTCGACCAGCTCCTGGCGCTGGTCGGAGAGCTCGATCTTGGGCGAGACGAAGGGCTGCACGCGGACGAAGGTGAGCGGGATCTTGGTGTCGGTGCCGCGGATGGTCATGGTGGCCTTCATTTGCGACGTTGCGGGCAGGCGGGTGACGAGGATTTCGTCGACGTAGCAGCGGACGTTGAGGTGCGCGCCGCCGCCGCCAAAGGTGACAACGGGGTCGTTGCCCTCGGTGTACGCGTCGTATGCGCCCTGCGGCGAGACGTATGCGCCGACGATGGTGTTGACGGTGAGCACCGTGCCGTCCTGCGGCGCGTGCAGGAAGTACTTGGAGAGCAGCGCAGAGGAGGCGGCTGCGGCCTTCTCGAGTGCGGCGACCTGCTTGGTCTGGTTCTGGATGTCGTAGGTCCAGGCGCCGGCCTTGGTGAGGTCGTACTGGCGCTGGGCGACTTTGAGGTTGGTCTCGGCGACGGCCCTGGCGTTGATGGCGTTGTCGAGGGCGTCCTTGCTGATGGAGCCGGGGTCGATCTTGTAGGCGGCCTGCTGCTTGTCGAGCTCGTCGGAGGCGGTCTTGAGGGTTGCCTCAGCGGCCGCGACCTGCGCGATGGTAACGTCGAGGGTCTCCTTGCGCGGCTCGGCCTTCAGCTCGGCGAGCATGGCGCGCGCGGCCTCGGCCTGGGCCTGCTGCTGCTCGGCGGTGGCCTGTTGAATGGAGGGGTCGATCTCCATCAGCGGGTCGCCCCTGTGCACGGTCTCGCCCTCGTGGACGAAGATCTGCTTCACCGTGCCCGCGACCTCGGGGTACATGTTGATGTTCTCGCCGCTGGTCTGAGTGCTCTCCACCATGCCTTCGGCGTAGATGCCGTCGGCGTAGGGGTTCGCGGCCGGGTTGAAGACCGGCGGCTCGGCGGCCTTGGTCATGGTGGAGAGATACGCGGCGTAGCACGCGGCGAGAATGCCTACGGCGGAGAGAATGAATATCCATCTAGTCTTCATTTTGTCGACCTTTTTCCTCGGTCGTGAGTCGGCCGTCTTCCATGTGCAGGATGCGCGTGGCGTATTCGTAGATACGGCCATCGTGGGTGACGATGAGGATGCAGCGGCTCTGGGTGAGGATGTTCTGTTTTACGAAGCTGACGATGGAGCGGCCGGTGTCGCCGTCGAGCGAGGCGGTGGGCTCGTCCATGATGAGGATGTCGGGCTGGCCGACGATGGCGCGGGCGATGGCGACGCGCTGCTGCTCGCCGCCGCTGAGCTTGACCGGCGGCAGGTCGGCGCGGCCTTTGAGGCCGACGATCTCGAGATACTTCTTCGCCTGTTCGATCGCCTGCTCCCAGTCGACACGCTTGAGGATGAGCGGGATGGCCACGTTCTCCGCGGTGGTGAGGCGGGGGAAGAGGTGGTAATCCTGAAAGACGAAGCCGATCTTGCTCAGCCGGTAGGCGGCCAGTTGGTCGTTAGAGAGCGACCACAGGTCGACGCCTTCGCTGAGGACTTTGCCGGAGTCGGGGCGCAGGATGCCGGAGAGCACGCTAAGCAGCGTGGTCTTCCCACTGCCCGAGGGCCCGACGACGTAGACCATCTCGCCGAAGTACATCTCCAGGTTGACGCCGGAGAGCGCAACGGTTCGTGCTTCGCCCACGCCGAAGCTCTTGGTGAGGCCTTCGGCCTTGATAGCGACGGTGGTGGAGGGCGTCGGCGCGGCCGGGATGATGGGTGTGGTCGGCATGGTTATCCCCGGAAGATGTCGAAGGGTTCAATGCGCAGCACCTTGCGGACGCCGATGTAGCTGGAGAAGGCGGCGATGACGGTGACCATGCCGAGGGCGAGCAGGAGGTTCTGGAAGATGATGCGCGAGGCGTAGTCGGGCAGGCGGAGCTTGGCGAGAGTGGTGATGAGGACACAGGCGCCGACGCCAAGGCCGTAGCCGGTCAGCGCGGTGAAGGAGGCCTGGAAGAGGATCATGGAGATGAGCGTGCGGCTGCTGGTGCCAATGGCCTTGAGCGCGCCGAACTTGTCGAGATTTTCCAGGATGAAGGTGTAGAAGGTCTGGCCGGAGACCGACAGGCCGACGATGAAGCTGATGCCGGTCATGAGCAGAAGGTTCATGCCGAGGCCGGTCTGGAACATGTAGAACTTTGAGATGCGCTGCTGGAATTGGTCGCGCGTGAGGGCGAGGTAGCCCAGCGCGTGGACTTGTTGCTGGATGTAGGGGATGTCCCCGGGAGTCTTGGGTTCGACGAGGATGTAGGAGGCGGTGAAGCGCGGATTGGGGATGTACTGAATGGCCCGGTTGTATGTGGTGTAGAGGGTGGGAACGCCAAAGAGGCCGTTGGTGGAGGCCTCGGCGATGCCGACGATCTTGCCGCGATGGTCGTTGAGCTCGAAGGTGGTGCCGACCTTGGGGCTCTCCAACTTGGCGAACTCGGAGTCATGCAGGACGATGAAGGAGTTTTCGGCAAAGATGTCGTCGATGCTTCCCTGCGACATCTGCGGGCGGCCGAAGAGGCTGGTGTCGTCGAGGCCGACCACGCTGACGGCCTGGTAGGTTCCGTCGGCAAGCTTAACCAGCGCGCCGCCGGAAAAGAGCGGGACCGCATATTTGACTCCGGGGATGCTGCGCGTGGCAGAAAGGACGTAGTCCGGCATGCCGATGGTGTTAGCGACGGTTTGCACGGAGGGATCCATCACCCAGATGTCTGCGCCGATGTTGATGACCGTGGCCGAGGCGCGGTTGAGCACGCCGGCGAACATCGAGGTCATCATGACCATCAGAAAGACGGCGAAGGCAATGCCGACGAGGAGGGTAATGAACTTGGCCTTGTCGTTGACTAGGAGCTTGTACGCGAGTTTGAGGATGCCGCTCACAAGCTCTATGCTCTGCCTGAGGATTGCGTGCTGCCGTGACGATGGTCACAGGCGGTGTGATGGGGTCACACTCACTGCGCGGACGGGGTAGCCAGGACCGCCAGCACGATCAGTGGTGGGCACTCTGGCTGGGTGCCGTAGCCGGAGCAGACTCCATTGCAGGAGCGGTTGTTTGCCGCGCAGAGTTTTGTTGCAGTCTTGGAGGATTTAAGGGATCGCATAGGTGTCCTTGGGTCCGATTCTGGCAGTGGCGGGCGTGCTTGCCGGTGGCGGTTGTGACTTCGCCGGTGCGGGTGGGCGAATAAGTTTCAGTGGCGTGGCGGGCCGCATCCTTCGCCTGCGACCCGAAGGCCATGGTCAGCACCGGGCACGGCGCCTCGGTGATGATGCGGTAGGCGATGTGCTCCGGCAGGCGCGAGGCCAACAGCGAGGCCTGGCGCACGCCGAGGACGATGAGCCGGGCCTTCTGCTGCTTCGCGTAGTCCACCACGGCGTAGGAGACCTCGCTGCCGTAGGTGGTAGCGCAGACTGGCGCATCCAGCACAATACCGCATTCGCCTGCCACCTGCTTCAGCGCCTCGGACATGATGCCCGGCACAATGTGGCTCTCTCCGCTTGTCTCGATCGTGCGCGGCAGGACGTGGAGGCAGTGGAGCGGCGAGGCGGTAACCTGAGCGATCCGCGCAGCGTAGCGGATGGCTCCGACGGTCGTTCCGTGGAAGTCGGTGGCGAAGACAACTGGGCCCTCGGGCGCGGAGAACGCGTCGACAGGATGTGCCACCTGCGGCCCGACGGTGAGCACAGGACAGGTGGCCCTGCGCAGGACGGACTCGGCGGTCGAACCGAAAACGAGCCGCTCGAAGCCGTGGAGGGCGCTGGTGCCGAGAATTGCGAGATCGATCTGCCTTGCGACTACGATATCAAGGATGGTAGTTTCGGCGACGCCGTTTTCGAGGAGGGTCTCGCAGGATATGCGGGCGTCGGCGGCCTGTTGACGCAGGGCCTCGAGCGAGGTGCGGCGCTGGTCCACGAGGGTTTGAAACTCCAGCATCTGACCTCCGGTCGCCGGAGATGCAGTGTTGGCGCAATCGAATACATGGAGGATGCAAAGGTCGGCGCGTAGTTCGCGGCAGGCGTCGATCGCGGTTCGGAAGGCGCCCTGCGACGCAGCCGAGAAGTCGGTTGCGATCAGCAGTCTCTCGAAGGCGGGAATGGATGGATGATCGGATGTTGGCATGGGGACATCCAGGTTAGGGTTAGTGGCAAAGCGTCCGCGCAGCACGATGCAGCCTGGCGGGGAGAAGGAACGCGCCAGAGGTCAGTTGTCAAGCCGTCCGCGTTCGCTGGAGGAGTAGATCGCCCGACGCTCATCCGTTGGGATCGCGCTGCGCCACGGAAAGCGATGCGCGGCGCGAGAGACCAGGCGGAGGGAGCCTTCGGGGTCGGCGGGACGAGCCCACAATTGGTCGCCTCGGGGACGGAAGGACAATCGGCCATCGACGTTGAGCAGCAGATCATACTGCGGGGCGCACTCAGAGCAGAGCCAAAAGAACTCAGTGTTGGCGGAGCGGCGCTCAAGCGCATAGAGATCGCCGCTTTTGAGCAGCTTGAAGTCTGCACGGCATCCCGGGTTTGCACAGCAATCGACCATCAAAGGCACCTCCTATGAGCGAATCTTAGGAGGGCCAACGGGGAAATGATGTGATAGCGATCACCTGAGTAATGCGAGGCTGAAGCGGATGGCGAGCGTGCAGCAGCCGCGCGAGACCTAGGCAGAGAGAGCTTCCAGCCGTTCGGGCGAGGGGATATGGATGGAGACGCCGTGCATCCGGATAAGCTTCTCGCGCTTGAAGCGGCCCAGCATGCGGGTCATGGTCTCGCGTGAGCAGCCAACCAGGTTGGCCAACTCCTCGTGGGTGAGGGCCATGGTGAGGCGCATCTCCGGCTTGCCGCAGGACTCGGCACGGCCCCATTCCAGCAGGACGCCAGCGAGCCGGCCGGCGGTGGAACCGGAGAGCGCGAGGCGGCGTGCATCGAAGAAGGCAGACTTGTACTCCTCGGAGAGGGCCTTGGCCACGTGCATGCTCGCCTCGCCGTGTTTCTTCAGGAAGGTGAGGAACTCCTCGCGCCGGATGCTCTTGATCTCGGTGGGCTGGGCTGTCTCGGCGGTGACCTCGTACTTCGACTCAGAGATGACGGCGCCCAGGCCGAGGATGTCGCCGGGCACGGCGAGCTTGAGGATCAGGGTGCGCCCCTCGCGCGAGGTGCAGGAGAGCTTGACCTGGCCCGTGCAGATGACGAAAACACCCTGGCTAGGCGCGTTTTCCTGGAAGAGCGTGGCGCCGCGAGGAAGCTTGGAGTGGGTGCCGAGAGCCTCGAAGTCGGCGAGGGCGCCGGGGCCGAGACTACAGAACATGCGCGATGGGCGAAGATCGCAGCTGCTGCATTCGCGCGCGGGTCGGACGACAGAGGAGAAAGGCATTTCAGGCGGTCTCCAAGCAATAACAGGCGAATGTGTGACCAGGCTCCCGCAAACATGTGATCGGCGAAGCAGCCGAACCTGAGCAACGACCTCGAAATCCAATTTTCACTGAATTATCGTCTCTTACAGGACCGATGCCAACGCTCTTCTCTATCGCGGCCGATGCAATATTGCTCACGCCGGCCCATTCTGGCACACGGTCATCACAGGGCAGCTTGCTTCGGCGAGCAGATTGGGGGTAAGGCCATGTTCGATGTGGGTAAGCCAAAAAGATGCGTTACGTGCGCCGAGGACGATGAGGTCGGCGCTGACCCGGGCCGCCAGATTTAGGATCGCCGGGCCGGCGTCGCCATGTTCGACCACCACCTCGGGGTTGCACCAGTCGTAAGAGGACTCGGGGATGAGGCGCTTGAGGGCCGCCTTGAAGGGCGCGTCAAGGAACTCGCATGGCTGTGAGACGATGTGGGGGCCGAGCACGTAACAGAGGTAGAGATGCGCGCCGCTGTCCTGGGCGAAGGAGAGCGCATAGGCCGCGGCCCTGGCAGCCTCGGGCGAGAAGTCGGTTGCGTAGACGATACTACGGAAGACCAGCGGGCCTGGGCCGGGCTCCTTGGCGTTGGGGCCGACCGTGAGCACCGGGCAGGCGGCGTTGCGAATTAACTCTTCCGCGGTCGAGCCGAGCATGATTCTTTCGATTCCCCATTTGGAGTGGGTCCCGGAGACGATCAGGTCGGTTGGGTGCTCCTGCGCGAACTGCAGCAGCGCGGCCCACGGGCGGTAAGCTTCGGGCGATGAGGCTTGCGCTGTCAACCCGGCGCCGGCGAATTCCTTGCGAACCTGTTCGACCTCCTGATCGTTGATCTGCCGCCTCTCTGTGACCGGAAGGCCGACCACGGCTTCGACGTAGGAGGTGACAGCGGATGGGTCGAAGACATGGACGACGTCGACTTTGGAGCGGAAGTTGAGCGCCAGCGCCTTGGCGTAGGCTTCTGCCTTCTGCGAGGCGGCGGAGAAGTCGGTGGCGAACAGAATGTTGTCGATGGAAACTGAGACGCGATCCGCGATGATTGGCATGATAGACCTCCATCTTCGAGCGCGATGCTTGCCAAACCTGGCCCGGAATCCATTAGAGGAGCGAGGGGGCGGAGCTTTCAGTGATGCACGTCACATTGCTCCCGGATGGGCGGCCGCGTGCGCGAGCGCATCGGCCTGGCGCTCGATGTGAATCATGCGGGAGGACATGAGAATCTGGGCGATCCCGAAGGCGCCGAGGTAGGCGTAGGCGAGGATCGAGATCTCGCGCTCCGTAAGGTTCCCCGGCGCAATGGCTGCCGCCACGGTGTAGCCGATGGCGCAGAGTAGAGCGGCTGCTGCGGCGGCGTAGCTCCAGCGCGAGCCGTGGCGGCGTGAGGTGTGGCGCGCGACGAGGAACTCAGAGTACGCGGCGGCGAAGGCCTGCAAGGCGATGAGATAGAGGAACCAGTGGAGCTGGAGTCGATCGAACAGGATGGAGAAGAAGAGCGCGCCGAGGATGACACCGAATGCACTCTGCAAGCGCAGCGCCAACCGCGCCGGACGCAGCGAGGCAAAGAAGCTGGTGACGAAGACGAGGATGCTGTCCGCAATGCCATAAGCGGCGAGCGAGAGCACGGCAAAGGCTATGGCGAAGGGAAGCAGCAACAGGGTGCGGGCCATGTCCGGAACCACCAGAATGGCACAGGCGAGCAGAAGCGCGAGCGCGCCGCGGTAGATGGTTACGGTCCAGAAGTGTTCATAGCGGTTCATATGGGGCCTCCCACAACCTCAAGACTCGACCAGTCTAACCGGGAAGGATGTGATGTTGGTCACAAGTGGGGTTAGGCGGGGGCGAGCTCGGGCTGGGGCCGGCCGGCGGTTGCCAGGGCGCGGATTGACCGTACATAAGGTGCGCGGAGGACGCCGCGCTCGGTGATGATCGCGGTGATGTATTTGGCGGGGGTCACGTCAAAGGCGGGATTCTCGATGGCGACGCCTTCGGGGGTGATCTGGCGGCCGTTGACGTGGGTGACCTCACGCGGGCTGCGCTGCTCGATGGGGATGAGGTCTCCGGAGGCGGTTTCGGGGTCGATGGTGTTGAAGGGCGCGGCGACGTAGAAGGGGATGCCGTGCTCGCGCGCGAGGATGGCGAGGGAGTAGGTGCCGATCTTGTTGGCGGTGTCGCCGTTGGCGGCGATGCGGTCGGCGCCGACGATGACCGCGGAGATGCGGCCCTTGGACATGAAGTGGCCGGCCATGTTGTCGCAGATGATCGTGGTGGGGATGCCGTCCTTCATCAGTTCCCATGCGGTGAGGCGCGCGCCCTGGTTGAAGGGGCGGGTCTCGTCGGCGAAGACGTCGATCTTCTTGCCTTGCGCTATGGCGGCGCGGATGACTCCGAGGGCGGAGCCGTAGCCGCATGCGGCGAGGGCGCCCGCGTTGCAGTGGGTGAGGACGGTGCCTTGCTGGGGCAGGAGGTCCGCGCCGAGATTGCCGAGGGTGCGGAGGTTGGCGATGTCTTCATCGTAGACGCGTAGGGCGAGGGCCACGACCTGCCGCTTAATCTCGGGGATGGGGGTATTGCGCGCGGCGAGCGCGGTGTAGAGGTCACGGACCTGGGCGATGCCCCAGAAGAGATTGACGGCGGTAGGGCGCGTCTCGGCGAGGGTGCGGCAGATGAGGTCGACTTCGGCGGTGAGGACGGGCAGCGTGGCTGCGGCGCTGCGATCGATGCCGAGGGCCACGCCCATGGCGGCGGAGACGCCGATGGCCATGGCGCCGCGCACGATCATGTCCCGGATGACGGTGGCGACCTGCTTGTAATCGGTGGCGAGGACGTAGGTCTCCTCGAGTGGGAGCTTGGTCTGGTCGAGGAAGTTGACGCCTTCAGGCAGCCATTGGAGGGTCGGGATCATGTGGCTATATTTTACTTGCCCGGGGCTAGTTTTAGGGCGATGTGCGCTTTGCGTACGTCGCTGGCGGTGAAGACGCTGAGGAAGGAGATGTCGTCGTCGGATGGGACTTCGGCGAGGGCGCGCTCGATGTTGAGGCGGCCACCCTGCTCGCGGTCGACCAGGCAGAGCACGCCAACGACGGACATGCCGGCGTCGCGCGCGGCCTCGATAGCGGTGATGGTGGAGCCGCCTGTGGTGCATACATCGTCGACGATGATGATGGGCGAGCCGGGTTCGAGAAAGCCCTCGATGCGGCGGGCGGTGCCGTGGGTCTTCTCGGCCTTGCGCACGAGGAACCCGTGGATCAGCGTGGGCGCCGGACCGGGGTCGGCTTCGTCGAGATCGAGTACGGTGGAAAGTTCCGCGATCTCGTCATAGTCGGAGAGGGCCCAGGCGCTAGCGCTGGCGATGTTGGAGACCAGCGGGTCGGCGCCCATAGTGAGGCCGCCGACGGCGACGGCGGAGGGCATGTGCTCGCTGATGAGGTCATAGAGCACGAGGCCGGCGAGGCGACCGCCCTCTGCGTGAAGCGTCGTCGTGCGGCAGTCGATGTAGTAGTCGGAGCGTTGGCCGCTGGCTAGGGTGAAGTCACCGAGCTTGAAGGAGAGCGTGGCGATGAGGTTGAGAAGGGAATTTCGGTTGTCGGTGGGCATGACTCAGACGATTGTAGCGGAGGGTCGATTCAGCTCCCTGGCAGTCTGCGACGGGAACTGCTGAGGGCCAGGCCTACCGTGGTCTCCAGACGAATGAGCCGGTGCTCGTGATCCCCGACTGTGCGGGCAAGGGTCTTAGTGTCTTCGGAGAGCCGATTGAGTTCTTCGCTGACGAGCAGGATTTTTTTTGTGGTGGCAAAGGCGTCGGCGAGCAGGCTCATGCTACGTGCTTCCTCATCTGCTGAATTTTGTCCAGATTCTCACGAATCTCGGAGCGCGTGGAACGAATGGAGGTGAGGGCCCCGTCAAGCGCCTCGTTCATTTCATGCAACAGGGTTGCCAGGGTCTTCTGCTCAGCGGCGGCTATGTGCTTCTCGTAGGCCTGAATGCCGCGGCGAAGTATCTCCCCCGAAGAGACGCTGTCCCGTGCAGCGAGCTTCTCGAGCCTCTTGCGCTCGCTGGGGCGCAAGAGGACGACAGTGCGGGTGGGTGTGGGTTTGGTCGAGGTCGGCATGGCGCAATCGTAGCACATGTGCATACCATGTGCATGTTGGTTCGGTCATTTCGTCATGCGGTCCAGGTGGCGGTAGCCGCCGGTGGCGAGGAGGACGGTGAGGAAGACGAAGGCGTTGTAGGCGCTGTGCACGATGGCGGAGGCGGCGACGGACTGCGTCCTGACGCGGACGTAGCTGAGCAGGAACGAGACGGAGAAAAGAACGAGCAGCGCGGCCCACAGGTGCGAGACCTGCTGCGCGTGGATCAGGGCGAAGAGGACGCTGGTGAAGACGGCAGAGAAAGCGTAGGCGCCGACGGTGAGGGTGGTGGTGGTGCGCCAGCGAAGGCGGGCTTCTTCGGTGCGCGGCAGGCTGAGCCAATCGTATGCGATGGCGAAGGCAGGCAGGAGAAAGCCGCGGAAGGCGATCTCCTCGAAGATGGGTGCGACGACGACACCGAAGACGGTGACGAGCCACGCGTCGGAGGGTGTGGCGAAGAAGTCGTCGATGGGCAGGGTTTTGGGCGGAGTGATGTAGTAGGTGACGACCTGCATCATTGCGCCGAGCAGGAGGCCGAGCCCGGCGAGCTTGCCCGCTTGGGCGCGCGCGGCGGGCCAGTTCCAGTTGAGACCGTCGAGGAACCCGCGACGCCAGACTATGGGGAAGAAGAGGCCTGCGGCGAGCAGGGTGATGGCGTAGGACGAGGCTTCGATGGCGACCTGAAGTTTGGGGTGGAGGACATCGATGGCGCCGGCGTGAGTGCTAGCGGGGGCTTTGCCCAGGAGTGTGGCGGCGAGTTCGAGAAGGAGCAGGGTGAGGCCGGTGAAGCTGACGAAGAGGACAGCGTGGCCGAGGTTGGGAATGCGGCGGGGCGGGAGGATGGGTGCGGGTGCGGGATCGGCAAGGCCGGTTGCGAGTTCGTTGGGGAGATCGTCGGGGGGCGCGCTCATGCGGAGCGCTTCCGGGTTGAAGGCGCGCTCTTCTTCGCCGATTTCTTTGCGACTTTCTTCTGCGTTGCGGAGGGTCGTGCGGTGGGCATGCCGGTCTTCTTCTCCGGAGCGACGAATTTTCCGCGTGGGGTCTTAGCGCGGTCGGGTGAGGCGGCGATGTCGAGCGGCTGGGCTCCCGCGTGGCTGGAGGGGCCGCTGCCATTGGAGGAGGTGAGCGACGCAGCAGAAGCGCCGTTCGCGTGGTAGTGGCGCGCGAGGAAGCTGCCGGTGTAGGAGGTGGGGACGGTGGCGATCTGTTCCGGCGTGCCGTGGGCGATGACGCGGCCGCCGCGCTCGCCGCCCTCGGGGCCCATGTCGAGGACGTAGTCGGCGTTGCGGACGATGTCGAGATTGTGCTCGATGATGATGACGGTGTTGCCGAGGTCGGTGAGGCGGTGAAGGACTTCGAGGAGGCGCCGTACATCGTCGAAGTGCAGGCCGGTGGTGGGCTCGTCGAGCAGGTAGAGGGTGCGGCCGGTCTGGCGTTTGGAGAGCTCGCGGGCGAGCTTCATGCGCTGCGCCTCGCCGCCGGAGAGTGTGGTGGCGGATTGGCCGAGGTGGATGTAGCCGAGGCCGACATCGACGAGGGTTTGCAGCTTGGCCGCGGCGGTAGGGATGTCTTTGAGGATGGGCAGCGCGTCGGCGATGGGCAAGTCGAGCAGGTCGGCGATGGAGTAGCCGTTGAACTTGACCGCGAGGGTCTCCTGATTGTAACGGCGTCCGTTGCAAATCTCGCAGAGGACGTAAACGTCGGGCAGGAAGTTCATCTCGATGCGCCGCTGGCCCTCGCCCTGGCAGGCTTCGCAGCGACCGCCGACGACGTTGAAGGAGAAGCGGCCGGGCTTGTATCCGCGCTCGCGCGATTCGGGCAGCATGGCGAAGAGGTCGCGCATGGCGGTGAAGACGCCGGTGTAGGTTGCGGGGTTGGAGCGCGGGGTGCGGCCGATGGGCGACTGGTCGATTTCGATGACTTTGTCGAGTTGGTCGATGCCGATGATGCGGCCGTGCTGGCCGGGATCCTCGCGCGAGCCGTAGAGCTCGCGGGCGAGGGCGCGGTAAAGGATGTCGGTGACGAGAGTGGATTTGCCGGAGCCCGAGACGCCGGTGACGACGGTCATGACGCCGAGAGGGAAATGTGCGGTGACGGATTGCAAGTTGTGCGCGTGCGCGTTCTCCACAGTGAGCCATTTGGCGGTGAGCGGACGCGGCGCGGGGCGGGCGACGATCTCGACCTTGCCGGCGAGGTACTGACCGGTGAGCGAGGCGGGATTGTCCATGATGTCCTGCGGCGTCCCGGCGGCGATGAGATGGCCGCCGTTCTTGCCTGCGCCGGGGCCGAGGTCGAGTACGTAGTCGGCCTTGCGTATGGTGTCTTCGTCGTGCTCGACGACGAGCACGGTGTTGCCGAGGTCGCGCAGGTCTTCAAGCGCGGAGATGAGGCGTTGGTTGTCGCGCTGATGCAGGCCGATGGAGGGTTCGTCGAGGACATAGAGAACGCCGCGCAGGCGTGAGCCGATCTGCGTGGCGAGGCGAATGCGCTGGCCCTCGCCGCCGGAGAGCGTGGCGGCGGAGCGGTCGAGCGAGAGGTAGTCGAGGCCGACGGCGTTGAGGAACTCGAGGCGCTCGACGATCTCGCGCTGCAGGCGGTCGGCGACGATGCGGTCGCGCCCGGTGAAGTGCATGGCGCGCGCGCCGGCGAGAGCGCGTTCGAGGGAGAGCGCGGTGAAGTCCGCGATGGAGCGGGCTTCGCCTGCGATGGTTACGGTGACGGCGAGTGACTCCGGCCGCAGCCGCTTGCCCTTGCAGCGCGGGCAGGTGGTGGCGGACATGTACTGCATCATATACTCGCGGTAGCCCTCGGACTTGGTGTCGTCGAGGTTCGAGCGGAGGTACGCGAAGATGCCGTGGAAGCCGGTGCGCCCGACCTCATTCTTCGGCGGGCCGTAGAGGAGAAGGTCCTGATCCGGCTTGGGCAGTTCGCCGAACGGGAGCTTGAGGTTGATCTTGTATTTTTCCGCGGCGAGCTTGATGAGGCGCAGGAGGTAGGTTGAGCCGGAGCCGGGGCCCATGGCGCCATCGAGCAGGGGTTTGGACCAGTCGACGATGGTCTTGGCGGGGTCGAAGTCGTAGATGCTGCCGAGACCGTGGCACTCCGGACAGGCGCCGTAGGTGGAGTTGAAGGAGAAGCTGCGCGGTTCGAGGCGCGGCACGTCGATGCCGCAGTCAGGGCAGGCCATGGAGGAGGAGTAGAGCGTCTCGACCTGCGCGCGGTTGGCGCCCTGGATGCCGATAAGGACGAGGCCGCCGGTCATCTGCAGGGCTTTGAGGACCGAGGTTTCGAGGCGGCGGGTGTCGAATTTCTGACTGGGTTGACCGTTGTCCGTTGTCCGTTCTCCGTTTGCGGGAAGCGGCTTGAGGATGACGCGGTCGACGATGGCTTCGACCGTGTGGTTGCGGCGCTTGTCGAGGCGCATGCCCTCGGTGAGCTCGACCATCTCGCCGTCGATGCGGGCGCGGAAGCCTTGCTGATCGAGAGCTTCGAGTTCTTCGCGGAACTCGCCCTTGCGGCCGCGGACCAGCGGCGCGAAGACGGTGATGCGCTCGCCGGGGGCCTGGGCAACGATGCGTTCGACGATCTGGTCTGCAGTCTGGCGCGTGATGGGCAGGCCGCAGTTGGGGCAGTGCGGCTGGCCCACGGAGGCGTAGAGCAGGCGAAGATAGTCGTAGATTTCGGTGATAGTGCCGACGGTGGAGCGCGGGCTGCGCGAGGTGGTCTTCTGCTCGATGGAGATGGCGGGCGAGAGGCCGTCGATGGCGTCGACGTCGGGGCGTTCCATCTGATCGAGGAACTGGCGGGCGTAGGCCGAGAGGGTCTCGACGTAGCGGCGCTGGCCCTCGGCGTAGATGGTGTCGAAGGCGAGCGAGCTCTTGCCGGAACCGGAGAGGCCGGTGACGACGGTGAGGGTATTGCGCGGGATGGAGACGGATATGTCGCGCAGATTGTGCTGCCTTGCGCCGCGCACCGTGATGTGGGTAGTGGGCATCGGGATCGGTTGGCCATGCACACCCTACAGGCTGCTCTGGATGCAATGAACCAAGCCTATAGAATACGGCATTCGGATGGGGCGCGGAGTGTGCGCCGGGTTGGGGCTGTGGATGAAGCGAGGCCAACCTCGGCGGGCGCGGGCGAATCTTAGTAAGCAACGATTTTAGGAATTTATTCGGAGCCGGCCGTTCTTCCTCGCTTGAATTCCTGCAACAATGGCTTCGGGTTTGCCTCGCCTTGACCCAATCGCATAACCATTGCAGGCAGCGAAAGTAGAGGAACTGTTCCCTTGAGTGATTCGTTTGTGTTGGTGTGTGCAATTCTGGCGTCTTTGGCCTCTGGGGTTTTGGTGGCGTACGGTGTTTGCTTGGGGATGTTCGGCGTGTTCCGCATGACGGCCCGGCAGGCCACTGCGAAGCCCCCGTCCTCTGTCGCGGGACCGGCCAAGGTCGTCGAAGGGTAGCTTCGACTCCTTTCGAATTAAGCAATCTTTGACCCAGCGTGCAGTTGGTCGCCGCGTCGCGGCCAGTCGTCGATAATCGAAGCGAGGAGACTCAAAATGAAGACGCTTAGAATAGTAACGGCTGCTCTCGTACTCTCGACGCTGACCGGCTGCACTGTAGCCAGCCCGGACGCCGGGCACGAGGTGGTGTGGGTGATGAAGCCAATAATTTTCGGACACGGCGGCGTCGATCCGACCCCGGTGACGACCGGGAAGGAATACGGCGCCATGAGCAGCGACGCGGTCGACGTCAACATGTTGCCCCAGCGCGTCGACATGGAGTTCGACGACATGATGACCAGCAGCGGCGTGCCCGTTAGCTTCCATGTGGTAGCCACCTTCAAGGTGATCGACTCCGTGGCGCTGGTCAGCAAGTACGGCGCTGATACCGACGATAAAGGCGCCTGGGGTTTCTGGTCGAGAAACGTCGACCAGCCCATGCAGAACGCCGTGCGCGACGCTGTAAAGAAGCACGACATGCAGGAGATGGCCATAAGCCAGACGGCGGCCGATAGCGTCGGACAGGAGGTGCAGGCGGCGGCGATCAAGATCATCCAACAGACCGGGGTTCCTATCGTGATCACGGCCATAAACGTCGGCAGGGTGAACCCGCCGGACGCCATCAAGAACCAGCGCATCGAGACCGCCGCTCAAGAGCAGCGCGCCATCACCGAGCAGCAGACCAAGTTGGCGGAGGACCAGCGCAAGATGGCCGAGGAAAGTCGTGCTAGCGCCGACAACGCTTACCGCAACGCCATGCAGATGAGCCCAGATCAGTACCTGCGGCTAATGCAGATCAATATGCAGCGCGACGCCTGTGGCAACGGTAACAACCATTGCACATTGATCTTGAATGCTAGCGGCGCCGCGACCATTCTAGACGCGAGGTAAGACCCTGAAGTTTATTGACGACCCCGGTCCGGACTATCGGCTTAGGCGTGTCAATGGTTCGACAAAGGGACGCGCGTGAAGACGTAAAATCGAATTTGTGCCCAACCTGAAACTTACGCTTGCCGTCACCGGCGCCAGCGGTTCTGTGTTTGCCGCGGAGATGCTGCGCGCTCTGCATTCCGATGCGCGCGTGGCAAAGGTCGACTTCATTGCTTCGGAGGCGGCGCTGCGAGTGTTTGCCGCGGAGATGCAGTTGAGCGGGCGCAACGGGCTGGTGGAGAAGCTGCTGGGTGCGGAGGACTCGCGAGAGAAGATCGCGCAGCATCCGGAGGCGGACATTGGCGCGAATGTGGCGAGCGGAAGTTACCGCTCGGACGGGATGATTGTCTTGCCGTGCACCATGGGCACACTGGCTGGGATCGCGAATGGCATGGCGTCGAATCTGATTGAACGCGCGGCGGACGTTTGTTTGAAAGAACGGCGCCCGCTGATTCTTTGCGTGCGCGAGTCGCCGTTCAACCGGATCCATCTGCGCAATATGCAGCTCGCGTCGGATGCGGGGGCGACCATCTTTCCGGTGATGCCGACGCTATACAACCGTCCGCAGAACACCACGGAAATGGCTCGGCAGTTTGTCGATCGGGTGCTGGCACATGTCGGGCTGCCACAGCCCGGCGCGTTTGAGTGGAAGGGCGATTAGAGCAGTTTTCCTGTTACCATGAATCGTAAAATCTCGCGGAGTGCCGTTTTTCTTGGGAAAAAACGGCGTCGAGACCCGTGCCTCCCTCTACACCAACAGGAAAACTGCTCTAGGCTCGCAACCGAACTGCGCCGCGCGCCGCTTACTTGAGAGGTTTGCCGAACTCTTCGCCGAAGACGGTGCGGCCCATCTCAAAGCGGCCGCCGTTGAACTTGTCTGGTCCGTTCAGATGTCCGATGCCGAGCAGCGCGACGACCCAGTAGCTCATGGGCAGGCGCAGTACCTCATGCACCTTCTCCTGCTCGAAGCCCTCCATTGGCGCGGTGTCATAGCCCATCACCTCGGCCATGAGCAGCATGTGGGTGAAGGCGATCATGACCATCTTGTTGAGCCAGCCGTGCATTTCGTCCGAGGAGAAGTTGGAGAGGTAGTTGGGCACGGAGTTGCGCGCCTGGTCGGCGTAGCCCTCGGGCATGCCGCCCTCGAGTCCCTGGTAGAGCATCGGTTCGAGGTCCTTGCGCCATCCGTCGGCATCGCCGCAGGCGACGATAATCGCGGAGGCTTCTTCGACTTTGGCCTGGTTGTAGGAGGCGGCGCGCAGGCGTTTTTTCTGCTCTTCGCCTTGCACGACGATGAAGCGCCAAGGCTGCATGTTGTATCCGCTGGGCGCGCTGAGGCCAGCTTCGAGAATCCTGCGCAGGTCTTCGGGCGGGATGGGTGTGCCGTCGAAGCTCGGCGTCGCGCGCCGCTCGCGGATTGCCTGGCTTAAGCTCTTCTCCTGCTTCGCGGTTCTTACCATCGATGCTCTTTCTGTCTCGTCCACTTCTTCGAGAAGTTCCACCGCTGCTCCTGTCGATCCGCATCTTTTAGGGACGGTCTCCCAAGCTCTTAGATGCAGGTCGCGTGAATGCTCTCCGCATAAGACTCAAATCCCGCCGGAAACGGGAGGGAGATGCCGGGTTCAAGGAAAACTCCCAAACGATCTCAAAGATAGCATCCCGCGTATTAGGGGCGCATCGGGGTGAGATGGAGTGGACCCCTGAACCGAATGCATCTATCCGGCACATGATGGAGCGCATCGAACGGCACTTTGAGCAGCACCGCTTCGGGCTCTTCGCCGCCCAACTTCGCGAGAGCGGCGAGTTCAGCGGCTACCTAGGGCTCACCGTGCCGGAGTTTACCGCAGCCTTTACGCCATGCGTGGAGATCGGTTGGCGGCTGGCGCGCGCGTACTGGGGACAGGGGCTCGCGACCGAAGCGGCACGCGAGGTGACGCCTTCGAGAAGCTCAGGCTCGACGAGGTGGTCTCGTTCACCGTTCCCGCGCACCTCCGCTCCCGTCGCGTGATGGAGCAGATAGGCATGGTCCGCGACCGGGGCGCCGACTTCGATCACCCAAAGCTGCCCCAGGGCCACCCGCTGCGTCGCCACGTGCTGTACCGTCTCGATTGGTACCGTTGGAAGTCGGCCCGCGCGAGCTGATCGGCGACCTGCTACTTGATCTCCGCCATCGCCTGCTCGCTCGCAAAGGGGGCCTGCCCGGCGGCCTCGGCGACGACGCGCACCCCATGGAAGGGCTTGCGCATCTCCGGGTAGGCCGCCAGCAGCGCGCTGGCCGCGCCATCGTTGCGCCTTCGCGCGACCGCAGGATCGGGGGGCGCGCCGACTGGGGGGTCAGCGTGCAGTTGCGCCCGGATGTCCAAGCCCGCCTGGTCCGGCGAGTCCTCCACCGTCAGGCCCGTGAAGCGATACTCCGTCCCGTCCGCGCCCTTCACCACCAGCGGCGCGTCGATGCTGATCCCATCGGAGAGCGCCGGCGGCGCGGCGGACGCGGCCTCGGTGCGCAGCCTATCCAGATGTGTGCTGACCACAAAGTCCGCCGGCTGCAGCAGATGCTGCGCGGCCTGGTAGTATAGCGACGCGTTCCACGGCTGCTTGGCCGCGGTCATCTGGCGCGCCTGTGTCCAGTACCAAAGGCCGTCGTGTCCGGCGGCAGTGGTCGCCTTGGGGTAGAAGCCGGCGAGAAGCCACTTGCCTTGTTCCTGCCGCATCAGGAACGAGAGCCGCCACGCCGCAGACGGCCCTGTGCCAGCAGCGGGCGCCGCGCCGCCGGGCCCGGGTGCGAGCTCCACCATGGCGAAGCCGTACTTGCCCGCCGGAAGCGCAGGGATCAGAAAATCCGCCTCCGCGGTTGAGCGGTTCAATGAGCAAAAGAACTGCGCGTCAGACGCCGTTCCATCGCCGCTACGCTGCAGCGTGCTGGCATCCAACAGGTAGACCTGATCGACCGTCGCCGCGCTGCTGGCCAGTTTGGGCGCCGTAACGGCCACCAGATATTGAAGTCCGCCAAAGCTCTTTGCGACCTCGTCCACGGCAAGCGCGCGCAGTGCAACAGCGTCGTTGGCCTGGATCTTGAGGGCGATGTCGCGCGCAGCATCGGCGAGGCCGTTGCGCTCGGCGTCGGACATCCCTGACTGCGTGGTGCAGGTTTCGGCGCGCGCAATCCCATTGCCGACCGTGAAGGGCGCGATCCCCAGCGTGCAGGCCGTCATTGGCGCGGCCAGGAGCGCCGCAGTGATGCGCAATCCCAAACGATCCGCCCATCCAAGCGTCATAAGCCCTCGCTCCGAACTCCCCCGCGTCGCCGCCATCGACTTTCAGTCTAGTATACGCGTAGGACCTTGCGCGCTTGCCAACGTCCTATACTCTGTAGCCAAATGAATTCGCCCGCCCCATCTCGTCGCGCAGGTTGCCAGGCCGCTTCACCCGCCTCCCGCCTTCTCGTCCTTGGATTCGGGGCGGCGGTTGGCTTTGGGAGCGGAGTGTGCCTCGCGCAGTCTTCAAGCATTCCTGCAACCCGGCCCACGGAGCTTCCCATTGCCGCGCCGGCGCCCGCGCCTGTTCCCGCAGCGTATCCGGCGCATCCAGCGAAGGTTGTCTACGCACAAGGGCAGCTTGCGGTGACCGCGGACAATTCCAGCCTCAACCAGGTGCTGCGCGAGATCGCCCGCGAGACCGGAATGAAGATCACCGGTGGAGTCGGCGACGAGCGCGTTTATGGTACGTATGGCCCCGGACCGCCGGCAAGTATATTGACGAGCCTGCTCGACGGGACGGGTAGCAACATGCTACTGCGCGAGAACGCGTCGGATTCGCCAGCCGAGCTGATCCTGACGCCGCGCGAGGGCGGCCCTACGCCCCCCAACCCCAACGCGCCGGGATTCGACGATGAGGCCGCCGAGCCCGCCGTCGCTGCTCATCACTCGGAGGCGCCCCCGGTTCAGCCGCCCATGCCGCCAGAGATCACTCCCTCAGCAACGTCTCCTGGTCCGTTGCCGGTGGCCTATGGAGTGGACGGCGCGACGCCGGCCGTGGCGGCGACGCCAACCGACTCTGCGGCGAACCCGCAACCCGCCAGCGGCGCCGAACCTCAGTCGCCCAACGGAGTCAAAACACCGCAACAGATCTACCAGCAGTTGCAGCAGCTGCAGCAACAGCAGCAGTCGCATCCCTAGTAGCCGCGGACGCCTCTAGTTCGGGGAGGGCGGCTCGGCGTGGTCGATGACGAAGGTCTCGACCGGGCCCGTGGAGGGGACCAGCTTCAGGCCGATCTCCTCGATGAAGAGTTTGAAGGAGTCCTCCATCAGGACCTCGAAGGTTGGGCCTCCGTTCCCCTGGCTGGAGACCGTTTGCGTGGTCGCGGAGCGGTAGTCGAAGAGGCCATCCAGCCCTGTCTGGTTGAGCACCGTTCGATGCAGAATGTTTGCGTCGGCAAACTGGGCCAGCTGATCTATGGAGGCGTTGTAAATGCCCCAGCATTCAGCCCAGTCTATATCGCCGAACCCCTCGCCGTATGGGTCGTCCGCCCCTCTCACCTTGGCCACATGCATCGGAACGGGCCTTCCGCTCCTGACCAGGAGATAGATAGGTCCGGTCGCAGTCGTGCGGTGGAACTTCAATTGGAACCGGTCGATAAGCAGGGCCTGCAGCATCTGCCGCAGGCGTGGGTCGTCGATCCGGAGGTTAGTATGGCGCAGACTGAATGCTGGTTGTGAGGCATCCTCCGGGGCCTTTGCCACCACGTCGTATTGGACTTTGCCCATCCAGTCCTCGCCGCCCGAGAGCTGCCAATAGCTAAGGTTGAATGCGGTGCAGATAAGGCCCTTCAGGCCGAAGGTCTGGATGCGAATTCTGCCGCCCGGATAGACGTTCACGCCAATCATGTGCATCGCGCCGGTGCTGGGGTCGACGGGCTTGATGGTGGCGACTTCGAACTCGCGCAGCCTGGAGGCGGAGGCACCCTGGGCGCAGCAGCCGGTTGCAGCGTGCAGGCGAGCACCAACGCGAGAAAGGGAAGCGGCCCTGCGTGCTTGCGGTCGGCGAGGCCTCTCTGAAGAGTTGTCATCGGCGACTCCCGGGCGATGAAAGGTTGCCAAATCCTAGTTGACTCAGGCGGACTCTGGCAAACTACCGCCGCTGGCTGCGGGCGATGGCTGCGCGGGCCTCGTTATCCGCCTCGCGCTTGCGTTCGCTGGCGCGCTTGTCCCACTCCTGCTTGCCCTTGGCCAGGGCCAGCTCGCACTTCACCCGGCCCTTGCGGAAGTAGAGGCGGGTGGGGATGAGCGTGAATCCCTTCTGCTTGGTCAGGCCTTCCAGCTTGCGGATCTCGGTGCGGTGCAGCAGCAGCTTGCGGGTGCGTAGCGACTCGTGGTTCATCGCGTTGCCATGGGAGAACGGTCCGATGTGCGCGTTGAGCAGAAAGCATTCACCGTCCTTCAACAGTCCATAAGCGTCCTTGAGGTTGGCGTTGCCCTCGCGGATCGACTTGACCTCAGTCCCACGCAGCGCGACGCCGGCCTCGAAGCGGTCCGAGAGCGCGTAGTTGTGGCTGGCCGCGCGGTTGAATGCTGCGTCGCGCATTCCAGCGGCCACCGGCTCGCGGTCCTTGTGCTCTACCGCAGGTTTGGGCTGCGCGGCGACCGTCGGGTTGGAGAGGGAGCGCGGCAACGTAGTACCTTTGGTTCAGATCGACCGGGGCCTTCGCCCAGATCGCCACCGCGGCTTATCCTTTAAGGCAATCCGCGGCGCGGTCCCAAACGCCTCAGTTTAACATGTTGATCCGAATGTTGATCGATGTCGTCTCACCAGTGCGATGCCCCGCCGTCTAACCTTTGCCCGCTCAGTCTGCGGCCAGAGACATACTGCGGCCAGAGACATACCGTTGCGCCAAGCCGCGAGGCAGGTCCTCACTGCCCGCGGACATCGCTTCTGCAAGCACCACCTCCGAGAGGCTGTACGTGACCCGAATGCTATACTCGCCCGTGTCCCCCGATTGCCAACCGTGCCGCAAAAGCCGTCGCTTGGAACGCGTGCCCCAGCCCCGGGCGGCGCCGGCCCGCATCCTCTTTCCGGACGCAGCCTCTCTCGCTCAAACGTTGAGATTCGGAGCTGTCTGGCTGCCGCTCTTGCTGGCCGCTTTCGCGATCGCTCCCGCCTGCGCGCATGCCCAGACCGCCGGTACCTGGAACAAGCGCGGTCAAGATGCCGAGCTGCGCGAAGACTACGACTCCGCCTACGAGGACTACCTCCACGCCCACCAGAAGAAGCCTGGCGACATGCGCTATCAGGCGCGACTGGACCGGATGCGCTTCCAGGCCGCGGCCGTGCATGTCGATCGCGGCCGCGTTCTGCGCCAGGGCGGAGACATCGCGGGCGCGCTGAACCAGTTCACCCGCGCGCTGCAGATTGATCCCGGCAACGAATCCGCCGCGCAGGAGATCCGCGCTACCGAGAACGCGGACAAAGCCAATGGCCCAGCGGCCAACGTCGCGCCGCCGGGCACCGCTGAATCGAGCGCTGTGGTGCGCGACATCGCCAGTATTGCCGCGCCCATTGAGCTGAAGCCGCTGCCCGCCGAACCCCTCACGCTACACATGGTGGAAGACACCAAGAACATCTATAGCGCAATCGGCAAGGCCGCCGGGCTCAATGTCCTCTTCGATCCCGACTACCAACCGAAGCGCATCCCGGTCGACCTCGTGAACGTTAGCCTGGCCGATGCCTTGCGCATCGTCGGCGACATCGCGGGCACCTTCTACAAGGCGGTCACTCCGGATACCATCTTTGTCGCCCAGAACAACCATCAGAAGCACAACGACCTCGACGATCTCGCTGTGCAGACCTTCTATTTGACCAACTCGAGCCAGGCCAGCGATACCAACGAGATATTCACCGCGTTGCGCCAGCTCCTGCCCACCGACACCAAGTCCTTCATGGTGCCGTCGCAGAACGCCATCGTCGTGCGCGGCACGAGGGACGACCTGCTGCTGGCGGAGAAGGTTTTGAACGATCTCGATCGCACCAAGGCCGAGGTCGTCGTCGACGTCGCGATCCTCGAAGTCAACCGCGACAAGATCCGCAATCTCGGCATCACCCTGCCGCAGTCGTTTGGCATTACGCCCCAGGCTAGCCCGGGGGCGACCAGTAGTACCGGTTCGACCACAACCACCACCGGGACCACCTCCACCGCCGGCTCCTCCAGCTTCACCCTGAACACCCTGGCCAACACTAACGCGACGAACTTCGCGGTAACCATTTCGGGCGGAACCGTGAACGCGCTGCTCTCCGATGCAGACACACGTGTGCTGCAGAATCCCAGCGTGCGTGCGACCGACGGACAACAGGCGACGCTCAAGATCGGCTCGCGCATCCCCATCGCCACCGGCTCTTACTCCGCCGGGGCGGCCACCGGCATCACAGCCGGCATCGGGGTGCAGACCCAGTTCAGCTACATCGACGTCGGGGTCACCATTGACATGACCCCAACCATCCACCTGGACCATGAGGTGACGCTCAAGCTCAACGTGGAGAACTCCACCCAAAGCGGCTCCGTCACCATCTCCGGGGTCACCGAGCCGATCATCGGCACCCGCTCGGACAAGACCACCATCCAGCTTCGCGACGGTGAGCCATGCCTTCTCGCCGGCATCCTCACCAAAGAGGACAACTCCACCAACAGCGGCACTCCGGGCCTCTCCAACATCCCGCTGCTTCGCTACTTCTTTGGCTCCATCTATAAGGAGACTGACCAGGATGAGGTGGTCTTCATCCTGATCCCGCACATCGTGCGCGAGTCCGTGCTGACCCGCCTGAATACCCGCGCGATCGATAGCGGCACGTCGATCGACATCGAGATTCGTCGTGATCCAAACGCCCAGGAGGCGCTTCAGCCCGATACGTCGGTCCAGCCCGGCCCAGCGCCAGCCTCCACCACCAGTGCCGCCAACGCCGCCAACGCCATGGTGCAGCAGATGAAGCAGCAGGCCATGCCGCCTATGCCTCCTGGCGCAAACGCCCGGGCAGGCGCCCAGCCTGCGGCGCCGGCGGGTCCGCCCATTGAGTTCGCCGTGCTGCCCCTCAACTCCACGCAGACCGTCGGCAGCACCTTCCGCGCCAGCATCGCGCTGGCCAATGGGCACGACGTCTACTCCGTCCCAGTACAGGTGCAGTTTGATCCCAAGGTCCTGCAGTTGGTCAACGTAGACGCCGGTGGCCTGCTCGGCGGGGACGGCCAGCCGGTGGCGCTGGTACACCGCGATGAAGGCAATGGCTTGGTCACCATCTCCGCTTCGCGGCCGCCCGGCGTCTCCGGGGTCGATGGCCAAGGGGAGGTCTGCATCCTCACCTTCAAGGCACTCGCCGCGGGAGACTCCAACATCGCCCTGGTCAAGGTTGGAGCGAAGAACAGCTCCATGCTCAGCCTGCCCGCCGTCGGTGCCCAGGGCGTGGTGCATGTGAAGTGAGGAGAGACGTGAGGTCCAGGGGACAAGGGTCGAGTTTCAGAGGGCGGGGAAGCGGTTCCTCGAACCCCGAACCCCGGACCTCGAGCCTAGCGACCGAGGCCGGACTCACCCTCGTCGAGCTGATCATCACGGTTGCGATTGTGGGCATCCTCGCTTCAGCTGCCCTGCCTCTGGCGCGCTTTACGGTAAAGCGTGAGAAGGAGCGCGAGCTGCGTCGCGACCTGTGGGAGATGCGCGATGCCATCGACCGCTACAAGGACGCCGCAGATCGCGGTGGCATTCAGATCAAGGTCGACAGCTTGGGCTATCCCCCGGATTTGCAGACTCTAGTCGACGGGGTTGCGGTGCAGGACCAGAAGGTCAGGTTCCTGCGCGCCATTCCGGTTGACCCCATGACCAAGTCGACCGACTGGGGGCTGCGCTCCAACCAGGACGATGCAGATTCCAGCTCCTGGGGTGGCCAGAACGTCTTTGACGTCTATACCAAGAGCGACGGCACCGCGCTCGACGGGACGAAGTACAGCACATGGTGAATCGGCTCCCAATCCGATTTGATACGGCCCTGATCGAGAGGGTGCCCCATTCATCGCAAAGCGATGGGTGGAACGCAGGAGCTGCCCGCAGACGAGTGCCCAATGTCTCGCCGCCGGCACCCGGGAGTGACGCCGCCGAGTCCGAGTCCGGCTTCACCCTGCTTGAACTGCTCATTGTGCTGGCGATCATCGCAACCCTTGCCGCCATGGCCATCCCGGCCTACACGCGCAACGTGCAGGCGGCGAGGGAGGCCGTCCTGCGCGAGGACCTTCAAGTAATGCGCAGCGCCATCGGCTCTTACACCGTGGACAAGCAGAAGGCACCGCAATCGCTCGACGACCTGGTCACCGCCGGGTACCTCAAGGCCATCCCTGTGGATCCCGTCACCCGTCGTACCGACACTTGGGTCACGACTCAATCCGACATGATGTCCACGGTCGATGAGACTGACGCAGGCATAGATGACGTTCATACCAGCTCCCAGGCTGTCTCCACCGATGGCACCATCTACAGCACATGGTGACGGCTCGGAGCATTCACGTCGAAGATTGCCCATCGGCCTGCGCAGAATGAGCCACACCGTACCCAGCCGCTGCAGCGGGGTCAAGCTAAGGCTCCGGCGCCGTGAGGTCCACCGAGCGGCGAACCGGCTCTACCTGGCGATCCGCACTTGACAACCCGACGTATAATTGGGGGAGGGGCGGAATTGAGCCCGCGCGCGCAGCGCCGGGATCAATTGTGGTTCGTGGAGAGCCGGCTCGGCCTGGGACCAAGTCTCGACCTGGTTCGGACTCCAGCCGGACTTTGGAGCACTCGAATGCTTTTGTTTTCAGGATCTTGGGACTTTAAGTAGGTTTTTTGGGGGGGTGCTCCATCAATGTCGATCTATGCCGCACATGCGCCTCGGAACTCCGCACTGCGCACGGACGGTGCGCGAGCCAGCGAAAAGGTACATACTACGTCTAACGATGTATTGAGCTGCGCCCGTCCGCAGGGAGCGCTGTCTCTCGGGAGAACCCCCATGCGTCCTATCACCTGCCTCGCGGCTCTGTTTGTATTCGCTTCCATCTCCTACGCCCAGCAGGGCCAATCGTCCTCGGGTCCCGCGGCGGCCTCTACCACAGCGACCAACCCGTCTACCCCGAACGGGGGAGCTGCCGCAAGCCCTGCGCAGCCGGCATCCGCGCACCCGGCGGACGCTTCGTCGCAGCCCGATGGCAAATCTGACGCATCCAAGCCGGACACGCCGCGCTCCGGCGAGACCAATGCCGACTCCGGCAAACCTCCTGCCAAAGCCGACACCGCCAAGACCGACGTTCTGCCGTCGCCGGGCGAAGCCCTTGACCCGCACATCAAGAAGGGCAGCGAGGATGACGTGGGCGCCATCGGCACGCGCAACATTGGCGGTCGTGGCCTGGGCAACTGGTATTCGACCAATTGGGAGATCAGCAACGGCAAGCAGTACTCCATGGAGATTGAGAAATCGGCCCACTTGGTGACCGACCCGGTGGTCGTCGAGTACGTCAACCGCGTTGGCCAGAATATCGTCAAAAACTCGGATTGCAAGGTGCCCTTCACCATCAAAGTGATCGACTCAGACGAGATCAACGCCATGGCGCTGCCAGGAGGCTTCTTCTATGTGAACTCGGGTCTGATCATGGCCGCCGACGAGGAGGCGGAGTTGGCCGGAGTCATGGCCCACGAGACTGCGCATGTCTGCGCCCACCACGCCGCCCGTGAGTTGACCAAGATGAACTACATGCAGATCGGGGAGATCCCGCTCATCATGGTCACCTACGGCTCCTGGACTGGCTATGGCATCTATGAGTTGTCTCAGCTCGCCATCCCGCTCAGTTTCCTAGAGTTCTCCCGCGAGTACGAGGCGGAGGCCGACTGGCTAGGCCTGCAGTACATGTACAAGGCGGGCTACGACCCGCAGGCCTTCATTCAGTTCTTCGAGAAGATCGACGCGCTGGAGAAGCACAAGCCGGGTACCCTGGCCAAGGTCTTCGCCGACCATCCCCAGACGCCGGACCGCATCGCCCACTCTGAGGAGGAGATCGCGACCATCATGCCGCCGCGGCCGGACTACGTTGTGACGACCAGCGAGTTTGAGGACATCAAGGACCGTCTGGCGCGCATTGAGAACAAACGCAAGCTAAACGACAAGAGCAAGGGCAACGAGCCCACCCTACGTCGAGCCGGCGGCACCAACAACGACCCCAACTCCACCAACGGCTCCTCCACCAGCGACGACCGCCCCACGCTTGGACGCCGCGACTAGAGCCGCTGGAAATAGCCCGATGACCACGCAGACGACCGGCTACACCGATTCCCATGCTGCCGCAGGCCTGGACGCGAAGTTCCCCCCGATCGACACCTGGGCCAATCAGTTCCGCGCCTACGAGATCCTCATCGACGACCCGGAGTTTACCTCGGTCTGCCCCAAGACCGGGCTGCCCGATTTTGGCCGCATCACAATCCATTATATGCCGCGTGCGCTGTGCATCGAGTTGAAGAGCCTGAAGGAGTACCTCTTCACCTATCGCAACCTTGGCATCTTCCAGGAGAACATCGTGAACCAGGTGTTGAACGATGTGGTGCGCGCATGCGACCCGGTGTGGGCCAAGGTGGTGGGTGACTTTCGTCCCCGCGGCGGCATATCGACCATCGTCGAAGCGAGCTACCCGAGGCCCGAAGACTCGAAGGGCCCGGCCGGCTCAGGCATGTAGAGCTCAACCGGCCGCCATGTTCGCCGTTCTTGTCAGTCAGACATGAACTGCGTGGTGAGCGGAGATCTCCGTTGTTCTCTCCGCTGGTGCGGTCAGCGCCTCTCGCCATGTCTGAGACATCCCCGGCGCGGGACGCTCAGCCCGGTACTCCACGAACAACATCCTTGCCCCAATCACGAACTGGCTTAGGCCATAGAACGCGATACAGCCGCCGGCGGCCTCGGTGATTTGTGCCGCACCGAGGCCGCCGGCGAAGGGCAGGGCCGCCGCGCAGAAAGCCATGACCATCGAGATGGAATAGCAAGAGAGACAGCCGTACTGCCAGTGGGTGTCGCGCGCGATGAAGTACTCCACCACCGCGCCGGCCGCGAACTGTGCGGCGATGACCCACACCAGCGCCTTCAGGCTAAGGAGGTCGTAGACGATGAAGAAGAGCAGCGTGCCCGCAACCACCCCAACCACCGTCTCGGCAAACAGCATATTGCGCCGCCTTGCGCGGGTTGGCAGCAGGCGGTTGAGGAGAATCAGGACGGCACCATCGAAGATGCTGTAGACTGCCAGGCAATCCGCGGTGAGCGCCAGCGCCACCGGGATGGTGATGATCCACGCTGCGCCGAACGGCGTCGCGACGATGATCATCGCAGCCACCACTGTCACCGCGCCGCGGATTGCCAGAAAGGTCCAGTACTCGCGAAAGTCCTTCATAGAATCTCCTCCGTCAAGAAGTTTCGCGCGGTTCCGCGCCGCGGCGCTGTGACCCCGGACACAGTTGTGGGTATGCCCCTGCTATCCTCGCCAGAGATGCCTTCCCCGGCCCAATCGAAGCCCGGCGCAGCGCGCGTTGCCGGTGCGACCACCGCGCTGGCTTTGTTGACCGCACTGAACTTCGTCAACTACATCGACCGGTATATTTTGCCCGGCGTGCAGGAGCAGGTGAAGGGCGAGTTCCACGTTTCGGACACGGCGCTTGGGTCGCTGACGTTCTGGTTTTTCCTCACCTATATGTGCGCCGCGCCGGCGACTGGATGGCTGGGCGATCGTTTTCCGCGTAAGCCGCTGATTGTGGGCTGTGCGCTGCTGATCTCGGCGATCAATGTGCTGACCGGGACGGTGCATGCGTTCGCCTCGCTGCTACTGCGCCATGCGGTGCTGGGGATTGGCGAAGCGAGCTTCGGGATCTACGCGCCGGCGCTGCTCTCGGACTTCTATCCTGAGGAGGAGCGCAATCGAGTGCTGACGATCTTTTATACGGCGATCCCGGTGGGCGCTGCGCTGGGCTATCTGATCGGCGAGATTGTGGGCGCGCACTATGGATGGCGCATGCCGTTCTTTGTCTCTGCTGTGCCGGGATTTTTGATTGCGGCGTTGGTCCTTTTCCTACTGCAGGAGCCGGAGCGTGGGGCGTCGGATGCGACGCACGAGCGGCCACAGGGTACGAGGCACGCGCGGGCCAGCAAGGCGCATGTGCTCTCGCTGGCGACTAACGCGCCGTATCTTTATGCGACGCTGGGGATGGCGATGGTGACATTCTCGCTGGGTGGGATTTCGGCATGGATGCCGAGTTTTCTGCAGCGCTCCGGCTTTTCCCCATCGACGGTGGGGCTAACGCTGGGCGGGATCACGGCGGGTGCGGGGCTGGGCGGCACGGCGGTTGGAGGATGGATCGCGCAGCTCTGGCTGCGCACGAACCACCGCGCGCTGTATCTCATCTCGGCGTGGTCGGCGCTGATCACGGTGCCGTTTGGCGTGACTTGTTTCTTCGGGCCGCGCGCAACGATGCTGCCTTCGCTGGGCGTTGCCATGTTCTGCATTTTCCTCGGAACTGGGCCGCTGAATGCGGCGATTGTCAATGCAGTACCGGCAACGGTACGAGCGACGGCGATTGCAATGGAGCTCTTCCTGATCCACGCGCTTGGCGATACGCCATCGCCGCGGCTGATCGGCATGGTCAGCGATCGCTCAACGCTTGCGACGGGGCTGGGCCTGACGCTCTTGACGATGCTGATTGCAACCGGTCTGCTCTTTCTTGGGGCGCGGTCGGCGCCGGAGCGCGGGCAGGGAAGCGCCGCGTCGGTCCATGGCTAACGGCTTCACGCAATCTTTCCACCCGGCGCTCCCGCTGATGCACTTAGGCATGCAGATCGGCGCGTGGTTCGTCGCACTCGCTTGGCTCTCCAGGCTGCTGGAGGCGATGCATGGGCTGCCTACGATTCCAAATCTTGCGGAGGCTCGGATTGACCGCGATGCCGTGAGTGCGCCGCGGCTGACCGTGATCGTGCCGGCACGAGACGAAGCGGCGATGATTGGCGCATGTCTAGAATCGTTGCTGAATCAGGATTGTCCGGAGTTGTACATTCTCGCCGTTGATGACCGTTCGGACGACGCGACTCGCGAAATCATCGAGGTGCTGGCTACGCAGAATCCGACCAGGCTGAAGGCGATTCACATCACAGATCTGCCGCCGCGGTGGCTGGGTAAGACACATGCCATGGCGCTGGGTGCGAGGCGCGCGATTGCCGAAGGCGCCGCACTGGACTCGCCGCCGGATTATCTGCTCTTCACGGACGCAGATGTGGTTTTCATTAGCAGGTTCTTCGCCGGGCGCTAGCCGAGGCGGAGACGAGCGGAGCCGACCACCTTGTAGTCCTTCCCACGATGATCGTAAGGTCGTTCGGCGAGGGGATGATACTCAGCTACGTACAGGTGATGAGCGTGTGGGGGGTGCGCACGTGGAGGGTGCAGGACCGGCGGGCGCGCGATGCGATTGGCGTCGGGGCGTTTAATTTAATTCGCACGGCGGCGTACCAGAAGATTGGCGGCTTCGACGCGTTTCCCATGGAGATAGGTGAAGACATGACACTTGGCCGGCGAGTAAAGCAAGCGGGGCTGCGCCAGCGCGTTGCTGTTGCTCCGGGGATGGTGAGCCTGCACTGGGCGGCAGGTCTGGTTGGCATTGTGCGCGGGATGACGAAGAACATCTTCGCGGTCTTTGGGTTTCGCTGGTGGCTGTTGCTGGCGGCGGCTTCGGGCCTTAGACTGATGTCGGTTGCGCCGGTTGCCTTTCTCGCGGTGCCCGGAGCGCGCATCCCAGCGGTGCTGGCGCTTGCGCCGGTTGCGGGCTTCTATGTCTTGTCCAGCCGCACAAGCGGGATTTCGTTGGGCTATGCCGCACTTTTCCCGGTGGCCGGCGCGGTGGTGATCTACTCAATGCTACGGTCGACGGGGGTCACCCTGGCGAGAGGTGGCGTCACCTGGCGCGGCACATTCTATCCGCTGGCGGAGCTGCGCAGGCGGGTGCGCCGGCCTGGAGGAGGGTAATTCCCGATGCGAGGTTCTCGAACCGCCGGGCTGACGGAGATTGTGAATTTTCGATAAATGGCCGGGAGAAGTCCGAGCTCTGCGCGCGAGGATGTACTATGAATCGCATCCAGAAATCCTACCGAGTTGCTCTCCATGATCCCGATTTCGACGAACTGGGTCTCGCTGCGCACGAAGATCACCGGACTTGCGATTATTCCCGCGCTGGTCTGTTCCGTAGTTTTTGGTCTGCTAATCTGGGCGACCTCGCACAGCACAGCGAAGCTGGTTGGCGCGGAGCTGACGCGGTTTATGGCTGAGCGTACCTCGCGCGCCTGCATCCACGGATGGAACACCTCGGTGGTGACCTACGGCTACGTGATGGAGACGCTGGAGGCCGACATGCAGACCGCGCGCCTGATGTTGGAGAAGGATGGCGGCGCGCATTTAGGTGGCGGAAGGGCGATGTGGCAGGCTTCGAACGAGGAAACGCAGGCGATCTCGGCGGTGAGCATTCCGGCGATCCGCATCGGGGCGTGGCAGGCGACGCCGGACGGGGGCTCGGGGCCGCTGAAGGAGATCAGCGCGGCGACTGGGCGGGGCACGGTGCTGTTCGAACGGATGAACCCCGAAGGCGACATGATGCAGGTGGCCGGCGCGTCGGCGGAGATTGGCGCGCATACGGAGCTCGGCAGCTACATTCCGGCGCGGCTGCCCAACGACGAGCAGAACCCGATTCTGCAGACGATTCTTGCGGGCAACGTCTATAAGGGGCGGCTTTATCTGCAGAGCGGTTGGAATACGGTGGTGTGCGATCCGCTGCGCGAGAAGGGCGGCGATGTTTTTGGGATGGTGTGCGAGGGGATGGACAACGGCGGCATCCGCTCGCTGCGCGAGGAACTGGCGGGGAACTATGTTGGGGCGAATGGTTCGGTCGCGGTGTTCTATGTGCATGGGCGCGACCGCGGCAAGCTGCTGATTGAGCCGACCGGCATTGCTAAGGCGACGATGGCGCGCTGGTTCCCAGTGATCCTGGAGAAGAGCCTGACCATCCAGGACAAGCAGGTGGATGAGACGACGCAGATTCACGATGACGCGACGGGCGCGGATGTGGTGGTACGGTTTACCTATTTTGAGCCGTTCGACTGGGCGATTGCGATCATCGCGGACTCGCGCGATCTGAAACTGGCGAGCGACAGCGTGGATTCGGGCTTCCGCAAGCTGTTGTGGCAGACTTTCCTGATCGGCATTGTCGCGCTTGCGCTGGCGATGTTTGTGGCGTTGCGCCTGAGTAAGCGGCTGATCGATCCGATGGCGGACCTGACGATCCGGCTAACGTCGAACGCAACATCGATCGCTTCGAGCGCGCGGCAGCAGGCGTCGAATGTGGCCAACATCAATACGTCGGGCAACGAGATTGCGACCGCGGTCAATCAGATTTCGGCGACTTCGAAGGAGCTGCTGCGCGCGATGGAGCAGCTGGCCGAGGACGCGGAAAAGACGAGCACGGTGGCCAACGAGGGCAGCCGCGGGTTGAAGGGGCTGGGCTCGTCGATGGAGTCGCTCTCCAGCGCGACGCATACGATTACGGACAAGCTGACGACGATTCGCGACAAGGCGAACAAGATCAATTCTGTGGTTACGGCGATCACCAAGGTGGCCGACCAGACCAACCTGCTCTCGCTGAATGCGGCGATTGAGGCGGAGAAGGCGGGCGAGGGCGGCGCGGGATTCGCCGTGGTGGCGCGGGAGATTCGCCGCCTGGCCGACCAGAGCGCGCTGGCTACCATGGAGATTGAGCAGATGGTGGAGGCGATGCAGGAGGCGGTCTCGAGCGGGGTGGCGCAGACCCGCGAGCTGACTGACGCCATGGAGCGCGGCATCCATGCGTCGGAGAGCATCAGCGGGCAGTTTGGCGACATCATCCAGCGCGTCGAATCCATGGTGCCGCGCTATGAGGCGGTGCACGAGGGGATGCAGAACCAGAGCGAGGGCGCACAGCAGATATCGGACGCGATGTGGCAACTGACTGAGATGGGCCGCCAGACCTCGGAGTCGGTGAACGATCTGAACGAGGTGAGTGTGCAGCTGCACGAGGCGGTACGCATCCTGAAGGAGCGGATCATCCACGCCAAGAATGGCGAGGCGGGCCCGCTGCCGTAGTCGAGTTGAAGTTGATTGAGTCGTATCTTGCGGGTGAATATGTCGACAGCGCAGATGGAAGTCTCGATTGAGAAGCTCGGCAGGGTCCTGGTGATTGGCGTCTCCGGCCGGCTGGACACTGTATCGGCGCCGCTGTTCGACCAGCGGGTTGCGCCGGTGCTTGCCGAATCGCGCGCGCGGATTCTGCTGGACGTGTCCGGGGTCAGCTACATCAGCAGCGCGGGGTTGCGGTCGATCCTGCATCTGGTGAAGCATGCGGAGGAGAATGGTGGCAGGGTTGGCGTCTTCAGTGTGCCGGCGCCGGTGATGGAGGTGCTGGAGATCTCGGGGTTTCCCTCGCGCCTAGACGTGTATCCGGACCGCGCCAGCGCCCTGAGCCGCCGGGCCTCCTAACGGCTGTTGCGCACCGACGAACGCCAGACGGAGGAAGCTGACGCAATGAGCGCCGAGACCCATGGCCACAGCCCGACGAGTACGCCGGATGTGCCCAAGTCGGGCATTGCGTTGCGGTTCGCGCTCTCTTCGGGGACCTGGTCGGTTCCGCTCCATCGCATGCACCACCTCGCGGGGTACGCAACGCTGATCGGCGAACCGGAGGATTACTTCCTCGGCTGGCTCGCGATGCGCGGCGAACTGGTGCCGGTCTTCGACCTGAATCTTGTTGTCTGCGACCAGCCAACGCCGGAGCGATTCGGCAGCCGCATCATGGTCGTTCGGGCCGCGCCGGGGTCGCCGACGCCCTATATTGGACTGCTGGCGGCGGGGGTGACGGACACAATCGCGCTGGGCGCCGTCTCCGTGGAGCCCCTTGATTTCGATACCTACCTGCCGATGCTCTACACTCTGATTCCACCAGTTCCAGGAGAGCCCGCGTCCGGCGAATGAAGGCCAGCCCCATCGTCGTGCAGACTGTCACCGATCGTCTCCAGGCGGCCATCGGCGTCGATCCGCGTGGACTGGACGCCAAACGCCTGCAGTGGATCATCGGGTCGCGCTGCCGCCTTCTGAATCTGCCCGACGCGTCGGCGTATGCCGCGCATCTGGAAGAGACGCCTGCGGAGATGGATACGCTGATCGATGAGGTGGTGGTGCGCGAGACGCGCTTTTTTCGCGACCTGGTCGTCTTCGACCACATTCGCCACGCGATCGCGCAGCTTGCGGCCGGCGACTCGGGGCCGCTGCGCATCCTCTCGGCCCCATGCGGCACTGGGGAGGAGGCGTACTCGCTGGCCGCAATACTGCAGTTGGTGGGCTTGGCGCCGGCGCGGTTTCTGATCGATGCGTTCGATATCTCGCCGCTGGCGCTGGAGATTGCGCGCCGCGGGGTGTATCCGGAGCGAACGCTGAGCCACGCTCCCGCGGAGCTGCAGCACGCGTGTGCGCAGCGGCAGGGCGGCCACTGGATTGTCCATGAAGTGCTGCGCGAGCGAGTGCGGTTTGGGCGGCGCAATCTGGCACAGATGGGGGCTCTGGGCGACGCGCCGCAGTATCACCTGATCCTGTGCCGGAATTTATTTATCTATCTTGCGCCAGCGGCGCGGGCTGCGCTCGCGCAGTCCCTCTCTGCTGTGCTGCTGCCGGGCGGACGGATGTTTTTGGGGACGGCGGACCGAGTCAAAGAGCTTCATCCGCTGTTTGCCCCGGTGCGTCCCGCAGCCTCCTTTGCGTTCGTGCATCGAGCGCCGAGCGCTGCTATGGAGCTTCGGCCACGCACGGCGGCGGCGAGGGCTGCGGTCCCGCGACTGCGCGATGGATGGGCGACGACGGCTGCGAGCGGCAAGGGCGGCCATGCCCGGTCGCCTGAGGTGGAGGGGAACGACGGCCAAGCTGCGACGGAGCTGTTGAAGCGCGCGCTGGAGCATCGCCAGCGCGGGGAGCTGGCCAAGGCGGAGCGTCGCTGCCGGCAGGCGCTGTATCTTGCGCCCAACCTGCTGCCTGCGCTGGAGCTGTTGCAGCTGTTGTGGAGTGAACATCCGAACCTGCGGATTCGGCGGGCGCTGCGCGACCGCGTGTTGCGCCACCGGCTGCCGCGACCGGCGGCGGCTGAGGCTGCGCCCGTGAAGGAGAACGCATGAGCGAAGCCGTTCCCACTACGCCAAGGGTTGCGAGCCTCTTCGACCGTCCGATGCCGCCGGGTTACCGCGATGAACTGCGGGCGCTGGAGGCAGAGTCGGCGGCTGGAGCGGCGACCCGCGTAGGCTCGATCCTGATCTTCCAACTGGGCGAACTGAGACTGGCGCTGCCGACGCGGGTGGCTTCAGCGGTCGCGCCAGTGCTGCACATCGCGCGCATTCCGCACCGCAGCGGAACGGTGTTGCTGGGCGTGGCTGCGTTTCGCGGGGAGATATTGCCGTGCTGCTCGCTCTCTCGCATTCTGGATTTGCCTTCGAGCGGCGAACAGACTGCGACCGCGGGCCGCACGCTTATCCTTGAGGAGTCCACGGGGCGGCGCTGGGCGGTCCCCATCGATGGCGTGCTGGGCGTTCGTTCCGGCGCGGCTGAGTACGCAGACTTGCCGGCGGCGATTGCCCGGCAATGGATCGCGGGCAGCGTGGTGGACGATTCAGGTGTCTTCTATCTGCTCGATCATGAGGTGCTCTTTCGCCAGATCACGCTGGCGACTGCATGAGGCTATGAGAATGCGTACTTCCAATTCGCACTGCGAGGCCCGATGAGCAACGGACTCGAAGACTTCTCGCTCTTCGACCTCTTTCGCATGGAGGCGGAGGAGCAGGTGCGCGTGCTACAGAGCGGATTGATCGAGTTGGAGTCGGGGGCGGCGACGACGGCGACGCTGGAGGCGCTGATGCGTGCGGCCCACTCGCTGAAGGGTGCGGCGCGGATCGTTGGACTGGATTCGATTGTGAACCTGACTCATGTGGTGGAGGACCGCTTCGTCGCCGCGCAGCAGGGCCGGACGCTGGATGCGGCTGAGGTCGACCGAATGCTCACGGCGACCGACTGGCTGGCCCGATTGCAAGCGGTCCCTGAGAGCGAGACGTCCGGGTGGTTTGAGGCCAATGCCGCGGCTATCGAGGCGTTCATCGCGACCTTTGGCGCGGAGGCCGCGACTCAGGCGGAGCAGACCTCCGGCGCGCAAGCTGCCCAGAGCGCGGCATCACAGGCCGAGCCGCCAGCTGCACACGACGCGGAGCCATCGGGTGCGGAACCGCCGATTGCGGAGCCTGAGGACGACATCTTCGCGCAGCATGTGCCGGGGGAGCAGCGCGGGCCGCAGCGTCACATCCGTATTGCCGCCGATCGATTCGACAAGATCATGTCGATGGCGTCGGAGACGCTGGTGGCATCGCGGACCCTGGCCGGCTACGCCAATGAGTTCGAGCGGCGGCGGCGCGCCATCGCGCGGGCTGTGCAGGTTTTGGAGGACCCGGCCTCGGGGCAGATACAGAGGGACTCCGCGCTGAGGGAGATGGACCGCCAGGCGCTGGCGATGGCGGTGGACATTGCGGAGTTCGACCAGATTGCGCGCGCGCACGAGCGCACTGCCGAAGACCTGTATCGCAGCGTTCTGGCCGGGCGGCTGCGTCCGTTCTCGGAGGGCATCCGCGCAGCCTCGCGGCTGGTGCGCGATACGGCGCGTGAGCTGGGGAAGCAGGTGAGGCTGGAGGTAATGGGCGAGAGTACGCGTGTGGACCGGGACATTCTGGAGCGGCTGGAGGCGCCGGTCTCGCACCTGATTACGAACGCGATCGACCACGGCATTGAGACGCCGGAGGAGCGAACCGCGCGGGGCAAGTCGGCCGAGGCTTGGCTGCGCATCCACGCGCGGCATGAGAATGGGCGGCTCGTTATTACCGTGCAGGACGATGGGCGCGGCGTCTATCCGGACGAGCTGCGCGAGCGGGTTGTGTCGCGTGGCCTGGTGACGCAGGAGACCGCGGCTGGGCTCTCGGACGGAGAGTTGCTGGAGTTTCTCTTCCTTCCCGGCTTCAGCACGCGCGAGTCAGTCAGTGCGGTCTCCGGGCGCGGGGTGGGCCTGAATGTGGTGCAGTCGATGGTGCAGGAGGCAGGCGGTTCGGTGGTGGTGCGCAGCGAGCCCAACGCCGGCACGACCTTCCGGCTGACGCTGCCGGTGACGCGCTCCGTCGTTCGCGTCATCCGAATTCAAGTGGAGGGCGAGCTCTACGCCGTGCCTCTGGTGCGCATCGATCGGGTCGCTCATCTTGAGCTTGTTGCAGCTGCCGATAGTGCATCTGCTCCGACGGTCGAGTTCAACGGCGCGCATGTTCCGGTCGTCGCGCTGGGGCCGCTGCTGGGGCTGTCGAGCCGACCGCTGCCGTCGGGCGCGATTCCTGTGCTGCTCTGCGGCGGCCTCGCGTTCGCGGTCGATCAACTGGTCGATGAGGTTGAGCTGCCGGTGCGCCGTCTGGACCCACGCCTCGGCAAGATACCGGGCGTCAGCGCGGCGTCGCTCGATGAGAACGGACTGCCACTGCTGATTCTGGATGTCGAAGACCTGATTCAGACCGCGCTGGGGCGTCCAGCGTCAACCGGCGGCGAGGCGGGCGGTGAATCCTCCGCGCCGCACATTCTGGTGGTGGACGACTCGCACACCGTGCGCGAGATGGAGCGGCGTCTGCTGGTGCGCGCGGGCTACCAGGTGACCACGGCGCAGAACGGTCAGGAGGCGTGGAACCTGCTGCGGCTGAACGACTACGATCTGCTGATCAGCGACATCGATATGCCGCAGATGAACGGCATCGAGCTGGTGACCAAGGTGCGGGCCAACGCGCGGCTGGCGCGGATGCCGGTGATCATCCTCTCCTACAAGGGACGCGATGAGGACCGACGGCGTGGATTGGATGCCGGGGCCGACTTTTACCTGACCAAAGGCGACTTCCAGAACGAGAACTTCCGCCAGGCCGTGGTCGATCTGATTGGGGCCGCCGATGCCGCGGAGTAAACCGGCGGCGGCAGGTGGAGGGCCGATTCTGTATAAACGAACGAGCATGAAAGTCGGAATTGTCAACGATTCGAGGGCCGCCGCTGAGGTGCTGCGCCGCATCTTGGCCGAGCAGCCCGATTTCGCCGTCGTCTGGACGGCTTACTCCGGCGACGAGGCGGTGAGCCTTGCGCAGGCCGAGCGTCCGGACATCGTGCTGATGGACCTGATTATGCCGGGAATGGACGGCGCTGAGACCACGCGGGAGATGATGGAAAAGGCGCCCTGCGTGATTGTGGTGGTGACTGCAACGACAGTCGGGAACCGGGACCTGGTGTTCGAAGCCATGGGGTACGGCGCGCTGGACGCGGTCAACACGCCCACGCTCGGCCCCAGCGGGGACATGGCCGGAGCGGAGCCACTGTTGCAGAAGCTGCGCACTGTGGCGCGGCTGGTGGAGCCGGCGCACGGAAAAGGGCCGCTTGTACAGCCGCCGCCGCGCAAGGGCTCGCGACAGGGCCAGGACAACTCCCGGCTGCCCATCGTCGCCATTGGCGCCTCGACCGGCGGGCCACAGGCGCTGGCGCAAGTGGTCTCGCATCTGCCCGCGGACTTTCCCGGCGCGGTACTGATCGCGCAGCATGTCGACCCGCAATTTGCCCCGGCGCTCGCCGAATGGCTGCAGCATCACAGCGCGTTGCCGGTGCGGATCGCACGCGATCGCGAACCTGTCTCCGCGCGCGGCATCTGGCTGGCTGGGTCGTCCGATCATCTGGTCTACGACCAGGACGGGCTGCTGCGCTACACGCAGCATCCGCGCGATACGCCGTACCGACCCTCCGCCGACGCATTGTTCAGCTCGCTGGCGGGGCCGCATCGCGCGCTGCGCGTCGGTGTGCTGCTCACCGGAATGGGACGCGATGGCGCGGAGGGCCTGCTGGCGATGCGCACCGCGGGCGCGCTGACCATCGCGCAGAATGCCGCCAGCTCGGTGGTCTATGGGATGCCGAAGGCCGCGGTCGAGCTGAAGGCTGCCGCCGAGGTGCTGCCGATTGGGGCCATTGGGCCTCGCATCGTGGGAGCAGTGCTGAACGCGGTTAGCCCAGGCAAGGCACTTTCCGCCAGTCGGGGTTAGGATGGGCGGTGCGGGCTATTTGGGCTGAGGATTGCGCCGGGACAATTTCGCCGGGTTTCGTGCAAGGATTGCGTTCTAAGGAATCGCAAGGAGCTTCCGAGTTGCCATGAAGACCACGTCCATCGCTCTGAAGGAACATAACGTCAAGGTGCTTCTGGTCGACGATCAGCGGATCGTCGGCGAGTCGATCCGGCGCATGCTGCTGGACATCCCGGGGTTGGAGTATCGCTTCTGCGCGGACCCGGCCGCGGCGCTGGCCGAGGCTGCGGCCTTCGAGCCGACTGTTATCCTGCAGGACCTCATCATGCCGGGCGTTGATGGAATCGAGATGGTGCGGGCGTTTCGCGCGAATCCCGCGACGGCCAATACGCCGCTGATTGTGCTGTCGTCTAAGGAGGAACCCACCACCAAGGCGGAGGCGTTCGCCGCGGGCGCCAACGATTACATGGTGAAGCTGCCTGACAAGCTTGAGGTGGTGGCGCGCATCCGCTATCACTCGGCTGCGTACATCAGCCGGCTGGAGCGTGACGAGGCGTTCTCCGCGCTTGAGGCGCAGCAGAAGGTAATCGAGCGGGAGCTGGCCGAGGCGGCCAGCTATGTGCAGTCGCTGCTGCCGGCGGCGATGCCGCCGGGCAGTCCGGTGCCGGCGGACTGGCGGTTTATTACGTCGTCCTCGCTCGGGGGCGACTCGTTCGGCTACCACTGGATCTCGCCGCACCAGCTTGCCATTTACCTACTGGATGTCTGCGGCCACGGTGTGGGCGCGGCGCTTTTGTCCGTCTCCGCTATCAACACCATTCGCAACCGCAGCCTGCCGGACACAGACTTCAGCGTTCCATCGCAGGTGCTGAAGGGCCTCAATCGCGCCTATCCCATGGAGGAGCACAGCGGCAAATACTTCACCATCTTTTACGCGATCTACGACACGGAGACGCGCGAGATCGTCTACGCGTCGGGCGGGCACCCACCAGCTATCAGCATCGCGCCCGATGGGTCGGTCACCCAGCTGGCGGCGTCAGGCATGATAATTGGGGCGCTGCCCTTCGCCAACTACATCGACTGCCGTGCGACGCTGGCTCCCGGAACGAAGCTGTTTGTGTTTTCGGATGGATGCTATGAGGTCTTCAACGCGAGGCAGGACATGCTGTCTCTCGAGCAGTTCGCCGGTATTCTGGCCTCGACGGCGCCGGAGGCGGGTGCGCTCGACCATGCTGTTGACGCGGCCCGACGGTGGCAGGAGCGGCATGAGTTCGATGACGACTTCTCGCTGATGCAGTTTGAGTTGTAAAGGACTATTGCGGCCAGTTTGATGAACCACTGGCCGCGTTGGAGAAGCCGATCCGCAGCCGGTTGCCCCTGGGTTTAGCCTCATATTCGAGTGTATCGGCAAACCCGCGCAGGAGGCGGATGCCCTGGCCGCCGATCTGGCTCTGGTCCTGCCGACCGTCCGCAGGTGGCACGGTGACCTCCAGAGGGTTGAATGGGGCTGCATCGTCTTCGACCGTGAAGATGAAGTGGCCGGTCCGAGGCGAACTGCAATTCACCGTCAGGAGCTGCCCCTCTCGGTTTGAATAGCCGTGGCGAATGACATTAGACACAACCTCTTCCAGGCAGAGGTTGATGGCGAATTTTACGTTCTCATCGATTCCGTGGGTCGCTGCGAGGGAGTCTACCCAGAGGGGGAGTCGTTCCATCTCAGACAGCTGACTGCCCAGGACGAGCTGTTCCAGATGCTTCAGTTGATTCTGGGCCAGGTCCATGTGGTTGGCCGTCATCTCCGTCGTTCCTCCCTGCTCCAGGTTACTGCAAGGCCGCCAGGGCGGCCTGATAGTCGTGGTGGATCGGGATCATGGCATCGATTCCGCTGGTCTTGAGCACCTTCTCCACCAGCTCCGTTGGATGATAAATCACCATCTTACCCTTGCGGCTGAGGATTGCCCGCGCCGGCGCGACGATCGCCCGCAGACCCATGGAGCCGATAAACGAGACCTTCTGCAGGTCGATCATCACAGCCCTGCTGGAGCCACCGATTACATTCATCTTCAGATCGATCGCCGCCGCGCCGGCTATGTCCAGACTGCCGTCGAGGACCACCTTGGTGACACCCGGGGCAAGTTCTTCCGTTAAGAATCCCACGTTCGCTCTCTCTCCTGGCTGGCGCTAACCCGCCTTCTTGGCGGAGGGTTACCTTCCCTTCGCTGCCACGCCAGACCACGATGTGCCGTGAAGATACTTGGCGCAGATTACGGCAATGTTACAGGGATCGATCCCGGCATTGACAGGCAATACTCGTCGCTGGTATCGCCGGATCTTACGGTACGTATCCTTCTCGGGTTAGCCTCACGGGACTCTAAGGTGATCTGCGGGGGGCTTGCTTGCGGGCGAGGATGGCGTCGAACTCGGAGCGGGGCATTTTGAGTTTGTCAGGGTGGGCGTCGATCCATTGGGCGAGGGCGGCGTATTTTTGCGGGGTCCATCCGCCTTCGAACTCGCCGCCGTTGGCGCCGGTTTTGTTTAGATCAAAGTTGAAGGCGTCCTGCAGGTTGGTGAACTCGGCATTGCTAATGGCGGCTTCGGCGAGGACGGCGGGGATGAAGAGGACACCGTCGGATTTGGCAAGGACGAGGTCTCCGGGGAGCACCACGGCGCGGCCGATTCTGATGGGCGCGTTGATGGCGGTGAGGGTCATATCGGCCCAGGCGGATGGATCGTAGGCGCGGTACATGCCGTTGAGGTTGGGGATCTCGCGGTTCTCCTCGGCGTCGCGGATGCCGGCGTCGAAGATGAAGCCGGTGTGGCTGTGGGCGGCGATGCCGCTGCCGAGGTTGGAGCCGATGAGGGTGCCCTCGACGATTTTGCCGAAGCCGTCGGCGACGTAGACATCGCCGATCTGGAGCTCGTTGATGGGCCAGCTATTGTTGTCGCCGACGCGGCCCTCGGCCTTCCCTTCGGCGGCGATGGGGCGGGTCATGTCGGGGCGTGAGGGCATGTACTGCGCGGTGAGGGCGCGGCCGGCGAAGGGTTTCTCCGGGTGCAGCATCTGGAAGCCCGAGTCGAACTGGGAGCGATAGCCTGAGCCGCGCAGGTAGTCCCAGACATCTTCGATGGAGACGTCGAGGGCGCGCGTGAGCAGATCGTCGGGAAGTTTGGGGCGGCCGTCGGGGAAGCGATCGCCCTTCCAGTCCGCGGTGTAGAACATGATCTGGTCGCGGGTCATCTTGACCTGCGCGGGGGCGGGCCGGGCGGCAGTGAATGCGCCGGCGAGCAGGGCCAGTAGCAATAGCTTCTTCATACGTGCTTCTCCTTGCAGCCACGCTACCGCCGCTGCGTTTTTAATGGCTAGCTCCAAAGGGCGTCGTCGAGCGACTGCACTTCGTTCCACATGGGCGTGGGTTCGAAGTAGCCGACGCCGGGCCGAAGGTGCTTCTTCATCTCATCGTCGTTGAGCGTGATGCCGAGGCCGGGCGTGTCCGGCACCTTGATGTAGCCGCGGTTGATGATGGGCTTCTCGATGCCGGTGACGAGGTCCTGCCAGAAGGGCACGTCGAGCGAGTGGTTTTCGAGAGCGAGGAAGTTGCGCGTGGCGGCGGCGCAGTGCACGTTGGCCATGCAGGCGACGGGCGTGCCGGCGAAGTGCATGGCCATGGGGACGCCGTTCTTGAAGGCCATGTCGCCGATCTTGTGCGTCTGCAGGATGCCGCCCGAGGTCGACAGGTCCGGATGGATCTTGTCGACGACGTGTTTGGTGCAGAGGGTTTCGAAGTCGCTGATCTGGTAGATGTCCTCGCCGGTGAGGGTGGGGGTGGGGCTGGCGTCGGTGATCTCCTTCAGCAGGTCGGTGTAGAACCACGGGATCACATCCTCGATCCATTCCAGGTTGTATTTTTCGTAGGCCTTGCCGAGGCGGATGATGGATTTGACGCCCATGTGGCCGAGGTGGTCCATGGAGAGCGGGACGCTGTAGCCGATGTTGTCGCGCACCGCCGCCACATACTCGCAGAGGCGGTCGATGCCCTTGTCGGTGACCTCGATGCCGGTGAAGGGGTGGGGCTGGTTGCCCAGCTCCCAGCGGCTCATGCCAGCGGGTTGCATGACGGTGTCGGGGATGCCGTTGAGGGTGTCGAGGCCGAGGTCCATCTTCATCCAGGTGAGGCCCATGGCGATGCGCTCCTTGGCGCGCAGGCCGTACTCCTTGGGGTCGCGCGACTCGGTGGTGTCGGCGTAGATGCGGATGGTGTCGCGCCACTTGCCGCCTAGCATCTGGTAGACGGGGCAGTTGTAGACCTTGCCGGCGATGTCCCACAGCGCCATCTCGACGGCGCAGACGCCGCCGGCCTGGCGCGCGTTGCCGCCGAACTGGGCGATCTTGTCGAAGAGGAAGTTGATGTTGAGCGGGTTCTGGCCGAGGATGCGGCTCTTGAGCACCATGGCGTACTGGTAGCCGGCGATGTCGCGGACTTCGCCGAGGCCGTAGACGTCCTGATTGGTGTCGATGCGGATGATGACGCACGGGCTGGGCCCGGGCTTGACCACGGTGGTGTAGCGCATGTCCGTGATCTTGAGGGTCGAGGGGCTGGAGTTGAGGTTGACGTTTTTGATCGGCGATTGCGCGAGCGCTTCCTCGCTGCGCGCGGCGTGGCCCAGCACGCCGCCGGCGACGAGCGAGAGAGACGACTTGAGCAGACCGCGGCGATTGATTGCTGGACCTCTTGGCTTGGACATCGGTGGTTCCTCCAGTGCGGTTGGGGCTTAGGGGTTGGCCGGCGGGACTGCGGCGGCAAGACGGCGCAGGCGCTCGTTGACGTTGAGCAGCGCGCGGCCGTCGTGGTAGGCGGCCTTCCACATGCGGCCTTTGCCGGTGGTGGTGGGCTGGCCGTCGGGCTTGATGAGTTCATAGTCGCCGTGAAATTCGGAGTCGATCTGGTAGCGCTGAATGTACTGCCACTGCTTCTGGAAGTCGTGCCAGTAGACGTCGGTCCGCGCGCCGTACTTCTCATGCAGGAGCAGGAGGGTGTTGAGCGTCTCCATCTCGACCCACCACTCTTTGAGCAGGTCGTCGGGCTTGCCGTTGAAGGAGCCGGAGTGGTAGATGCCGCCGTGCGCGTCGTCCCAGCCGTACTGGAGCGCGTGGTCGGCCAACATGCGGCCGACGTGCTCGGTGTGGCCGGGGTCGGGTTCTTTGAGGGCGTCGGAGGCCTCCTGCATGAGGTACGTGGCTTCAATGTCGTGGCCGTAGGAGTCGCGTTCGGGGACGGCGTGCCAGTCGTTGGTGAAGTAGAGATTCATGGCGCCGGGCTGCACGGAGACTTTGTCGCGGACGACGTGCAGCAGTTCGGCGACGCGCTGGCGGAGGATGGGGTCCTTCCAGACGGCGTAGAGCTGGGTGAAGGACTCGAGCAGATGGATGTGGGAGTTCATCGACTTGTAGCCGATGGGAAAGCCGCCCACCGGGCCATCGCGCACGACGGGATCGTAGGGCTTGGCCTGGATGGGCGTGCCGTCGCGGCTGAGCCACTCGAAGTAGCCGCCGTTGACGGGGTCGTGCGCGTGCTTGTCGGTCCAGCGGAAGGCCTGCTGCGCGAGCGCGAGGGCGCGGGGATCATGCGTGGCCTGGTAGGCGGCGGCGAGCCCGTAGATGCAGAAGCTGATGCCGTAGAGATGCTTGCCGTCGGTGAACTGGGGGGAGATGTGGCCGTCGTCGGTGAGGCCCCAGTAGAAGCCGCCGTACTGCTTGTCCCACATGACGTTCTGGAGGTAGTCGACGCCGTGGCGGACGTAGGGCAGGTACTGCTCGCGGAGTTCGGGGCGGCGCATGACGACCTGGGCGGAGATCCAGGTCATGCGGCCCTGGAAGACAGAGAACTTGCCGTGGCTTGGGGTGGGCTGCCAGTCGCGCGCGAAGTCGGCGTAGAAGCCGCCGTTCTTGTCGTCGATGGAGCGGGGAAACCAGACGTTGAGGACGTCGCGGTTGAGCATGGCGTCGGTCTCCGCGGCGAAGCGGAGATAGGCGTCCTTGCCGGGCGGGAGCAGATCGAAGTGGTCCGGCGGAAGGACGGGCCTGGGCTGATTTGCTTGCGCGCGCAGGGAGTTTGCGCCGGGCAGGGAAAGGGCGCAGGCGAAAAAGAATGCCAGAGGCATATTGATGGAGGCTCCACGAGACGGCGGATAGGTTGGCGACCCTTGTATGAGACATCGCGCGACCTCAAGCATCTTTCGATCCTGCTAGCTGCGAAATTCTTCGCATCAAGAATGACGAATCATAGCGGAATCGTTTCAGATTGCCAAACCTCCGGTCGCAATGTGGCGGCGCGGGGTGATGGCCTTGGTCGGTCGCAGCCGTCATTCCTACACGTGGCGAGCCGCACACCATGCGTCCCTGCCAATGCTCTGGTTACTACGGCTGTTCAGTCAAATCAGCCCTCGCGCTTGCGAGACTTCTGTACCCTGGGTCGGCTAATGCATCGTCGCGTTCGCCCCGACAGTCCGTGCCCAGGCGCCAAGCTCTCTCCGGGAGGCTTCAATGCGCGCAGTGTCCGCTTCAGGAATCGGTAGCCTCATGACCCCGGCGGATACCATCGCCACTTCTGAGATACTCGGTACAGTTGGAGAAAAATGGTGGACGCGGCAGGGATCGAACCTGCGACCAGTCGATTAAGAGCTGACCAACGTGCTCGTCAACCCCAGTGTTCATACGGCTTTTGTAGCTTTAACCCCGTTAGTGTGACCGTTTGTGTGACCAAGCGAAGAAATTGCTCCTCGCTCGGCGTTGCGCTTGTTGACGGCCACGACCAACTGGTCCGTCTCCTGGTGCTGGTAAGGTGCCATTGACTTGATATCGACATGACCCGTCTGATCGCGCACCGCGAACAGATTGCCGGTGGCGCGGACAGCATACGTACCATAGGTATGGCGGGCACAGCAGAGAACCAGCCTCGTATCGAGGCCAGCACGATCGCGGGCGGCCTTGAAGCTGCCCGCAATCGACACCAGATGACCCATCTTGCCGTGGCTAGGAAAGTGCCAACCCGGGTCCTCCGAGCCCAGACACCACGCCGACAGCAGCTCATGCATCCGTTCCGTCATTCCCACGAAGCGGCGTGCCTTGGCTGTCTTGCCCGAAGGAATCCAGACGCGGCGTTCTGCCCAGTGCAGATTCTCCAAACGCATCTCGAATACCTCCGACGGCCGCATCCCCGTGTCCTGCATCACCATCAACACCAGCCATGCCCGGACGCTGGTTCAGCTTGGTCCGGCTCTGACTTAGTTCCTGTTCCATTGCGGCCTCGGCCGCTTGGCTGATCAGAGCGCTGCGCCCGGGAGCTTGAGGGATGGTTAAGCTGGTCCGCTCCCTCAGTACCTTCCATTCCACGGCCTTTTCATAGCGAACCGCTTTTCGATCGTCAGAATCAAACGAATATGAGCGAGGCTGTCCCAGCCATCAACATCCTTAGCAGAAAGCTCGGGCACGACTTTTATTTCTTCATCAAAGACCTCGTCGAAAATTTTTGTCAAGCGAGCATAAACTCCTGCTTCATCCATGTAATATCCCTCTCATTTACAAATACTGATCTCGGCCTGGCCTGACTCGACGGTGAGGTTGTAGAGGAAGACCGCGGCGAGGATGATGGTGCCGATCTGGACCAGGCCGTTGAGCATGCCCAACACGGCAGCCGAGATCGCGGCTGATACGGGCATGTGGTAGGCCAGGGTGGTGACGGCCACGGTCAGGAGTAGGGTAATGCCGCCGGCGTTGTGGCCCTTCATCCTGCACACCGAAAGCGCCCAGAAGAGGAAGACGACGGGGATCGACACCACGAGCGCAGTCAGGCCCAGACTGTTGCCGACCGCCGAGTAGTTATGGAACCACTGCGCATGCACGACCACCCCTCGTCCTTCCCTCGCGCCCGCTAGAGGATACCTGAGCCGTGCCAACGGGCGTGGTTGAGACGGTTAGCCACATGTATCGCTGTCGCGAGGGGGGCGGGCCATGTTCTAAGTTATACGTTCTCCGTTGTGCGCGACTGGCGACGTGGGGCGGAAGGCTCTAAAGCGCAGAACGGAAAATCACTTCTGGGCTATTGGAGTTCGCGGGCGAGAATGTAGGTAATTTCGGTGGGCATCTCTTTCTGGAACTTGACCCTGAGCAGGACCTGGTAATAGCGGGGCATGCGGCCGCCACCCAGTTGCCGGAGATGAGGAGCGAGGGTGTGCACAAAGGCCGGATCGGTGAAGGCTTTGACCGCGCCGACGTATCCCGCGGACCGGCTGCTGGCGAAGCTGACTACATCGCTGTCGCGCAGGGGTCCGGGCAGATGAGTCACCAGAGCGTAGGCCACGCCCTCTTCGGTCGGCGCGGTCGAATACTGGTCGGCGAAGAGCGCAGGCTCGCCGGGCGCGGGATGTTGGTTGCGGATGCCCTCCTTCACCGGCTGGAGCTGGACCTCGATGGGCATGGCCTGGGTCTGCTCGTTGAAGAAGAGGTTCTCGACGCCGACGAAGAGTACGTTGTTGTCGGCCAACATGCGCAGGGGGAAGTCGCTGGTCCGCACCACGGACAGGCTTTGTTCGCGCGGGCCCAGGAGCTTGGCGATCATGAAGGAGGCGTCGACCTCACCGAACGAGGTAAAGTGGCGGCTGGGTTGGATGGCTGAACTCTTCAATACATGACGCAGCGAGGCGACCGTGGGCGAGGAGGCAATGTCCTTCCAGTTGTTCAGGGTGCGGTCGCGAAAGTAGGTTTCGGTGCTGCCGTTGAGCTCGGCGAAGAGCGGGTCTTCGATCGCCAGGACCAAAGGCCGGTTGGTCTCCACCAGCGGACGCCAGACATCTTCCATATCCGCGTCCCAGCCGGCGGGATAGGCGACGCCGGTGGCGCTGGCATGGAAGGGGCGCAGCCAGAAGTATCCTCCCACCGAAAGCGCACCTGCCACCATCGCAGTTATCGCCAGGCGGCCGACGCGCTGGCCGCGAAACGCCGCGCCGATGCGGGTCCTGGGCGCACGATCCGGGGGTTGCACCCCGCCCGGACCAGGCGCGTGCGTTGGCGCTTCGGCGGCGGACGAGGGAACCGCCTGCGTCGCGCGATGCATCACCTTCAGTTTGAAGTGCCCCTTCGGCACGTCGATGAAGATGGGGTCGTTCTGCCCCTCGCCGCGATAGTAGTCCGCCAGTTTCTGGCGCAGCCTGCCCACCTGGATGCGGACTGCCGAGTTGTAGCGCGGGTCGTAGGTCGACGGCTTGCCCAGCCCATCGATGGCAACGATATACTCCTTCAGATCGTCGGCTTCCCCGGATGCGGACTTGTCGGCGAGGAACCTCAGCAGGCGTCGCAGCACTTCTGACCCGCGCAGCTCCTCACTATGCAGAATGCGTTCGATCTGGTCCTCGACCGTCTGGTCTACTTGAACCGCGCTCTCGGCTAACATGTTCACCTCTGGCTGGCCTGAAGAGCGGCGCCATACCGCTCAGGCCGAAAGGGGTGGTCCCCACACCTCCAAGACAACGAACGGGAGAATGGTCTGGGTCGTATCGACCGCCCTATGCCTGGATCGGCGCTTGCCGTGCGGAAAGCCACAAGAGCAGAACCCCGCAATCAATGACTCCCATTGAGTGCTAAATGGTGGCCCGGATGAGGGGCCACCCAACTCGTCCACGCGAGTCAGGGTCGAGCCAAAGGACCGCAGGTTCCATGATCGGGACGGGAGGTATCCCGATCGAATTGTCGTTTCGGCGTCCAACAATATAGAGTCGGCGCGGCGCTGTCAATGCGCGGCTCCCGGCGCCTCGGAGAGTGACCTCCTCGCACAGAAATTGGCTGATCGGACGGGCAATCGCAGGGCGGATGGGCCGCACCACAGCCATCGGCAAAGGCCCGAATGGCCTAAGCAATGTGTGCGATCGCCAGCATTCAACCCCATGTAACAGTCAGCCGCAGGTATGTCACGTCACGAACCTTTACAGCTCGCGCGGACGGCGCGTAAGAAGGTTGCCGAACTTCGCAGCTCCCTCTTTCGAGCAAGCCCGCAGGCGGGACTGGGCGGAGTTCCGCGGCCAGGTCGCAGGATATGAAATCTGGAGGTAAAACGAAATGGTCAATGCCAGAGTTGCAACGTGGATCGCAGCGTTCGGTGTGGTCCTTTGCCTGCCGTCCGTCGCGCACGCACAGGCGGTCAACAACGCCCAGATCCACGGAGTCGTGCAAGACCCCTCGGGCGCGGTCGTCCGCGGCGCGAAGATCACGGCGACGCAGACCGACACGGGACGACTCCAGAATGCCACCAGCGGCACGGACGGTGCCTACCTGCTTCCCGGCCTGCCTGTCGGGGCTTACTCGCTTGAGGTAGCGGCCCCGACGTTCAAGAAGTATCTGCAGACCGGGATTGTCCTTGAGGTCGGGCAGAACGTGGAGATCAACGTTCCGCTGACGGTCGGCGACGTGACGCAGGAGGTGCATGTGGCCTCGGACGCGGCGATGGTCGAGACCCAAGACACGTCCATCTCCGAGGTGGTCGACCAGCAACGCATTGTCGATCTGCCGTTGAATGGAAGACAAGTGACTGACTTGATCCTGCAGTCGGGGGGCGCGGCGGAGCCGCCCAACTCCGCCAGCCGGGACGTCACCAGCCACGACTATGTGAACTCCGTCGCGATCTCCGTCTCGGGTGGACAAATCAACGGCAATAATTACCTGCTGGACGGCGGCGACAACAACGACTCCCACTCCAACATCAACATGCCGTTCCCGTTCCCTGACGCGCTGCAGGAGTACAGCGTGCAGACCAACGGCATCTCGGCGCGCTACGGGCTGCACCCAGGCTCGGTGATCAACGTGGTCACCAAGTCGGGCAGCAATAAGTTCCATGGCGATGTCTTCGAGTTTCTGCGCAATGGCGACTTTAATGCGCGCAACTTCTTTGCCACGACGCAGGACAACCTGCACCGCAACCAGTACGGTGGCACCATTGGCGGCCCCGTGCGCAAGGACAAGATCTTCGTCTTCGGCGGCTATCAGGAGACCCGCAACCGCACCTCGCCTCCCTCCACCATCTCCTTCGTGCCCACCGCCGCCGTCCTCTCCGGAGACTTCAGCACGGTGGACTCCGCGGCCTGCCAGTCCAGCGGCAAGGCCAAGCAGCTCAAGAACCCCGCCACCGGCCTGCCCTATGCCAGCGACTTCATCAATCCCAGCACCTTCGTTGCACCCGCGACCATGCTGGCCAAGCTGATCCCGGTCTCCACCGATCCCTGCGGCAAGCTGGTCTATGCCGTCCCCAACCCAAGCAACGAGTTCCAGTACCTCGGCCGCGTCGATTGGACGCAGAGTTCGCGGGACAGCCTCTTTGCCCGCTACTTCATCCTGGACTACGCCAACCCCGCGGTCTATACCGACAACATCCTGACCTTATCCCGCTCCAACCTCCTACAGCGCTCCCAGTCGGTCGTGCTGGGAGATCAGTTCACCATCACGCAGAACATCATCAACTCCGCCCACGCCACCTATACGCGGCTCGCGGTCAACCGCTCCAACCCATCCAACATGCCCAGCCCTGTCGGCCTGGGCGTCAACATGTACAACCAGGTGCCCAACTTCATCAACGTCGGTGTATCCAACTACTTCACCGTCGGCGGAGGGTCCAATGCCCCTGCGCGGTTCATCCGAAACCAGTTCCAATGGTCGGATGACGTCGACTGGGTGCGCGGGCGACACCACCTCAGCTTCGGCACCGAGGGTATCTACGGCCAGATGTACCAGAACAACGTCAGCAACGGCAACGGTGGGTTCACCTTCAACGGCACTCTCACCGGCGACGCCCTCGCCGACTTCCTCACCGGCAATCTCGACACCTTGTCGGACTCCGATTCGCAGATCAGCAACCTCAGCCAGAAGTACTTCGCAATCTACGCCGAGGACTCGCTCCAGCTCACCAAGACCCTCAACGTGCACGGTGGCGTGCGCTGGGAGCCGTCGCTGCCGGAGATCGACAAATACCGCGCCGGGGACCACTTCTCCCTCGCGGACTACACCGCCGGCGTCTACACAACGGTCTTCGCCAACGCGCCTCCGGGAATGCTCTTCTACGGCGACCCCGGCATCCCCAAGGGCTACGCCAACGGCAGCTATGACGACTTTGCGCCGCGCATCGGTCTGGCGTGGGACCCGCGAGGGAAGGGGCTGGAGAGTATCCGCACCTCCTACGGAATCTTCTTCGATGAGCCGGAGTCTTTCACCGACAGCGCGTTCGGGGCCGCTCCGCCGTGGGGCAACTCGATCTCTCTGACCGCTCCGGCGGGTGGCTTCGTCAATCCGTTCCAGGCCTATCCTGGCGGCAACCCATTCCCGCTGCCGTTCCCGCCCAACTCGACGGCAAAGTTCAACCCCGCCGGCGCGTATGTCAATCTGCCACTGGGGCTGCACCACCCGTACATGCAGCAGTGGGACCTGAGCCTGGAGCGCCAGTTGGGAGTCGACTGGGTCGCCTCAGCCAGCTACATCGGCAACAAGTCTACGCATATCCGCGCAGGCACCGAAGAGAACCCGGCGGTCTACATCCCCGGAAACTCCACCACGGCCAACACCCAGGCGCGCCGGACACTTAGCCAGATCAATGCCACCACGGGCGCCGCGATCTCCACCATGACGTTCATGGATGATGGTGTCAACACCACCTACAACGCGCTGCGGCTCTCGCTGCAGCACAGGCTCAATCACGGTTACACGCTGCTGTTTGTCTATACCTACTCCCACTGCCTACAGGACACCGAAACCCTGGCCAATAAGCTGCAAGGGAACACCGAATCGGATCCCTACAAGCGCGACGCCGACTACGGACCCTGCGACTACGACCTGCGGCACAATATTGTGTCTTCGCTGGTCTATAAGGGATACAACTTCGACACTCATCGCGTTCTGAACCTGGTCGCCGGGGGATGGTCGCCCGCGTTTCTGTTCTCCTACTACGACGGCTTTCCTTTCAGCCCGGCCACGGGCGTTGACGACTCGCTCTCCGGCGTGGGCCTGGACCGCCCCAACGCCGTGCCGGGCATCAGCCCCTACGTCAAGAACAAGCAAACCCTGACGTGGCTGACCGCATCGGCATTCACTGCAAATGGTCCGGGCACATTCGGCACGACTGGCATGAACTCGTTGCTTGGGCCACACTATGTGGATGCTGACGCCAACCTGAGCAAGGTGTTCCCGATCCATGAGCAACAGAACTTTATGCTGCGCTTTGAATTTTTCAATGTCTTCAACCACACCAATCTCGAGGCTCCGGTTGCGTCGCTGAACTCGGCCACCTTCGGAAAGATCCAGGCCTCCAACCCAGCACGTATCATTCAAATCGCAGCAAAGTACACCTTCTGACCCTCGTCGAGGGCGCGAGGCGCCGTTGCTCCGGCGATCCAGTGTGGTGCTACTGCCCGCTGGATCGCACACTTCAGTTAATTCCAACGCGGAGGCTCTAGCTATGAACTCGTTCCTGGATCGCAGAAACTTTATCCGGCTTTGCTCGGCAGCCGCCGCATTCATGACCCGGGCCGATCGCGCTCAGGCGCCGCCCGCTCGCCGCGGCGCCCGCGCGCCAGTGCAGAGCCGCAGGAACTTCGTCGCCATCCAAGTGCGCGGTTTTGGCTGGGTCGACGAGGGCGTGGACGCAGTACTCGACAACATCCAGAACAAGGGCGACGTCAATACGGTGTGGGCCTACACGTTTGTTTACGGCGAAACCCGCTTGAGCGCGACGCTGCCCGACCACGGAAAAGCGGGCAAGTCGGTGACCGGCGGCGCGCTCTACGACTACGACCCCAAGTTCTTTCAGGACACCATCCTCAAAGACTTCCGCTCGTCGGAGTATGGCAAGTTCAATGTCATCGAGGAGGCCGGGCCCAAGGCCAAGGCGCGCGGTCTGGACTTCTTCGCCTGGGACCTGAACAACGCGGGCGCAGAGCTGCCCCGGCTCATCCCCAACTACAGCAAGGTCACCGAGATCGATGTCAACGGCCGGCGCAATATGGCGCCCTGCTTCAATCATCCCGACTACCAGGCCTTTCTGCGCGGCAAGGTCGAGAGCCTGCTGCTCGGCTACCCGGACCTGATCGATGGCATCGCGTGGGGATCGGAGCGCGAGGGGCCGCTGGATGGCATGCTGACCGGAGGGGGCACCGGCCTCTGCTTCTGCCAGTTCTGCCAGGCGAAGGGCCGGGCCCTGGGCATCTCCGTCTCTCGCGCGCAGGCTGGCTTTCGCGAGCTCGGCCAGCTCTTCTCCGCAACCGCTACGGAGACGCGCCCCGCCGACGGCTACTTTGTCTCCTTCTGGAGGATCCTGCTGAAGTACCCGGAGATATTGAGCTGGGAGTCGCTGTGGTCGGACAGCTTCCAGGGCGTCCAGGAGGACCTGTACGGGCTGGCGAAGTCGATTGCCCCGCAGAAGCCCTTCGGATTTCACATCATGCAGAGCGTGACGTTCAGCCCCTTCTACCGGGCGGAGGAGGACTACGCCAAGCGCAGGACGACAGCGGATTTCCTGAAGATTGCGACCTACAACAATGCTGGCGGCCCGCGCTTGGCAACCTATCTCAACGGCCTCAGCCGCGGCATCTTCCACGACGCCAAGCCGGAGGAGTTCCTTCAGTTCTACTACAAGATCATGAACTATCAGGAAGCCCCATTCGACCAGCTTGCCGCCAGCGGCCTGTCTCCGGACTACGTTGCCAAGGAGACCCAGCGCGCGCTGGCCGGAGTTGCCGGGCAGGTGAAGATCTATCCTGGCATCGATATCAACGTGCCCACCCTTTCGCGCGATCCCAAAGTGACCGACAAGACCACCAAGCCCGCGGATGTGAGCGCTGCGCTGCGCGCTGCGTTCGGGGCGGGCGCAGACGGGGTGGTGCTGTCGCGCGAGTATGTCGAGATGCAACTGGCCAACCTCACCGCGGCCGGGGACACCCTGCGCGATATATTCGCTAAGCCGGGCCGCCCTCCAGTTGTCTCCAAGGAGTAATGGATGCGCATCGTCGACCTGCGTGAAGTTACACTTCCCATCTCCAGTCCGATCGCCAATGCGTACATCGATTTTACCAAGATGACCTGTTCGCTGGTCGCGGTCGTGACGGACGTGGTGCGCGATGGCAGGCCGGTTATCGGATATGGATTCAACTCCAACGGGCGCTATGGCCAGGGTGGGCTGATTCGCGAGCGCTTTGCTCCGCGCCTGCTGGAAGCCGACCCGGCGCACCTGATGAACGACGCCGGCGACAATCTGGATCCCGACCGCATCTGGGCCGCGCTGATGCGCAACGAGAAGCCCGGCGGCCACGGCGAACGCGCGGTCGCGGTCGGCACCATCGACATGGCAGTTTGGGACGCGTTCGCCAAGATCGCGGGCGTGCCGCTCTTCCGGCTGTTGGCCGAGCGTCATGGCGTGGAGCCCGATCCATGCGTGTTCGTCTACGCAGCAGGAGGCTACTACTATCCGGGCAAAGACCTCAGCGCCCTGCGCGCGGAGATGCGCAGCTACCTGCGGCGCGGATATACCGTGGTCAAGATGAAGATCGGCGGCGTCGCGATCGAAGAGGACCGCCAGCGCATCGAAGCTGTGCTCGCCGAGATCGGCAGCGATGCCCAACTTGCCGTGGATGCGAATGGCCGCTTCAACCTGGAGACGGCCATCGCATATTCCAAGATGCTGCGGCAGTATCCGCTCTTCTGGTACGAGGAGGCAGGCGACCCGCTCGACTACGCGCTCCAGGCCGCGCTCGCCGAGTTCTACCCCGGCCCTATGGCCACCGGCGAGAACCTCTTCAGCCATCAGGATGCGCGCAACCTGCTCCGCTACGGCGGCATGAGGCCGGACCGCGACTGGCTGCAGTTCGACTGCGCGCTCTCCTACGGCCTCTGCGAATACCAGCGCACGCTGGAAGTGCTCGAGACCGCCGGCTGGTCGCCCCGCCGTTGCATCCCCCACGGCGGGCACCAGATGTCCCTCAACATCGCAGCTGGACTCGGCCTCGGCGGCAACGAAAGCTACCCCGACCTCTTCCAGCCATTCGGCGGATTTCCCGACGGCGTGCGCGTCGAAGCCGGTACCATCACCATGCCCGATCTGCCCGGGATCGGCTTCGAAGGCAAGGCCGATCTCATCCGCGTCATGCGGAGTCTCGCGGAGTAGCCAACCCATATGCCAGAGCCACTCGCCAGCAGCGCAACCCGCACCACCCGCCGCTCCCTGCTGGGGCCCCTGTGGTTGCAGGTGCTCGTCGCCATCGTGCTCGGCGTTCTGGTCGGGGTGTTCTTTCCCCCTCAGGCCATCGCCCTCAAGCCGCTGGGCGACGGCTTCGTCCGCCTGATCCGCATGACCCTCGCGCCCGTCATCTTCGGCAGCGTCGTCGTCGGCATCGCCGGGATGGGCGACCTCAGGGAGGTCGGCCGCGTCGGCGCCAAGGCCCTGGTCTACTTCGAAGTGGTCTCCACCATCGCGCTGCTCATGGGCCTCATCGCCATCAACCTCCTGCACCCGGGCCGCGGCATGAACATCGATCCCGCGGCGCTCGACGTTCAGGCCATCGCCAGCTACACCGCTTCGGCGCAGCAGCTCAGCCTCGTCGGCTTCCTCCTCAACATCATTCCCTCCAGCATCGGAGACGCCTTCGTCAGCGGCAACATCCTCCAAATCATTCTGTTCAGCGTGCTCTTCGGCTTGGCCCTCTCGCAGTTCCGCGAGTCCGCCCGCCCGCTGGTGAAGATCATGGACCTCTTCCTTCGCGGCATGTTCGGCATCGTCCGCCTGGTCATGCGCCTCGCGCCCATCGGGGCTTTCGGCGCGATGGCCTACACCATCGGCCAGTATGGCCTGCGCAGCTTGAAGCCGCTGGCGCTCTTCACCTCCGAGGTGTGGGTCGTCTCCATCCTGTTTGTCACGGTAGTTCTCGCGGGCATCGCGCGGGCCGCGGGCTTCAATCTCTATAAGCTGTTGCGCTACTTTCGCGAAGAGATCCTAGTCACCCTCGGCACGTCGTCCTCGGAGGCGGTGATGGCGCCGCTGATCCTGAAGCTGGAGCAGCTCGGCTGCGAGCGCTCCATCGTCGGCATGGTCGTGCCCGCCGGCTACACCTTCAACGCCGGAGGCACCGCCATCTACCTCAGCATGGGCGCCATTTTCATCGCCCAGGCCACCAATACGCATCTGACGCTGCGCGACCAGCTGGTCGTGCTTCTCGTGCTGATGCTCACCTCCAAAGGCTCAGCTGGAGTCGCTGGCGCCGGCTTCGTCACGCTCGCCGCCACTCTGGGCACGATGCACCGCATCCCCGCCGCAGGCCTCGTCCTCCTGCTCGGGGTCGAACAGTTCACCAACGCAGCCCGCGCGGTCGTGAACATCATCGGCAACGGCGTTGCCACCATCGTTATTGCTAAGTGGGAGGGCAGCTTCGACGACCGGCGAGCCACCCGGATCCTGAACGACGGATTGCCCAATCCAGAGAACGCCGATGCTCCCGAAAGCGCGCGCGAGGTCGTCGGAGCAGGGATAGGCACGGTCTAGTCCGAGTCATTCAGTTCTTCTCTAAGAAAGTCACCAACTAGCCCAGCCTCTCCGCATCCGTCGACATGAGTACGATAAACGACTTCCAGGGAGCTGGACTATCATCCGTCAGAGACTCTCAAGATGACGGCGGTAGGTCTATGGCGTCCTTGGTTCGTCCGCCCGGTCCAAAGAATCGCGGCATCGTCGGCAACTTCCCGATGGGGAGTGCGGATCCGCTCGGACTCTTCACGAAGTGGGCCCAAGAATATGGTGGTATCTTCTATTACCGCGTTCTGTCCCGCCATGTCTATTTTCTCAATCACCCGGAACTCGTCAAAGACGTTCTGGTGACCCAACACGATCATTTCATCAAGGGCGAGGCAGTCAGGTTCAACCGACGCGTATTTGGAGACGGACTTGTCGCCAACGAAGGAAGCTCATGGCGCTCGGCGGCGGAGGCGGATCGGGCGGCTGATATCGGCAACCTGATTCACCGTTTGGGTCGGCCGCCGGCTTCATCTTCTGGCCTCGCTTGCCAACCTGCAAGAGGTAAGCTGGCAGCGGCTTCATCTCCGTCGCGACAACCAGCTTGAACCGGTCGGCCAGCAGCGACTGCAGCATTCGAGTTGTGTCGGCCTGGGTTGCGCCCGGAGGGGCCTTGGCCACGATATCGTAGTGGTCGAACTCAAGCCCCGGCGGGCCCCCCGTCACGACGTCCGGCTCCGCGTGGTAAGCGGTTGTAATCAGGTCCAGCGGAGTCGCCCGATGAATCTGAACGCGGTCCCCAGTAAACGGGACCTCGTGGAAGTAGTTCCCCCAGTAGCTGAACGGACTGGAATGGATATCCGCCGCCACAAACGCCACCGGTTTCGCAGGGGCAGCATCCTGAGCGCTCGCTTCAGAAGGACCCGGCTGCGCGGCCTGTGCTGCGAGGGCCACAGGAAAGAGGATCGAGAGCAGCAGCCCACCTTTGCGTATTCGCGGCATGGGTAATCTCAGTTACAATTTGCGAACCGCTCTTCATTTTGCCAAGCTCACCGGAACATCTTAGTGGAATAAGGAGACGGTTGATCAATGTGCACCCGCGTGATCGTCAATCGCGGACAAGCGGACCTCCCGTGTGCCCGCGTGGAGCGCTGTTCCCGAATCAGATTCAGACGCCCAAATTGAAGCTTGCTGAAATCGCCTGACCGCAACTGCTTCAGATTCAGCGTGTTGAGGTTTCCTCGTTGAGGACTGTGGCTCGGCGCCGCGCTCGGGGGGCATGATCGCCACATTTTCGACTGCCTATTTTCGAATAGACTCCTAGAGTGTGCTCGCTGCTTGCATCTTAGTCTTAACCTGCTAAGGAAGAAAAAGCCCGCGGTCAACCTGAGCCGCTCAGTCCTGGTAACCCTAGCAACTTCATCAGCGCCGTTGCTAGTCGTGTTATTGCGGACACACTCTTCCCCATTCCCATCCGTAAGAAGATCCGTCAACCTAAATGGAGATGAATGTGTTGGCCCATCGACCAATCGAGAAGAAAGCGACCGTCCTCTGTACCGCATTGCTGCGTGTCGCGATCTTCGCCGCGAGCGTCATCCTGACGGGCACGGGCCCTGCCTCCGCCCAGGCGATCCTTAATGTAGCGGCGACAAACGTGACCAATAACTCTGCCGTCATCACCTGGACGACCGACCTGCCTTCGGGGTCTCAGGTGAACTATGGTACGACCACTGGCTATGGTGCCTCTTCGCCGGCGGACCCGACTTTGGTGACGGCGCACACGGTGACGCTGACCGGCCTCGCGGCGAATACGCTCTACGACTTCGATGTGGTCTCCGGCAACACGTCCACGAACTTCGCGTTTGCGACGCTTTCGATGTCACCGGTGCTTGGCAACATCAACGCGATCTACATTACGAGCACCAGCGCGACCATCAACTGGACGACGGACCTGCCGTCCACTGCGCTGGTGAATTACGGGACCACAACCAGTTATGGCTCGTCCTCGCCGCTGAGTTCCACTCCCGCGACCGCACATTCCATCACCTTGAACGGGCTCTCCCCCGGCACCACGTATAACTTCGATGTGGTCTCCGCGGGCTCGGCCAATGTCAACTCCACCTCAGCCAACCAGACCTTCACCACGGCTTCGGCTTCGGCTACGGCGCCGAATATCAGCTTCCTTGCAACCTTCGGCTTTACGAATACGAGCGCGACGATCACCTGGTCGACGGACGTGCCCGCGAATACCATAGTGGCCTACGGGGCTACCACTGCTCTTGGCCAGTTGACGCCGGTTCAAACGGCACTCTCGGCGAGTCATGGAGTAACGCTGACCGGCCTGGATCCGGGCACGACCTATTATTTTATCTGCGAGTCGACGGGTGCCAACGGTGTGACTGGCTACTCATTTATGTCGAACGTGACAACGACGGGCCCGCCGCCTGTCGCGCCCATTATCTCGAATGTGACTACGTCGACTCCCACGTCGACGTCCGCGACGATTACCTGGACCACGGATGTGCCCAGCAATTCGTTGGTGAACTATGGAACTACAATCAATTTCGGCCTTTCGGTGCTTGATTCTACGTTGTCGACCAACCACTCGGTAACGCTGACCGGGTTGTCGCCGGGCACGCGTTACGACTTTCAGGTTCTCTCGGCTGACCCGGCTGGAGTATCAACGTTCGGGGTCGATCTGACTGGATTTACGATTTGGGCTTGGGGTGATTCGCAAACTTTGGGTGGTAAAGATGGGAGTCCCATCAACTACCCGAACACCCTGGCGAACGATCTGGGCGTACCGGTTATCAATGAGGGGGAGGGCGGGGACACCAGTACACAAATCGCCCAGAGGATGCTGGCAACGCCGGCGTCGTTCGGGCCGGGCAACTGCGATGTGTTCTGGGCTGGATCGAACAACCCCACTCAGGTCATCCAGATCCTAGCCGACGATGCCAGCATGGTGAACGCATTGGCGTTGCCGGCGTGCTATCTGGTTCTTGGAGATGTGAATTTCGTCAGCACTCCGATAGGCACCTCGACCTACAATGACATTGTCGCCACAAGTGCGGACCTCGCGGCGGCCTACCCGAACAACTATCTCAATATTCGCGAGCTCGTAGTACAGGACTACAATTCGTCACTCCCATTGGACGTGGCGGATCATGCCAATGATGTTATGCCCTCCTCACTGAGGGCGGTGGTCGCGACTGGGACAATCACCTCCGGCCCGCTCGATGATGAGTCCTGCACGTTCAGCGTATCGAGTGGAACGCAAGGTCCTGGGACGGTGGTGATTATTGACTCGGAAACAATAATGATCAATGCGGTAAACGGCAATCTGATCACGGGGTGCACTCGCGGGTACAATCTGACGGCCGCGGCAAGTCACGCGGCCAATGCCATCTACTCTGTGATTGATCCGATACACCTTGGGTATAACGGTCTGGAGTTTGTGGCCTCCCAGGTGGCGGCGTGGTTTCAATCGTATCCTTGGCCGTTGTGCGTGGGGACAGGCTTGATCTGTCCGTTCCCATCGAGCTTCACCACACCGGAAACGAGCCCTGTGGGCCCAGCGATCACTGCGGTGACGGTGTCGAGCATCACGAGCACCTCGGCGGTCGTGACCTGGACGACGGACCAGCCGTCGAGCTCGATGGTGAACTACGGGGTCACGAATGGATATGGTTCGTCTTCCGCGCTGAACAGCACGCTGCAAACCTCTCAGTCCGTGACGCTGACGGGGCTGACGCCGGGGACGACGTACGACTTCAATGCGGTCTCGGTAGACTCTGGAGGCGGGTCGACCACTTCGGGCAACTCGACCTTCATGACGGCCGCGCAGGTGTCCTCGCCTCCGGTGATCACGAATGTGGCGACGACGGGGGTTACGAGCACCTCGGTGACGGTGACCTGGACGACCGACCAGGCTTCGAGTTCGTTGGTGAACTATGGCACGACTACGGGCTATGGGTCTTCGTCGGGGTTGAGCACGGCCCTGGTGACAGCGCACTCGGTGACGCTGACAGGCCTCGCCGCGGGCACCGCGTATGACTTTGACGTGGTCTCCGCCAATGCGGCGTCGCAATCGACCACATCGCCGAACTCGATGGCGACTACAACTGCGGCCAATGCGATTCCGCCGTACGTGGGCTATGTTGCGGCCTGGGGGATAACAACTCCAACGCGACGGTGACGTGGTCCACAGACGTTCCCGCGACCGCGCAACTCGCCTACGGCACCACCAAGGCACTGGGACAACTGAGTCCGCTGCAAACGGCGATGACTGCAAGCCACGGGGTGACGTTGACGGGCCTGATCAGCGGGACGACGTACTACTTCGTTGCGCAGTCCATAGGCGCGGACGGGGCGACGGGATACTCGGCCGTGATGAGCTTTACGACGACGGGCACAGCGCCAGCGGGACCGCCGGTGATCTCGAATGTGGCCGTGAGCAGCATCACCAACACGTCGGCGACGATCACGTGGACGACGGACCAGGCGTCTTCGTCACTGGTGAACTTTGGGGCGACGACAGGATATGGATCGGCTTCGCCGCTGAATCCCACGCTGGTGACGAGCCACTCGGTGACGCTGACGGGGCTGACGCTGGGGACGACTTACGATTTCGATGTGGTCTCGGTGAACTCGGGGGCGATGTCCTCTATATCGGGCAATTCCAGCTTTTTGACTACGTCGGTGGTGCCTTTGCCGCCGGTGATTTCAAATGTGGCTGTCAGCAGCATCACCAACACCTCCGCGACGATCACGTGGACGACGGACCAGGCGTCTTCGTCGCTGGTGAACTTTGGGACGACTACGGGGTATGGGTCGGCTTCGCCTCTTAATCCCACGTTGGT
>JBEKDS010000007.1:0-118558 GCA_050014235.1 Acidobacteriaceae bacterium
TACTCACCCGTGCGCCACTTTACTCATGGATTGCTCCACTTTCTCGTGCGACTTGCATGTGTTAGGCACGCCGCCAGCGTTGATTCTGAGCCAGGATCAAACTCTCGTTTAATCTTGGTTTGCCCGCCATCCGCGACAGGGGTCGGGATGGATCAGGCGCCACCTGCTGCTCGAAAGAGCAGGTGGTTATAACTAGTGAGAATGACTAAACCAAATTCGGCATCATCTCACGACTGGCACGTTCAACTATGTTGTCAAAGATCCGTGACTGCTTCCGCCTGAGCGGGCAGCTTTGGATCAAGGACCCGGCTGGTCGATAAGAACCGAAGCCGTGTGTCCTCGAACTTGAGTGCGCTATCTGAATCGCCTTATTGGCTTGCCGATCGACCTTATGCTTCCGGCCGGCTCTCGATTTGCTTTCCTGTCCCAGCCATTCTGTCGGATGAACCCGCCCAGTGCAGCCGGACCTTCGAGAGTCACTCAGCAGCGAGTGACGTTTTGCGCGAACTTACCGAGATTATCGGAAGAGGGCGGTGATGTCAACCCAAAGGGTATCCCTTTTTGCACATTGCAGAGAAAACTTGTGGATTCCCGTCCCGAAAAAGCAATGGCCCCTCCAACCGTCCTCCGTCTCCGATCGCAGGTGGCCGCTCGACCCGCGGAGCCCCCAGATTCATTCGCACAGCGCAAACTTTCAAAACATCGTGAACGCCCCCCGAACAACCAGAGGGCGCAGGGCACTCAGCTCCTTCAAAAAACCACCTGCAGTAGCTTGGGTTTGGGCTCCGGCGGCGCCCTTAGATCCAGGCCATCCCACCGCGATCAAACACTTGGACTGCGCTCCGCGCATCCCCTCAGCCGAGAGCTACGAACCTTTGAACCGGTCGAACGACCGTCTAGATCCCAAAGCCACCTAATCAAGCCGCCCGTTGCTCCCGAGCCACTCAACCCCTGCCAAGGCGCGAAGCTAGCGCTTCACTCTCACTAATTAGACTACACCACCCCACCAATCGATGCAACTTCGCGATCCCGCCCCGTTCACCCACCCCAGACGCCCGGGTGCCCCATCCATCGCAGCTCTATCGCGATGGGTTTAGTCTCGGACTCACCACCCTCACGCTGACCAGCCAGTCGGGTAATACTGTGGGTTTATTGACGCCCATTCAACGGACACGTTGCCCCGGATCGCGATTATGGGAAGCGGGCGCATTCCACTCCAACCCCCATTCAGCGATACACTATCCCCTGCACGCCACCCCGCGCGCGGAGACCACTTTTGCCCGACACCACCACCATCCCCGAAGAAAAATCCGCGAAGCCCGCACCCGCGCCCCCCGAGTACGAGTCCCAGCACGACGACAAAGAGACCGCCCTCGAGTCCCTCTCCTCCATCTGCACCGTGCTCGCCGTCGGCCTCTTCGTCATGACCTTCGTCTTCCAGAACTTTGAAATCCCCTCCGCCTCCATGGAGAAGACCCTGCTGATCGGCGACCACGTCCTGGTGGATCGCACCACGCTCGCGCCCGCCACCCGCTGGGCGCCCTTCGTCCACTACCGCGAACCCCACCGCGGCGACATCATCGTCTTCCTCAAGCCCCACCCCGAGACCCCCGACCTCTACCTCGTCAAGCGCTGCATCGGCGTCCCCGGCGACCGCATCCACCTCCGCGGCGGCGTCGTCTACCTCAACGGCGTCGCCCAGAACGAGCCCTACGCCATCCAGCCTGTTGACGACGGCGACCCCCAGCACGCCTACAACCCCTACCGCGACGACTTCCCCAGCGTCCCCGTCGATCCCAACGACACCAACGTCACCCCCGAGTGGGCGCTCGAACTGCCCAACCACATCGTCGACGGCGACCTCATCGTCCCCCCCGGCTTCGTCTTCGCCATGGGCGACAACCGCACCGAGTCCCTCGACGGCCGCTACTGGGGCTTCGTCCCCCGCGAAAACATCGTCGGCCGCCCCATGTTCGTCTACTGGTCCTTTGAGACCCCCGTCGACCAGATCAACAAGACCTCCTTCGTCGACCGCGTCTCCTTCATGGGCCACATCCTCCTCCACATCTTCGACCAGACCCGCTGGTCCCGCACCTTCCACATCGTCCGCTGAGAAGCGATACGAAACGCCTTGTGGACTTATGTCCCCTCCGCCGCTGTTCGGCGATACACTGTCCGTTGCCATAGCCGGCGCGGAGACCAAGAGTTGATCCACACCACCGCAACCATCGAACCGCCTGTCGGCACCGCCGCAGGAGCCCCCGAGGACCGGGAGACCGCGCTCGAATCCCTCTCCTCCATCTGCGCCGTGCTCGCCGTCGGTCTCTTCGTCATGTACTTCGTCTTCCAGAACTTCGAGATCCCCTCCGGCTCGATGGAGAACACATTGCTCGTCGGCGACCACGTCCTGGTTGACCGCACCACCCTCGCGCCTCCCACCTCCTGGGCCCCCTTCGTCCACTACCGCGAAGTCCGGCGCGGCGACATCATCGTGTTCTACAAACCCTACCCTGAGACCCCCGACCTTATCCTCGTCAAGCGCGCCATTGCGGTACCCGGCGACCACATCCACTTGGCGCAAGGCATCGTCTACCTCAACGGAGTCCCTCAAGACGAGCCCTACGCGATCATGCCCACCGAGAGCAACTATCTCTCCTATCGCGACGAATTTCCATCAAATCTGGCGGGCCTTCGCCGCGAAGCGAGCGACGATCTTGCCGCCAGGGGAGAATGCCAGGACGAGGCCTGCAGAGAGCAGGAGGCCATCGACAACCGGACCATGGTCTGGGCCGACATGCTTCCGGACTTCATCCAGGGCGATGACCTCGTCGTCCCCCCCGGCTTCGTCTTCGCCATGGGCGACAACCGAGCCCACTCCCTCGACGGCCGCTTCTGGGGATTCGTGCCCCGCGAAAACATCGTCGGCCGGCCCCTGTTCGTCTACTGGTCCTTCCAGACCCCCGACGACCGGATCAACAAGACCTCCCTCATCGACCGCGTCTCCTTCATGGGCCACATCCTGCTCCACATCTTCGACCAGACCCGCTGGAACCGCACCTTCCACGTCGTCCGCTAAAGAAGGCGAAGCAGAGAATCGATTGCATAGAAATTGTCTTCCTGAGCGCAGCCTCTCGCAGTTTCACCGCGAGAGGCGCAATCGAAGAGCCTGTCCTGAGCCTGTCGAAGGAACCTGCTGTTTGCTCGGAGTTCCATACAACGCCATCGCGCCCCTGGCCTATCATGCAGAGAGTCCATGCAACAGGCTGACACCACCCACGACCACCCCGCCGCCGACCCACCTGCCCCCCGCACCCATCCCCGCGGCCTGCGCCGCCTCATCGCCGCCCTCATCTTCCTGCTCGTCGTCCTGCTGATGGCCTTCATCCCGCCGCTGCTCAATATCAGCCGCTTCCAGCGCCGCATCGAACGCAACATCTCAGACGCCCTCGGCCGCCCCGTTCAGTTCAGCCGCGTCTCGCTCACCCTGCTGCCGCTGCCCGGTTTCACGCTGGAAAACTTCGCCGTCGCGGAAGACCCCGCCTTCGGCGCCGAACCCGTCATCGCCGCCGGCAGCGTCGAAGCCACCGTCCGCTTCCGCTCGCTCTGGCACGGCCGCGTCGAATTCTCCAAAATCTCCCTCAGCGCCGGGGACACCGGCGCCGCCCCCTCCGTCAACCTCGTGCACACTGCCGACGGCCGCTGGAACATCCAGGGCCTCCTGCTGCAGGCCTCGCGCATCCAGGCCGCGCCCACCGCGCAGCCCTACGCCGGCCCCGCCCCGCGCTTCCCCTACATCGAAGCCACCGGCGCGCGCCTCAACCTCAAGCTCGACCGCAACGGCATCCAGGAGAAGACCCCCTTCTCCCTCACCGACGCCGACTTCGCCCTCTGGCTGCCCGAGCCGCACCAGTGGCATCTCCGCCTCCGCGCCCACCCCGTCCGCACCGACGCCCCGCCCGCCGACGCCGGCACCCTCCGCATCGACGGAACCCTCGGCGCGGCCAACTCCCCCGCCGGCCCTGCCTCCCTCGCCCAGCTCCCCATCGACCTCAGCGGCGAGTGGCAGGAGGTGCAGCTGGGCGGCCTCAGCCATCTGCTGCTCGGTCGCGATGCCGGCCTGCGCGGCGAACTCACCCTTAGCGGAGGCATCCTCGGCACCCTCGGCCAAAATACGATTGCCGCCCACATCCAGCTCAGCAACGCGCGCCGCGCCGCCTTCGTCCCGCCCAACTCGCTCAACCTCGAAGCCACCTGCCATGCCCTCGCGCAGCGGAGCTTCCACGCCTTCTCCGAGGTCGCCTGCCGCTGGCCGCCTGCCGACTCCTCCGACCCTGCCCTCCTCGCCGTCTCCGCCGACCTGCCCGACATCCGCAACCTACGCTCCGGCCACGCCGCCTTCAGCCTTCCTGCCGTCCCCACCGCAACCCTCCTCGACTGGATCTCGCTGGTCACCGCGCGCCCGCCCACCGGCATCCTGCCGCTCGGCACGCTCACCGGAAGCCTCGCCTACCACGCGCCGCTGCCGCTCAGTCCTGCAAGGCCCCGCGCGCGCCAGAAGCCCCAGCCTCCGCAACCTGCCTGGACCGGCCAGTTCACTCTCTCCGGCGCGGCCCTCAAGATCAGCGCGCTCGGCGCCCGCCCCATCCAACTCGACGACCTCACCCTCCGTGCAGCGCCCTCCCAACCCCTGACCCCACACTCGCCCCAAACCCTCAAAGCCAATCCGCAACCCGCGCCCCCCAGTAGCTTCGATCTTTTGCCCATCGCTCTCCCCCTCGGCGGCCGTCAGCAGGCCGTTCTGGAGGGCCACTTCGACGCCAACGGCTACACCCTCCACCTCACCGGCGCCGCCCTTCCCGCGCGCCTGCTCGACCTCGGTGACGCCATCCCCCAGCTCGGCGACGGCCTCCAGCAGCTCCTCGCGCCTCCTCCCGCGGACGCCGATACCGGAACCGCAGCCAACCCAGACGCCGGGCCGCCTCAGTCGCCGGACCCCGCCGCCGAAGCCGCCCCCATCCACCTCGACCTCACCGCAACCCGCCCCTGGGGAGGCTCCCAGACCTGGGTCGCCGCCGCCCCACCCTCAATCCACCGCCACCGCAGGTAGGCCAGGTCCGATCGCGCTGAATCGGTGTCAAGCCCGCCGAACCCCGGAGAATCCTCTAACGCATTCCATAGAAATGACTTAAATTCGCAAAATAGTTGGCATACTAGTTTTGCCCAATCCTATAAAATGGAAGTAGAGATCGAGGGAAGGGCCCGGCCATGCGCCGGGCCTTCGCATTTAACCGGGAGCGAATAACCAGCAAAGGAGATACCAATGCAAGCGCAAGCCGAAGCCGCAGTCAAAACACCAGACAAAACGCGAGCGAAGACACCAGACGAGGCCATCGACCAGGCCCGGTCCTATGGCGTCATACCCATCCCCAACCCCCGCGGCACCCAGACCGTCCCGCAACCCAAGCCGACCCACCCGCGCACTCCGGACGGCCGCTTCGCGCCGGAGTTTCGCGCCCACCCGCACCCAATCAAGACGTAAGTTGCACAAAGGAAGAGTTTTAATAGCAACCGAAATCGATTCAGTAATTTAGCGGAAACGGATTGAAAGAAACCGCTGAATCTAGGTATTTTAGCGAAAAAAAAAGAATTCTCCGGGCGACGAAGACGCCTTACTCCCGCCACTTGATGTTGCATCCTAGGCTCGTCCGCTGATTGGAGTCCGGCCGCTTGCCCGCCAGCATTGCGTCCAGCGCCGCGCGCAGGTCGCGGCCGGTCACCGGAGTGTCGTTTCCAAACTCGCCGCGCCGCGGGCGGCTGTCGTCCAGCTGCCCGCGGTAGACAAGTCGCATCCCGGCGTCGAACAGAAAAAAGTCCGGCGTACAGGCCGCGCCATACTCCCGCGCCACCTCCTGCGTCTCGTCGTACAGGTAGGGAAACCGGAACCCCAGCCGCTCCGCCTGCTTCTTCATCTCCGCCGGCGAGTCTTCCGGATATGCCGCCACATCGTTCGAGGAGATCGCCGCGATCCCGATCCTGCCCGCGTAATCGACGCCAATCCGCGCCAGCTCCTGCTCCACATGCTTCACATAGGGACAATGCACGCAGATAAACATCACCAGCAGCCCGCGGCCCCCCGTCGACCCGTCTGCGGTCCCGCCCAGCGCGGCCACGTCGTCCCGCCCAAAGGCGTTGCCGCTGACCGCATCCACCAGCTCAAACGCCGGCGCCACCGTCCCCAGCTCCACCATGCTCGACTGCGTCTTCGACATGCCCCTATCGTAATCGAACCTTAGTCACGGGAAAAACGGAGGCAGCTTGCGAAAATTCAACCGGCATGGGAACCTCATCTGCAATGCCCAACCCCAGCCGCACGCTCCGGCCCGGCGTCGCCGCCTTCGCCCTGCTCTGCCTGCTCGCCGCCGGGTGCCATCACCCGCGCAAGTCCACCTCCGCGCCCAACACCGCCGACTACGCCGGCAACATCCAGGCGCTGGCCGCCAAGCCGCAGCTTGCGATCCTGCGCTGGCCCAACTACTCCGACTACCAGCCGCTGGTCGCCACCTTCTACGACGACCGCAACGACGAACTCGCCTGGCTGCGCGACCTCAAGCCCACCGCCCAGACCACCGCCTTCCTCGAGGCCTTCCAGAACGCAGCCACGCAGGGCCTCAACCCCGAAGACTACGACGCCTCACGCTGGCCCGCGCGGCTCAAGACCATCGCCCAGATCGCCGCCACGCACGACACCTCCGACCCCGCCCAGGACGCAGTCGCGCAGTTCGATGTGTCGATGACCGTCTGCATGATGCGCTACATCTCCGATCTGCGCATCGGCCGCGTCAACCCGCAGCACTTCAACTTCGGCATCGATGGGGCCTCGAAGAAATACGACCTCGCCGAGTTCCTCTCCGACAACGCCGTCGACGCCAAGGACGTCCCCGCGCTCATCCGCTCCGTCGAGCCCGACTCCGCCCAGTACCGCGCCACCGAGGCCGCGCTGGCGCAGTATCTGAACCTCGCCCGCCAGCAGCAGCTCGCCAACGCGCCCCCGCTGCCCGACGTCGCAAAGGCCGGCGTCTCGCCCGGCGGCTCGTATCCCGAGGCAGGGCTGCTCCTCGCGCGCCTGCAACTCGAGGGCGACGCGACCGGCGACTATCCCCTCGGGCTCCCGCAGCCGGCGCAGGCGACAGCGCCGGCGAGGAAGCCGCGCCATCCACGCACCTCCGCCGCCCTCGCCAACGCCGAGGGCCTCCTCCATCGCTATCGGCACGCGCCCTCGCCTGCGCCCGCCACACAGCCCGCGTCGCCCTCTGCGCCCGTCTTCCACCCGCCCGACCTGCCGCCCATCTACACCGCGGCGATGGCGGACGCCGTCAAGCTCTACCAGCATCGCCACGGCCTCACCGACGACGGCCGCCTCACCTCCGAGACCATCCAGTCGCTCAACGTCCCGCTCACCCAGCGGATCGCCCAGTTGCAGGACTCGCTGGAGCGCTGGCGCTGGCTGCCCGACGAGTACGTCAACGCGCCGCTGATCGTCAACCTGCCCGAGTTCGTCCTGCGCGGCTATACGCCCGACCACAAGGTCGACTTCACCATGAAGGTCGTGGTCGGCAAGGTGATCGGCGACCACGACACGCCGGTCTTCGCGCACATGATGCGCTACCTCATCTTCCGGCCCTACTGGAACGTCCCCGTCGACATCGCGCGCAAGGAGATTGCTCCGCATATGGTCACAAATCCGGGCTATCTCGCCAGCCACAACTTCGAGGCCACCGACAGCAAAGGCAACGTCCTCGGCGGCGTCACGGCGAAGCAGGTCGCCGAAGGCCAGGTGCTGGTGCGCGAGAAGCCCGGGCCCAAGAACTCGCTCGGCCTCGTCAAGTTCATCTTTCCCAACCCCTACGACATCTACCTGCACTCCACGCCCGCGACCGAACTCTTCAACCAGACCCGCCGCGACTTCTCCCACGGCTGCGTGCGCGTGCAGAAGCCCGAGGACCTCGCCGTCTGGGTGCTCAACTCTAGCGGCACGCCCGGCCCGGTGGATGGCGCGTGGGACCTGCCCCACGTCCACGACGACATGGCCAACGGCCCCGACAACCGCCAGATCAACCTGAAGGCTCCGCTGCCGATCGTCATCTTCTACGTCACCGCCATCGCCGCCGAAGACGGCCATATCCACTTCTTCGATGACCTCTACGGCTACGACCAGCGCCTGCAGCAGGTCCTCGCTAAGGGCCCGCCCTTCCCGGTGCAGCCCGACTCCAGCATCCCCACCCCTAAGCCCGGAGACACTCTATGAGTCCCTTCCCGTCTACTCCTCCGATTCTCCGCGCTACCGCTCTCGGCATCCTGCTTGGCTGCGTGCTTATCGCACGGCCATCCGCCGCCGCCCAATCGGCCCAGCAGGCTGTCGCCGCCCGCATCGCCGCGCAGAACGCCCTCTTCGATGAGGAGTACGAGTCCGACCTGAAGTTCTCTCCCCAGTCCGCCACCGAGTTTGGCGACTACCGCTACAACGACCAGCTCGACCAGGTCTCGCTCCCCGCCGCGGCCGAGCAGCACGCTGCCGACCAGGCCTTCCTCGCGCGCCTCCAGGCCATCTCCACCGCAGGGCTCCCTGAGCAGGATGCGCTCTCTCACGACATCCTCAGCCGCACCCTGGCCCAGCGCATCGCCAACTACGACTTCAAAGAGTACGAGATGCCCATCAACCAGATGAGCGGCGTCCACGTGGACATGGCCGACCTGCCCAACGCCGTCCCGCTCGACTCTGTCAAACACTATGAAGACTACGTTGCCCGCCTGCACCAGATCCCCCGCGTCTTCACCCAGACCGAGGAGGTGCTGCGCGCCGGCTTGAAGGACAACCTCATGCCGGTGAAGTTCCTTCTGGAGAAAGTTCCTGTCCAGTGCCAGGGCATCATCGAGGCCGATCCCTTCCTCAAGCCGACGACCAAGTACCCGAGCGGCATCTCTCCTGAGGACCAGCAGCGCCTTACCAAAGCCATCACCGACGCCGTCAACAACGAAGTCCTGCCCGCCTACAAATCTTTCGGCGCCTTCATCGCAACGGAGTACGCGCCGCATGGGCGCACCACTCTGGCGGTAAGCTCATTGCCCGGTGGCATGGCGCGCTATCAGAACGACATCCGCAGCCGCACCACCACCGACCTCAGCCCCGCCGAGATCCACGCCATCGGCCTGCGCGAGATCGACCGCATCGAGGCCGAGATGCTGGTCATCGCCAAGAAGGAAGGCTTCCCCGATCTCGCCGCCTTCCGCGCATCGCTCGCTACCAACCCCAAGTACATGGCCACCTCCTCCGGGCAGATCGTCGACGACTTCAGCAAGTACATCGCGCAGATGCAGCCCAAGCTCCCCGAGCTCTTCACTGTCATCCCCAAAATTCCGGTAACCGTCGAACCGATCCCCGCCTTCCAACCCGGCATGGCCACCCACTATCAGATCGGCACGCCGGACGGCAAACGCCCTGGCCGCGTCTCCGTCCAGACCGCCGACCCCACCCACCGTTCGCTCGTCGACGACGAGGCCGTCGCCTACCACGAGGGCATTCCCGGCCATCACATGCAGCTCTCCGTCGCCCAGCAGCTAACCGGCCTGCCCACGTTCCGCCTGCACACCCACAACTCGGGCTACGTCGAGGGCTGGGGCCTCTATGCCGAGCAGCTCGGCAAGGAGGTCGGCTTCTACCAGGACCCCGTCTCCGACTACGGCCGCCTCTCCAGCGAACTCTTCCGCGCCGCCCGTCTCGTCGTCGACACCGGCATCCACTCCGAAGGCTGGTCGCGCGACCAGGTCGTCGCCTTCTTCCGCAAGTCCGGCGCCGTCGACGAACCCACGCTACAGGCCGAGACCGACCGCTACATCGCGTGGCCCGCCCAGGCGCTCAGCTATAAACTTGGCCAGCTCAAGTTCCGCGAGCTGCGCGACCGTGCCCAGAAGGCCCTCGGCCCCAAGTTCGACATCCGCACCTTCCACGACGAGATGCTCTCCGGCGGCGTCCTCCCGCTCGATCTCCTCGACGCCCGCACCAACAGCTGGATCGCCGCGCAAAAGGCCGCGCCGCCCCCAGCCCACTGACCAGCAATCAGCAATCAGCAATCAGCAATCAGCAATCGAATCTAAATCCCCGCGTACCAGTCGTAGCCCAGCTTAGTCCAGTAGTCGTCCGGCTTCTCGTCGGTATACGCGATCAGGCCGATGCGCTTGATCTGTTTGTAACCGTATTTGATCGGCATGTGCAGCCGCATGGGCGCGCCATGCCACTGCGGCAGCGGCTGACCCGCCATCTCCGTCACCAGCAGGCTCTGCGGATGCAGGCACGCGTGCATGTCGAAGCCGCAGTAGTAGTCGCCATCCGGCGTCTCCATATAGACGTACTTCGGCGTCTCGCCCTGAGCGTTCTTGGCCGGCGGATACGCCTCGATGAAGTCGCGCAGGCGCACCCCGCCCCAGTGCACGATCTCGCTCCAGCCCTCGATGCACTTGAACTGCGTCACCAGCTCATGCCGCGGCAGCTTCAGCACATCGTCCATGGTCAGCAACAGGCCCGCCGTGCCCGCCGCCAGCGTCGAGTCGCTCTTGCCCGCTTCCTCCTGCCCACGAGGACGCTTGTCGCCCTGCTCCTTCTTCAACCGCGCAAACGCCGCCGCAAACGCGGGAGGCAGTTGGAAGGCTGGCGCGGCCTCGTCCTTCGGAGCGACCTTCGTGTCGTGCCCCTCATGCGCTTTGTCCTCGGCCTTCGCCATGAACTTGTAGTCCCACGCCGTCACGTCGTCCACGTACTGCGCGAAGCGTCTGGGGTTGTCGACGCCGACCACCTGGAGGCGGTAGTTCTCCGGCGCGATCTCTTCCTTGATGCCATAGTTCCCGTTGACGCGGAGGTCGCGTGACTGCGAAACGTGATAGGTCGGCGCCAGCCCACGCTCATCGAAGACCGCCTTCGCCACATCCGCGTTTACCCCAAATGCCTTCCGCAGCGGCTGCTGCAGCCCCTCATCCCCCTCGCTGCCGTCGATCCAGCGATAGAAGCTGTAGCCGCCTGCAGCCGCGGCGGCAGCCACCACAAAACTCCGCCGCGTTCGTCGCCCCGACTCACGCCGCACTGCCGCATCCATCTCCGCAGCGCTCGGTGCCCCGTCTCGTTTGTCATCGCGCAGCACGCTTTGTTTGTAATCCCGCAGCGAGGCAGAGGGATCTACTTCTTCCTTCGCCGCAACTGCCTTCGGCTCAGTCTCGCTCATCCGTCCCTCCTTTCCTCGGTATATGGCAACGCATTCGCCGGCCGGATCTCCATTCCGCTCACCATGCCGCGGAAGTTGTTCCACCCTGTCTTGACCACCTGAAACACGTGCAGCAGGAAGAAGCCGCAGAAGCCCATGGTCAGCCAGAAGTGCTCCCAGCGAGCCATCTCATAGCCGCCCAGCAGCGTGGTAAGCCAGTGCGCCTGCGTGGGCTTGTAGATGGCGAGCCCCGTCACCAGCATCCCCGCGCCCATCAGAATAATCGCCGTATACGCGATCTTCTGTGCCCCGTTGTATTTCCTCACCGGCGGGTGCGCGCTCGTCAGCCCCAAATCAAACAAAGTAACCAGCACGGCTTCCTTCCAGCTCTTCTTCGTAGGCACCATCAGCCGCCAATTGCCGGAGATCGCGAGATAGCTCACGTACAGCAGCCCATTGATTGCGAACAGCCACATAAAGAAGAAGTGGTAGCCCAGCCCCTCCGTGACGTGATAGCGCACGTCCCAAAAGCGATTGGTGTAGAACCACGGCGGAAACATGCGCAGCAGTGTGATCGGCCCCACTCCCACGCGATACACCGCGTGCGGATGCTGATACGCGTTGTCCGAGTCGTTCCAGTAGATCAGCAGCCCGCTCCAGATCATAGTGAACAGGACAGGAAAATTGACCCAGTGCATCCAGCGAATCGCCAGCGGATGCTTCTGCTCCAGCTTGATGGTGGCCGCGGGCGCGGGGAGTTCGACGGGCGGCTCTGGCTCCACGGCAACGGCAGACTTTGTCACAGGCTCTGACGCAGCTATCACCTGCGGCCCAGACGCTGTAGTGGCGGCCTCAGCCCGCGGTTCCGCTGCCGCCGCAGCCGGCGAAGGCGTCAGTTGATCGCGCTGAGCGTCGGGCTCCGGGCTCTCCATCTGGACTGGCTCCGATGACCTTAACTCTGCTCTGTTCCGCTCTGTCCGGCAAGTTAATTTGCTGCACTCCCCCCGTCCACGACCGCCTGCTTAGCGCAACGCGATCCGGATCGACGCCCCATCGCCATCCACAAACGTCACCTCGCGGCTCGTCATCGCCACCCGCGGGTCATACCTCCCTTTGCCGCTCCACTCGATCGGCAATGTCGTCGCGTGGTCCGCGTCGGTCAGGCACGCCATCCAGCGCAGGCAGCGCAACACCACCGGCGCGCCGGGCATCTTGTTCCAGCCCTGCACCAGGGTCTGGTAGGTGCCCGAATCGGCATCGCGCTCCAGCAGCACATCGTCCGAGTAGTTGATATACACCTCGACGCCGCTCTGCTTTACGTCGTTGCGATAGACCCTGGCCAGCGGATCGCGCACAAAGACCCGCTGCCGATTCACCAGAATCAGTCCGAGCAACCCTACGAACGCCACAATCAGCAACGTCTTCACCCGCACCTCGCACCCGCAACTGCATCAACCTGCAACCTGCAACCAAAGACTACTTCCTCTCCTCGTGATACTCCTGCTCCGTATTGATCTCCCATAGCGCCTTCTTGTCCACGTTGCCCGCAATCAACCCGTCGACTACATTCATGGCGGTTAACATGCTATGGTCCTGGTTGTTGTATTTATGCATTCCGTTGCGGCCGACGAGGAAGAGATTCTCTATACCATCGGTGAAGGCCTTCAACTCGGCGAAGCGGTTATAGGTGCCGAAGTAGGCGGGATAGGTCTTCGGCACGCGCACCACATGCGCGTCGCTCGCGTCCGCCGCCTTTGCCAGAATGCCGATCTTCACCACCTCGTCGATCGCAAACTTCTTGAGCGCGTCGTCCTGCATCTTCCACAAGTCGTCCGTCTCATAGCAGAAGTACTCCAGCCCGATCCATACCTTCGCCGGATCGCTGACCAGATACGGACTCCAGTTGTTGAATATCTGTAACCGTCCGAGGAGCACATCGGGCTCCTGAATATAGATCCACGTGTCCTTCAGCAGCCCGCCATCCAGTTCTTGCACCTTCAGCCGGTCGGCCAGCAGCCCCACCGTAATGAAGTCGCGATACTGCAAGCCATCGCTCACCTCCAGTACATTCGCCGGGACCGGCAGGTCCATCGCGCGCACCAACTCGCGCATCGGCATGGTCGAGAAAAAATAATCGCCCGCAAACGTCCTCCGCTCGCCGCTCTTATGCACCGCCTCAATCGACTCCACACGCAACGGCGCCCCTTCGCCCGCCCCCGGCACAAAGTTCAGCTTGTCCACCTTCCACTCCATGTGGATTGTGCCGCCCTTCTGCTGGATCAGCCCCGCCACATGCTCCCACAGCTGCCCCGGGCCAAACTTGGGATACATGAAGCGCTCGATCAACGAGGTGTCCGTGCCCTTCTGCGCCAGGTCGCCTCCCTCGGCCTTGCTGCGAAAGAACTTCCTCACAAAGTGCTTCACCGCGGTCGTCAGCGACAGCCCTTTGATGCGTTGCGCGCCCCACTCCGCCGATATCTCGTGGCAAGGCGTCCCCCACACTTTCTCGGTGTAGCTCTTGAAGAACGTCAAATACAGCTCGCGCCCAAACCGGTTGATCAGAAAGTCCTCGAGGCTCTTCTCCGGTTTGATCTGGCTCACGCGCGACGCTGCATAGCTCGTGCCGACGCGCACCATCCTCACCACACCTAGGTTCTTCAGCGTGTTCGCAGTCAGCGTAATGGGGTAGTCGAAAAACTTCCGCAGATAATAGATCCTGCTTCGCCGTGGGCGAATCAGCATCACCAGATCGGGGTCCGCCGGCACCGGCACCACCGCCTCGTGCTCAATCTCCCGTGTGCCATGCCGGCGCTCGGCGGCCTCATCGTCCTGCAGCGGCCCCAACCCACGCAGCGGGGGCTCCTCGCGCACCGCCGCAGGCACCTTCACCGTCCGCATCCTTCCCTGGTAGCTGATCTCGGCCTGGCCTGCCCCGGTCGCAGCTGCCACGCCCTCGGCCGAAAGGTCCGGGGGCATCAGCTCCATCCACCACTGCATCACCCGGTCAGACTTAGAAAAAAAGCGGTGGCCGCCGATGTCCATCCGGTTGCCCTTGTACTTAATCGTGCGCGAGATGCCGCCAATCTCGTCGCTCGCCTCCAGAATCACGGGAACGATATCCGAACGCCTCAGCAGCTCAAGCCCGGCAGTCAAACCCGCGGGCCCAGCGCCAATAATCACAGCCGTCTTCGCCATCCGAATCCCAATCTCCTCGGCTGCCAGCTCTCATCTCGGCCGGTTGCGTCGAATCGCACAAGCTCAAGGCTAAACTATGCGTCGCATTCAGGCGCTCCATCGGAGCGCACCCGATGTTGGTAGCATCGGGGTGTGCTGGAACTGTCGACCCCGGTGAAGTTCGTCAAGCGCGTCGGCGAGCGCATCGCCCAGGGCCTCGCCACCCGCGGCATCGACACCGTCGAAGATCTGCTCTACCACCTGCCCTTCCGCTATGAAGACCGCCTGAACCCGCAGCCCATGGCCGAGCTGGTCGCCGGAACAACCGCCTCCATCATCGGCGAGGTGCGCGGCACAGCGCTGCTGCGCACGCGCTCCGGCCCTATCTTCGAGATGACGCTAGGCCAGGGGTTGGGGACCGTCAAATGTCTCTGGTTCCACGGGACTTATCTCAAGGACAAGTTCAGGGCCGGTCAACTGGTCGCCGTCTACGGCAAGCTCGAACCCTCGCGCTCCGCCATGGCCGCAGCCGCCATAGCGGGGCAGGGTGCGGGTGCGGGGCGCTTCAAGATGATCCAGCCGCAGTTTGAGATACTCCCTGCCCCCGGTGCCACCGGCGCGGACGCCGAGTTCGCGATGCTCGAGATGGGCCGCATCGTGCCGGTCTATGAGAGCCTCGGCGGAACCACCCCCTGGGGCGCGAAGCTCACCTCGAAGTGGATGCGACGCGTCGTGTGGAGCATCTTCGAGGAGCTTTACGAAACCGGCAGCTCCGCGCGCGTTGCAACCACAGACACGCTGCCCGCGGCGCTGCTCCATCGCCTCGGCCTGCCGAGCCGTCTCGACGCGCTGAAGGCCGTGCACTTCCCCGAGGCCGGGACGCCGATGGCGCAACTGATGAGTTCAGCGACCCCAGGACACAGACGCCTCATCTTCGAAGAACTCTTCTACCTCGAACTTGGACTCGAACTCAAGCGTCGCCGTATGCGCGAGCGCGTCGGCACAGCCTTCGCCACCGGACCCGCGGTCCGCGAGGCGCTGAAGCAGGTGCTGCCCTTCCATCCCACCGCGGCGCAGAAGCGCGTGCTGGCCGAGATCGTCGCCGACATGCGCAGGCCGCAGCCCATGCGCCGCCTGCTCCAGGGCGACGTCGGATCGGGCAAGACCATCGTCGCAATGCAGGCCGCATTGGTCGCCATCGAGAACGGATACCAGGCGGCGTTGATGGCGCCGACGGAGATCCTCGCGACCCAGCACTATCTCTCCGCGCGCATGCTGCTCGCCGACGCGGTCTCGCCGGCAACGGGTCGGCCCTACAAGGTCGCGCTGCTCACCGGCTCGCTCGACGACCGCACCAAGCGCGAGACCCAGGGCCGCATCCTGCGCGGCGAAGCGCAGTTCGTCATCGGCACCCATGCGCTGCAGGAGGACAAGGCGGACTTCGCCAATCTCGGCCTGGTCATCGTCGACGAGCAGCACCGCTTCGGCGTGCAGCAGCGCTTCAAGCTGATGCGCAAACCCAACGCCGACGGCGTCGCCAGTGAGCCGGATGTCCTCACCATGACCGCGACGCCGATCCCCCGCACCCTGGCCTTGACGCTCTATGGAGACTTGGAAGTCAGCGTCATCGACGAGATGCCGCCGGGGCGCACGCCCATCGTCACCCGCCGCACCACGGAGGAGCGCGCGCCGGAGGTCTGGGAGTTTGTGCGCAAACAAGTTACACAAGGCAGACAAGCCTATCTCGTCTATCCCATCATCGAGGGCGCGCGCGACGACCAGCCGGAGCTCGACTTCGCACAGGACGCCGAGGAACAGGAGCCGCCGGAGCCCGCGTCCAGCAGGAAGAAGGCCGGCGCCAAACCAGCTAGGCTCTTCGCGACCAAGCCAAAGCTGCACTCTGCCACCGAGATGTACAACGAGCTGCGCGTGGGGCCGCTGAAGGGTCTGCGCCTCGGGTTGCTCCACGGTCGCCTCAGCGCCGACGAGAAAGAGGTCGCCATGGCGCGCTTCCGGCGCGGCGAGATTGACGTCCTCATTGCCACCACCGTCATCGAAGTTGGCGTCGATGTGGCCAACGCGAACGTTATGGTCATTGAACACGCCGAGCGCTTCGGCCTCGCGCAGATGCATCAGCTGCGCGGACGTGTCGGTCGCGGCGCCGCGAAAAGTTACTGCATCCTGATGACGGGCGGCAACGTCACCGAGCAAGCCGACGCCCGCCTGAACGCGATGGTCGCCACGCAGAACGGCTTTGAGCTCGCCGAGCTCGACCTGCAACAGCGCGGGCCCGGCGAGTTCTTCGGCACCCGCCAGACCGGCCTGCCCGAGTTCCGCGTCGCCAACCTCCTCCGCGACCGCGCCGTTCTGGAGCTCGCAAAGGCTGAGGCGGAACGCTTCGCCGCCAAGCCCGATCCCGCGCTCTGCTCCGCTGAGATTTCAGGAGTGTGGGAGCGCCTTAAGGTCCAATGGAAGCGACGCTACGGCCTGATGGAGGCCTAGTCGTCGATTCAGCTGCGCCGCCACTCCCCGCTCTTGCCGCCGCTCTTGCGCAGCAGCGCGACCTCGCGGATGCGGATGCCCCTATCCAGCGCCTTCGTCATGTCGTACACCGTCAACGCGGCCACCGAGGCCGCCACCATCGCCTCCATCTCCACGCCGGTTTCTGCGGTCGTCGCGGCTGTCGCCTCGATGCGCACACCTCCCGCCACCACCATCGCCTGCACATCGACAAAGCTCAACGCCAGCGGATGGCACATCGGAATCAGCGCCGCCGTCTGCTTGGCGGCCTGGATGCCTGCGAAGCGGGCCACCTCGAGCGGATCGCCCTTGGGATTGTTGGGCAGCGCGGCGAGGACCGTGTCCGACAGCTCGACGAACGCCTCGGCGACGGCCTCGCGGCGGGTGGGCGGCTTCGCGCTGACGTCCACCATGTGCGCCTGGCCCGCTTGGTCGTAGTGGCTCAGCTTTTCACTCATGCTAGGAAGCCTACCGCAGCAGCACCGTAATCACATCTCCCGCGCGCAAGTCCCGGCCCTCCGGCAGCACCGCATAGCAGTTCGCGCGCGCATTCGCCGCCAAGTCGCCCGACCCCTGCCATTCCACCAGGCGCACCTCGGGCCGGTCCAGATCGTGCCGGAGCAACGCGGGCAGCAGGCGTGTCAGCCCAGCCTTCCCCTGTACGTCTTCCCCCAGGGACGCCTGGACAAACATCGGCCCCGCCCCGGCCACACCGCACATCGCCCGCAGCAGCGGCTCCACAAAGCAGTGGAACGTCACCTGCGTCGACACCGGATTGCCGGGGAGCCCGAAGAAGTAGCACTCCGGCTCCGGCGTTCCGTCTAGATGATTCCGCGCGGGCAGGCGGCCGAAAACGACGGGTCTCCCCGGCTGCATTCGTGCGCCGGTAAAGATGAACTCCGCGCCAAACTCCGCCAGCACCTCCTCCACCAGGTCGTACTTGCCCGCCGAGACGCCGCCTGACAGCAGCAGCAGATTGCTCTCTCGCCCCTCCTCGATCCGCTCCCGCACGTCCTCCCGCGTGTCCCGCGCAATGGCCAGCCGGCGCGGCTCGCCTCCCGCCGCCGCCACCAACGCCGCCAATGCGTAACCGTTCGAGTTGCGAATCTGATGGGCGCCCGGTATCTCCGTCAACTCAACCAACTCATCGCCGGTCGCGACAATCGCCACCTTCGGCTTCCTGCGCACCGCCAAATCCACGCGTCCGCACGCCGCCGCCACCGCAATTTCCGCCGCCCCCAACGCCACGCCGGCCGCCACTAATACATCGCCTCGCCGTGCCTCACTCCCTAGCGGGACGACATTTTCCCCTTCTCGCAGTTTCCGGCCGGCGGCTGCCCAAACCTCATCTCCTGCGTGCTCCGCGTGCTCAACCATCGCAACCGCCTCCGCACCTGTGGGCACGGGCGCGCCGGTCATGATCTCGATCGCCGCATCGGATTGCATCTCTCCTCCGGCCCACGCATCACCCGCGCGAACCTGCCCCGCCACCCGCAGCCGCTGCCCGCTCGACCACTCCTCCGCCCGCACCGCAAAGCCGTCCCGCGTAGCCCGGTCGAAGGGTGGCTGATCGCGGTCCGCCGATATATCCTCGGCCAGCACCCGGCCCGCCGAATCCAGCAACCCAACCGTCTCCACGACGGTCGCGCAAACCCCTGCCGCATGACGCAGCACCACGTCCAGCGCCTCTGCAAAACCAACGACCCGCGCATCCGACCCCATTCCGCTCATGGCCACACCCATCTCAACCCTGTGCCCGCAGCCGTCAAACTCCCGCAAAGGAAAAGGCCCCAGCTCAATCGCCAAGGCCCTCCTTTCATGCACCAATGATCTTCAGCTCGAGTCCCTACTTCTTGCCCGCTTTATAGGATGTCTTCACCTGGTCGCCCAATGAGGCGAGCAGGCTCTTTAGGTCGGCGGCATAGGGCCCACTCGGCGCCAGCTCGAGATACTTGTTGCAGGCCTCAACAAATCCGGGCGGAGCCACAAACTTCCCATCGGGCGTGGTGGTAATCAGCGGCGCCAGCGCCTGAGACTTGATGTAATAGGACATTGCCTTGGTCGGATCGGCGGCAATCGCCTTGTCCGCCACATCCGCAAGCCCATCCACATTGCCGGTCCTCACACTGATGTTGTACATGGTGGCTGCCTCATTGAAGTAAGCCAAGGCTGCCTTGCTCGGGTCCGCCTTCGCCGCCGCCTCGTAGGCATCCCGGGAATCCTTCAACTTGTCGGGCTGGCCGCCCAGGGCAAGCTTGCCCAGCGCCTGCCCCAACTGGTTGTCCGCCGTCGCAGCAAACTCCATGTTGGGCTTCTCTAGCGCAGCGTTGAGGGTTATGGCCTTCCGATAGGAAGCGATGGCCACCCCATATTTGTCCGGGACCGAGGCATCCGTCGCCTTCGCCGCCACAGCCGCCTTCGCCGCGGTATCGGCCTGCCCAAGCTGCGCATCGCCCAGGGTCTCCCACAGGATCGGCTCGTCCGGCTTGGCGGCTGTTGCATCGGTCATGGCCTTCACCGCGGAATCGAAGTGGCCTGCCGTTGTGTCCAGGCGCGCCTGCTTCAGCATCGCATTCAGGTTTTCGATCTTGGCATTGCTCGCGGTAACCTCGGCATTCTTCTTCTTAAACTCCTCCAACGCCTCCCGGTCCGCAGGACTCATCTTGTCGATGTACTCCTTTCGGGTCATGTCGAAGTCCAGGGTCTTGTCCTCTCCAGCGGCAACCGGCGCGGCCAGGAAGTCGACCGTCTTCGGCCCCTGCATCACCACCCCAATGTAGTTCGCCGGCTTGACGCCCGTTCCCTTATAGTCGCCGTTTGCGTCGAGCGCAAAGGTGTATTCGTACTTGCGGTTCGGATTATTGGCGTTCTTGTCCGTAGTTAACATCACCGCACCCGAAGTCAGCGGCTGGCCCGCCGGGTTGGTCACGTGCCCGTGAATTGTCGCCTCGCCCTGGGCCATCAACCGCGCCGGATGGGAGACCATCGTCGAAGCCAGCAGACATCCCGCCAGTGCAGCCGAAATCCTCAATCCGAAGATCTTCATTGCCTCTCCCTCACTCGCACCCGTTCCAGCGCTCTCACCCGGCGCGACGCTGTCTACCGCGCCGCTGCCGCCATAACAACTAAACAAACTTACATGCAGAGCGCGCCTAATTCAACTTTGACGGTTGATCGCTCTCCCGAGACTCACTGGGCGCTTCCAGCAGTTCGCGCGCCGCCGCCTCGTCCTGGTCCCTCACCTGCAAACTCACGGCGAACGCGGACTGCAGCAGACTGTTCGCCTCCTCGCCCGCCAGCAGGCATCGGATGCCGCCGACTCCAGCATCCCCTTCGCCATCTGGGCCTCCAGCGGACTCTCAAACTCGCCCACGCTCACCATACCCTTCACCGGCCCCGCGGTTTCCCGATCTTGCTCAATCGACATCGCCGGCTCCTATCCTCAACCTACTTCGCTTCCACGCTCTGCAGATGGAATGTGATCGTGCCCCAGAACAGCCGGGCCCGGATCTGCACGGGCATGTGCCGCGCGTCGTCTGTATACCAGATCCAGATATTTCCGCGGTTCTTCACCACGCCCTCTTCGGCCGTCGGCTGCACGCGTATGGTCTGAAATGTGCCTGCAGGCGTCTTGATCTCCTCCTTCGCCTCCACCTTCATCGTCACCGTGACCGTGCGCATGGCATCGGCCAGGGGAAAGCCGAAGTTTTGGCCCACCGCCAACTGCTGCGACGCCGCGTAAAAGATCGCCGAGAGCGAATCCGTCACGCACGCGGGAATCGACGCTGTCTGCGTCTTCTGCGTCGTTTTGACCAGGTTCTTGTCGGTCTGCGTCTGTTTGCCCGCATGGTAGTCGAAGGTCAAGTCGGTCGTGACCTTGCGCCGACCCTCCTGAGTCTGTTTGGAGAAGCCGCCCGAGCAGCCGGTCCTGGTGTCCATCGAAGACTGAAAGCGATCGACGACGGGAAAAAGCATGTTCACCGCGCCCACGGTGTCTGCCGTGGCCGTCACCTTCAGCTGATCGTCCGCCTGCTCTAGGTGAAACACCGCGATACCACCGGTGAAGACGCGCCAGTCGACGGTGAAGGTGAGCGTCTGCCGCAAGGGAAAGCCGAATCCGGGGACTGGCGGCTGGAGCGTGGGGATCTGGACGGGGGGGGGGGGCTTGCTCCCGAGTCCCAGCAACTGGGCCTCGGTCGGGTAGACCACACCCCCGATGGCCAGCATGACGCCCGAAAGCAAGAGCAAACGTCGGAAACGGCTTCGGACCTTCGACAAGGGCATCCCCGGAGGTGGTTTGGCGCCGCTCAGAGCGCTAGGGCAGCTTGCTGAAACCGGCAGCGAACAGGTGGCGCTCAAACATGAGCCGCAGAGCCAACGCGAGATAGATCGCGGCAGCCCCAATCAATGAATTGTACTCGCGGTGCCTGCGGTAGAGCGCAGCAGAGAAGCCTCCGCGCTCGCTCCCCGCGCCCTCCAAGCGCGCGCCCGTCAGCCTGGGCAGCAGCCTCGGCACAGCGCGCGCATAGGCCGCAAACGCCGGAAAATGCTCGCGCAGATAGGCCTCCTCGCTCAGGATGGTCGGGATGTAGATCGCCATGAACAGCGCCGCGAACGTGCCAAGAATCACCCAGCTCCCAGCTGCGGCTGCAAAGCCAAACGCGCTCAGCATCGACCCCAGATACAGCGGGTTGCGGGTATGGGCGTATGGTCCGGTGACGGCCAGCTCGACGTCTTTCTTCACATACCCGGAGGCATAGGCACGCAGCCACAAACCCGGCAGCACCAGCACCAGACTGACCGCGAGCGTCCGCCAGCTCGGCCGCGCCAGCCAGAGAAATACGGCCGTAAAAGCAAATCCCATCGGCACACGTATCCGCCGCGCAATCCTCTGCCAACCCATACGCCTGCTCACGCTCGCCCGCAAAGCCTTTCGTCTACTAGACGATCTTCTCACCCACCGAGCTTCACCCCCACCATCTCCATCGCTGCCCGGACCACATCCTCCACCTCAATCAGCAGCATCCCGGCCTCTGCATCACCCACCCGCTTGTGACTCGTTACACTTGCCGCATCGCGCAGCACCCTCACCCGGTCGCCCGCGCGTTTCCCGAAGGGGCCGTTTCTTCGCGGGTCCGTCGGCCCATAGATCCCCACGACCGGCCTCTCTAAGGCCGCAGCCAGATGCAGCGGCCCTGTGTCTCCAGCAATCACCACCGCAGCTCGCCGCGCCAGCGCAATCAATTGACCCAGCGAACACGGCACGGCCCGCGCAAACCCTTCACTGGCAGCAACCACGCTCTCTGCCTCACCGCCGCCGCGAGCAGACTCGGCAACCGAGGCCTGCGCAGGACCGCCCAGCGGCGCACTCACCACCGTCCCGATCCCCGCCCTTCCCAACTGCGCGGCCACTCGCCCGTAGCGCTCAGCTGGCCACACCTTCGCGCCCCACCCGGCACCGGGCGCGATCAGACAGAATCGCTCATTCCCCACCACCTCTGCGGCCCATCGCTCGTCCTCAGCGTCCATCGGCAACGGAACCCGCACCGGTCGCAGCATCTCGCCCAGCGCCGCGCCAAGCAGCTCGCATCCCTGCTCCACCACATGCGTCGCCGTCACCTCGACCCGCTGCTTGTAGAACCGGCGCGCCGCGCGCTCCCGCGGCTTCGCCACCCCGGCAAACCCTCCCGCCCCCGCCATCTTCCCCACGACGGCCGACTTCATCGCCCCCTGCAGGTCCACGCAGACGTCAAACCGTTCTGCACGGAGCGCTCGCCGCAGTGTCAGAATCTCCTTCAGAGTCGCCCGCGCCAGCGGCCTTTGCCTCCACATCCCCGCCGGCACGCTGTACCACCGGTCCACCAGCGCCTTCCCCGCGAACCGCCCCACTCCTTGCGACAGATCGTCCTCATCGCCCGCGATCTGCAGCAGGTCGCTCCAGCGCGGCTCGATCGCCCAGCCGATAAACCAGTCCGGATGCCGCTCCCGCATCGCCGCCACCGCCGGCAACGCGTGCAGCACGTCCCCCATCGCCCCAATCCGCACGATCAACACCCTCACGAGATCCGCCCCTCCAGCTCCCGAATCACCGCATCCGAGTCGACGAACTCAGCGTGTAACCGCGCCACCAGCAATGGCGCGACCGCCTCCAGCCGCGTCCTCAGATCCGTTGTGATCTTCACCGCATCCTTCTCCGTCGTGATGAATGCGCCAGCCCCGCTCAAGCGCAACACCTCCGTGATCCGGCGCATATCTTCCCCCGTATATCGATGGTGGTCGGAGAACGCAATCGAGTCAACTACGCGGATCCCCGTGGCGCGCAGCATCGCAACAAAATTCTCCGGTCGCGCGATCGCGCAAAACGCGACAAGCCCCAGTCCGCTATCCAGACCAGGCGGCGTCACTGCGAGTTCAATCGTCCTCCTGACCGTCCATATCGCGGCGCCGGCCGCTAAGCGCCCGGACATCCGAGGCAGCACAATCTCCCGTTCCTCCTCCCGCACCACCAACACATCCGCCCGGTTGAGCGCCCCCAGCCCCTCGCGGCGGTTGCCCGCCGGCAGCAGCGCATCGCCCAGGTCCTCCGACGTCACCAGCACCACGTCCACTGCCCGCGCCAGCCCGCGATGCTGAAACCCATCGTCCAGCAGATGCACGCCGCGCGGGTGCGGGCCGGATGCGGCTTCTGCTGCCATTCCGGCCGCGTACCGCTCCGCCCCCACCCACACCGGCACGCCAGTCCGCAGCGCGATCATCGCGGGTTCGTCGCCAAAGCGGCGCGCAGCGTCTTTTGCACCTGGATCGACCCGCTCGGCACCGCGTCCCCCGCGCCGGTATCCGCGCGAGAGCACATCCACAGCCCAGCCGCGTGCCCGCAATAACGCCGCCAGCGCGATCACCACCGGCGTCTTCCCCGCCCCACCCGCGGACAAGCTCCCTACACTCACCACCGGCCACTTCAGCCTCCGTGTCCGCAATGCGCCCACGCGCCGCAGCCCATCCTTGGCAGCCAACCCTGCTGCATAGAACGGCACCAGAGGCCAAGCCCACCCCCTCCGCCCGCTCACCGCCGCACCAACCCGAGCAACGCCTGGACCGTTCGCGCCGTCGCGCCCTGCTGCTGCTCGAAGACCTGGCGGCCGCGCTCGCCCATCGCCTTGGCTTTTTCGCGGTTGGTGAGCATCTCGATCAACGCGGTTTGTAGCTCATCCTTATCCTGCACGATGCGAATGCCATCCGCCGCTTGCAGCTTCGCCACAATGTCGCGAAAGTTCTCAAACGAGGGCCCCATCACCACGGGCACGCCGAACTGCGCCGGCTCCAGCGGATTATGCCCGCCACGCCCCACCAGACTCCCCCCCACAAACGCTATATCAGCGACCTCGTAAACCGCCGCCAGGTCGCCGATCGTATCGAGCAGGACAACATCTGGCCGCGCCGGGGAATTGCTGTCTTCTCGCCGGCTGTCCCAATCGCTCGCTCTCGCATAGGGGAACTCCATAACCACCGACTCGACCACACCAAATCGCTCGGGATGCCGCGGCGCGATTACAAGGAAAGCTCCCAGCTGTCGCCGTACCGCGCCCTCCCAGGCCAAAATCACCATCTCTTCCTCGCTCAGATTCCTGTCGCCTTGCGCTTCTGCCGTGCTCCCCGCCACCACGATTGGCCTTGCCTGCGCCGCCTCGCGGATCAACTCCGCAACTCGGCTTTCCCCGGGCGCGCGGACGTCGTACTTCAAATTGCCTGATGCCTTCACCGCGTCCGCCCGGGCCCCCATCGCCACCAGCCTTCGCCCATCCTCGTCGCTTTGCGCCAGAAATAAATCCGGCCGCCGCAAAACTCTCCCCCAAACCGCCCGCACCCGCATTCCGCGCGCAAAGCTCTTGTCGCTCACCCGCGCATTCACCACCGCAACTGGAACCCCCGCCCGCCCGCACTCCACCAGCATGTGCGGCCACAGCTCGCTCTCCATCAGCACAAGCAGCCTCGGCCGCAGCGCGTGGAGATACGCGCGCACCGCCCAGGCGAAGTCCAGCGGGTAATAGAAGACGCGGCCGGGAGCTGCGCGACCCGTCTGCGCTCCAATTACGCCCGCAAACCGCTCGCGCGCTAACGCCTGCCCGGTCGCCGTCGTCGTAGACACTACGATGACCCATCCCTCACCCAGCGCGGCTTCGAGCTCCGCCACCAGGCGCGTCGCCGCCAGCACCTCACCTACGCTCACCGCATGGACCCACACCACCTGGCGGCCTGCGACGGCTGCCCGCAAGGGCGCCGGCACCCTCCCCAGCCGCTGGCCAAGCCCCGCCCGATACCGCCTGCCGCCGATCATACGAACGATCCAGTACGGCGCGCCCAGCACCAGGACGGCCATCAGCAGCAGGCAGTACAGAGCCATCAGGACGCCGGACAACGACCCTCCCATCTCGTTCAGCGCTCCCGCGCTTTACCACCGCACCAGCGAAGATCATAATCAACCCTGCATGAGCCCGCACCGCACCCGCCGCACCCGCTATATCGGGATCCACCAGGTCTGGCTCACAACCACGCTCCTCTGCCTCGCTCCGCTGGCCCGCGCCGCCGAAAAGAGTCCCGCGCCTGCCAAGCCCGCCGCGCAGTACCCCGCCTTCGACGCCCATCCCAACGAGCATGTCTCCATCGCCGCCGAACCTTGCGACGACCCCAAGCTGTGCTCCTTCTTCCGCCTGCCTTACATCCAGCATGGCCTGCTGCCCGTGCGCGTGGTGATCACCAACGACTCCGACCGGCCGCTCTCCCTCGAAGACGCGCGTATGCAGTTCATCTCCGCCAACAACGACAAGATCCCCGCGGCCACCGAGGACGACATCAACCGCCGCCTCTTCACCATCCGCTCCGCCGAGGGCACTAAGATCCCTCTCACCCCGATCACCATCCACCATCCGGTCGACAAGAAGATCACCCAGGATGACAACGACTTCGGCTTCAAGTCGACGGTCGTTGAACCCCACTCCACACTTGCCGGGTATCTGTTCTACGATATCAAGGACCTCGACGACCCCGCTCTGGTGCACGCCGAGCTTTACGTCAAGATGGTGCACACCCTCGATGGCAAGCAGGAGCTCTTCGCCTTCTCTATCGCTTTCGACAAATGGCTGGCGGCCAACCCGGATGCGCCCTCGAACCACCCCCGGCGGTAAGGCAGTTGTCCGTTGTTCGTTCTCCGTTGCCCGTGGATGATGGAGGAGCCGGGATCGTTCGGGCCACCGACATCGAGGAACTGAGAATGGAACGCGGAATGCGCATTCGCCCTGCTGCCCCTGAGGACATCCCCGAGATGCTCGCCTTCATCCGCGAACTCGCCGAGTACGAACGCGAGCCGGCTTCGGCATTCGCCACTGAAGCTGACCTGCTGCGCGACGGATTTTCGGAGCCCCGCCGGTTCCATGCGCTGATCGCGGAGTGTTCTGAGCGGGCATCGGACGACGGGAAACGAAGAGCGGACAACGAAGAGCCTTCAACCGAACTTGTTCCGGCTGGCCTGGCGTTGTATTTCCACAACTACTCCACCTGGCGCGGCCACGCGGGGATCTACCTGGAGGACTTGTTTGTGCGGCCGCGATTTCGAGGGAGAGGAATCGGGAAGGCGCTGCTTGCGGAGGTCGCTGCCATTGCTGTCGCCGAGGGCTGCCCGCGCTTCGAGTGGGCCGTGCTCGACTGGAACACTCCCGCCATCGACTTCTACCGCTCCCTCGGGGCCGAGTGCCTCTCGGAGTGGCGCATCATGCGCGTCTCCGGCTCCGCCTTATCTGCCCTAGCGTCGCTGGCGGACGCGCGATGAAAAGGATTCGCGTCATCGGCGGGGGGTTGGCAGGGCCGGAGGCAGCGCTGCAGGCAGCGACGATGGGCTGCGAGGTCGAACTCTACGAGATGCGGCCGCTGCGCTCCACCGAGGCGCACCAGACGGCAGACTTCGCTGAGTTAGTCTGTTCCAACTCGCTCAAGTCCGAGTCGGAAAACACCGCACCCTGGCTGCTCAAGCAGGAGATGCGGCGCGCCGGTTCCGTGCTGCTGGCGGAGGCGGATGCCTCGGCGGTACCTGCGGGCCATGCCCTTGCGGTGGACCGGGTCGAGTTCTCCCGCCGCGTCGCCGCTCGCATCGAATCCCTCGCCGGCTCTGGCGCCGGCCGCATCGCCATCCACCGCGAAGAGGTGACGCGCCTCGAAGAGGCCGACGCGGGCACCATCACCATCCTCGCCACCGGGCCGCTCACCTCGCCCGCCCTCGCCGCCGAACTGCAACGCCTGACCGGCGCCGCGCACCTCGCCTTCTACGACTCCATCTCGCCCATCGTCGACGCCACTACCATCGACATGCAGAAGGTCTACTTCGCCGCCCGCTACGACAAAGGCACCGCCGACTACATCAACTGCCCCTTCGCCAAAGCGGAGTACGACCGCTTTCTCGACGCGCTCACCACCGCCGAAGCCGTTGCGCCCAAACCCTGGGAGGCAATCCCCTCCCCGGGCCCTCAACCACCAACCGGCAAGCAGCAACCGGCAGCCGTGCCGTACTTCGAGGGTTGCCTGCCGATTGAAGAGACGGCGCGACGGGGGCGCGATACCCTGCGCTTCGGCCCGATGAAGCCGGTCGGGCTCACCGACCCGAAGACGGGCAAGTGGCCCTATGCGGTGGTGCAGCTGCGACAGGAGAACCTGCGCGCGGACTCCTACAACCTAGTCGGCTTCCAGAACCACCTGAGGTTTGGTGAGCAGGCGCGAGTGCTGCGGCTGATTCCGGGCCTCGAGAACGCGACGTTCCTGCGCTACGGTCAGATCCATCGCAACACCTACATCAATGCCCCCGCGCTGCTGACCGAGACGCTGCAACTGCGGTCGCACCCGTCGGTCCTCGTCGCCGGGCAGCTTTCGGGCGTCGAGGGCTACACCGAGTCCATCGCCTCCGGCCTGCTCGCCGGACGCTACGCCGCGGCCCTCGCCCGCGGCGAGCAACCCACGCCCGCGCCGCGGCTGAGCGCCAACGGCTCGCTCAAGCACTACATTACGCACGCGGAGAGCAAGCGCTTCCAGCCGGCCAACATCACCTTCGACCTGCTGCCGCCGCTTGAGGAAGAGCTGCGCCGCCGCATCCGCGACAAGAAAGAGCGCCACCGTATCCAGTGCGAGCGGGCGCTGGCGGCGTGGGATGAATGGTTGGCGGAAGTTGGAGCGATCGCCTGATCTCCGTGCTACCCTCCTCCTACCCTGCCATGCGACCGCTTAGCGCAAGCGAATGCATCTCTCCCGCCATCGAGCGAACGCGCGACCTGCTCTTCCGGCCGTTCCGTTGGGGCACCTTCTTCAAACTCTGCGCGGTCGCTTTCTTCGCCGAGATTGGCGGCGGCCTGAACCTTAATCTGCCCGGTCGAGGCGCAAACATTCACTCGCTCCCGCCGGCGTTTCTGGCCTTCATCGTGGCGTTCGCCGTCATCCTTGGGCTGATCTCGCTGGTCATTGGCCTTGTGCTCTTTTATCTCGGCTCGCGGCTGCAGCTGGTGCTCGTGGGGTTGGTCGCGACCCGCCAGACCTTCGTCGGCCCGGTATGGCGAAGGGTGGGCCAGCCGACCTGGCGCTGGATCGGGCTGAAGCTTGTGTACTTCTTCCTTGCGATGATCGCCGGCGCCGCACTGGCCATTCCGGGCATCCTGTATCTTGTCTCTAAGGGCGTGAGGCTTCGAGACCTGCCCAACGTCGGCAGCTTCTTCCATCTGCGTCTTGTCGAGATCATCCTCTACTCCGCCGCCGCCTTCGTCGTTCTCTTGATCGTCACGGCGGCCTACTCGTTGCTGCGGGACTTTGCCGTGCCCTCGATCGCGTTTGAGGACGTCACCATCTCAGAGGCCTTCCGCCGGGTGCGCTATCTGGTCGGCACTGAGCCTGGCCCGGTCGTCCTGTTCCTTCTGCTGCGCATGTTGCTGGTGTTTGTCGCGGCCATTATGGGCGAGATGTGCATGGCGATCATCATTTTGCTCTCGCTCATCCCATTTGGTGTGGCCGGCTTGGGCCTGTGGCTCGCGCTGCACAACGCCGGAGCGGCGGGCACGGCAGCCCTGATCAGCTACGCGCTTGTTGGCGGCCTGATCTTCCTCTGTTGGGTGGTTTGCCTCAGCCTCGCGGTCTTTGGCACGATCTACACCTTCAGCCAGGCCTACTCTCTGTATTTCCTGGGCGGCCGCTACCCGCTGCTGGGCGATCTGCTGGACCGGTCGACACCCCCGCCGGCGTATTTTTACCCGCCTTCGTATTTGCCGCCCACACAGCCCCAGCAACCCGCAGCGCCGCCGGTTAATCCGTCGGCGAATCTGTAGGGCTGCGCGACAGAGCGCTAAGGCAGCGGGGAGCTAGGTCTCTGCCCTTCCGCCAACCTCGGACGCTGTCGCTTCTGCATCGCCGGTCCAGCGAGACCCGCATACCTCGCACCGCCAGGAGGTGCGCCCGGGGGGGAGGGGCAAGCCGAGGACAAACAACGAGGTGATGGCCGCCTTGCGGTCCGATCCCTCGAAGGTGATGTTGGTCGATCCGCAGTGCGGACAAACCGGCTGGGCATAGTCGCCGCGGCCGTCAAAAGGAATGGACTCGGGCACGGGCTGATTCAGCAGTTCGACGGCAGCAGCCTCGTCCTCTGGCCGCACCTGAAGGCTGAGACCGCCGATGGCGTTGGATACCTGCCAATCCAGCCGAACCAGATTTTCATCGCGGAGGAAGCAGTAGATTCCGGCCGATTCAAGCACCGTCCGGGCGACAATCGCCTCCGATAGATCGCGGTATCGCCGGACCGTGACCAATGTCTCGCTGTCCAGCGCGTGCGCATCGTCCTCGACCAGCGGCGGCTCCATCTTCCGCTGGTCGAACTCTGCGCGCAGAGCATCCTTTGCGGGCTCGACGAGCGAGTCGTAGCCTGCGGCGATCTTCAGCAGCTCGCCGTCGTTCATCCGCCCGTACCGGCCGGCGAAGCTGCTCTCGTCCTCTGAGCCAGTGCCCGAAGTCATGCGGTGAATGGTAGCAGGAGTCGCGAGCCGGACGCCGAGGGTCGCTGCCTGAAAGGTGCTGACTACTTCTGCGAGCGGCCACCAAGCTCCATCCGCGCCACACGCCGGTTGGCATCGACGAACACAGCACCGGCGAGCGGAGGATCGCTGCGCCCCTCGATCAGCGCGGTATCGTACATAAAGCGCAGATCGCGAAAGGTCACCTCGTTCCACTCGGGTGCGCCTGCGGGTGCGTCCTTTGGAATGGCCAGGCCGACGTCGGTAACCAGCGGCCAGCTCGACCAGTCGAGATAGACCTCACCCAACAAGGTTCGCCTGGCGACAAGCGTGTCCGGCGTCGCGGGAGGCTTGTAGAAGATATCCTGCTCCGGATCGGTCACGACGGCCGACCGCAGCGAGTCGACCGTGGCAACCTGATAGAAGCCCGGTGTCTCCACCACGGTGTGCCAACGGTAAGGATTGCCCGGGTACGGATTGGCCGTCACCCGCAGCACCTCTGCGCCGGCCTTGTCCGGGCCGTAGGCCGCGGCCGAGGCAAGCTGCACTGCGTCATCGTGTTCCACCCAGCGCCACTCCCAGAGGCAGACCATGGCGATGAGCGCGAAGATGGCCCATCTCCGCCCGCGGAAGACCGGTGTGCCCGCGCCGACCTCGCTGCCGATCAGCCCGAATAGCGCAGGAACCACCAGCGCCGCCAGAAGAACGCCAAACAGCACCGGCTCGAAGATGAAGACGAACGACCCCGCGTACCATTGCGGATTGAATGGAAAGAAGGGGCGCACGCCATAGTTGTTTGTCCAATCGAGCAGGAGGTGGCTCGCCAGCGCAACCAGGACAAATGCGTACAGCAGAGCCCAGCGTACCGGCGCGGGGGTGAGGGCCCGGTGGATCGGCTGGTCGGCGGTGGGGTCGCTGGGAGACGGCGGAGCCGGGACAGCCTGCGCCCGACGCAGCCGCCAGCGATGCACCAGCCACACCGCGCCGACCACCGCCAATCCTTCAAATGGCACCCCAACGAGCGTATGCGTGATACCGCGGTGGTGCTGAAAGCCCGCAATCGGCCCGTCAAAGGACCAAAGCGTATCCAGATCGGGCAGTTCCGCAGCCAGTGTCATCGCCACGGTCGCATAGGCCGCCTTGCGATTGAAGCCCGCGCGCGCAAGACAGGCTCCGGTCATCAGATGGGTCACTGGCTCCATGTGCGGTATGCAGACAGGTTCAAGAATACCGCGCGCGAGAATATCGAGCACGGCGGCCCGCCGACTCAGTTACGATGGGCCAGACCGCGATGACCCTCCCCCATCCACCGGCGGACCGCCAAAAGCCGCCGCAGTCCAAGTTCCGAACCTTTGCCGAAGCTGCCGTCGTCATCGTCTGCACGCTTGCACTTGGGGCGTTCGTGATTGGCTTGTGCGTCCTGCTGATCACCGGCAACAACGCCGGCGGCCGCGACGTCGTTTCGTTCTGGGTTGCGGGGCGGCAGATCGTGCACCATGCGGACCCGTACGACGGCGAGGCGGTGCGGGCGATGGAGCGTTCAGTCGGTTTCAAAGACACTGCGCAGACGCTGATCATGCGCAATCCGCCCTCGGCACTGTTGCTCGTGGTCCCGCTGGGACTCGTGGGATTGCGAGTGGGGACGCTGGTGTGGTCGCTGCTGCTGATCGCGAGCCTGATTGGTTCGGTCCATACGCTGTGGGCGATGCACGGCCGCCCGCCCAACAAGCTTCATTATCTCGGCTACACCTTCGCGCCGGCGCTCACCTGCATCCTGGGCGGCCAGACCGCGCTGTTCGCGCTGGTTGGGCTTGTGCTCTTTCTTCGGTTGCATAGAACGCGTCCGCTAATCGCCGGGCTCACGTTGTGGCTCTGCGCGCTGAAGCCGCATCTTTTTCTGCCCTTTGCGGCGGCGCTTCTGCTCTGGGTCGTCGCCACGCGCAGCTACCGGCTGCTCTCGGCGACACTCCTCGCGCTGCTCGCAAGCTCGCTGATTGCGTGGCGGCTCGACCCTCAAGTCTGGACGCAATATGGGCAGATGATGCGGACCTCGGGCATCCAGAACGAATTCATCCCCTGCCTGGGGATCGCCTTGCGCTTCGCCATCGATCGCAATGCCATGTGGCTGCAATATCTGCTTGCCGTCGCGGGCTGCGTGTGGGCGGTTGTCTTCTACTGGCGCCGCCGCGCCGCATGGGACTGGATGCAGGATGGCGCGCCGCTGATGCTGGTGTCGATTCTGGTCAGCCCATACGGATGGCTGACGGACCAGACGCTGGTGATCCCCGCGTTGCTCGTCGGCATCTATCGCGCTAGCTCGCGGGAGGAGTTGGGTGTGCTGGCGTTGGCGAGCGCGGCCATCGAGATCGCGCAGATCGCAAGGCCAGGAATGCACTCGGCGTTCTACCTCTGGACGACGCCCTTCTGGCTTGCCTGGTACCTGTACGTCACGATGAAGGCGCGATGTGCCGGGCTCCCGACTCAGCAATGCGGGACAGTCCCTTCGGTCCCAAGTCCATCGCATAGCTAAGCCGTATACGTCCGACCGGCCGCAACAACCGCTCACGATAAAATCTTCCCCATGCCTTTGAAGCCGACGCCCGGCCAGCAGATCGAAGCGTTGCGCGACCAGATTCGCCACCAAGAGCACCTCTACTTCGTGCTCGACACGCCAGAGATCAGCGACGCGGAGTACGACCTACTAATGAACCGGCTGAAGGCGCTGGAGGCTGAGCATCCGGAGCTGGTGATGCCGGACTCGCCGACGCAACGCGTGGGCGGCAAGCCGCGCGAGGGGTTTGTGAAAGCGGCGCACTCCCGCCCGATGCTCTCGCTGGACAACGCCTACACCGAGGCCGAGCTGCGCGCGTGGGAGCAGCGCGTGCGCGACGCGCTGCCCAGTACGGAGCAGGTTCTCTATGAGTGTGAGCTGAAGCTGGACGGGCTGTCGTTGGCACTGCACTATGCGCCTGCGCGCGATGGATCGGCACAGTTGCAGCGCGGGCTCACGCGCGGGGACGGCGCGATCGGCGAGGATGTGACCTCGAACGTGCGGACCATTCGCTCTGTGCCGCTGCGCGTGGCGGAGGTGAAGCTGCGCGCGGCTAAGCTACCCGCGAGCTTCGAGGTGCGCGGCGAGGTGGTGCTTCCGGCGGCGGCTTTTGCGAAGCTCAACGAGGAGCGCGTGGCTCAGGGGATGGAACCGGCGGCCAATCCACGCAACGCAGCCGCTGGCACGATACGCACGCTTGAACCGAACATCGTTGCGCAGCGGCGGTTGGAATTTTACGCGTACTTTCTGCTGCAGGGGTCGGAGCGCGAGCGGCCGGGAGAGATGCTGATGGCCACGCAGACAGAGGCGCTCGAAGCCCTGCGCACCGCAGGCTTCCGGGTGAACGCGCACGCGCAGACTGTCGGCTCGATCGACGAGGTGCTGGCGTTCATCGCGCAGACAGACATGCTGCGCGACTCGCTGGGGTATGAGATCGACGGTGTGGTCATCAAGGTGGACGCTACAGCGCAGCAGCGGCGGCTAGGCTTTACTGGCAAGGCACCGCGCTGGGCGATCGCATACAAGTTCGCGGCGCGGGCGGGAATCACGCAGCTGGAGCGGGTGATCTTCAACGTTGGCCGCACGGGGAAGGTGACGCCGGTGGCCGCGCTGACGCCGGTGTTGATCGGTGGGGCGACTGTTGCGCGCGCCACACTGCACAACGCCGACGAGATCGAACGGCTTGGCGTGCGGTTGGGCGACTTTGTGCAGGTGGAGCGGGGCGGCGACGTGATTCCAAAGATCGTCTCGGTCATAGAAGACGCGGCGCACCCCCGCGGCACCGGGGAGATTGTGTTTCCGACGCACTGCCCTGAGTGCGGCTCCCTGTTGGTACGGGCGGAGGGCGAGGTGGACCGGCGGTGCATCAACGCAAACTGCCCGGCGCGCCTGCGCGAGGAGCTTCGGCATTTTGGCTCGCGCGGCGTGATGAACATCGAAGGGCTGGGCGATGCGACGGTGGCGCAGCTGCTGGGGCAGAATTTGGAGGAGGCGGAGCCGAGCGACGAAGAGGCGGCCGCGGTCGCTGCGTCAGAGACCGATGCGGAGAAAGGGGCCAGCGCGGGGCGCAGGGTGCTGGTGTATACCATCTCCGATCTCTACCACCTGAGGAAGGAGGACTTGCTGGGACTCGAGCGTGTGGGCGAGAAGTCGGCGCAGGCGCTGCTGGATGAGATCGAGCGCTCGAAGAAGGCGGGGTTGGCGCGGGTGCTGCTGGGACTGGGGATTCGCTTTGTCGGCGAGCGCACGGCGCAGCTTCTCGCAACCCACTTCGGCTCGATGGAGGAGTTGGAGCGGGCGGCGAGGGCGGAGTCCATCGAGGAGTTGGAGAAGGTGAATGAGGTTGGGCCGAAGGTGGCGCAGGCGATCGTGGAGTTCTTCGCCGAGGCGAAGAACCGCCAGTTGGTGGAGCGGCTGCGGAGATCAGGAGTGGAGATGACGGCGGAGAAGCGCTTGACGACCTCGACGCTGGAGGGCCTGACGTTTGTGCTGACGGGGACGCTGCCAATGCTGACCCGTGAGGCGGCGAAGGAGATGATCGAGGCGGCGGGTGGGCGCGTCTCCGGGAGCGTGAGCAAGAAGACCAGCTATCTGGTGGCCGGCGAGGACGCGGGGTCGAAGCTGGATAAGGCGCAGTCGCTGGGTGTGCCGGTGCTGGATGAAGCGGGCCTGCGGGCGCTATTGGAGTCGCCCCGGAAAGACTCGGTGTAACAGTGGCGCAGCGAGGATGACAAGGGCGTCGCTTGTAAATAGTATGGCGAGGCCCAGGAATCGTCATTTTAGGCAACCAATCAAGTTGCATCGGAGATGTTTATGAAGACTGCGTCTGTCACGCTCGCTACTCTTGTTCTCGGCATCGCTGGCGCCGCCTACGCGCAGGCGCCAGCGCCGGCCGCAGCTCAGGGCAAGGAGCATCCCATACCGCGCATCGTGGAGAAGGATGGGCGGTACGCTCTGTTTGTGGATGGCGCGCCTTACCTGATGCTGAGCGCGCAGGTGCATAACTCAAGCTCGTGGCCAGCCGAGTTGCCCAAGGTGTGGCCGGCGATGGAGTACCTCAACGTCAATACGGTGGAGATGCCGGTCTACTGGGAGCAGGTTGAGCCGCAGCAGGGTCACTTTGATTTCTCCATGGTTGACAACCTGCTCAAGGAGGCGCGCGCGCATCATGTGCGCCTCGACATCCTGTGGTTCGCCAGCTGGAAGAACGGCAGCCAGCACTACATGCCGGAGTGGATGAAGCTGCATCCGGACATTTACACGCATGTGGTGAACAAGAATGGGCAGCCGGTCGATTCGCCCTCGCCGTTCGCGACGGCTTCGATGGAGGCGGACAAAGCGGCGTTCAGTGCGTTTCTGCGGCACCTGAAGGCGGCCGATCCGGAGCGGACGGTCATCATCGTGCAGGTGGAGAACGAGACGGGCACGTGGGGCACGCTGCGGGACTATTCGCCGTCTGCGCAGAAGCTCTTTGAGGCGCCGGTCCCGGCGGAGGTGCTCTCTGCGATGCATGTGCCGGCCGCAACGCCCGCGCCGACGTGGGCCGAGGCGTTTGGGCCTGAGGCGGATGTGGATTTCCATGCGTGGGCGATCGCCAAGTATGTGGGGCAGGTCGCAGCGACGGGCAAGGCAGTGTATCCGATTCCGATGTATGTGAATGCGGCGCTGCGTGATCCGATCAAGCCGGGTGCGCCGGGGACGTATGAGAGCGGCGGCCCGACGGACAATGTGCTGAACATCTGGAAGGCTGAGGCGCCTGCGCTGGATGTGCTGGCGCCGGACATATACAACAACAACCCGGAGGCGTACCGGAAGGTGCTGGAGCTCTATCATCGACCGGACAATCCGCTGTTTGTGCCGGAGACGGGCGGGAGTCCGCGGTTCTTCTTTGACGCACTGGGCTTGCAGACGATCGGGTTCTCGCCGTTTGGACTGGACTACACGAAGAACCGGACGGGACTGGATGCAGCCGGACAACAGGCCGAGCTGACGCCGTGGGCGCTGAACTATCGGCTCATCGGGCCGATGGACCGCGATGTGGCGCGGCTGAACTTCGAGGGCAAGCTGAAGGCGGTTGCAGAGGAGCAGGGCGAGATAACGCAGACGCTGGCGTTCGGGGCGTGGAACGCGACGGTCGCGTACGGAGCGCGGGCGAACCAGAAGCCGACGGGCAATCCGCAGCCGACGGGGCGGGCGCTGGTGGCGCAGCTTGGGGACAACCAGTTCCTGGTGGCGGGCTACTCGTGCAGCGTGGACTTCCGGCCGGCAGAGGCAAGCAAGCATCGGCAGTTCCTGAAGGTCGAAGAAGGCACTTACGAGAACGGCGCGTTCAAGTTCCTGCGCATCCTCAACGGCGACGAAACCGACTATGGGCTCAACTTCACGGCGTTTGTGCCGCTGGTGCTGCGGGTCTCGCTGGCGACTTACTAGGGCGCGGCGGATCAGCTTCCGGCGATCATCATGCCGTCGATGCGGATGGTGGGAGCGGCCGCGGCGCTGCGGAAGGTGAGGTCGTTGCCGATGGCGGAGATGTTGCGGTACATGTCCTTGAGGTTGCCGGCGATGGTGATCTCTTCGACGGGGTAGGCGAGTTCGCCGTTTTCGATCCAGAGGCCGGCTGCGCCCTGGGAGTAGTCGCCGGTGACGAGGTTGACGCCGAAGCCCATGGTCTCGGTGACGTAGAGGCCGGAGGGGACGGAGGCGATGATTTCTTCCGGGGTCAGGGTGCCGGGCTCGAGATAGAAGTTGCCTGCGCCGATGCCGGGGTTGGAGGCGAGCGAGCGGGAGGCGTTGCCGGTGGAGGCGAGCCCAAGCTTGCGCGCGGTGTAAGTGTTCATGACGTAGTTCTTGAGGATGCCGTTCTCGACCAAGACCGTCCGGCGGGTGGGAAGGCCTTCGCCATCGAAGGGAGAGGTGCCAAAGCCGCCGGTGCGGATGCCGCCGGCGTGGTCGAAGACGAGGGTGCCGTCGTCGACGACCGTGACGTTCTCACCGGCGACGCGTTCGCCCAGCATATCGGCGAAGAAGGTGGCGTGGCGGTAGATGGCGTCGCCGTTGGCGGCGTCGAAGATGTTGCCGACGATGGAGCGCGCGATCTCGGGAGCAAAGACGACGGGGGCTTGCTGGGTCTTGACGCGGCGCGCGCCGAGGCGGCGCAGGGTCCGGCGGGCGGCCTCCTGGCCGATAGCGACGGGGTCCTCCAGCAGGCGGGTGGTGCGCGCGGAGGAGTACCAGTAGTTGCGCTGCATGTTGCCGTTCGCGTCGTGGGCGATGGGTTGGGCGGAGAAGCTGCAGTAGCTGCGCCGGTATTCGCCGGTGAAGCCGCGCGAGTTCATCATGATCTTGTGCGAGGTTGCGGTGTCGAAGTCGCCGCCGCCGGAGTTCTGGATGCGGGTGTCGAAGGCCATGGCGGCGGCCTCGACTTGACGGGCGATCTCGATGCGGGCGGCGGGCGCCTGCTGGTTGACGTCGTCGAAGTAGAGCTGCTGGGCGGCGGGGTCGTGCTGGCCAAAGGCGGAGGGGTCGGGAAGGCCGGCGAAGGGGTCTTCGCTGGTGATGCGGGCGAGGGTGACGGCACCGTCGACGAGGCGCTCGATCGAGTCGGGCGAGAAGTCCGAGGAGCTGGTGCTGGCGGTGCGGTGGCCGATAAACACGCGCAGGCCTACGGCGCGGGAGCCGGACTCCTTGAGGGTCTCGACCTGGCCGAGGCGCACACGGGTGGAGAACTCATCGCCCTCATAGACGACGGCCTCGGCGTCGGTCGCGCCAGCCTTGAGGGCGTGGGAGAGGACGTCGGAAGCAAGTTGGCGTAGGTTGACGACGGTGATTTCTGCTGGCACGCTGTATCCTCGTCGGGGGGCGGTTCGAGGTATTAGTCCCCGGAAATTAAATTTCGCAACCGACTCCTGCGTAAGGAGCTAGCTATGTATCCTTCGCCTAAAATACAGATTCCAGAAGTTTTATTTCTAAATTCTTTAGAATCTTACGTTTCCGGCGAGTCGGGGCCTGCTTGCACTCGTCCCCGGTTTCCATAGCCCCTTTCTTCGATTGTAACAGTTTGCGAGGGGGCGATGGATCGTGTAACTAGCTCGATAAGAGCAAGATACGCGATTTCCCTTGACGGACGGAGGCGCGGGACTAGCGCACAGGGTGCTGGGACATGCGCGGCTGACGGCCATCGGTGGATTTGCGGAAGTAGAGGCCGGCGGGGCAGTACTCTGAGTCGCTCTTGAGCTTGTGGGCGATGTGTGGCGGGGGCGCGTTGGCGATGTGGCGGCGGTGCAGTTTGACCGCGCCGGTGCAGTCCGGGCAGCGAAACTCGGTGTCGTCGTCGGAGATGGCTTCGGTGACCGACTTCAGCTTCCAGAAGGGCTCGTAGCCCCCACCGGTCTTCAGGCGGCGGCGCTTTACCTGGCACTCGTAGATTTTTTCGGATTCGGCTGCCATGGGTTGCTCCTTTGGAGTTTGGTGCGGGTGCAGGAGTTAACAACAAATAAAATACGGAGATTCTGAGCTCCGCTCAGAATGACGACCGTACGAGAAACAAGAGACCGAAAAGCGGAGAAATCTATTCGACCGGGTGATCGGAGAGCTTGGGTGCCCGACCATCGGTGGCCTTCTTGTAGAGCAGACCACTGGGGCAGAACTCAGCGTCGGCTGCTGACTTGTGCTCGACGTAGGCCACGGTGCCGGCCTTGCCGTTGCGCCCCAGCAGCTTCACCTGGCCATAACAGTCCTTGCAGCGGAACTCGGTGTCTTCGTCCACCAGGGCGACGGCGACGTTCTTGACCTTCCAGTAAGGCTCGTAGCCTCCACCGGCCTTGACCCGGCGACGCCGGACCTCGCACTCAAACATCTTTTCGCGTTCCGCTGCCATATTTCTCTATTGTCCTGTTCCGCCGACCGTCATGCGGTCGAGCCTTACTGTGGGCATGCCTACGCCTACGGGCACGCTCTGCCCAGCCTTACCGCAGGTGCCGATGCCTTCGTCGAGGGCAAGGTCGTTGCCGACCATGGAGACGAATTTGAGGGCCTCCGGGCCGTTGCCGATGAGGGTCGCACCTTTGACGGGGCGAGTGACCTTGCCGTCCTCGATGAGATAGGCCTCCGACGCGGAGAAGACGAATTTGCCGTTGGTGATGTCCACCTGGCCGCCGCCGAAGTTGACCGCGTAGAGGCCGCGGGTGACTGACTTGATGATGTCCTCGGGAAGGTCGTCGCCATTCAGCATGTAGGTGTTGGTCATGCGCGGCATGGGGATGTGGTGGTAGCTCTCGCGGCGGCCGGAGCCGGTGTTGGGGGTGCCCATGAGGCGGCTGGAGAGCTTGTCCGAGAGGTAGCCCTTGAGGATGCCGTTTTCGATGAGGACGTTCTCCTGGGTGGGGTTGCCCTCGTCGTCGAGGTTGATTGAGCCGCGGCGGTTGGGCATGCGGCCGTTGTCGACCACGGTCACCTTTTCGCTCGCGACCTTCTGGCCAATGAGACCGGCGAAGGCGGAGGTCTTCTTGCGGTTGAAGTCCGCTTCAAGCCCGTGGCCGACGGCCTCGTGCAGCAGAACGCCGGGCCATCCGGGGCCGAGGACCACGGGCATCTCGCCTGCGGGCGCGGCGATAGCGCCGAGCTGGAGGATTGCGGTGCGGGCGGCTTCGCGGGCGAAGTGCTCGGGCGATTTTGTGCCTTCGAAGAAGTCGAGGGTGACGCGGCCACCGCCGCCCGAGGTGCCGCGGGCGGTCGCGCCTGCGCCGTCATTGCCGCTGGCATTCTTCGCGATGACGAAGATGTTGAGGCGGGCGAGGGGTTGGGTATCGGAAGCGAAGGTGCCGTCAGATGCGGCGATGAGGATGCGACGGAGCTCGTCGTTGAAGCCGGCGCGGACCTGGGTGATGCGGGGGTCGTAGGCGCGGGCGGCCTGGTCGGCTCGCTGAATCAGCGCCAGTTTAGCGGCGATCTCGGCGTCGGCGGTTGCGCCGGCGATGGGGTAGAGGGTGGCGGCGTCGGATGTGTGGCGGAAGCCGGACATCTGCTCCTTCGCCGGGCCGCTGGCGATGAGGGCGGCGGTGCGGGCGGCGCGGAGGAGCCGGGCCGAAGACAAGTCATCCGTATAGGCGTAGCCGGTGCGCTCGCCGGAAAGGACACGGATGCCGCAGCCGACGCTGATGCCCTGCGAGGCGGACTTGACGAGGGACTCGTCGATGCCAAGGGAGGTGGAGGTGACGGACTCGAAGTAGAGGTCGGCGTAGTCGCCGCCGGCCGAGAGGGCCTCGCCCAGGCAGAGCTCCATCAGGCGCTCCGACAGGCCAAGTTTTTCAATGAAATGGCGCTTGTGGTCGGTGGTCAGGGAGGCCTGCGGAAGAGTCACAAACTTCATTCTAGACTTCTAAATGGTTCACGGCAAATAAACTGCGAAGAAAGCCGTGGGGACGTGATACAGTTGCAAGCCTTCCGGCCGGAGTTGACCAGCCTCCTGAACCGTTGCGTCAGAGTTGCGATGCTACTCTTGTGGGAAGATGCCGCGTCGCCCTCTTGCGCGTTGGCTAGTGCTTGCCGTGGTGACGATTGCAGCCGGCCTCACCGTCCGATTCGTGCCGCTCGGCCTTCCGCCGTTCTTCGTCAAGTACGCGGGTTCGATGCTTTGGGCCCTCATGATCTATTGGATCGTTTCGACCTTGCTGGGCGGCGCTCGCCTCATCGCCGCCGCGGCGACCTCAGGGTTGATTGCAACGGCCGTCGAGTGCGTCAAGCTCTATCACACGCCTTCGCTCGACGCCTTTCGCCGCACTCTTCCGGGAATAGTACTGCTTGGCCGCTACTTCTCGTCTCGCGACATCGTGGCCTACTGGATCGCAATCCTTGCCGGGGCGCTTGTGGATCGGACCTTCCGCGGAACGAAGCGCGCATGAGCGGGTGGCGCAGCGATGTCCCGGCAGCCGTTGCGCACCGCTAAGGACCGCAGCGGGGGCTAGGCGTAGAGGCTGACGCCGGTGCTGCTGCTCGGGCCGGAGCCCGAGGCTGCGGTGCTATCGCCGCTCGCGAGGCTGCCGCTGTCGCCGTATTCGCTCTCGAGAAGCGAGGTGGTGGGGTTAGTCGCGTTTGAGGAAGGGTTCAGCCCAAAGGCGCTGTTCAGAATCGCCGTGGCCGGGTCAGTGGGAGTCGAAGGAGAGGTATCCGTACTGGAGAGACTGAACAGGTCGTCCACCCACTGCACGGTCTGCGCCGCGGCGACCTCGGCATTGGCGACCGCCTGCGATAGCGTGGTCTTCAGGTCGCTCTTGACCGTCGCAAACGCCTGTTGCGCCGAGGACAGATTGCCTGAACTGAGGGCGCTGCCCAAGGCGCTCAGGTCGCTCGAGAGCTGCGAGTTGGACGATGCGCTGGAGGCTGAGCCGCTTGCGGCGGACCCCGACTGGCTCTGATTCAGGCTCTGATAGGTATTGAAAGCGGTCTGCGCGGCGGTAAGATTGCCCCCGGCGAGGTTTTGCTGCAGCGCCTGCAACGCCTGCTGCGAGCCCGAACGTGGCTCGACGCGGCGATGTACTGCGAGAACCCAGCAGTCGATAGAGCGGCTATGGCCATCGTCACCCCGGTCCGGGGCAAAGAGTCCACTCCCTTGCAGGATCTTCGGCACCGTGCGCGAGAAGGTTGAGGTATTTCTCGCTGCAGACAGGACCAAAGTAACGTGACTGTCAGCGCGGAGACGCTGAGGCGCCGACCTCCGCCCAATAGCTGCTGCGGGCGGTGACTTCGAGGTTCTTGTAGTTGGGCAGGCTGAGGGCGATGGCGTGCAGGCCAGGGTGGGGCGACTGGGGCTGGAAGCTGAGAACGTAGCGGTTGGGCATGTGGTTGGAGATGGTGTGGAGGTCGCGTTCCAGGCTCTTGGCGTTGGTGAGCTTGAAGTACTCGCCGCCGGTGAGGTGGGCGACCGTCTCCGGGGTATTGCGCTGAAAGCCCTCGAACGCGGCGATTGCGGCAGCCTTGGCGATGCGCAGTGGAGGGGCGAGCAGGCCGAGACAGTCGTAGGCTTGTGCAGCGGCGCTCTTCGTAAGGTCGACCTGGGGATCGTTTGGATCGCGACTCATGCAGCCGCGAGCCGGGCCCGGCGTTGAATCGCCGAGCGCCTTGGCGGACTCGTGCTTGATCTCGTCCCGGCCGGAAGAGAAGCCGATGCTGTAGATCGCGGTGTTGGTGTCGCTGATGGCGCGCAGGGCGTCCGCGAGCTTCATCTGGCTGCCGTGGTCGTTAGTCTCCGAGACGAGCAGGATGGCGCGGCGATACTCCAGCGGCTGCTTGCGCAGCAGATCGACCGAGAAGCCTACGCTGTCCAGAATGGCCGCGCCGTTGTCGCCGTTGTTATCGTCGATGAGCGCCTGGATGCCGTGGGCGGCGAGGCCGATGTCCGGAGTGAAGTCCTGCACCACAACGGGCGAGCTGTCGAAGCCGACGACGGCGACGAGGTGCGGCACATCGCCCACGACGGACTCGATCATTGGAGCCAGCGCGCCGTACTTATCGAGCTCGCGCACACCCGCGCCTCCGCCCTCGATGTCGACCACCAGCACGAGCGGCTCTCCGCCAGTACCCTGCTCGAGCCTGAGCTTCTGGGTGACGCCATCGTCCGTCAGCGTGAAGTCATTCGCCTTGAGGGTGAAGACCAGATCGCCGGCCTTCGTCCGCACCAGCGCGGGAACGAGCACAAGCGTCGAACTCGCATTGAGTGTCGGGGCCTGCGTTGCCGGGGCCTGATCCGCAGCAGCCCGTGGAGCGGAATCCACAGGCGTCTGTGCGAGCGCCACGGGGACAGCCACGAGCGCGAGCGCGGCGAAGTACTTCATAAGCGGCGTCCCCGAGATGACTCTGACTGATTCAGTTTAGACGCCATCAGAGCGGAATGGGCTAACGGCCGTGCGAGGGGTCGGGTGATGCGGAGGCGTTGAGGTCGAGGTCGAACTGGGGAAGCCCCGGCGCGGAGCAGTTGCCGTCGCGGCTGTAGGTCGCGCCGCAGGCCTTGGTGAAGGATTTGCGCCGGGGCGACTGCGCGAACTGCCACGCGTCGGCATCGAGGGTCCCACTGAGGTCCGGCACTGGTGGCTGGGCCGAATCGATGACGCATCCCGGCGCGGGAGGACACGCATCCTGCGCCACCCAGAAGGCGATCTCGTGGAGGTGTGCGGCTGTGACATGCGCGCGGATGTCCTGGATGGTGGTGATGGTCGCGGGCCTGCCGCCGGGGCCTTTGCCATCATCGACCGGCTGGCCGCTGGCGTAGACGCCGGGGCGATATGTGGTTCGGGCGACGCCCTCGGTCCAGCCGAGAAGGTACTCGGCCTGCTCGGGCAACAGGCGGCCGCCCTCCTCCTGGTCGAGGAAGAGAATCGTGCGTGCTGGAAAGCCCTCGCGGAGGGCAGCGGCGACGGCAAAGGCGGCGTCCTCGGCGCCCAGAGTGGCTGGCTTCTTGCCTGACTTCTGCACCTTGAGAATCTCCTTGTCCAGCCGCCCATTGGCGGCCACGAGGAAGCCGAAGCCATTGCGCAGCAGGATGTCGCGCTTGCCGGCCCAGGGATTGTGGTCGGCACCCGGAGGGTTGTTGAGCCAGTAACCGGTGAAGGCGAACTGCTTGCGCAGCGCGGGCAGCAGATCGTCGCCGGGGTACTCGTTGGCGTCGAAGCCGATGTGGTTCCGCGCGGACGCCGCAGGCAGTTGCCCCTGCGTGGCCCGATAGGCGTAGGCCGTTGTGAGGAACGCAGCCGCAGCAAGGGTGAAAGTCAAGAGGCGCATGGTGGGTTCGATGCGTGCGAGCCCGATTATAGAGTCTCGCCTTCTGCAAGAATCGCGCGCTGTGCTACCTTGCTGCCATACGCAGCGCGCAAGGAGGAAGCAATGGCCGAAGTACTGGAGTTGCAGGAGACTGACCCGAGATATCCGGTGGGGACATTCAAACGGCCCGAGGCGGTGACTCAGGAGGACCGCGCGGCTGCCATCACCGCGATCGCCGAGATGCCGGCAAAGCTGGACAAGGCGTTGAAAGGACTGGACGCGAAGCAGTTAGCCACGCCCTACCGCGAGGGCGGATGGACGGTGCAGCAACTGGTACATCACATCGCGGACAGCCACATGAACGCGTTCGTCCGCATCCGCCTGGCACTGACCGAGGACTGGCCAACGATTACCGCCTATGACGAGAAGGCCTGGGCGATGCTGCCTGACTCCACGACCGCGCCGGTAGGTTGGTCCGTGGCGCTGCTCGAAGGCCTCCACGCACGCTGGGTGATGGTGCTGAATTCGATGAAGGACGAGCAGTGGGAACGGGGCGTAAAGCATCCCGAGCGCGGGCCGATGTCGCTGGAGCTAGCGACGCTGCTGTATGGATGGCACTCGAAGCACCACATTGCGCACATCACGCGGCTACGGGAGCGCGAGGGCTGGTAAGGTTTGCTAGACTTCCTTGCACATGACGCCGCCCAGAGCTTCTTCCGCGGAACTCGAACAGACGCCCGAAGCGATTGCCGCTGCGCTTGAGGCGTACCTTGCGGAGCACCCCAGGGCCATCGTGCTAGAGGATGGCAAGGTGCTCTTCGACATGCGGCAAGCGAAGTACTCGCTGGCCACTGAGCATGGGCGATGCACCCTGCAGCTGTGGAGCGAGGAGCGCAACATTGTGCGCCGGGTGAGTGCTGCCGCGGAGAGGGGCTCCGCGCGCGATCGTGCTTTATGCCTCACGACGCACCGCTTCGGCCAGACGCGGCCCGGCTCCCTCGATCTTGCCGCCGACAGGGACAGGCGAACGCCCACCACGCGCGAGGCGACCCGCGCGCGCTATCTGCGGATGCTGGAGCGGGTGATGCTGCGTGGGCGCGGCGACGCCTGGGGGGAGTGGAAGGCCGAGGGCTTCCGCACCGCGATGGACCTGGAAAGGAGTTTTGGGCCTGGCTACGCACGCGGCTCGCTGGTGCGTGGACAGCATGCGTGGGCGGTGATTGCGGTGAGCGCAGCTGAGACCCAGGCCACGGTCGATGGCATTTTGACCCTCGGCGTGCTGTGGCTCGCGCATTGCCGCGAAAACGCCGGCGGCCGTCGCCTCTACCGCGGTCTGCGCATGATCCTGCCTCGCGGCATGGCGGCGCTCACCATCTCACGCATGGCATGGATGAACTCGGACGCGGCGCAGTGGGAGCTGTGGGAGCTCGACGAAAAGACCGAGGAGATGGAACAGCGCGAGGCCGCCGACCACGGCAACGTCTCGACGCGCCTGGTCCAAGCGCCCAACGAGACATCGGTGCGCGAGCGCTTCGCGGAAGCGACTGCGCGCGTCATAGAGCTGCTGCCGCCGGCCATGCGGGAGATCACTGAGCATCGCGTGCGCAGCGGTGCTGAGATGGCCTTTCTGCTCCACGGCCTCGAATTTGCGCGGGTGCGCATGGGATACGCCGGGCAGAGCTTCAACCGGGTGCAGGAGATCACCTTTGGCGCGGGCGCGAATGAGACCGCACTGACCGAAGAGAATGCCGGTGAGTTGCAAGATCTGGTTGCCCGGCTATTTGCACGTCGCACCACGGGAGACAGCAGAACGAAGCCAGACGCGCGCGACCCACTCTACCGCATGCAGCCCGAGCGGTGGCTGGAGAGTGCGGTGCGGCGCGACATTACCGCTATCGATCCCACGCTCGATTCCATACATGTTTACACCCAGGTGCCTGCCTTCGCTGCGTCCGATCGCGGCATGCTGGATCTCCTGTCGGTGGATCGGGACGGGCGCCTTGCCGTCATCGAACTCAAGGCCGACGACGACCTGCACCTCGCTTTGCAAGGTCTGGACTACTGGGTGCGAGTGCGCTGGCACCACCAGCAGAATCCCGACCAGAGCTCCGGGCTCGGCGAGTTTCAGCGGCATGGATACTTTGCCGGAAAGCGGCTTGCACCTGGAGCACCGCGGCTTTATCTGGTGGCGCCCGCCCTGCGCGTGCATCCCGCCACGGAGGTGGTGTTGCGCCATCTCTCGCCACGCGTAGAGTGGACACTGGTCGCTCTCGACGAGCGCTGGAGACAACGAGTGAAGGCGGTTTGGCGCAAACGCAGCGAGGGATAGAATCGCTCTAGTCAACGCAGCAACGGCAGACCGACCACCTATAATCATCTTTCTGGGGACTCGCTCGATGGGCGCAACCACTAGCCGCCGAAAGATCGTCAGCATCGCGCTGGGTTCGGTCCTGCTTGTGCTGCTCGCCGCGTTTACCGCGCTCAATGCGTTCCGCCTGAAGTTCCTCAACCCAGCCACCACAGGTCAGATCGTTGTCTTCACCGGGCTCTCCGCTCTCGCGTTTCTGGTCTTCGTCGCCGTGCTGGTGCTGCTGTTTCGGAATGTGCTGAAGCTTTACGCCGACCAGCACAGCCGCGTGATGGGCGCGCGCCTGCGCACCCGCATGATGTGGGGAGCGGTGCTGGTCTCGCTGATCCCGCTCATCTTCATGTTCCTCTTCAGCTACTGGCTGATGAACCGCGCGGTCGACCGCTGGTTCTCCGAGCCGGTGACCGAGATGCGCGACGACTCGAACTCCATCGCGCTGCAGCTCTCGCAGTACACTTCGGCCAACGCCCGCACCGAGGCGGAATCGATCGCCGCGTCGCTGGCCGTGGTGGACAGCATCGCGGACGCCCACGGAGATGAGGGTGCGCAGGACCGCGAAGGCATGGACCGCGTGCTGCATCAGCATGAGATCAACCTACAGAACGGCTTCGCCATCGTCTATCGCGAAGGCCACGCGGTGGCGGCCTTCCACATGCCGCAGCGCACCGGCGCGCCGGCGCAGGTGAAGCCGTGGCTGCCGCGACAGAGCGTGGCGGACGAAGATGGCGACGTGGTCTCCGAGCCGCCACCCACACACCAACCCGGCGATGACCAGGTCGTCGATGGGCCCACCGACTCGGCCATACTGAACGCGGCCCAGCGCAACGACCTGCCGGTCTTCTCGCAGGGGGGCGCCGACTATGCGCTGGGTACGGCAGGCATGAGGCAGGGCGGGATGGTGGTCGTCGGCCTGCCCATGCCGTTCGGTATGTCGGCCACCATGACGCGGTTGCAAAGGGCGGTCGACGTCTACGGGAGCCTGCACAGCAGCCTGCGCCAGGTACGCACCCTCTATCTTCTGTTGCTGATCATGATGACCACCCTCGCGCTCTTTGCCTCAAGCTGGCTGGCGCTGCATCTCTCCAAGCAAGTGACGAAGCCGGTGGAGGCCTTGGCCGACGCAATGGAGAAGATCGCCGCGGGCGACTATGGGCACCGCGTCGCGGAGAGCGCGACCGAAGAACTTGGCGAACTGGTGCGTAGCTTCAACCACATGGCTGCCGATCTGGAGGGCAGCCGGCGTGCAGCGGAGACCTCCAACCTTCAACTGTCTGCCGCCAATGCCACGCTGGAAGCGCGCCGCAATGAGTTGGAGACGATGCTGGAGGCAATCCCCAACGGCGTCGCCACGCTGGACACCAAGCACTGCGTAGTGCTGGCCAACCGCGCGCTGACCGAGATGCTCGACCCCGGCGGACAGAGGCCGTTCATCGGCACCGCGATTGAAGGGCTGTTTCCCCCAGAAGGGATGGAGGCGCTCGACCATCTGTTGCGGCGCAGTCATCGCATGGGCTCGGCCTCCGGCGAGATGGAAATGACCGTCGCCCGCAGCGGGTACGGCACGGCGACCATGCACCTGCTGGCCACGGTGGCGCTGATCGAGACCGGCTCGGCCAGCGAACGCGCGCACCATGGCTATGTGCTGGTCCTCGAAGACGCCACCGAACTTTTGCGCGCGCAGAAGCAGTCGGCATGGAAGGAGGTCGCGCGCCGCGTCGCCCACGAGATCAAGAACCCGCTCACGCCGATCTCGCTTTCCGCGGAGCAGATCCGCCGTCATATCGACCGCCTCGGATCGACGCTCGCCGCGGCACAGGTCGAGTCGCCCTCTATATCCGTGGTCCGCCGCTCCGCCGAGGTCATCACCGCGTCCGTCGAGAGCATGCGTTCGCTGGTCGACCAGTTCTCCGCGCTCGCCGAGTTCCCCACCGCGCGACCGCGCCCCGCCGACCTCAACACCATCGTTGAGAATTCGCTCGCGCTCTTCGCTGGGCGCCTAAAGAACATCCGCCTAGTCAAGCGCCTCGCCGCCGACCTTCCACTGGTCCTGGCCGACCCCGAGGCGATGAAGCGCGCCCTCGGCAACCTCATCGACAATGCCGCCGAAGCGATGCAGCAAAGCCTGCTGCGCGACCTCCGCGTCACTAGCTGCCTCCTGCCGAGCGGCATGGTCGAACTCACCGTCGCCGACACCGGCACCGGTCTTACCGACGAGATGCGCGAGCGCCTCTTTCTTCCCTACTTCTCGACCAAGCAGCGCGGCACCGGGCTAGGACTGGCCATTGCGGCAAAGATTATCCAGGAGCACCACGGCACGATCCGCGCGGAGAAGAACGATCCCGCGGGGGCGAAGTTCATCGTCGAGCTGCGCCCAGCCTCCGGCGTCGAGCCCGAGGCCGCGCCCATCACTGCCGAAACAGAGTCCGACTCGACCGTTCCAGACGCCAAGGTTCCGGCATGAACCACGTCCTCATCGTCGACGACGAGGCGGAGATTCGCGAGTCGCTCGAAAGCATCCTTACCGAGGAGGGATACGTTGTCACAACTGCCTCGACTGCGGGCGAGTCGCTGACGCTGCTTACCGACGCGATCTACGATGTCGTGCTGCTCGATATCTGGCTGCCGGACCGAGACGGGCTGGACGCCCTCTGCGAGATTCGCCAGATGGAGCCTGCGCACGTGCCCGAGGTGGTTATCATCAGCGGCCATGGCACGATCGAGGCGGCGGTGCGAGCGACGAAGCTTGGCGCGTATGACTTCCTCGAGAAACCGCTCTCGCTCGACCGCACGCTGATCGTGCTGAAAAACGCCATGGCCGCGCGCCGGCTGCGCGAGGACAACCGGGAGCTCGTCCGCCAGCTCACGGTGCGGGGTACCGTCACCGGCAACAGCGTTCCGATGAAGGCGTTGCGCCAGCAGATCAAGCTGATGGCGCCAACGAACGGGCGGGTGCTGATCTATGGCGAGTCCGGCACCGGCAAGGAGCTGATTGGCCGCGCGATGCACGCCGAAAGCCTGCGTAAAGACCGCGTCTTTGTTGAGCTCAACTGCGCTGCCATCCCCGAGGACCATATCGAGACTGAGCTCTTCGGCTATCGCCGCGGTGCGATCTCTGCAAGCCCGGCGGGTTCCGGCGCACCATTGGAAAAGCGCGGGACGTTTGAGCGCGCCGACGGCGGCACGCTCTTCCTCGATGAGGTCGGCGACATGAGCTTGAAGACCCAGGCCAAGGTGCTGCGCGCGCTGGATGAGCAGCGGTTTCTTCCTGTGGGCGCGACGCAACCCGTACATGTGGATGTGCGAGTCATCGCGGCGACGAACAAAGACCTGGAGGAGGAGATTGCGCGGGGCAACTTTCGCGAAGACCTCTTCTACCGGCTCAACGTCATCCCGTTCTTCGTGCCGCCGCTACGCGACCGCAAGGAGGACATTCCGCTCCTGGTCAAGGAATTCTTGCAGGAGTTCGGCCAGCAGTACGGGCGACCGCATGCCGAGTTGACGCCAGATGCGCTGGACGCGCTGCGTCAGTACCATTGGCCGGGCAATGTGCGGGAGTTGCGCAATCTGATCGAGCGCGTCCTGATCCTGAACCCGAAGGCGCAGCGCATTGAGCGCAGGCACCTACCCGTGCTGGTTTATCGCGAGGGTGGGCGAGAGGCCGCACGCGATGGAGCGAAGCCGGGCGCGCGCGGCGAGGAGTTCTCCACCCTGCTCGAAGCGCGCGAGGCGTACGAGCGAGATTACATCCTGAAGAAGCTGGATGAGTGCCACGGCAATGTGAGCCGTGCCGCTGAGGCGCTGGGGCTCGAGCGCTCACACCTCTACCGCAAGATGAAAGCGCTGGGTGTCACCGTGAAGGAGTAGGGTTAGCCCAATCAGGCGCTGGCAGCCGCCGGCTTGGGCGCAGCTGCGTGGGCCGGCGCCACTGGCTTGGCCTTGATCTTCTTGGGCTTGGAGTGGTAGTGCACCGGGATGAAGTTCTGGGTCTGCATCGGCGGGCGCACATAGTCGGACTTGTGCAGCGGAGGCAGCGTCAGCGACTCCGGCGTCAGGTCCTTGTACGGAATCAGCGAGAGGAAGTGGCGGATCACGTTCAGCCGGGCGGACTTTTTGTCCTCCGAGTTCACCACGTACCAGGGCGCGTGTTTGCTGTCGGTGACTGCAAACATCTCGTCCTTGGCCCGCGAGTAGTCGCCCCAGTGCTTGCGCGACTCCAGGTCCATCGGGCTGATCTTCCACCGCTTGGTCGGATTGGTGATGCGCTCCTGAAAGCGCCGCTCCTGCTCCTCGTCGCTGACAGAGAACCAATACTTAACGAGGACGACGCCGGAGCGGATGAGCATCAACTCGAACTCCGGACAGGTGTGCATGAACTCCTGATACTGGGCGTCGGTGCAGAAGCCCATCACGCGCTCGACCCCGGCGCGGTTGTACCAGCTGCGATCGAACAGGATCAGCTCGCCGGCCGCGGGCAGGTGGGGGACGTAACGCTGAAAGTACCACTGCGTCTTCTCCCGCTCAGTGGGCGTGCCCAGCGCCACCACCCGGCAGATGCGGGGGTTCAGCGACTCGGTGATGCGCTTGATCGCGCCTCCCTTGCCCGCCGCGTCGCGGCCTTCAAAGACCACGACGACCTTCAGCTTCTCGTGCTTGATCCATTCCTGCAGTTTGACCAGCTCAATCTGCAAGCGGGCCTCTTCCTTGTCGTAGTCGACGTCTTTGCCGAGGCGCAGGACACCGGGCATGGTCTCGATGTCGACCGGGTGGTGGAGGCCATTGGGGGCCTTGCCGTTGAGAAGTGCGATCTTTTTCTTCTTCTTCTTATCCGCCATTATGATGCCTCCACTTCGGTTTGGCTGGGCCGGTGTGGCCAGCCATAGCACCTGTCTTTCAAGCCGTCGGCGGTTTCACGCATCAAAAACCGTCAACGCTTGACGTTCGCGAATCAAAGTCGCATGCGGATGGAGAGAGCAAACCACGCTCTCCCCATCCGCAATGCATTCATTCCACGGGCCGAAATCGTCTCAAAACAGTCCAGTTCGGACTAAGGCTTCGGGACGCTGTTGATGGTGTGCAGAACCTGCGAAACAATCTGGTACGGGTCGCCTTCGGAGTTCGGGCGGCGATCTTCCAGATAGCCCTTGTAACCATTCTTGATGAAGTTGACCGGCATGCGGATCGAGGCGCCGCGGTCCGAGAGGCCGTAGCTGAACTTGTCGATGGCCTGGGTCTCGTGCAGACCGGTCAGGCGCAGATGGTTGTCCGGGCCGTAGACTGCGATGTGCGCGGCGATGTTCTTCTCGAACGCCTTCATGAGCGCCTCAAAGTACTCCTTGCCGCCCACTTCGCGGAGGTACTTCGTCGAGAAGTTGCAATGCATGCCCGATCCATTCCAGTCGCCCTTGATGGGCTTGCAGTGCAGTTCCATGTCGACCTTGTACTTTTCGCAAAGGCGCATCATCAGGTAGCGAGCGGCCCAAGTGTCATCCGCTGCCTTGGCAGAGCCCTTGGCGAAGATCTGGAACTCCCACTGACCTTTGGCAACCTCGGCGTTGATGCCCTCATGATTGATGCCGGCGTGGAGGCAGAGTTCCCAGTGCTCCTCGACGATCTCGCGAGCGATGTCGCCCATGTACTTATAGCCGACGCCGCAGTAGTAAGGGCCTTGAGGGATATTGGGGTGACCATCCTTGGGGAAGCCCAATGGACGTCCATCCTGGAAGAGGAAGTACTCCTGCTCGAGACCAACCCACAGGTCGGGATCGTTCTCGATGGTGGCGCGGTAGTTGGTGGAGTGCGGCGTCAGGTCTGCATGCAGCACCTCGCTGAGGACGATATAGCCGTCCTTCTTGGCCCCATCAGGATAGAGAGCCACCGGCTTGAGTACGCAGTCGGAACTCTTGCCCTCGGCCTGCATGGTGGAACTACCGTCGAAACCCCAGTTGGGCAGATCGGCGAGGGTGGGTGGCTTCTCAAATGACTTGAGCAGACTCTTGCCGCGCAGCCCCGGTACGGGCTTCTTGCCGTCAAGCCAGATGTATTCCAGTTTGTACTTTGTCATGAGACAGAAATCTCCTTCCGATCGGAAAAGGGAATTGGGGGGTTCACACCCAACTCTACGTTTTAAGGCATAAGGAACCCGTAAAGATTCTGGCCCTACTTGACCCGATTGCCCTTGTTTTGGAGCAATTTGACGCAAAAACTGGTCGCCGGGCCGGACCCAAGGGCCTAGCGGCGGTGCCGGCTAGCCACATACATCACCAGGAGAACGGCGACCGGCAGCAGCGCCAGAAGGGCGTAGTAGAGAATCTTTCGGGCGATCTGCGACTTTCGCTTGTCCCAGTCCCGCAGCTCAGGACGGTCCTGGATCCCGACCTGGTCCAGGTGTTCCAGGTCCCACAAGAAGTCATGTGCCGTGGCGTAACGGTTCTTTGGCTCCCTTTCCAGGGCGCGATAGATCACCTCCTGGAGTTGTGGAGTCACACCGGGGTCCGCAACTCGCGGCGGAATTGGGTGGTTCAATAGACGCTCATTCATCGCCGCCTGGGGATTTGGGCCAGTGAAGGGCAGCTTGCCGGTGAGCATCTCGTAAAGGATGACGCCGACTGTGTATAAATCGGACCGGCCGTCGCCCCGTTTGCCTTTTACCTGCTCGGGCGAGATGTAGTCCGGTGTGCCAAGGGCGGCTGTGATGTTGGCATAGGTCAGCCGACGCGCCGATGAGTCGCCGGCGATCCCGAAATCGATCAGTTTGATGGAGTCGTTCTCGTCCACCATGATATTTTCCGGCTTCAGGTCGCGATGCACGATGCCGTGGGCGTGAATGTATTCCAGCGCCTCGAGAATCCCGATCGTGATGCGAATCGCGCGCTCCTGGCTGATCCTGCCCTCATGCAGGATGTGCCGCAGAAGGCGGCCGCCGCACCACTCCATCACCATGTACACCCGCGAGCGCTTCTCTCCCCCATACACCCGCATCACTTTGGGATGGTCCAGTTTCTCGCCGATGTCCGACTCACGCGTAAAGCGATCAAAGAGGATTGGATCGGCTTCGAGGTCGGGATGGGGAATTTTGAGGGCGACCACGCGGTTGTCGCGCAGATCGGTTGCGCGATAGATGGAAGCCATCCCGCTGCGAGCAACCGGCTCATCGATGCGGTAAGAGTCGAGTTGCGAACCGGGCTGGAGGCTGTCGTAATAAGCCATTTGGGGGCGTGCTCCGTCTGTGACGCTGTCTTTAAAGGTAACAGTACCGTCCCGTTTTCACGGCGGTCTCAGCCGGACGCACGAGCACGAAAAGCCACCGGGCGAAATCCCCGGCTTCCGGCCCGGATAGGTCGAAGCGGAGATTGCACCCGGTGGTTGTTGTTGGTCTTAGGTTTCGCCGGCTTACCTGGCCGCGAGCAGCACTGTCTTGCCTTTGGACTTCGACGACCGAAGGAAGTAGATGCCGCCGTAGAGGCCCCAGACCGCTGAGATGCCCAGAGCCAGCAGCGGCTCATGCGGTGTGCCGTAGCCCATCTTAGGACCGATCAGGTAGAAAGCCATACATATCAGATTGGCGAGCAGGCCGAATCCTGGGATCAGCTTGTGCTTAATAAAGCTGTGGTCGGGACGTCCGTGGAACGCCACGATCGCAAGGAAGCAGCTCAGTGCGTACAGGATGAATGTTCCAAAATTGGAGGTAAGCGTGATGGTGAGCAAGGAGTTGGGCAGTGCGGCCAGGGTGGCATGACTGCTGTAGCCAAAGCTGGAGAAGATGCCGTGAGGCAGGGCAGCAATGGTGGCGTCGGTGGGCGCACTGGCATCGGCGAAGACCAGGGTGACCGCGAGGCAGCCGAGGAACGCCGATATGCCGGCGAGGGTCCAGATGGCGCTACGCGGGGTAAGCGATCCGGCGTGCAGCATGCCGAAGTGCTGCGGCGCCTCGTCATCCTTGCCCATCGCGTAGGTGACGCGGGCACCGGTGTTCATGCAGGCCAGGGTGGTGCCGACCAGCGCCAGGAAGACGGTGACGGCCTCTGCCAGCATAAAGTACTTGCCGTGGCCCTGGCCCAGCAGCGCATCGCCGACGATGATCATCATGTCGCCAATGGGGGCTGCCGACCCGGTCACGCTCTGCATCGTGTAGCCCGAGTTGAGAAAGTAATTGGCGGCAAAATATTCAAACAGGTAACAGAACATTCCCTGAATCAGCAGCGACGCAATTACGGCGATCGGAATGTGCTTGGTGGGGTTCTTGGCTTCGCCTCCCATCGAGGTCACCGATTCGAAGCCGACCAGAATCAGGATGGCGACTGTGGCCTGGATAAAGACCCAGTTGACGGTGTGGGGAGCGACGACCGAAGAACCTGAGGTGTGGGTAAGGAAGTTGCCGCTGCTGTCCCGCTCGGGATAGGTGATGGTAAATGGAACCGGCTTACCGGCCGAATCAAGAAGTGGAGTGGGGTTGCCGTTGGCGTCGCGGATGATTGTGCCGTCAGCCTTGGTCGCAAACTGATACGTGTAAGTGGCCAGCGACTGGGTATCGTACTGGAACCCAGTCGTGCCGGAGGGGTGGCTGGTGCGGTAGCCGATGGCCAGCACGCTGAAGACAATCAGCGCGGAGATCTGAATGACGTTGATCGCCAGGTTTACCGCGGTAGACGCTCCCACCCCTCTGGTTGCGATCCAGGCAACGAAGAACGAAAACACAATCGCCACCAACCCCATGAAGACCGGCCCGGGATTGCCGCCGCTGATGAAGTTGGGGTAGAGGAATCCGACCACGTAGCCGACGAAGATGCCGGTTGTGGCCACCATTACTCCGGGGTATACCCAGTAGTACAGGTGCGAGCCCCAGCCGACGATAAATTTGGAGATGCGGGCATACTTGAAAGCCGTGGGGCTGGAGAGCATGGCCTGCTCTGCGTAGTAGTAGCTCGAGCCGGTCCCAGGGTAGAGCTTGGAGATCTCGGCGTAGGCGACCGCAGTCGCCAGACAGAGCAGCAGCGCGGCAATGATGCCCCACCACATCGACGGGGCGGTGTTTCCCTCCGTGGCCTGGATGAAGAAGGTGAGCCAGAGAAAGGCGCCTGGGGCAATGAGAGCCATTGCGTTGCTGGTTAAACCTGTCAGGCCGAGGGTGGCCTGCATCTGCGGCGCATTCGATTGTTCTGCCATATGCACTCCTGTCGTCGATTCAGAATGGGTGGATCTTCAGAATAAGTGCTGACCTTAGTGGCGAATCTCAGAACGGGCGGACCATCGGAATCGGCATTCCAGCGCGGGTCGCCGGGTGGAAAGACACCAGACCACCGCTGCGCAAAACTGGGCGGGAGTTCTGGACCAGAAAATCAAAGTGGTAGGAACACCGTGATCATAACAAAGTTTTCACAAGCATGAACCATATAAAATTTCAAGGGGACAGCGTTGTATCTTTTGCCAATTCACCAAAGAGTCAATGCGCTCTGACGAGGCTCCGCGGCCAACTCTCTTGAGCCTGCTCCGCAGAAAGCTTCCTTGAAATCTGACCTGTGTTGGGTTCTGGCGCCCGGAGACGGACGCCAGAACCCAGAGATTAGCGTTTCGGGCCGAAGAAAGCAATCAGTCCGATCGTCGCGGTTTGCTGATCCGTCTTAGCCCCCTTGGTAAACGCAGGGGTGTTTCCATAGGGAAAGATGTCTTTGTTCGACCAGTCGTAACGATACTCGGCGCGCATGAGCAGACCGACCGGCCACTTATACTCGTAGGTCCCGGTGAACTCCTGGACATCCTGCTTCAACAGGCTGCCCCCGTTCAACTGATTGCCCTGATCGTAGAAATACTCATAGCGGCCAACCAATGCGGCGTTGCCGGTGACCTGCCCGCGCGCTGAGACCGCCACACCCTGCCAGTGCAGCGAGACCGCCTTACTGACGGGATGGGTCGTATTTTGTCCGTAGTCGTAATTGATATACGCGTTGAATTTCGCATTCGGCGTCAGCAGCAGGGTCGTATCGATCAGGTTCTTGTAGCCCTTCTGTGTACCTGTGTTCCCAGGACCCGTGTAGTAGTTCACGTTCCAGGTGTACTTCGGCTTGACGATCCCGCTTGTGACGCCTACGGTGACGCCGCCATTGTTGGCGATCACATTGTTCCAACCGTTGACGAGTTGGAAGCCAACGGTCCACACCTTGGTCGCCGGAATCGAAGTCCTCAGCCCGAAGTGATAGTAGGGGATCGCATTGGTAAACAGAAGACCGTGCGAGTAGCTCCAGTTGCTCAAGGTCTCGATGACTTCTTCGCCCGCCGACGTGACAAATTGACCGAAGTCCGCCTCGAAGCCTTTGGCCTTGGGAGGCTTGACGCTAATGAAGGCCTGCTCGATATAGTTGTCGTCCGCTCCTTCTTGCGAGGTAGCGGCACTGTGAATGTCAGTGTTGGTCCGCCCGAAGATGACGTCCAGGTGGGCGCCCACCGGGTCGGGATCGTGGTTGAGGGTCAGCTTGGCCGCCTCCAGGTTGAACTGGTCGGTGTAGTCGTCGAAGTTATAGAGGGTGTTGATCTGGCCAGCGGGACGGTTCGCGTTGTAGCTGTAGTACACATCGACATAGCCGCTTAGATCGACTGAGCCGACGCTCCAGACCGGAGCGGCAGCGGGCGCCGCAGCGGCTGCCGGGGCCGCGGCTGGAGTCTGGTCCGCCGCGGCCGGCGTGGTGGCCGCCGGAGCCGGGGCGGCGGGCGCTGGGGCCGCCGTCTGAGCGATTGCTGCGATGGAGACGGTCATGACTGCTCCAGCCATGAAGAAGGTCGCGAATTTCGGCTTCAAGTTTGTCAACTTAAACTCCTCCGAGCATTTTTTTGGGGACTGCACGTTGCAAAAATGGGGCAGATTCGGATGCAGAAAGGGCCTCTTCCCCGTGCGAGCGTCACGCCGGGCAAGCCTTGGGTTCCCATAGGTCGGGGATCGCAGGAGGCTCCAAGAATCAGGAGCCTCGCTGGGACTCATGTCTCCTATCAGGACAGACCAGCTACTTTGGGGCAGCCTTAGTAACGCAAAGAAGTCATAAGGAATTCGTAAGGAAATAATAAAAATCAGTTCTTAGGCGCGTCCTCGGACGCGGTCCGGTCGACGTTCCATGCTCGATGCAAAGGATTTATGGCCTTCGAGGATATTTGGAGATCGCGGAAACTTATATTATCTTTATGTCTACCTTCTTCTTGATCCGACTCGGACGTTCGGCATAGCCCCCAGTATTTGAGGCCTTCCGTCTGCCTCTCTGAACAACCGGCCTTACGGCACCTCCAGGCGTCTTCAGCTCAAATCCCAGAATTCGTTCCTCGGACCAGAAGGGAAAGGTCAATCGCCACTGTGTCTGCGACCAACATCCGAATGCGATCGTCTCTGCTGGCGAGGAGCGCCCGGGGCTCCGGTCTGCGCTTCCTCCTCTTCACCCTGGAGTGCTTCCTGGGAATCGTCTTCGTCATCCTTGTGGCGACCCTGGCGCACTGGTCGTCCTCTTTGCTCCCTGTGGTGGTGCTCCTCTATCTGTTGATCGTGGTCCCCACCGCTTTGCTCTGCGGGTTCTGGCAGGCGGCCATCGTCTCTCTTTCAGCGGTGGTGGTGCACAGCTACCTCAGTACCCGCGCGCCCCGGCTCAATCCGGTCATCGATCCCGCCAACTCCGTCACCCTGGTCACCTTTCTGCTGACCGCCCTTCTGGTGAGCCGGCTCTCCTCCCGCGTTACCGGCCACGCCCGCCAGGCCGAGTCCTGGGGCGGCCAGATGCGCGACCTTTACGAGTTCACCCGCCGCACACTACAGATGAACCTCCACGAGGAACCTGGTCCGCAGCTGGCCACGCTCGTGCACGAGATCTTCGATCTCGAAGCAGTGGCCGTCTTTGACGCCGACTTGCATCAGCTGTACCAAGCCGGCCACTGGACCACCAACCCGCAGGAGATGGTGCAGAACGTCTATTACTTCGAGACCTCCGACGACGACTCCGAGACTGGCGTCGGCCGCCGCGTCCTCCGCCTGGGGACAGTTCCGATCGGCAGCCTGGTCGTCCGCGGCGACACCGGCCCGCTCACCAATGATGCCATCGCATCGCTGATCGCCATCACCTTCGACCGCTATCGCGCCTTCGCCAACGAGAGCCACATCGAGGCCGAGCGCAGGGCGGAGCAGCTGCGCGCCACTGTGCTCGACGCCCTCGCCCACGCCTACAAGACGCCGCTCACCGCAATCCGAGCCGCCAGCACCGGGTTGGGAGAGATGGGCCGGCTCTCCGCCGCACAGTCCGAACTGGTGGGTCTGATCAGCGAGCAGGCAAGCGCGCTTAACGAGCTGACCACGCGTCTGCTCACCACCTCCCGCCTGGATGCGGGGGAGATCGCCGTGAACGCCGCACCCGTCGGCGTAAGCTCGCTGGTCAATGAGGTGCTTGCCGGCCTGCGCGACCGTCTGGCATACATGAGCGTTTCTGTCGACATCCCTGACGAGGGCCTTGAGTTGGTCTGCGACCGTCAGCTGATGGCCATGCTGCTCACGCAATATATCGACAACGCCTGCAAGTACTCCATCTTCGGCAGCACCATCTCCATTGGCATCGCCAAGGACTGCGCGGAGATGATCTTCTCCGTACACAGCCACGGCCCGGTCATCCCGCGCGCCGACCGCGAACGCATCTTCGACCGTTATTTTCGCTCCGCCAATTCCTCGCACGGCGCACCCGGCACGGGCATCGGCCTCGCCGTGGCCAAGCGCGCGGCGCAGATTCACGGCGGCCACGTCTGGGTCACCAGCGAACAGACCTCGGGCACGACGTTCTTCGCTTCGATCCCGACGGAAGGCATGCAGGGGATGCAGAGGTGCTCTGCATGACGCAGGACGCCATCCGGATCCTTCTCGTCGACGATGAATCGCCCATCCGCCGCGCGCTGCGGCCTCCGCTGCTTGATCTCGGCTTCCATGTGGTGGAGGCTTCACGCGGCGAAGAGGCGTTGCAGCAGCTTCGCGCCGCAACCTTCGATGTTGTGCTGCTCGACATCAACATGCCGGGAATTGGCGGCCTCGAGACGCTCCGCCGCATCCGCCTCTTCGCGCCGCGGCTGCCCATCATCATGGTGACGGTGCGCGACGGGGAGGAGGAAAAAGTTGAGGCGCTGGATCTTGGCGCGGACGACTACGTCACCAAGCCGTTCAGCATGCGCGAGCTCATAGCCCGTATCCGCTCCGCCGTCCGCCGCGTCAGGGCGCCGGCCCGCGCCGAAGACGCGCCGGTCCAGATCGGCGAACTCTGCCTCTCGCCCACCCACCGCACCGTCACCAGGAACGGTCAGCCGGTGCGCCTCACCCGCAAGGAGTTCGATATATTGCACTACTTGATGACCAACGCCGGCCGCGTCGTTACCTATGCCAAACTGCTGACCGCCGTCTGGGGCGCCGACTGCCGCGAGGAGGTCGAATATCTGCGCACCTTCGTCCGCCAGCTGCGCAAGAAGATCTGCGACAACCCGTCCAGTCCGAAGTACCTCTTCACCGATGCGTATGTGGGCTATCGCTTTGTCGACGCGCAGACCCTGGCTGACGATGCCGCGGCACCGCCTGAGTCAGACATCCCGGAGACGGCTCCCAGCAGCCGATAGTAGCGTTTGCACCTATGCGGGGAGCTTGGTCTTGCTCTCCTCCGTCCCGGCCTCTTCCTTTTCCTTGCGCACAGGCTCCAGCGCTTCGGCGTCTGCGTCCCTGCCGACGATAACCTGACCGTACTCAAGCAGGGTGACCATCCCCACGCCGCCGCAGATGTTTCCCGCGACGGCAGGAAGGAACCACGTTGGAAAGGCGACCCAGGGAGCGGAGCCGGTCAAGATTGCAGTAAAGACCTCTCCGCTTGCCGCGATGCAATGGGCAAAGTTGCCCAGGCCTACAACGAAGCAGAGCATCCAGATGATCATCACCGAGCCGGTGATCGAGTGCGACCCTGAGACCAGCCACGCTACGGTCGCGATGATCCATCCACCCATTACCCCCGACCAGAAGATCGTTTCGGCTCGATGACGCGTCGCATCCAGCCCAAGCTGCCCCAGGGCCTGCACCACCGACGGGGGCAGCGCATGGGTCAGCCCGGCGAGTGCGGCGAAGGCCAGCGCTCCGAGCACATTGAAAGGCAGCACCACTGCCCAGAGCCGCATCGTGTTCCAGAAATGGTTTTTCTCGGCGAGCACCAGCGCGACCGGGTAGAGGGTGTTCTCCGTGAAGAGCTGCGAGCGGCCCAGGATCACCACGATGAAGCCCAACGGATAAAACATCTTCGCGATAAATAGTGTGGTCGCCGTGGGCGCGGCGCCAGCCGGAGTCAGCAGAGCGATGGCAATGGCGCTGCCCATGGCCGACAGCCCCATGAAGATGCCTCCGACCAGTCCGGAGATGGCGAGCGAGATGTTCGACCGCCCCAGCTCCTGGCGCGCATTGTTGGCGACTTGCTCGTAGATGTCCTGGGCGCTGGGCCGCTCCAGATGCTTCTGAGCGCCGGCTGGTGCGGGCGGCGGAGGCGTTCTGCGGCGGAAGAGGATCGGGCGCATGAAGTTGAGATGCAGAAAGCGGCTGGCTCCTGTTGCTAGAATCAAGCTAATTATGCCGACCATGACCGCGCTCGCACCCGAGGTTATCGCCAAATATCAGCCTGTCATCGGCCTCGAGGTCCACGTCCAACTGCTGACGGAGACCAAGGCGTTCTGCGGCTGCGTCAACCGCTACGGTGGCGAGCCGAATACACATGTCTGTCCCACCTGCCTGGGACTGCCGGGCGCGCTGCCGGTGCTGAACCGCCGGGGTGTTGAGCTGGCCGTACTGGCGGCGAAGGCCATCCATTGCGAGATTCGCGAGACCAGCATCTTCTCGCGCAAGAATTACTTCTACCCCGACTCGCCCAAGGGCTACCAGATCTCGCAGTTCGATAGGCCGCTGGCGGAACACGGATGGATCGAGGTGCCGGATGCGACGGCCGCGACGAAGCGCATCGGCGTGACCCGGCTGCACATGGAAGAGGATGCCGGCAAGAGTCTGCACGACGGCTTCGCCGACTCGGTCTCGCGCACCTACATCGACCTGAACCGCTGCGGGACGCCGCTGGTGGAGATCGTCAGCGAGCCCGACATTCGCACGCCGGACGAGGCCTTCGAGTACCTCACGCGGCTGAAGGAGATTCTGCTCTACACCGGCGTGAGCGACTGCAACATGGAAGAGGGCAGCCTGCGCTGCGACGCGAACGTGAGCGTGATGCTGAAGGGTGCGGAGAGGTTTGGGACAAAGGCAGAAGTAAAGAACGTCAACAGCTTTCGCTACATCCGTGCGGCGCTGGGGTATGAGATCGAACGCCAGATCGAGGTGCTTGAGAGCGGCGCGCGCGTCGTGCAGGAGTCGCGCCTCTGGAACAATGCCGAGGGCCGCACCTACTCCATGCGCTCCAAGGAGCAGGCCCACGACTACCGATACTTTCCCGAGCCCGATCTGCCACCGCTGGTCGTCGGCGAGGCCTGGCGCAATGAGATTCTCGCCGTGCTACCTGAGTTACCCGAGGCGCGGCGTGCGCGCATGATTGCCGAGTACGAGATCAATCAGCAGGATGCGATGACACTGACCGCGACGCGCGCTTTCGCCGATCGGTTCGAGGCAGCGGCGAAGGCGGCGAAGAGTCCGAAGCGAGTGGTCTCGCTGATCACGAGCGAGTTAACCGGACGGTTGAATGCGGCCGGGCTTGCGCTCGACCGGTCGCCCGTTTCGCTCGCCGGTATAGTGATGGCCGCCGATCTCGCGGAATCGGGCGAGCTCTCGAGCAAGATGCTGAAGCAGCTGCTCGACACATCCTTCGCTGAGGGCAAGAACTTCCCCGAAGTCTACGAGCGCGACAAGCCGAAGCAGATCTCCGACACCGTGGTGCTCGAAGCCATGATCGATGAGGTCATCGCAGCCAACCCTAAGCAGGTCGATCAGTATCGCGGCGGCAAGAAGACGGTCGCCGCGTTCTTCGTCGGCAACGTCATGCGCCTTTCTAAAGGACAGGCCAACCCTGCGCTGCTCAACGAGCTGGTGACGCGCAAGCTCGACGGCGCCTAACTCGCCTGTGCGCGCAAATCCCTCTCGCCGAAAAATCCTCCGCCGCGGAGTCATTCTTGCCTGCGCCTTCGTGGCGACCGGATGCCACAGCGCGCAACCACCCCCAGCGACGCTGGTGCAACAAGCCTCGCCCATGCCACCGAATACAGTGCTCTTCTCGACCATGATGAGCGACCTCTCGGCGCAGCCAGGTTTCGATGATAGATTCATCGCAGCGGTCAGCGGGCGGTCGAAGACCGGTGCCGCTGTTCTCTCGCCCAGACTGCTCGACGCGCTGCGCGAAACCATTCTCCGCCAGGACTGGAGCGGCCTCGACCACTTTCCTGGATGGAAGATGCGCGACATCGGTCCCGCCGTCGATCTCAGCGGTGACTTCGAGTCTAAGACCCACGCTACTTCGTCAAAGCGCACAAAGCAGCCCGACGCTGCATACATCGATCTCGGCGCCTACGCGCTCGATCATCCGCAGCTCATCGATCTCAACCAACCCTCCACACTCCCGTCTCTCGTCCCGCGAGAACTAATCACTCCACGCGGCGATGGCGTGGTCCGCGGCGATGGACCGAACCCACAGCTCGCGCCCATGCACAGCGAGAGCCAGAGGCTGGGAAACGTGTTCAACCGGCTCTCCTTGAATCGATTCGACGGCGCAACTCCAGCGACCGTCACGCTGGGTGGCCACGAAGCGCGCACGCCGGAAGACTTGCTCCGCGCACTCCTCGGCACCGGCCATCAGGTCACCGTCGCCGATGCGCGCTACTTCGCCAACTTCGGCCATCTGCACTACGAGGGGATGGATGTGATGATGCCGTTCTGGGTGAACTCACAGGTATGGATCCCAGGCACTCGCCGTCAGCTTCTCGTGCCGGTCTCGCATGTGGAGTACGAGTGGTCCGTTCGCGGGCCGGAGATCAACGCCGATGTCGCCTTCTATTTCGGCATCGACGGCAAGGCCGAGTTTCGCACCATGGACCAGCTCGATCAGGCATGGGTGATGGGTCGCCGCGCGCACGAGTATAGCGGCGCAGACGCAGTCGAAGTCACCCGCCTCGCCGGCTTGCTTGTACTCGCCTACGCGCGTGCGCACCGGGACCATCCACAGCTTCCCCTCGGCGGCTACTACGCCCTCGGAGTCTGCCAGGACGGGGTCGCGGCGATCGAGAGAAAGATGACCGGTGCGACAACTCTCTTTCCCAATACCGCAGACATGGCGCTGTTTCAGGATCCGCGCGACGCAGAGGTCAACGCGCTGCTTGCCGCCATCCCAAAGGACCGCTCCGGCGAGCTGCCGCAGATCGAACGCATCTTCGGCTCACTGCCCACCACGAATCTGGCCGCCATCACCATCCCCGGCCTCGCGCCCGACCTTGAGGCTGTGCAGGCCGCGAGCCGCGATGAAGCGCCCTTCGAGGAGCAGCGATCACCCTCGCAATCGCGGTGGCTCTCACGGGTGCGTGTCGCGGCCATCTGTCTCATCGTCGCCCTCGTCCTTCGCCGACGCCATCGCTCGCGAAGGTCAACTCCATAGCCCAGCTCAACGGCGCTGGCCGCAAAAATTGGTGCAACTGAAGCCCCAGTGTTCGCTTCCAAACATGTGGAGGTAACGCGATGGCAACCAGGAAAGCCGCAAAGAGAGCAGCGAAGACGAGCACAACCCGCAAGTACAGCCCCGAGGCCGGGAAAATCGTCGAGCGCGAGGTGGAGGCGATGAAGCAGGGCAAGCTGAAGAGTGGCAGCGGCCGAAAGGTCACAGATTTGAAACAGGCCATTGCGATTGGGCTCTCCGAGGCGCGCAAAGCCGGCGACAAGGTCTCTCCGCCGCCCCAGTAGACCGGCAGGCGCGCGACTGCCCTACAATCGTAGGCAGACCATGACCACCGAAAGCCCGAATGTCGAGCGATTGCAGGGACAGATTGAGCGGTACTTCACCGCGGGGGCTGAGGCCGTCTGCGACGACGACGCGCTACAGGCTTTTCTCGAACTGCGCGGCGCGCTGGAGGCAGGCATGCTGCGTGCCGCCGAACCGGATTCCGCTGTGTTAACCGGATGGCGCGTGAATGCGTGGGTCAAGCGGGGCATCCTGCTCGGCTTTCGCATCGGCGCACTAGCGGACATGAGTTGCGGCAACACACTCTCCTTTGTGGACAAGAGCACCTATCCGGCGCGCAGATTCGCGCCGCAAGATGGCGTGCGCATCGTGCCCGGCGGAAGCTCTGTGCGGTCGGGAGCTTTCGTCGCTCGTGGCGTGGTGATGATGCCCCCGGCTTACGTCAACGCAGGCGCATATGTGGACGAAGGCACCATGGTCGACTCGCATGCCCTGGTCGGCTCCTGTGCGCAGATTGGGAAGCGCGTTCATCTCTCGGCGGCAGCGCAGATCGGCGGTGTGCTCGAGCCAGTCAATGCATCGCCCGTGATCATCGAGGACGATGTGCTTATCGGCGGCAACACCGGCGTCTACGAGGGCACAATCGTCCGCCGCCGCGCTGTGCTCGCGGCCGGAACCATTCTGACCCGCGGAACCCCGGTCTACGACGTCGTCAACGGAGCGATCCTCAAAGCGACGGCCGAGACGCCGCTCATCATCCCCGAAGGCGCAGTGGTCGTCCCCGGCTCGCGCGCGGTAACCGCCGGCTACGGCAAGCAGATGGGCCTAAGCGTCTATACCCCGGTTATCGTCAAGTATCGCGATGCAAAGACCGACCTCTCAACCACACTCGAGGACTTGCTGCGATAGCAGTTTGCGGAATTGGCATTCGACGGTTGTATGCCTCTCCGTGCGTCGCGCCGCTGCGTCTGCTCGCCGACGTTAGAGGTGTAGAATCGGGTCTGAATGGCTCAAGACAAATTACGCATGATCCCCCTCGGGGGCCTTGGTGAGTTCGGCATGAACTGCATGGCCCTCCGTTGGCAGAATGACATCATCGTCATCGATGCCGGCCTGATGTTTCCCGAAGAAGAGTTACTTGGCGTCGATATTGTTGTCCCCGACATCAGCTATCTGACTGAGAACCGCGACAAGGTCCGCGCCATCGTCCTGACCCACGGCCATGAGGACCACATCGGCGGCCTGCCCTGGATCCTCTCCGAGCTGAACGTGCCCGTCTATGGGACCGAGTTTACCCTGGCCTACGTCGAGGGCAAGCTCGAAGAGCACCGCCTGCTGGACGATGCCGAGCTGATCGAGATGCTTCCCGGCCGCCGCTTCACGCTGGGGCCGTTCTCCATCATGCCGATCCGAGTGACTCATTCGCTGGTGGACTGCGTCTCGCTCGCGATCCACACGCCGGTTGGCGTCGTGCTGCACACAGGCGACTTCAAGATTGACCTCTCGTCGCCCGATGGCAAGCCGTTCGACCTCCACACCTTCGCCGAGCTCGGCAAGCAGGGCGTGCTGTGCCTGTTGCAGGACTCCACCAATGTGGACCGCCCGGGCTACACGCCGAGCGAGCGGGCGGTGCGCCCGCGGCTGGATGAGATCTTTTCCCAGGCGAAGAAGAAGGTCTTCTTCAGTTGTTTCTCCTCCTCGATCCACCGCATCCGCATCGCCATGGAATTGGCCGCGGCGCACGGACGGAAGGTTGCTATGGTGGGGCGTTCCATCGACAACTCCACCGAGATCGCACAGGACCTGGGCTATCTCGACCTGCCGCCAGGCCTGGTCATCAATCCCGGGCAGATACGCGAGATGCCCGCCAACAAAGTCCTCGTCATGATCTCAGGCACGCAGGGCGAGCCGATGTCAGCCCTTTCGCGCGCCGCAGTCAACAACCACAAGTTCGCGCATATCGACGCGGGCGACACTGTCGTCCTCAGCTCGCGCGTGATCCCCGGCAACGAGAAGTCCATCTACCGCATGATCGACCACCTCGAGCGGCGCGATGCCAGGGTCATCCACGACGATGGAACCCAGGGGCTTATCCACGTCAGTGGACACGGATCGCAGGAGGAGCTGCGTCTGATGATAAACCTGCTGCAGCCGAAGTTCTTTGTGCCGATCCATGGCGACTTTCGCCACCTGAAGCGGCACGCAGAGCTGGCCGGCGGCATGGGCATCGTCGAGAAGGTGATTCTGCTGGAAGACGGCGAGATCCTCGACCTGGACAAGACCACCGCGGTGAAGACCGGCAAGATCACGGTCGGCCGCGTCTGCATCGACGCCGGCGGGTCGATCGACGTGGTGGAAGACATTGTCATCCGGGACCGGCAGCACATCTCCGAGGGGGGCATCGTCCTGCCCATCATCACTATCAACAAGCGCACTGGCAAGGTGGAGAACGCCCCCGAGATCGTCATGCGCGGCTTCGCCGTCGACGATCCCACCGTCATCCAGGAGTCGCGCGTCGTCGTGCAGCGCACCCTCGAACTCTCCAGCGACGAAGAGAAGGCAGATTACGGCGTCATCAAGGAGAAGATACGCAATGACCTCAAGCGATATATCCAGAAGAGCATGAGCCGCAGGCCGCTGATTATGCCGGTGATTCTGGAGATATGAGCAATCCGGCTCTCGCGGCGCGACGCGCAGAAAACTTTTTCCGACGGCCTGAACGACCGCGCACCTTTCCGGCATCCAACTGATGCAGGAGATGCACATGCTCACCCCCGGACTCATCAGCATCATCGTAACGCTTGTCGTCATTGGTCTGGTGCTGTACCTGGTCGACCTGATCCCAATGGATGGTGCGATCAAGCGGATCATCCGCATCATTGTCATCATCGCCGTGGTCCTCTGGCTGCTGCAGGCCTTTGGCTTCATCGGATCGATCAGCGGCCTCCTGCATCCCGCCCATCCGGTCAGGTGACGGTCAAAGCCGAATTCACCGCAAATTATCTGTCTAAGCGACGCACATAACGCCGACCGAGCAAGCAGAAGTCGCCGCTGGTGACCCGCAGTATCGCCTCCGAATAAGCGATGTGCTCCTGCTCGAGAATCCGCGCCGCCAGACTGTCCGCGGTGTCCCCGTCCAGCACCGGCACCGGCCGCTGCACAATGATCGCGCCGTGGTCCACCGCCTCATCCACAAAATGCACGGTGCATCCGGCAACCTTGGCGCCGAACTCTACCGCCTGCGCCTGCGCATCCAGCCCTGGAAACGCTGGGAGGAGCGATGGATGAACATTGAGGATTCGATTCGGGAATGCGCGCACAAACTCCGGCGTAAGGATGCGCATGTACCCCGCCAGGCAGACCAGATCTGCCCGATACTGATGCAGCCGCGCAATCATCTCGGCGTCATGCTCAGCGCGTTTTCGTCCCGCGGAGGGCACCGCAAAGGCGGGAAGCCCCATCTCCTGAGCCGCCTTCAGGCCGGGCGCGTCTGCGCGGTTCGAAAGGACCACGGCGACCTGCGCGCCTAACAGACGCTTCTGGCGGATCGCTTCCGCGATGGCGATGAAGTTCGAACCGCGGCCGGAGAGCAGGATTCCGAGTCGCTTCAAAGCGTTGTCCTCTCCCACAAACTCGCCGTCAGCGGCTCGCTCTGACCTGTGACTCGACCTCATCGATCGTCTGATAAAGTTCCGTCGGTGCCGTCACCTGCACCCACTGATGGTCGGTGCAGACAAAGATCGTAGGCGTCACCCGGATCCCGATACTGTCTCCCAGAGCCTTGTCTGCAAAGACCTCCTTGCGCAGCTCGCCGGTCGGGTCCAACACAAACGGCACCGGCAGGCTGTGCTGCTGGAAGTACCGCCGTGTGAACGCCATGAGGTCGTCTTTGCTCGCGATGCCGGGCTGCGAGGTAAATACCGCCGTCCGATACTCCGCCGCAGCGCCGGGCGACACTTTATCTTGCAAGTAGCGCGCCCAGATCGCAGCATCCGTACTCCAGACATGGAAGGGCCAGGGGAAATCCTTGCGGACCAGCGGGATCTTATAGTGGTCCGTCGCCGCAACCACCGTAGGGTGCGCGGCGGCACAAGCCGGGCACTCCATATCCTCGAACTCATAGATGGCGACCTTCTGCCCCGGCGGAGGCTTGATCATCGAAGTGTCTTTGAAGGTGTCCCCCGTACCCGGCGGCACCGCTCTCTGCGCACCCAGCGGCAACACCGCACTCGACATCGCAAACGCAATCCCGGTCACAGCAGCAAACAAACGATTCATTCTCTTAAGACGCATAACATTCTCTTCTGTATCTTATCTTGAGCGAACGGCTGCGGGGAACCGGATCGCGCGTCTGCGGGGCCCTCTATAATCATTCACGAATGCAAGGACAACCATGAAGATTAGTGAAAAGATCGGCGCGGACATCATCACCGCCATGAAGGCCAAAGAGGAGCACCGCCTCACCACCCTGCGCTTGGTCAAGTCCGCCCTACGCTCCAAAGAGATCGACAAGCGCGAGCCCCTCACCGACGCCGAACAGACCCAGATTCTCGCAACCCTTTTGAAGCAGCGCCGCGAGTCGGTCGAGAGCTTCACCAAAGGCGACCGCCCCGAACTGGCCGCGAAGGAGCAGGCCGAGATCGCCATGATCGAGGCCTACATGCCGCAGGCCGCGGGCGAAGATCAGGTGCGCGAGATTGTCCTGACCGCTATCTCCCGCCTCGCCGAAACCACCGGCCAGAAGCCCGGCCCGCGCGACATGGGCGCGGCAATGAAGCTGGTGCAGCAGCGCATCCAGGCCAGCGGCATGCGCGCCGACGGCAAACTCGTCTCCGAACTGGTCAAAGCCGAACTGGCGAAATAGCCAGGCGACCATGATGGTATGCCGCCATCCCCAAGGCTCGATACAATAACAATATGATTCGTAAGACTCGCCTGTTTACCCCAGGCCCCACCCCGCTGCTTCCCGCCGCCCAGTTCGCAATGGCCGCGGCCGATATTCACCACCGCACCGCCGAGTTCCGCGCGCTGTACACACGCGTGCTCTCGCAACTCAAGGAGTTCGCCGGCACCAAGAACGACGTCATCCTGCTGGCAAGCTCCGGCACGGGCGCGATGGAGGCGTCCGTCTCGAACCTCACGTCGCCCGGAGACCGGGTGCTGGTACTCACCGCCGGAAAGTTCGGCGAGCGCTGGTCGGCGCTTGCCAAGGCGTTCGGCTGCGAGGTCGATGTGGTCTCCGCGCCCTACGGACAAACCTTTTCGCTCGACCAGGTGAAGGCCGCACTCAAGCTCGAGACCCGCGCCGTCTACATGCAAGCGACTGAAACCTCCACCGGCGTGCGCCACTGCGTGCCCGCGGTCGCCAAGCTGCTGAAGGACACACACTCCGAGGCGCTGCTGGTGGTCGACGCGATCACCGGCCTCGGCACCTCGCACCTCGATATGGATGGCTGGGGTATCGACGTGCTTATCGGCGGCTCGCAGAAGTCGGTGATGATCCCGCCCGGACTGAGCTATCTTGCGATCGGCCAGCGCGCGTGGGACCGCATGGAAGCGACCTACAATCCGCGCTATTACTTCGACCTGCGCAAGGAGCGCAAGAACGCGAAGAATGGCGAGAGCGCCTACACTCCCGCCGTCGCGCTGATCGCCGCGCTGGGCGCCGCGCTCGATTGGATCGCCGCGCAGGCCGCAACCCCCGAAAACCCCGCCGGCGACCTGGCCGCCGGCCGCAGAATGCTGGTTGAGAATGCGGAAACCATCGCCGCTATGACGCGGGCTGCCGTGCAGGCGCTGGGCATGACGCTCTTCGCGCCGGACGCGCCATCGGCCGCCGCGACCGCCGTGCTGCCGCCGAAGGGTATCGACTCGGGCGTGGTGGTGAAGGAGCTGAAGTCACGCTTCGGCGCCATCATCACGAACGGACAGGGCGAGATGAAGGGCCATATCTTCCGCATCGCGCACCTCGGCTTCTTCGACTACATGGACACCATCGCCATGGTCGGCGCGCTGGAGCAGGTGGTCGCAAAATTCTTCCCGCCCCCCGGTTTCGCCTTTGGTAACGGCCTCATCGCCGCGCAGAAGGTCTACGCCGAGCGCTCCGCTACCGCAGCCGCCGATGCATCCTGCATCTGCGGCCGCAGCGACGCCTGCTGCTCCCTCAAGCACGCTGGGGTCGGCGCGGCGTTGGTCGGGGCAAAGTAGCCTGGCGCGTGGACGGTCGAGGAAAAGTCCCTTCGCCCGCTATTTGTAACCAGTTCCGATTTGATTTGTAACCCATTTTGATCTGTGTGTGCGGGCCACTGCAACCTTACCCGCCACGCACCACCCTGGAAGGAAGTTCATGAAGATCGTTCTCGCAGAGAAGGTTTCCCCCGCAACTCTCGCTGTCCTCAAACAAGAGCCCGGATGGAACGTGGTCACCGCCGACCAGATTGCCAAGCTCGGCCCGGGCGGTCTCGAAGCTGAGCTTGCCGAAGCGGATGCCCTCGTTGTGCGCTCCGCTGTCCAGGTCGATGCCAAGTTGCTCGAGGCAGCGCCGAAGCTGCGCGTTATCGGCCGCGCGGGCGTGGGCGTGGACAACATCGACACGCCCGCGGCGACCCATCGCGGCATCGTGGTGATGAACACTCCGGGGGCCAACGCCGTCGCTGTTGCTGAGCTGACGCTCGGCCTCATGATCGCCATGGCCCGCGCCGTTCCGCGCGCCAACGCAACCATGCACGCAGCAAAGTGGGAGAAGAAATCCCTGCAAGGCTCCGAACTGCGCGGCAAGACCCTCGGCATCGTCGGCCTTGGACGCATCGGGCTCGAGGTCGCACGCCGGGCGCAGAGCTTCGGCATGGAGCTGATCGGCTACGATCCCTTCATCGCGCCGGTCATCGCGCGCGAAAACCAAGTCACCCTCGTCCCCATCGACGAGATTTTCAAGCGGTCCGACTACCTCACACTGCACGTGGGCCTTACAAGCCAGACCGAGGGGATGATCAACGCCACCTCGCTCGCTATCATGAAGAAGGGCGTGCGTATCGTTAACTGCGCCCGTGGCGAGCTCATCGTGGACGAGGCGTTGGCCGACGCCATCCGCTCCGGCCACGTCGCCGGCGCGGCGCTCGATGTCTTTCGCCAGGAGCCGCTGAAGGACTCACCGTACTTCGGCCTCGACAACGTCCTGCTCTCGCCGCACATCGCCGGCTCGACTGACGAGGCGCAGGAGGCCATCGGCATCCAGCTCGCCATGCAGGTACGCGATTATTTGAAGCTAGGCGTGGTGCAGAACGCGGTCAACCTGCCCTCGCTATCGCGCGAAGAGTACGTCGAGCTCGCACCATATATTGAGATGGCGGAGCGCCTCGGCCTCTTTCTTTCGCACGCCGCGCCAGGGAATCTGGAAAATATCCAGATTACATACGCGGGCCGCCTGGCCACGGGCAAGACCGACCTGATCCGCAACGCCGCCATCTGCGGGGTGCTTGCCAACTCCGAGATCGTCAACACGATCAATGCGGCCACCATCGCGCAGGAGCGCGGCATCCGCATCCAGGAAGACAAGAAGGAGTTCACCACTGGCGGCGCGGGCAGCACGCTCAAGATTGTGCTGCATTCTACGGATGGCGACGCCAGCGCGTCCGCCACGGTGCTGCACGGCAACTCGCCGCGCCTGCTCACCTACGACGGCATCGACATTGAGGCGCCCCTCAACGGAACGTTGCTGGCCATCCGCAACCACGATGTCCCAGGCGTAGTCGGACGCATCGGCACCATCCTCGGCGAGCATTCGCTGAATATCGCTAACTTCGCCCTGGGCCGCTCGGTGCGGTCGCAACGCGTCCCGCAGGGCCAGGCGCTGGCAGTGGTGCAGATCGACGTGCAGAATCCCTCGGACGCGACCGCCGCAATTGAGGCGCTGCGCAAGGTGGAGGCGATCGCCAGCGTGCGCCTGGTGGAACTTGGAAGGGTGTAACGGAGAAGTTTTTTTGTTAGTGACCAGGGCGGTTACATATTGAAGCAATTTGTAACCGAAGATGTCGATTCTGAGATGAGGTCTCTCAAATCTGCAATGCACCTCAAGGGAAACGGCCATGCCGCTCTACGAATACGAATGCAAGCTGTGCCATAAACACACGGAGAAGATTCAGAAGTTCTCCGACGCCGAGATCACTACGTGTCCGCATTGCGGTGGGCCGCTCGAACGCGTTATCTCGGCGCCAGCCATCTCCTTCAAGGGGGGCGGCTGGTTCAAAGATGGCTACGGAAATGCCAAGCCAGCCGGATCGAGCAGCGAATCCAAGGGTGAATCCGGCACGACCAGTAACTCGTCCAGCGATTCATCCACCCCGGCGAAAAGCGACGGCGCGTCCGAATCCAAACCGACCGCATCCGCGCCCGCTGCAGCCTCTCTTCCCGCTGCGCCCGCCCCAGACAAGAAATAACGACCGCCGATCGCGGCGATGGAAATCGGCAACGCATTTGCGCGAGAGCTACCACTCCCGCACCCGCAAATTCTCAGAACATCCGCACTATCTCGCCGCCCGCCGCCGCACCGGCCAACAGCCCCAGTTCGCCCAACAGCACCTCCAACCTCCTACGCGTCGGCGCGCTCACCTGCGTCATCGGCAGGCGCAGCCGGTCTTCGCCGCGGCCCATCAGCGCCAATACTGCCTTCACCGGCGCTGGACTCGGTTCCCAGAAATGCGCCTGCATCAGACGATAGAACTGCCGACTGATCGCCCTCGCCGTCTCCCAGTCGCTTAACATCGCCGCACCGACCATCCGCGCCATCTGCTGCGGAATCGCATTCGACGCCACCGAGACCAACCCGACCCCGCCCAGCGCGATAATCGGCAGCGCCAGTCCGTCGTCGCCCGCCAGCACTTTGAACCTTCGCGGCGCCTGAGTCAGCAGTTCAGTGACCTGGTTCAATGACCCACTCGACTCCTTGATGCCCACAATGTTCGGGAGCTCCGCCAGCCGCAGCACGGTCGCCGGCTCCAGGTTTGCGCCAGTGCGCGAGGGTATGTTGTAGAGCAGCAGCGGCATCTCCGCCGCCTCCGCAATCGCGCGGAAGTGCAGGTACTGGCCCTCTTGGCTCGGCCGGTTGTAGTATGGATTCGCTGTCAGCAGGCCGGCAAGCCCTGGGACCTTCGCCAGCTTCTTCGCGCGCGCCACCGCCTCGCGCGTCGCATTGTGCGTGCATCCAGCAATCACCGGCACACGCCCCGCGGCAGTGCCCACCACCGTCTCCACCACGCGCACTATCTCGGCCTCGGTCAGCGTCGAGGCTTCGCCCGTCGTGCCGCATGCAACCAGAAAACTCACGCCGCTCTCGATCTGCCAGTTCACCAGCCGGTGCAGCGCCGGTTCGTCAAGTCCGCCATCCCCGCGGAAGGGGGTTACCAACGCCGTGCCACAACCGATAAGTTCCATCGCGAGTGTCAGTTTACCCTTTTCTCTCCGTGGATTTCGCGTCGCCGCCTGCGCCACTCTCGCTCTCCCGTTCAACCCGTGGCGGCAGCAACCAGATCAAACCGACCACAGCGATCAGCGTCAGCGACGCAGCCGGCCGGTAAAACGCTACCGGGATCGCCGTGAGATAGAGACCCACAGACCATATCTGTTTGCCCCAAGGCGCATGGGGAGGGACTGTGCTCTGCGCCCGCACCAACATCCATAAGGCCATGTAAGACACGCCGGGAAGGATGCTGACCGCCGCATACATCGCCGTCGAAAACGGTAACAGCCCCTTCGTGCCAATCCAATCCGTCGCAAAGGGAAACAGCGAGAGGAAGAAGAGAAAGATCAGGTTGGCCCACAGAATTCCGTGGCCGACGGTTTCGACCTCGTCGATCAGATAGTGGTGATTGACCCAGTAGATCCCGATCTGCACAAACGTCAGCAGGTAGAGAAAAATTTTCGGCAACACTGCGCGCACGCCCGCCATGCCATCCAGTGCCGGCACCTTCAACTCTAGCACCATGATGGTGATGATCACCGCGATCACGCCATCGGAAAACGCCTCGAGACGCGCCGGACTCAGGGTCTTCCTGCTCACCCCACTAGACCCATTCGCCCGCGCGCATCAGCGGCTCGGCCGTGCCATCGGCAGCGATCCCGTCCACATCCATCTCAGCCGACCCGATCATCCAGTCCACATGGATCAGGCTTGTGTTCGCGCCAAGCGCAGTCAGCGCCGCCTCATCCATCGTCTCGCTCCCGATGAGGCAGGTTGAATACGCCTGTCCCAGCGCGATATGGCTCGCCGCGTTCTCGTCGAACAGCGTGCTCCAGAATAGAATCCCGGTCCGTGCGATCGGCGAGGAGGCCGGTACGAGCGCCACCTCGCCCAGCCGCCGCGCGCCGTCGTCGGTCGAGATCAGGCGGTTCAGCACATTCTCGCCCGCTGTCGCCGTCGCCTCTACAATTTTTCCGCCCTCGAACCGGCAGCGAATGTTTTCGATCAGCGTCCCCTGATGCGAGAGCGGCTTCGACGCGCGCACCACCCCATCGACGCGGTCCTTGTGTGGCGTGGTGAAGCACTCCTCCGTCGGAATATTTGGCTGGCAGTAGACGCCGTTGCCCGCGGTCGTCCCGCCACCCGCCCACAGGTGCTGGTCGGCCAATCCAACGCGCAAATCGGTCGAGCTATCGGCAGACTTAAAGTGCAGCGCCGCATAGCGCTTCGCGTTGAGCATGTCCACTCGCTGCTTCAGCTTCGCCCCATGCGCCACCCAATCTGCCACCGGATCGTCGCCCGTGATGCGCGACGCCTGGAAGATGGCTTCCCACAGCTTCTCGACCGCGCGATCCGTGGACTCGTCCGGAAAGACCAGCTTGGCCCACTCCGGCGTTGCCGCCGCCACAATCGTCCAGTTGATCGCGTGCCGCGTGATCAACTCCGTCGCCGGCTTGGCCGCTTTAGATGCCGCCACATTCGCGCGCGCCACCTTCGCGGGGTCCTGCGCGGAGAGTAGTGCCGGGTTCGAGCCCGCGATCGCCATGCGCGCCGCACCACTCTTGAACGCCTTCGCGATTGCATCCTGTAGCCACACCGGCGCGTAGTCGAAGCTGGCATCCGGCCCATGCTCAAAGCGAGAGAGAATGCAGGGATCGTCGCTGTAGAACGTCGTCACCAGCAGCGCACCGGTGCGATAGGCGTGATCCGTAATCCGCCGTACGAGAGGCAGTGCTTCGGTCGGAGCAGTCAGCACCAGCTCCTGCCCGGCGCGCAACCCAAGCCCCACGCGCACGGCAACCTCGGCAAGCCGGTCAAGCTTTTCATCGAAAGAAAGCGAAGCAAACGAGGGGGCGGAAAGCGTAGCGGAACTCATAGCAACAGGTTAGGCGCGCAGCCCAACTGCGCGCAACTCCCACCGCCCTGCGACTTACCTATAACTTCGCGTACACATCGCGGAAGTCATAGCATCCCGTCCGCTTGGCCAGCCACTCCGCCGCGCGCACCGCGCCCTCGGCGAAGCCGCGGCGGGACATTGCCTCGTGGGTCAGCAGCAGCCGCTCCGAGCCGCTCGCCGCCTCCAACACATGCGTCCCCATCGCATCGCCCTCGCGCACCGACTCAATCGGCACGCCAATCTTGTTACCCGCGCCGCGCTGCACCATCTCCACGATGGACAGCGCCGTCCCCGATGGCTTGTCCAGCTTGCTTACATGGTGCGTCTCCAGCACAGAGAACCTATAACTTGCGCCTGCAAGTGACGCCCCCATCTGCTGCGCCAGCTTCATCATCACCTGCACGGCGATGGAAAAATTGGTGCCATAGAGTAAGCCCGCCCCTTTACGCTCGGCGAGCGCGCGCATGTCCGCCAGCTTGTTGTACCAGCCTGTTGTGCCGATCACCATCTTCCCGCCGGTCGCCAGCACCGCGCGCATGTTCTGCACCACCGCCTCGGGCGCAGTGAAGTCGATCACCACATCGAACCCGGCCACAAACGGCGGAGTCAACGCCGCCGCGTTGGGGTTCTCCTTCGCATCCAGAACATGCACGCCGTGGCCACGCGCAGCCGCGACCTCGGCCACCAGCTTCCCGGTCTTGCCCTGCCCTAGCACTAATATCCGCATAGCTCCAGTCTACCGCGACTGCTCTGGACGCACCTTGCCGCTTGCGATAGCCTTCACTCTCATGCCCCACCCAAAACCCCATGCCGCGTAAGCCGACTCCACACACCCTGGCCGCCGCGTTTCTCCTCGTCTCTGCCGGGTTCTCCGTGGCCCTGCTCGCCAATCGCAACCTGTACGACGACGAGATATTCTCCCTCGACATCGTCACCGGTTCCGTCCGCCATATCCTCCGTGTCTCAGCCGAAGGGGATGTCCATCCGCCCGGCATGTACCTGCTCGCCCACCTCGCCTACTGCATCCTGCCCTCCTTCCGCTGGATGAATCTCCTCCCCGCACTCGTTCTGTACGCCGGCCTCGCCGTTTTTCTCTTCGCCGTCACCCCACTCCTCACCTGGGCCCGCGCGCAGCTCTGCCTGCTCCTGCTGGCCACGCTGCACCCGCAACTGCTGATGTGGAGCGCCACCTACCGCTGGTATTGCTGTTGGACCGGCCTCGCCCTGATCACCCTCACCATCGCTATCCAGCCACGCGAACCTCGCCCCGCCCTCAGCACTGCGCGCGCCGTCACGCTCGGCCTCTTGCTGGCCTGCCTCTTCTATCTCAATTACATCACTTTCCTGTTTGCCATGGCCCTCGCCGCGGCCATGGTCTTTCGCTACCGCAGGCAGCCGCGTATCCAGTTGCTCACACGCGCGCTGATGATTGCTGGAGTCTTCGCCTTCCTCATCGCGCCTCAGCTTCACACGATGTTGACCGCCCATCTGCCCAATGGCCACGCCCAGCAGTACTCGCTCGCCGCCTCTGTCGTCCGCCTGACCGAGTCAATCGCCGCGTCAGAGGCGTACCTCCCTTGGCATCCCCTCGCCGTCCTCGCCGACCTGCTCTTCGCAGCGCTCTGTATCACAGGCGTCGCCGCAATGCCCAGCCTATATCGCCGGCGAGCCGTTGCCCCGGATACTTCATTCATCGCCCAATCCGCGCTCACCTGCCTCGTCCTCTTCGGCTTGCTGTTCTTTTTTCTCGTCGCTGCCGCTGGCCTCGGCGGCAAGCCCCGCAACGGGCTTCTGCTCATCCCCGTCCTCGCCCCTATTGCCGCGCTTATCGTCGACACGCTACGCCCCCGCGCGCAGACAGCGCTCCTACTCTTTCTCACCCTTTGGAGCGCCGTCGGCATCGCCCACATGATCGGCCGCTACGGCCTTACCAAGGCCACGATGAACGACCGCCCGGAGCAGGTCGTCGCCTTCGTCCGGCAAACCGCCGCTGCCAACTGCGCGGTCGTCGTCACCTATGACAGCGCACTCGCATTTGAGCTAACGCAGGCCAGCCTGCCTCAAACCCTGGTCGTCTCACCCTTCCGCGGACCGATATTCGGCGGTTCCCAAGTACTGCCGCCAGAGGACTGCGCCCACCTGCGGCTTTACGCTGTCCAGTCCTACCTCGGCGGTACCCCACACCACGTCCAGACCTATAACGGGGAACTCGATATCGCGGAGCAGTCCATCGAAGGGCCGCCCAGCGCCGACTACTTCAGCCCAGACCCCTACGCAGCGCGCAAGCGCAGACTCGCCCGCTTCAGCGGCCTCTTCGGCGAGCTTTCCTCCGTAGCCAGCCTGCCCGACTTCCGCTACATTGCCCTCTCCGGCCCTACAGACCGCGCCACGCTGGATGCCATGCGCCGCCGGATGCCCCACTTCGCCAGTGGCTACGAGATCGCTCCCGCGGCGCTGGAACCTGCCAACTGAGCACGTTCAAGCTTTGGTCGCAACCACCCTTGCCTCCGTATCAAACACGGTCGGATCGGGCTCTGCGAAGAACTCCGCATGCAACGAGCGGATGGCCTCCTCCAAGTCCGACTGCTCGATCATGAAGCTCATGTTGATCTCGCTCGCTCCCTGCGAGATCATCCGCACGTTGATGTGCCGGATCGCTGAAAACATGCGGCCAGAGATCCCACTGCGTCCGCGAATGTCCTCGCCCACCAGGCACACCAGCGCCTTGCTGCCTTCGAGCTTTACATCCGCAATCTTCTCCAGTTCCGCGCAAATCTCCGGCAGCCGCTCATTCGAATCCACCGTCAGCGAGATGCTCACCTCGCTGGTTGAGACCATATCGATCGCACATTTGTACTTATCGAAAACGTCGAAAACCGCCTTCAGGTAGCCATGTGTCATCAGCATCCGGCTTGCGACGACATCAATGATCGTCAGCCCCTTCTTCGCGGCGATGCTCTTGAACGGGCTCGCGCACGGTGGCGCCATCGCCGTGATCTTCGTCCCTTCATTCGCCGCGTTGTGCGAGTTCAGCACCCACACTGGGATGCTTTTTTGTACCGCCGGCAAGATCGTGGCCGGGTGCAGCACCTTCGCGCCGAAGTATGCGAGCTCCGCCGCCTCCTCGAAGCTGATCGTCTTCACCCGCAGCGCATCCGCGCAGATTCTCGGGTCAGTTGTCATGATGCCGTTCACGTCGGTCCAGATCTCGATTGCGCCCGCGTGCAGTCCTCCGCCCACCAGCGCCGCGGTAAAGTCGCTGCCACCGCGGCCGAGCGTCGTCGTGATGCCCTTTTCGGTCGCGCCGATGAAGCCGCCCATCACGGGCGTCTGCCCACGTTCCACCAGCGGCAGGACCAGTTCCGTCAGCTTCGCTTCGATCTGCGGCTCGTGCGGCACGGCCTTGCCGTAGTGGGCGTCGGTGATGATGCACGTCCGCGCGTCCACATGCATGCCGTTCAGCCCATTCTGCTCAAACGCCACCGCCACCATCTGCGACGAGAGCCGCTCGCCGAAGCTGACGACGTTGTCGCTGGTGCGCGGCGTCAGCTCACCCACCGCAGCGATTCCGCGCAACAGATCGTCCAGCGCATCGAACTCCGCGCAAATCGTCGCCTCCATTCCAGCGAAGCGCTCGCCGCTGAGGAGGTCGTTCGCTGTATCTAGGTGCCGGTTCCTCAGCCGGGCCGCAATCGCCAGTGCACCCGCCTTGTCCCCGCGCCCCGCTGCTGCAGCCGCAGCCAACAGCTGGTCGGTCACGCGCGCCATCGCCGAGACGACAACCACCGGCGCCAGCCCGAGCTCCCGCCGTCCGCGCACGATCGCCGCCGTGCGCAGCATCGCCTTCGCATCCTCCACTGAGGTCCCGCCGAACTTCATCACTACCAGACCGGTGCGGGCTTCGCCCTCGCGAGCTTGCACGTTCTTCAACTCGCTCATGCCAGCACCACGTCCCGCAGCGCCACAGCCGTCTTGGCCATGTCGCTCTTCGATCCGGCAAGCTTGCCCAGCCGAGCAAGCACCTCCGCGTTTAACACCGCCGCGCCCGCCGCGCCGCGAATTGTATTGTGCGAGAGGACGACGAACTTCCAATCGAGGAGATTACACTCGCGCAGCCGCCCGACGGTCGCGGCCATCCCCGCGCCGCGCATACGATCCAGCCGCGGCTGCGGCCGGTCCGGGCTCGCGTCGTACTCGACCGGCTGGTCGGGCGCGCCGGGCAGACGCTGCCCCGCGAGCGGAGCGAACTCCGCCCATGCCGCCAGCAACTCGTCGCGCGTGGCCTTGCGCCGCAGCTTGATCGACACGCACTCCATATGGCCATCCTCCACCGGGACGCGGTTGCAATGCGCGCTCAGCTTCGCATCGAGTATTGCGACGCGGCCACCATCCAGCCGGCCAAGCACCTTGCCCACCTCTTCCTGCAGCTTCTCTTCCTCGTTCTTGATGTATGGGATGACATTGCCGAGTATGTCCAGCGACGCGACGCCCGGATAGCCCGCGCCACTCACTGCCTGCATGGTCGACACGAACAGACTCTCAATCCCGAACCGCTCTTCCAGCGGCTTCAGCGCCAGCACCAGGCCAATCGCACAACAGTTCGGATTGGTCACGATATACCCACCCGGCTGGTCCCCGGCTGAAGGCTCCCCGCGCCAGCTCTGCCGCTCGATCATCGCCAGATGGTCCGCGTTGACCTCCGGCACGACGAGAGGCACGTCTTCCGCCATGCGGAACGCGCTCGAGTTCGACACCACCGCGCAGCCAGCGCCGGCGAACTTGGGCTCCAGCTCGCGGGCAATGTCGGCGTCGAGCGCGGCAAAGATGATCTTGGGGAGTTCGCCTTCAGGCGTGCCCTCCGGCACATTCGGCATCACCGTCATCGCGGCAATGCGCGCCGGCAGCGGCGTATCCAGCTTCCACTTGCACGCCTCGGCATACGTCTTGCCCGCGCTGCGGTCGCTGGCCGCCAGCCACGCAACCTCAAACCAAGGATGCTTCTCCAGCAACTGAATGAAGCGCTGCCCAACCATGCCGGTCGCGCCCAGGATGCCAACTCTTCGCCGTTCCATAATTCTTCAAGGATACCGCGCCGCGCCCCCTGCCGCCATGACGCGCGCTAGTAGGCGTCCCTCCGCCGCCACCTTCGGGACTGATACCCGCCGGACCCGCCCCAGACCATTAGCGCGGCCACGAGGTGAATGACGAACCACAAGCTGATCCCCTGATCCAGATAGATCAGGTAGAGCACCAGGAGCCGCGGCAGAAAGATGGCGACCAGCAGGGGCACGATGCCGTGCAGATGGAAGTAACCCAGCGGCGTCTCCAGCCAGAGGACCAGCAGCGCGATCCGCGGCAGAAACAGCGCGAACATCAGAAACCACAGCGGCAGCACGTGAATCACCATCAACACCTGTAAGCTCATCTTGCCTCACCTCTCATTCGCCAGATCGAACTACAGCCCTCCTTAGGGCGCTGGCTTCATAGTGAAGGTCCCATCCGCGGCAGTCACCGCCTGCGACTTCACCGTCACCGTTATATCCTGTTCGCCCAGTTTCTCCTGCACAAATCCCAGCACGTACTGGCCGGCCGGCATCCCGTTCAGCGTAAACCTGCCATCCGCGCCCGTGATGGCGAACCACGGAGTCGCCGACACATTAATAAACGCGCTCATCCACGGATGATTGTTGCAGCGCACCGGAATCATGGCCTCCGGCTGCTTGAACTGCCTCGTCTGCGGCTTGCCGTTCGGCCCCTCGGAGATGTCAACGGGCTCATTGCCCACCGCCGTTGGCATCGAATGCACGTTGTGCATCGTCGCGTCCTCGTTGCGGAACTCCACAAAATTACCCGCCTGCAGCGCGATCACATGCGGCACATACGCGCACCCCTTCTGGTCCAGTACGACTGCGCGATTCGCAGAGAAGCTGCCGCCAAAGACCATTCCCGGCCCGGTCTTCACATACACATAGACGTTCGCGAGCTTGCCATCATGCACCGCGTACTGCTCGCTGGAAACGTCCCCGCTGCCGCCCGCCGCGCACGCGGGATCCATCGACGTATCGATTCGCACTGGCTCCGGCGCCTTTCCCACAAAACGCACCGCCCCGCTCACCGAGCCCAGCGTGGCCGAATCAAACTCACGCTCCACCTGAACGGTACCCTTGCATCCCGTAGCAGAACCGCCCACCGCGCTAGCGAACAGTACCATCGAACAGAACTTATCCAATCGTTTCATCTAGCCTCTGAACCCGCAGCCGGTGACCTACAGCCGCTTCTTTTTCGCGTCCTTTCCGCTCAGCAACTCCTCCAGCTCCACCTTGAATTCGCGCACGTCTTTGAAGTCGCGGTAGACGCTGGCGAAGCGGATATAGGCGACCGTATCGATCTCCTTGAGCCGCCCCATAATCAGCTCGCCGATCTCGCTGGTGGAGCGTTCGCGCTCGGACGAATCGACGACGAACGCCTCCGTCTCGTCGACAATGCGCTCCAGCATCGCGCCGCCCACGGGCCGCTTCTGGCAGGCATGCAGCAGCCCGCCCAGGATCTTCTGCCGATCGAACTTTTCGCGGCGACCGTCCTTCTTCACCACCATGTAGGGGATCTCGTCGATGCGCTCGTACGTTGTGAAGCGCTTGTTGCAGCCCTCGCACTCTCGCCGCCGCCGGATCGCGTCCGCCTCTTTACTCTCGCGCGAATCGACCACGCGGTCCTGAGCGAACCCACAGTACGGACACTTCATACGATCCACCCGCCGCCCACCACCTCATCGCCGTCGTAGAACACGGCTGCCTGCCCCGGAGTCACCGCGCGCTGCGCCTCATCGAAGATCGCTCGCACGCTGCCCGCGCCGTGCGCTCTCAGCGTCGCCCAAGCCGGCTCATGCCGGTGCCGGATCTTCACGCGCACTCGCATTTCGGCGGCGTCGCCCAGCCCCGCGACCGAGACCCAGTTCAGCCCATCCGCCACCAGCTCGCGAGTCATCAGCTCGCCGTCGCCACCAACGGTGACGCGGTGCGAGTCAGGGTGGATCGCCAGCACATACCGCGGCCCCTCATTCCCGCGCCCGCCCGCAATCTGCCCCAGTCCCTTGCGCTGGCCTACCGTGAACCCCTGGATCCCCGCATGGCGCCCCACCACCTCGCCGCCGGCCGTCACCAGCTCGCCCGCCAGGTCCGGCATCGCCTCGCCCTCTTCGTCGAGATACGCCGCCAGAAACGCCGCATAATCCCCACCCGGAATAAAACAGATCTCCTGCGAGTCTGGCTTCGTCGCCAGCGCCAGTCCCGCCTCCGCTGCGAGCGCGCGTACGGCGGGCTTTTGCATCTCGCCTAGGGGAAACAGCGTCCGCGAGAGCTGCTCCTGGGTCAGCCCAAAAAGAAAATACGTCTGGTCCTTCGACTTATCCTCCGGCCGCGACAAAATCCAGCGACCCCGCGCCGCGTCCCACCGGTTGCGTGCGTAGTGGCCGGTGGCAATCCGCTCCGCGCCAATCTGCCGCGCCGTGGTCAGCAGCGCGTCAAACTTCAGATGGTTGTTGCATAGCGTGCATGGAATGGGTGTACGACCGGCGAGGTACTCATCCACGAACGGCCGAACGACCTCGGCCTCGAAGCGCGCCTCTTGGTTCACCAGGTAATACGAAATTCCCAGGTGCTCCGCGACCCGGCGCGCATCGTAGACATCATCGATCGAGCAGCAGCGCCCGCGTGCTGCCTCCGGCATCCCCTCATGCCCGGCCAGCCGGCGCTGGTTCCACAGCTGCAGCGTCAGGCCGACAACCGGGTGCCCCTCCGCGCGCAGCATTGCCGCAACGGCTGAGGAGTCCACGCCGCCGGACATCGCAACCGCGATCGTCTCGGGCTGGTTCACGTTCTCGACCTGGTGTGCGGCGTTCATACCACCATTATCGCAACTTTCAACCCGCCCCAGGCCGCAATACGCTAATCTGGCTAGTCGATGCTCTCCGCCCGGCCCAGCTTGCGCTCGATGAAACCGCGCTCCATTCTCGCCGCGGCAATTCTTTCCCTCATGCCCGCGGCCGCCCACGCGGGCCCACCCTTCCAGACAGACGACCCCGATCCTGTTGAATATCGCCACTTCGAGATGTATGCGTTCGAGCTGTCGGACGGCACCGGCAAGAACGCGGGCGGCACTGTCCTCGAGGTTCCCAGTTACGAGGTCAATTATGGGGTCGTCCCCAACGTGCAACTCCATCTGGTCTTTCCCATCGCTGCGAGCTTCGCGCCCGGCGGCGGCCCAGTCAATTACGGCGTGAGCGACACAGAACTCGGCGCAAAGATTCGCTTCATCAAAGAGAGCAAGGCCATCCCCGAGGTCGGCATCTTCCCCTTCTTCGAGCTGCCCAGCGGTAGCGCCGCCAAAGGCCTTGGCGTCGGCGCCATCTGGTACCGCATGCCGCTCTGGTTGCAGAAGAGCTGGGGCCCCTCCGACCGCCAGTGGACCAGCTACGGCGGCGGCGGCGAGGTCGTCAACTCCGCCGCCGGTTTCGCGAGCGGTTATAAGGACTACCCGTTCTCCGGCCTGCTCGTGCAGCGCCAGCTCTCGAAGAAGTGGACCCTCGGTGGCGAGCTCTACAGTCACGGCGCGGAGGGCGAGGCCGCCACCAGCACGCATGCGTCCACGTTACTCGACCTCGGTGGCATCTACGAGTTCAAAGACGGCTTCGATCTGCTCTTCGCCGCCGGCCGCAACATCTTCGGCCAGCCCGAGACCTACACCTATCTTTCTCTCTACTGGACGTGGGGGCCGGGAGGCCGGGGCAATCCCGGCGATCAGGCTGCGCCGGCCAGCGGCGGCGAGAATATGATCTCCACCCTAGCGAACATGCGCCCGATGTAGCAGCCTCGGCCGCCCTCTCCCGCTGCAGGGCTACTTCGCCGGAGGTGCAACATACGGCTTAACGCTGCCGCAGTCCGCACTCACGAACTTCGCCGTCGAGGTGCTGTCCATCGTCGAATTCATCGTCTTGCCTTGCGCGCTTCCCGTCACCGTAATGTGGCTCTTGCTGCTCACATGATCGTCGTCGATCCGTTGAAGATCGGTATGTCCCTTCGCGCTCCCTGTCTGGCCTGTGCAACTGATGTCGAACGATGCTCCGTCGGCTGTCTGCACCCGGTTGGTGACGCTGCATTGCATGCCGGGAGACTGCTGCGCCTGGTTGATCATGCTGTCCACGCTCAACTGGGACGCGATGCACACTTGCCTGGTGGTCACGGTCGGCGGTTGGCCGCCCCCGCCCATCATTGACTGCATCATGGCCTGCTGTGCCGCCGGCATCGCCGCAATCTTGGCCGCCACATCGGGCGGCATCTGCATCGTGTGGGTTGTGCTCACCTGCACCTCCCACAATCCTGGCTTCGCCGGACTCGCAGTACCCTGTGCACAGATGCCCAACGGGGCTGCCAAGAGAAAAACTACCGCGGTTCGTCTGCAAGACCTGTCGTGCATACAGGCTGTCATGAACAACCCTCCAATATAAGTTTGCGCTCCAGACCAAAGCAGACTAACACCACGGCAACATTCCCTGCTGTAACAATCCGCCGGGATCGTCCTTATCAGTTCCCGGTGCCTAGCGCCGTCTCAATTGCGCTCACAATCGCCGGATCGTCCGGGACCATCTCTGGCGAAAACCGCGCAATCGTCTTCCCCTCCCGGTTGATCAGGAACTTCTCAAAGTTCCATAGGATGCCCGGCTCCGGGTTCGTCGGGCCGCTGTTGGTCTTGCCGAGAAACCTCTCCAGATTCTCCCGGAAGTCCGCCCGCGTCGCCCCACTCGCCTTCGGCTCGGCGGCGATGAGAGCCCGGTACAGTGGGTGGGTCGCGGGGCCGGTCACCGCGATCTTCGAGAACATGGGAAAGTCGACCCCGTAAGTCGTGCGGCAGAAGGTCGCAATCTGCTCGTTCGATCCCGGCTCCTGCGCGCCAAAGTCGTTCGCAGGAAAGCCCAGCACCACGAGCCCGCTCCCTCTGAACCGGGAGTAGAGCCTCTCCAGCGCGTCGTACTGCCCGGTCAGACCGCATTGGGAGGCGACATTGACCACCAGCAGCACCTTCCCCCGGTACGCCGCCAGAGAAGTCGGCTCCCCGGCAATTGTGGCCACAGGAATCTCATAGATCAACATGGACATTGGCTGTCTCCTTCGAGATGTGTTGCGAAGATTATAGGTTTGCTGCAGCGAAAATGCCGCAGCAGCAGGAGGGCCTCCGAACCGGCTTCAGCCGGTCACGCTGCCGCCTGGCACGGTTCGCAGAATTCTCTCGGCAGGCCCCACAAGCCTCTAGAGCTTGGAAGCGGAACCGTTTACTATCGAACTTACATGTCTTTAACCGATTCTTTATTTGGCAGACCCCTGGCCACAAGCGAGGAACGCGCCGAACACATTGGCGTGGCCGCCGGAATTCCCATCTTCGGCCTCGATGCCCTCACCTCAGCCGCGTACGGTCCCGAGACGGCGATGGCCCTGCTCATCCCGCTGGGCATCATGGGAATCCGATACATCGTTCCCATCATCTCGGCGATCCTCATCCTGCTGGCGATCGTCTACTTCAGCTACCGCCAGACCATCGCCGCCTATCCCGGCGGCGGCGGCTCCTATACCGTGGCGACCGAGAACCTGGGCACCGGCCCAGGTTTGCTCGCGGCGGCCGCGCTGATGATCGACTACATCCTCACCGCCGCTGTCGGCATCTCGGCCGGCGTCGAGGCCGTGGTCTCGGTCTTCTCCTTCCTTCTGCCTCATATCCTGCTGATGTGTCTCATCATCCTCGCTGTCCTCGCCATTGTTAACATGCGCGGGGTCAAGGACACCGGCGCGGCGTTCATCCTTCCCACCTTCATGTTCGTCAGCACGCTTTTGATCTCGATTGGCGTCGGCGTCTTCAAGGTGTTCCACTCCGGCGGCCATCCGGTGCCATTGGCGCCAATGCCGCACCCCATCCCCGCGACCGTCAGCTACCTCAGCATCTGGCTCCTGCTCAAAGCCTTCTCCAACGGTTGCGCCGCCATGACCGGCGTCGAAGCGGTCTCCAACGGCGTGATGGCCTTTCGCGACCCGAGGACCAAGAACGCCCAGCGCACCCTCACGGTCATCATCGGCATCCTGATCGTGCTCCTCTTCGGCACTGCGTGGCTGGCCAACAAGTACGGCATTATGGCCATGGACACGAACGACCCCCAGTACCAGAGCCTGCTCTCGCTCATCGTCAAGTCCGTCTTCGGGCGCACCTGGTTCTACATCGTCACGATGGGCTCCGTCTTTCTCGCCCTCTGTCTCAGCGCCAACACCGCCTTCGCCGACTTTCCCCGCCTCACCCGCGCCATCGCCATGCACGACTTTTTGCCCCACGTCTTCATTCTGCGCGGCCGGCGTCTCCTGTTCTCCCACGGCATCTACGCTCTGACCGGTTTCACCGCCGTCATCCTCATCATGTTCGGCGGCGACACCCAACGCCTCATCTCGCTTTACGCCATCGGCGCCTTCCTGGCCTTCACCCTCTCTCAGGCCGGCATGGTGATGCACTGGAAGAAGCAGGGCCCGGAGCACAAAGGCCGCGGCTGGCACATGTTCGTCAACGGCACCGGCGCGGTCGCCACCGGCATCACCACCATCATCGTGTTGATCGCGAAGTTCACCTCAGGCGCGTGGGTCACCGCGCTGCTGGTCCCCACCCTCATCCTCCTCATGGTCGGGGTCAAACAGCACTACACCCGCGTCAAAGGCGAGATGGCCGACCTGACCCCGCTCAACGTCGAGAACCTCGAGCAACCCCTAGTCGTCATCCCCATGGCGCGATGGGACCGGGTCACCGAGAAGGCCCTGCGCTTCGGCATGCTCCTCTCCAAAGAGATCAAGGTCGTCAATGTCGACTGCGACGACGACGAAGAGGCGCTCTGTACGGTGTGGGACGAGCGAGTGCTCACGCCCATCAAGAACGCCCACCTCGCAGAGCCGGAACTCATCACCCTGCACTCCACCTTCCGCCTCGTCATCGGCCCGCTGATCGACTACATCTTCGAGCTCGAGAACCAGAACCCCGGGCGCAAGATCGCCGTGCTCCTGCCTGAGCTGGTCGTCAAGCACTGGTGGGAGAACCTGCTGCACAACCAGCGGGTCCAGTTGCTGAAGCTGATCCTGCTGCTGCGCGGAAACCAGCGCATCGTGGTCGTCAACATACCCTGGTACCTGTGAGGTTTCGCCCTTCTTTGGTCTTCCAGTAAGAATCCCTTAGGGGCATTGGGCTTCTGAAGCTCAGGACGGCGTCGCTGTTCTTCGGGTTGACCTGATACGACTCCGGATCGCCCGCGATCTGTTGCCATCGTCCGTGTGGGCCTCTGCTGGCTGTCGTAGACGTTGCCCAAGTGCGGATAGGCTTCCGACATTGAGCTGGAAGATCCAAGGACCCGGGCAGACCAATGGCTAAGAGCCTGTGGCTAAGACCAGCTTCTTCGGGCTCAACTCTCTCAATCGAGCCACCGCCCTGGGAACGATCGTCAGCACGGCATCCACTTCGTCCTGGGTCGTCATCCGGCTCAGGGAGAACCGCACGCTCGCCCGCGCGCGCGCCTCGCTCAGGCCCATCGCGGTGAGCACATGCGACGGCTCCGTCGCGCCCGACTGGCACGCCGATCCGCCGGACACCGCAAGTCCCTTCAGGTCAAGAGCAATCACTAGCGCCTCCGCCTCCACAAGGTCGAAATACATGTTGCTGGTATTTGACACTCGCGCCGCGCCGGCTCCATTCACCCCCGCCTCCTCCACCGCGGCGAGAATGCCCTGCTCGAGCCGATTGCGCAACGCGGCCATTGCGGCCAGGCTTGGCAGTCCCGAACCCGACGCAGTCCCCCCCATCCAACCCCGTGCCGAATCCGCCGCCTTTCCCAATCCCACAATCCCCGCAACATTCTCCGTACCAGCGCGTCGCCCGCGCTCGTGCAACCCGCCAAAGAACATCGGACGCAGGCGCACGTTCCTCCGCAGATACAGCGCACCCGTCCCTTGAGGCGCATACATCTTGTGCCCCGAGATGCTCAGCAGATCGCAGCCGAGTTCCGCCACATCGATCTTCAGTTTTCCCGCCGCTTGCACCGCGTCCGTATGGAACAGCGCGCCAGCAGCATGGGCCACTGCAGCTAGCTCACGCACCGGCTGGATCACTCCCGTCTCATTGTTGGCCAGCATCACGCTCACCAACCGCGTATTCGGCTGCAGCGCAGCCTTCAGCGCCGCAACCTCCACCACCCCATTCGGCCCGCAGGGCAGGAGCGTTACCTCAACCCCGCGCTCCGCCAGTGCCTCCGCCGCGTGCAGCACTGCATGGTGCTCAATGCTCGTGGCGACCAGATGGTCTCCGGGCTCCAGCACACCGAACAACGCCATGTTGTCGCTCTCCGTGCCACCCGAGGTAAACACCACCTCCGCTACCCGGCAGCCCAGCATCCCCGCCACCTGCTCGCGCGCCCGGTCCACCGCAGCGCGCACGGCCTGCCCCTGCTGATGGATCGAGCTGGCGTTGCCGAACTGCTCCACCCAGAACGGACGCACCGCCTCCAGCACCTCCGGGAGCAGCGGCGTTGTAGCGTTCGCGTCCATATAGATCCGGCGCATACACCAAGTTTACGCCGTGAAGGCGCGCGTTATGATTGCCGCTCTGAAATCGGGATGTATGGCTCGGGATACGGCGGTCCCGTATAGTCAGCACGCGGCCGGATCAGCCGGTTGTCATCGTGCTGCTCGATCACATGCGCCGCCCACCCAGCAATCCGGCTCACCGCAAAGATCGGGGTAAACAGATCGATGTCGATCCCCAGTGTCGTATACGTCGACGCCGAGTAGAAGTCCACATTCGCGTTCAGGTTTTTCTCCTGCTTCACGAACAGCTCAATCTTCCGCGACATGTCGAACCACTTGGTGCTGCCTGCCGACCGTCCCAGGTCCTCCGACATGCGCCGCAGGTGCGTCGCGCGCGGATCTTCGGTGTGATAGACCCGGTGGCCGAATCCGGAGATCTTCTTCTTCTCCGCAAACATCTGCTTCACATACTCCACGGGGTCGCTACCCGAGGCCTCGATGGCATACAGCAGCTTCATCGTCTCCTCGTTTGCCCCGCCGTGCAGTGGGCCTTTGAGCGCGCCGATCGCGCCGGTGATGGCTGAGTGCAGGTCGCTCAACGTCGCCGCGATGACCCGCGCCGCGAACGTGCTGGCATTCAGCTCATGGTCCGCATGCAGAATCAGCGCAACGTCGAAGGCTTTGGTCGCCGTCGGCGAGGGTTTCTGCCCATTCAGCATCCACAGAAAATTCCCCGCGTGCGAGAGGCTCGTGTCCGGCTCAACCACCGGTCTTCCCTTGCGGATCCGGTCGTAGATCGCCACGATCATTGCGATCTGCGCGGTCAGCCGGTAGCTCTTGCGCACATTCGCCGGGTGAGAAGAGTCCTTCTCATCCTCGTCGTACATTGAGAGCAGACTCACTGCCGTACGCAACACCTCCATGGGCGTCGCATCCGCCGGCAGAGCCCGCATGAACTCGATCACCCCGGGGTGGATCGCCCGGGCCAAGGCAAGCTCTCTGCTGAACTCCGCCATCTGCGCCGCATTCGGCAGCCCCCCAAACCAAAGCAGATAGGTTGTCTCCTCAAACGTCGAGTTCGTCGCCAGCTCATGGATGTCGATGCCCCGGTAGGCCAGCACGCCCGCCTCACCGTCGATCCAACAGATAGACGATGTCGTAGCGACGATGCCTTCGAGACCCTTGCCCGCGACCGCCATTGCCATGAAGAGTCTTCTCCGAAAATGAATTGACGTTCCCTACGTTTATAGCCCAGCGGAGAAACCATTGTCACGGACAAGGTGCGAATATCGCTTCTCCGCGCTATCTCGCCGCGGCTCCCCCGCTTCGGAGCGAAGCCTCTGGTGAGCTATAGTCTTTTCTAGAGCTCCTGCGTCTATCAGGATGCTGGCGGTCGTGGTTGATAGCCGTCCCTTTCGAGAGGAAGAAAGATATGAGCGATACCGAACAGATTCCAGAGCGATCAGCCTCGGGCGCATTCATCGCAGCGGTGGTTGTTGCGGTCCTGCTGGGGATCGGCGGGCTGGCATGGTGCTACAGCCTTCAGGGCCGCCTCTCCGCGGCCGAACAAGGCCTCACCGACGCCGACAAGAAAAACATCGAGCTTGCCGACAGGCTGGACACGACCAATGCCCGGCTGAGCGCCACCACCGAGACCCTCAGCCAGAACGTCGGCGCCACCCAGAAGCAGATCGACGCCCGTGCGGCCGCCATCATGGCGGAGCAGAAGGCACAGAACGCGCAGACCGCCAAACTCGCAGAGCAGCAGCAGGCCGCTGAGAAGCAGATCGGCGCCGTCTCCAACGACGTCGCCAGCGTCAAGACCGACGTGGGCGGCGTCAAGACCGACGTCGCCAACACCCGGAGCGACCTCGAGACCACCAAGTCCCAGCTGCAGCGGGTTGTCGGCGACGCCGGGGTGATGAGCGGCCTCATTGCCACCAACCACTCCGAACTGGAAGAGCTGAAGCACAAGGGCGACCGCAACTACTACGAGTTCACCCTGCAGAGGGGCGCCCAGCCGAGCCTGCTCTCCACCATCAAGCTGCAGCTCAAGAAGGTCGACGTCAAGCGCTCCAAGTACACCCTGGAGGTCAGCGCCGACGACCGCAACATCGAGAAGAAGGACAAGAACATCGACGAGCCGGTGCAGTTCTATACCGGCAAGGACCCCGTGCTCTTCGAGCTCGTCGTCAACAACATCGACAAGAACAAGGTCTCCGGCTATCTCTCCACTCCCAAGAACTCGCCCCAGGGCATGGCCACTCCGTAATCCGTGCCTCTGACACCAACGCAGAAGGGGGACGCTTATCGCGTCCCCCTTCTGCGTTTGCCTTGGGTTGGATTACTTCTTCTTGGCTGCCTTCTTAGCTGTCTTCTTGGCTGCTTTCTTCGTTGCCATTTGCCTATTCTCCCTATCGATTAGACATCGATGCTGCAATACGTAAACTTGCAGCTAACGAAGGTATAGATTTGATGAAATTCAGTGTCAAGAAAAATCGATACGCAAATGAAAGTTTTTTTAAGAGAGACAGCCCCTCGACGCTCCATTGAAGAGGTAAGCAGGTACGCGATGAACCCCACACTCACTCGAATCTTTTCGAACGATACCTCTCCGACGCACTCGCCGCGCGCGCGTCACACACTTCGCCGTTGCATGAGAGGAGCCTTCGATGCCCGATGAATCGCGGGAAATCGTCATCCTCTCTGCTTCGCGCACGCCAGTTGGAAGATTCCAGGGCGCGCTCTCTTCTCTCTCGGCAATCGAACTCGGCGCCATTGCCATCCGCGAAGCGGTCGCCCGTTCCACAATCGAACCGGTCCAGATAGAGGAGTGCCTAATGGGATGCGTCCTCGCCGCGGGCCTGGGCCAGAACCCCGCTCGCCACGCAGCTTTGCAGGCAGGCCTTGCGGACTCCATCTCCGCAACCACCATCAACATGGTCTGCGGCTCAGGGCTCAAAGCCGTCGCGCTCGCGGCGCAGTCCATCGCCACCCGCAACGCAGAGATCGTGGTTGCCGGCGGCATGGAGTCCATGTCCAACGCGCCCTACCTTCTGCCCAACGCGCGCAAGGGCCTGCGCATTGGCGACGCCCAGCTTATCGACTCAATCCTCCGCGACGGCCTCACCTGCGCCTGCGAAGACATCTCCATGGGCATGACCGCCGAACTTGTTGCCGAAAAGCTTTCCATCTCGCGCGAACAACAGGACGCCTACGCACTCGAATCGCATCGCCGCGCCTCCGCCGCAACGCGCGAAGGCCGCTTCGCTGTGGAAATCACGCCCGTAACTCTGCGGGCAAAGTCCTCCGCGCGCGCACAGCCCCAACCAACCGTCTTCGACCGCGACGAAGGCATCCGCGACGACGCATGCCTTGACGCACTCGCTGCCCTTCGCCCCGCCTTCAAGACCGACGGGACCGTCACCGCAGGCAACGCGCCCGGCCTGAACGACGCGGCGGCTGCTGTCGTTGTCACCACAGCCGCGCGCGCCGCATCGCTCGGGCTCACCCCGCTCGCCACCATCCGCGCGCAAGCCAGCAGCGGCATCGCACCGAAGTGGGTCATGCTCGCGCCGGTCCTCGGCGTGCAAAAAGTTTTGGCGCGCGCCGGCTGGCCGATCAGCTCGGTCGACCTCTTCGAACTCAACGAAGCCTTCAGCGTCCAGACCCTCGCCGTCATGCGCGAACTTGGCCTCACCCCGGACCGCGTCAACGTCAACGGAGGCGCAATCGCCATTGGCCATCCTATCGGCGCCTCCGGCGCCCGCATCCTCGTCACCCTCCTCCACGAGATGCAGCGGAGAGACCTCCGCCGCGGCATCGCCGCCCTCTGTCTTGGCGGCGGCAACTCGGTCGCCCTCGCCATCGAGCGCTAGCATCCGAATATCCAATCCCCATGCCCGACAACACTCACCGCTTCACCGGCCGCGCCCAGGACTACGACCGCTACCGCCAGCGCTACCCCACGGAAGAGATCCTCGCCCACCTGCGCGCATGGTGTGGCCTCTCTCCCGACTGGCTTGTCGCCGACATCGGCGCGGGTACCGGCATGTTGGCCGAGGTTTTCCTCGCCAATCGCAACCGCGTTCTCGCTATCGAGCCGAATCCCGACATGCGCACCCGCATGAGCGAGCTCTTCAATCCCAACGCAGAACTGCGGCTCAAGATCATCGACGCCACCGCCGAAGCGACCACCCTCCCCGCAGCCTCCATTGACCTCGCCGCCTCAGGTCGCGCCTTCCACTGGTTCGACCAGCAACGCGCCCTCGCCGAGTTCCGTCGCATCCTCAAACCCCGCGGCTGGGTCACCCTCATCGCCGCCGATCGCGACCGCGAGACCAACGACCCCGCCTTCCGCCCTCAGATCGACGCGTGGGAGCGCCTCCTCGCAACCCACGGCACGGACTACGCCCGCGTCCGTTCCGGCTACCGCACCTACGAGAAGATGGACAGATTCTTTACCGGAGAACTCCACCAGGCCCAGATCCATAGCACCCGCGAGCTCGACTGGACCGTCTTCCGCGGCCACGCCATGTCGCTCTCGGTCACGCCCCAGCCCGGCCACATCAACTTCGAAGTTTTCCAGCACGAGCTTCGCCTCTACTTCGACGATCACGCACCCGCCGGCATCCTCACCGTCCCCACCACCTGCTGGATCACCGCCGCTCGTCTCGACCCTTGAGTGAACCGATCGACCAGGCATCGATCACCGCTAGCCGAGACGTTGCGGCGTGCGTCTATGTGGCTCATCGCTTAGCCGAACTGTACGGCTTCACCCCAGGGGACGGTCCCGGAACCCCGGTCGTCCGCAGGTAGGCCGCCGCGGCCGTCAGCCGCACCGGCTGCTTGGGGTCGGTCAGCAGTGCGTAGACCGCCTTCGACGTCGCGGCGTCGCGATAGTCGACCAGCGCCTTCGCCGCCGCCGCTCTCACCGTCAGGTCCTTGTCTCCCAGCGCCGCCACCAGCTCCTGGTGGATCGGCTCCGTCCTCTCCTGCGAGATCTGCTCGATCGCCGAGACGCGAGAGAGATCGCCGCCGCTCTTGTGGATGTACTCGAACGCGGTGATGCCGAAGCCGAACGGTCCCAGCAGTATCGACGCGCCTTGCAGTGCGCCCAGCCGAGCCAGCATCGCCGGGTCATGCAGGTCAGTGCTGATCGTGTGCTTGGTCCCGTTCACCAGCGTGGGATGAGCGCTGCGATCGCCGTCGACCACCGCCATCAAGATGTCCTCCCCCGACTTGTCGCCCATCTTCCATAGCGTGATCGCCGCGGTGAACGCAACCTCGGGCTCCTTGTCGTCGAGTAGATTGCGCAGATCGGTCGTCATGTTACGGTCCTTGGTCTGGCCCGCCGCCAGCGCCGCCGCGGTCCGTACGTCGAGATCCGGATCCTTCATCGCGCCAGAGATCATCTTCTCCGAGCGAGGGGTGCGCATCATCCCCAGCGCGGCCAGGGCCTGAATCCGCGTCTGCGGATGCTTGGGGTCGCCCACCGCATCCGTGAGCGTCTTCCATGCCTGGCTCATCCGCTCGTCCTGGGTCTTCGCCGTCGCAACTGCGGCCGGCGGCGGCTCGGAATCGTCTCCCACGATGCTGCTATCGCTCGCGGACGCGGCTGGGGCCTGGGCCTTCGCGGGGTGGCCAAGGCCGATCGCACAGAGGGAGGTAAGCAACGCAACACCGATCCGCCCCCCCCACAAGACTTTCCGGTAAGGTCCGCAATTTGTCATGTTCATGTCGATGAGATGCTCCGTTCCTCAGTCGAATCATGCTCCCACTCGCGCTTTGAGCGCAATATCGCCTCCCTGGCTTGCACCTTCCCTAGGATGCTGCTTGCAACCCAATGCCCAAAAATATCCTCCGCACGATCTGCGAATGCTAGACTCAGGCGTCCGCTCCGCACGCAGAGTTTCGGTCAGCCTATGCTCTTCAAAGCCCGCAGCGCCGCCGTCTATGGCATCGATGCCAACATCATCGACGTCGAGGTCGACTTCTCCGGCGTCGTCCTGGAGAAGGAACTGTTCAATACCGTCGGCCTGCCTGACGCCGCCGTCCGCGAGAGCCGCGACCGCGTCCGTTCCGCCATCAAGAACTCCGGCTTTGACATACCGCCCACCCGCATCACCATCAACCTCGCCCCGGCCGACATCAAGAAGGAAGGCTCTGGCTTTGACCTCCCCATCGCCATCGCCTTGCTCGGCGCATATGGCGCCATGCACATCAAGGACGTCTCCGACTTCCTGCTGGTGGGCGAGCTGGGCCTCGATGGCAGCCTGCGCGCCGTCCAGGGCATGTTGCCCATTGCCATCGCCGCCCGTGCCAAAGGCATCCGCAACCTCGTCATACCCGCCTCCAACGCGCGCGAAGCCGCTGTCGTCGAGGGCGTCAACGTCTATCCTGTCCATACGCTGCTGGAGGTCCGCGAGTTGCTGAATTCAGCCTCCTTCGGAGCCATCGCCGCTCAGCCGCTGCGCACCGAGCCCGGTGCGCTCCTCGCGGAGCTACAGCACTTTCCCCATGACTTCAAGGACGTCCGGGGCCAGCACGTCGCCAAGCGCGCGCTGGAGGTCGCCGCCGCGGGAGGCCACAACATCCTTATGATTGGCCCGCCCGGCTCCGGCAAGACCATGCTGGCCAAGCGCCTGCCGTCAATCCTTGCTCCGCTGCGCTTCGAGGAGGCGCTTGAGACCACCAAGATCCACTCCGTCGCCGGCGTCCTCGATTCTGAACAGGGGCTTGTCATTCACCGGCCCTTTCGCTCGCCCCACCACACCATATCGGACGCCGGCCTCATCGGGGGCGGCATGATCCCCCGCCCCGGCGAGGTCTCGCTGGCCCATAACGGCCTTCTCTTCCTGGACGAGCTGCCCGAGTTCCCCCGCAACGTGCTTGAAGTCCTCCGCCAACCGCTCGAGGATGGCACAGTCACCATCGCCCGCGCCGCCATGAGCCTCAGCTTCCCGGCGCGGTTCATCCTTGCTGCCGCCATGAACCCATGCCCCTGCGGTTACTTCAACGACAAGTCCCGCGACTGCATGTGCACCCCTCCCATGATCCAGCGATATGTCTCCAAGGTCTCGGGCCCCCTGCTCGACCGCATCGACATCCACATTGAGGTTCCGGCGGTGCAATATAAGGAGCTGCGTGGTGGGGCATCCGCCGAGGGCTCAGCCGAGATCCGAGCCCGTGTGCTCGCGGCCCGCGAGCGCCAACACACTCGCTTCGCAACGGCAGCCGAGCGGACGAGGGGGACCGCACGGTCATCCTCCCGGCCCATATTCTCCAACTCCCAGATGAACACCCAGCAGATCCGCACCTACTGCGAGCTCTCCTCCGATGCCGAGCGCCTGCTGGAGCGGGCCATGCAGCAGCAAGGGCTGAGCGCCCGCGCCCACGACCGTATCCTCAAGGTAGCGCGCACGATAGCCGATCTGGCGGCGGAGCAGGCCATTGCCCTAACGCACATCGCAGAGGCCATTCAATACCGCACCCTAGACCGCAGCTACTGGTCGTGAGCGGCTTTCGCGCATGCTTTAGCGTCTCTTCGCATTCATTTCCCGTTTATGGAATAAATTTTCCTCATGCCTCCCAAAAAAGGTATTGACGCAACCCTCAGAACGGGTTACTTTCCTTATGTATCAAGTTGTTCCGCGCTGGCAAGGCTTGCGGATGAGATTTGGGCGAACGGATAGGACATCGCCCCACCTCTGCTCCTGATGAATCGCCTGATCGCGCACAGCTCCGAATCGCCTGCAAGTTCCTCTTCCTAGGAGGCGCAGCAGCCCGCGCCGTCGGCTATGTATCGTCTGAAGTGAGGCATCCCTGCACCAGTTCCGTATCTGCCAAATAACCCCCAGTGGATGGAGTCCCCGCACGATTTTCGGCATCTAACGTTGCGGGTGTGGTCCATCAATCTGAGTTCCCTGGAATGTCTCTTCCTGGACTCTTGTAATCGTCGGCAGTGCATTTGCGATCCAAGAGAATATTGATTGACGTAAACCCCAAAGGCGCGCCAACGCCGCCCGGCGCCGGAAAATTGAAAGGAATTACTATGCGCTCAGATCTGATCTTCGGAGCTCTTACCCACGTCACCAACCGCTATGAGCTCTGCCAACTGGCCTCCAAGGCCACCCGCAAACTGCACAAGCCTAACACCCGGCTTCAGGACACTACCAACGAAGTTCTCGATCGCTTCAAGGAAACCTTGCCCGCGGATGCCGCCGCAGAGCATACGGTGCAAAGCGTTCACCTTGACCATCGTAAGGCGGCTTGACTCTGGCGCGGTCGCCCTCACGGGCGGCCGCTCCGCCGCGCAAAAGTTGTAGCGCACCCACCTCGCATTCCCCTGTATAATGTGAATATTCGTTACACTGCTCCGGCCCTCCGCACGACCCCCTTCCTCAATTAGGTTTGTCAAGCGCACCCAGCCAGGCAACCCCCCTTCCTCAGCCTCGAAAATCCAAATCAAAATTCCATGATCCAGGTAGCCATGACAATCTCAGAACTTAAGGAACACAACATCGCCGAGTTGAGCAAACTCGCTCGCGGCCTCGACATCGCCGGCACCTCCGGCCTTCGCAAGCAAGACCTCATCTTCAAGATCCTCCAGGCCCAATCCGAAAAGGAAGGCCACATCTTCGCCGAGGGCGTCCTTGAGATCCTGCCCGACGGCTATGGCTTCCTCCGTTCGCCCGACTACAACTACCTCCCCGGCCCGGATGACATCTATGTCTCGCCGTCGCAGATCCGCAAGTTCGACCTCAAGACCGGCGACACCATCAGCGGCAACGTCCGTCCGCCCCACGAGGGCGAGAAGTACTTCGCCCTGGTCAAGATCGAGGCCATCAACTTCGAGTCGCCCGAGGAGACGCGCAACAAGATCCTCTTCGACAACCTGACGCCGCTGTATGCCCAGGAGCGGGTGAAGATGGAGACGGTGCGCGAGCACATCTCCGGCCGCGTGATGGACCTGCTCACACCGGTGGGTAAAGGGCAACGCGGCCTGATTGTCGCGCCGCCGCGCACCGGCAAGACGATGCTGCTGCAGTCGATTGCCAATTCCATCACGACAAACCATCCGGAGGTCGTCCTCATCGTCCTGCTCATCGACGAGCGGCCCGAGGAGGTCACCGACATGCAGCGCAGCGTCAAGGGCGAGGTCATCAGCTCCACCTTCGACGAGCCGGCCGCACGGCACGTACAGGTCGCGGAGATGGTGATCGAGAAGGCCAAGCGGCTGGTGGAGCACAAGCGCGATGTGGTGATCCTGCTCGATTCCATCACGCGTCTCGCCCGAGCGTACAACACGATCGTCCCCCCTTCCGGCAAGGTACTCTCCGGCGGCGTCGACTCCAATGCGCTTCAACGCCCCAAACGGTTCTTCGGCGCCGCGCGCAACATCGAGGAAGGCGGCAGCCTAACCATCATCGCCACCGCGCTGGTCGACACCGGCTCGCGCATGGATGAGGTCATCTTCGAGGAGTTCAAGGGCACGGGCAACATGGAGGTCATCCTCGACCGCAAGCTGGTCGACAAGCGCGTCTTCCCGGCGATCGACATCCAACGGTCTGGAACGCGTAAAGAGGAGTTGTTGATTCCAAAGGAAGACCTGCAACGGACGTGGATCCTGCGCAAGGTGCTGAACCCGCTCTCGCCGGTTGAGGCCATGGAGCTGCTGACCGACAAGCTGGCCAAGACGCGCAATAACCAGGAGTTCCTGCACAATATGAGCTCCATCTAGCGCCAGGGCGCGCCCCTCTCAAGCCGATTCCTTCACCATGCTTCGCATTGCCTGTACAGTGGATGTCGGCAAAGGGCATTTGAGGGGGCGGACATGGGCAAGTGGACACGTCGTGATCTGTTAAAGACTGGACTGGCGGCATCGGCTGGGGTGCTGGCAAACAAAGAGCTGCGGGCTGAGTCCGCTGCGGCGAAGATCACGGCCGCAACGGAGGCGCAGACCTTCGCGCAGCTCGATCTCGCGGCTCCCAACCTCCTTCGCGAGCGGCTGCTGCTGGACTACGGGTGGCGCTTTGCCCTGGGCAACGCCAACGATCCGGACAAGGACTTCGGCTTCGGCAAGCTGAGCGCGGGCTCCGGCACCTACGCCAAGGCGGGACGTGCGGGAGGGCCGACCGCGCCGCGTTTCGACGACTCGGCCTGGAGCAGGATCGACCTGCCGCACGACTGGGCCGTGGACCTGCCCTTCGTCAACAACCCGCTCCTCATCGACCACGGCGCCAAGCCGCTGGGCCGCGAGTATCCCGAGACCAGCATTGGGTGGTACCGGCGCGAGTTTGTGCTGCCGGACAGCGACGCGGGACGGCGCATCTCGGTCGAGTTCGACGGCATCTTCCGCAACGCGACCGTCTTCTTCAACGGGCATTACATCACGGAGAACATGAGCGGCTACGCGCCGCTGAATCTCGACCTGACCGACTTCTCGAATTTTGCGGACAAGACCTCGACGGGCAGGGCGGCAGCGGACCAGGCACGCATCGCCGCGGCCGGAAGCGATGCGGCGGCTGTGGCGAGGATTCGCGCGGGGATGCAGAGGCCGGGGAGCAATGTGCTGGTGGTCCGGGTGGATGCAACGCTCGATGAGGGATGGTTCTACGAGGGCGCAGGGATCTATCGCCACGCATGGCTGACGAAGACGGCGCCGGTGCACATCGCGCGGTGGGGCAACTATGTGCGGACGGAGTCCTCTGCTGACAAACGCCCGGCTGCCATTTCGCTCGCGACCGAGGTGCTGAACGAGAGCGACGCTCCGGTGACTGCGAGCGTGCATGCGGCCTTTGTGGATGCTGCGGGCAAAACGGTGGCCACGGCAATCTCCGCTCCCGCAGCCATTGCCGCGGGCGAAGAGCACACCTTCGCCCTGCGGGCCACGGTCGCCTCGGCGGCGTTGTGGTCGTGCGAGGAGCCGAACTTGTACCGGGCGGTTACGACGCTCGAAGTGGCTGGTAAGGCTGCGGACCGTGACGAAGCCATCTTTGGCATCCGCACCGTGAAGTTCGATGTCGACAAAGGCTTCTTTCTCAACGGGAAGCCGGTGAAGATCAAGGGGACGTGCAACCACCAGGACCACGCGGGCGTTGGGGCGGCGATCCCGGACCGCATTCAGGCCTATCGCCTCGAGCGGCTGAAGTGGATGGGCTCGAACGGCTGCCGCACTTCGCACAATCCGCCGACGCCGGAGTTTCTGGACGCGTGCGACAAGATGGGCATGCTGGTGATGGATGAGACGCGGATGATGTCGTCGAATCCCGAGGGGCTGAGCGAGCTGGAGCGGCTGATCAAGCGCGACCGCAACCACCCCAGCGTGGTGATCTGGTCGCTGGGCAATGAGGAGGCGGAGCAGGGGACGGCGCGTGGGGCGAAGATCGTGGCCACGATGAAGAAGCTGCAGCGGCGGCTCGATCCGTCGCGCGTCTCGACGGCGGCGATGAGCGGGGGGTGGGGCGACGTGGGCATATCGAATGTGCTGGACGTGATGGGATGCAACTACAACGACGGCCTGATCGATAAGTACCGCAAGGACTATCCCAAACAGCCGATGATCGGGACGGAGACGGCGAGCTCGCTGGCGACGCGGGGCATCTACGCGAACGATAAAGACCGTGGCTACATGAGCGCGTACGACACGGAGAAGCCTAGATGGGGCAATACGGCGGAGGAGTGGTGGAGCTTCTACGATGCGCGCGAGTGGCTGGCGGGCGGGTTTGCGTGGACGGGCTTCGACTATCGCGGCGAGACGACACCGTACAACAGATGGCCGTGCATCAGCTCGCACTTCGGGATTCTGGACACCTGCGGGTTCGCCAAGGACACGGCGTACTACTACAAGACGTGGTGGGGCGCGGAGCCGGTGTTGCATCTGCTGCCGCACTGGAACTGGGAGGGGAAGGAGGGCCAGGAGATTGAAGTGTGGGCGTACTGCAATCAGGAGAGCGTGGAGTTGCTGGTGAATGGGGTGGGCGTGGGGTCGCAGCCGGTGGTGAAGAACGGGCATCTGGTGTGGAAGGTGAAGTACGCGCCGGGAGCGATTGAGGCGCGGGCGAGCAAGGGTGGGCGCGTGGTGTTGACGGACAGGCGCGAGACGGCTGGGGCGGCGGCAAGGATCGTGGCGGCGGCCGACAGGGCGAAGATCGCGGCGGACGGGCAGGATGTCGCGGTGGTGAACGTGACGATTGTGGATGCAGAGGGCCGGACGGTGCCGATGGCGGGCAACAAGGTGACCTTTGCGGTGAGTGGGCCGGGTGGGGTGATCGGGGTGGGCAACGGCGATCCGAGTTGCCACGAGGCGGACCATGCGAGCCAGCGGAGCGCGTTCAACGGGCTGTGCATGGCGGTTGTGCAGAGCAGGCGGGGCGAGGCGGGTGGGGTGACGGTGACGGTCTCGGCGGACGGGCTGGAGGCGGCGACGGTTGTGATCGCGAGTGAGGCAGCGGCGTTGAAGCCGGTGGCGGGGTAGCGGGGCGTGAGGCCTGCTGCGGGCCGAGACGGTATGCTGAAGGGACGATGACACGTCTCCTGCGCAATGTTGGCCTGGTGGGGCTGCTGGCGATCTTTGGCGCGGGCGAGGCGCGGGCCATCGAGGTGAAGGTGTCGGCGCAGGCGCTGGAGCGGACGTTGCAAACCCAGCTCTTCAACGGGCCGGATGGGCGCTACTACATGCGCGGCGATGCGAACTCGGCGTGCTACGTGTATGCGGAGAAGCCGCAGGTCTCCTTCAAGGACGACCGGGTGGTGGTGCATGTGCATACCAAGTCCAAGCTGGGCGGGGCGATCCACGGGGCGTGTGTTGGGGTGTCGTTGACGACCGATGCGGATGTCTCGTTCGTGCCGGATGCGGAGGGTGAGTCGGTGGGGTTCCGCGATGCGCGGATCGAGCGGGTGAGCGAGTCGAAGGAGCTGAACTTTCTGCTGGTGCCGTTCCTCAGCCGCAAGCTGCCCTCGCAGATGAAGGTGAACGCGGCGGACATTATGCGCAAGCTGCTGGGCCAGTCGGTGGCGGCGACGGGCTATACGCTGACGCTGGACTCGCTGAAGCTGCACTCGATGGTGGTGGACCACGATGCGCTGGTGGTGGATGTGGATGCGGGGCTGGGCATCGACTGAGGTGAGCTGGGGCCGTCAGCGATACGACCAGGTGCGGACGGGGCCGACATCGACGTGGACGAACTGGGAGACGGGGTAGAAGCCGACGCCGCCGGCGTGCAGGGCGAGGGCGGCGTTGCGCAGGGCTTCGGTGGTGACGCCGGGGACGCGGATGTCGATGGCCTTGGCGAGCATGTGCTGGCTATGCTCGGCGACGCCGGTGGAGGCGGCGCGGGTGCGGAGAAAATTATTGCTCCAGGGGGTGCGGTAGCCGCAGACGATGTCGATGACGGCGTTGGGGCGGCCGAGGGAGGTCAGGATGGCGTGGAGGACGTCGAACTCTTTGGGGTCGTAGCTGCTGACGTCCTGGGTGCGGTGGTCGCGGAGGAAGTGGTTGAGGCGGTCGAGCGCGGCGGGGATGTAGGTGTCGCCGATGCGGTAGACGATGTCGATGTCCTCGCCGGTGTGGAGGTGGTGCATGCGGAGCTCGAAGCGCGGGGGTGCGGCGGGGTTTGTGGGCGCGGTTGCGGCGCTCAGGCTAGCGGCGTTCCCGGCCAGCAGGAGGATGGCGGCAGCGGCGGCGACGATTCGATTCAGAGATACCATTGGCATCGATTTCTTCCTAAGGGGATCGGCGTGGCGTGAATCCGCATTGCGAATGCGCGTTGCGTCCCTCGATTCACCTCCTCTAGTTTATCGGACTGGCACGCGGGCTGTGCAGTGCCGAACTGTCATCTTTTCGTGGCAGCCGTAACCCAATTGCGGTACGGACGGCTGTAGCTGTGGCACCCTTAATGCATGACCCTCGACCCTGTTCAGGTGCGCGTCCTTGGCTCGTTGATGGAGAAGGAGACCGCCACACCCGAAGCCTATCCGCTTTCGCTCAATGCGCTTCTGGCCGCGTGCAACCAGAAGTCCAGCCGCGACCCCGTAATGGACCTTTCCGAGGAGCAGGTGCGTCAGGCGCTGCATGGACTCGAGGACCTGGGCCTGACCGCTCCGGTACGCGACAGCAGGGTGGTGAAATACGAGCACCTGATCCGAACCGTGCTGAATCTGCGGCGCGATGAGGCTGCGATCCTCTGCCTCCTGTTCTTGCGCGGGCCGCAGACTCCGGGTGAGCTTCGCTCCCGCTCCGAGCGGCTGTACAACTTTGACGGGCTGGATGCGGTCGACAGCACGCTGGAACGAATGACGAGGAGCAGTCCTGCGCTGGAGGAGGGTGCAACGGAGAGCCCCAGGCCATTGGTGGCTATGCTGCCGCGACAACCTGGTTCGCGGGAGGCGCGGTATGCGCACCTGCTGGGGGGCCCGGTTGCAACCGCTGCTGGCCAAGAGGCCGGCGGATTGCGCTCCGCCGACTCCGGAGCTGGAAACAACTTTGGGCGCGCGCAGGAGGCGCAGACGGACGCTCGGCTCACGGCGCTGGAGGCTGAGGTTGCGGCGCTGCGGTTGGCGATTACCTCGATCGAGGCACGGCTCGGAGAACCGGCCGAAGATAACTAGGGCTTCTGCGTGGGCGGGAGGGCGGGGGCGGTGATTTGGGCGCGGGGCAATTTTTTTTGATCCCAAAATATTGAAAACAAGGGGCGAGATCTGGGGATCGATCTGGCTTCCGGTTGGGACCGGGTGTGTGGTTCTGGCCACTCCCCGCCCCGGCTAAAAGCCGACCGCTCGGTTCCCTCGTTGCCAGCCCTTCCATCAGCCTCTCCATCTGTCCGTCCTTCCACCCGAAGGATTTTTTTGATCTCAAAATATTGAAAACAAGGGGGAAATCCGGAGACCAATCGGGCTTTGGGGTGGGCCAGTCTGAATCGGTCGAATCCGGCCTGCCCCACGCGGCCAGCCAGCAGCGACCTCCCCCTCGCTTGCCAGCCTATTTCCCACCCGACCCAATTATAGCGCATTGGGGATGGCAGTTTGGCAACTCTTATCGCCAGAAATCCCGGCGCTGGCGGTGCCATGGCTCTCTCGTTCGCGGCAGGGGCAGGCGCTTGGCCTTTTTTGTATTCAGGCTTCATGGTTTTCGGATGTATATGACTAAACTGTTGTTTCCCGTAGTAACAGTGTCATCCCTCCTTATGGGGTCTGATGTTGCCCCGGAAGCCTTCAACGCCGCCTCAATATCGTCTGCCAAGTTATTCAGATCCGGTGAGCCTGCGGTGGCGAAAGAGATGCCCGAATAAGAGGGTGCGCCGGGATAATTTATGCACATGCCGCAGCCCGCCCCGACCGGAAGCACGTTAACTCCGGCGGCCAACAGCACGTCATGAAGTTGTGTTGCCGCTTGCTTTCCATCTGGCGCAGACCACTCCCACTCGATTTGGACGTATGAATGTGGTGGGCTTTTTTTGGCGAGTTCCGCGGACGCGGTCTTCACCTGTTCCCCGGATAGAGAAAAAGGAACAGGGCCGTACTGTATCACCTGCTGTCCATTGTTGACGCCAGCGCAGTTCCCGGCGTTATTAGGACAGTTCACATTTGTACTCTGTGTGGCCGCTTTTTGCGCCGCCTCAATTTCGTCCAGCTTGCCCATCACGACAGCGAAGTCTAGCTGGTTAGCCAATATCTTATTCAAGACTGCCAGCATTTTCTGGCCTTGCTCCTGGCCTATACCGCAGTGGATAGTGACGTTGCTAACGCTGCTCCCTGTGTTCGCAAGACTGCACATTCCATTCGCTGTGGCTGAGCCAGGCTGGGCTAGTGCAGGAATTGGCAAAGCAGCTGCGAGGATTGCGAGTGTAAATCTCATCACGGACGCTTCCCTCAATTAAATTTTCGATCCGTACTTAGTCTGCTAACGCAATTTCCACTGTTCGCAATGCTCCCATCTCCATTTGCGTTAGCGGCTCCCGTCGGACCGTCACATCTAGGCCCTCCCGGGGAAGCCCCTACTACAGTCCCTATGGTAGCCGGATGGCTCTTCTTAAATTGAGAATGGACTTGAAGCCCCAACAGGGCAAAGTAGATCGTTCCCCCTAATGCAATCGTGGTCAATCGAAGGCCACAACTGAACTTGCGGTTGGTTTCCCAGCTCCAGGTGCCCCAAGCGAACAGGGCAAATGCGGCTAGGAGAAGGGAAGATCCTAGCCATAAGTTCTCGGTCACACCTATCATTGGCAGCCCCATTCCGAGGAACGCCAAAATGAATCCGCCAATGATAGACGGAACGACGCGCAGCTTTTTTGGCGACACGTCTGAAGGAATATTTAACTCAGGCATGGCTCATTCTCCTCCCGCCCGCGACTCACGTAAATATGCAAAAGTCTGCATAGACGCAGAATAGGCGAACATAATCCCTGCGTCAAGTATGACATTACCATATCTCATCCGGTTTGGTTTGTGGAAGTTACGCGGACGTTGGCTTGGCGGGAGGGGGTGGATCGAGCGGAGGGAGGGAACGGGCGGTGAGCTGGGCGATGTCGAGGAGTTGGGGGGGCGGGGAGTTGGGGGAGATGGCGGTGAGGGCGTCGCGGAACATGGTGTTGCAGAAGGGGCAGGCGGTGGCGACGGTGTGGGCCCCGGTGGCGGCGAGCTCGCGGGCGCGGACGTGGGAGACGCGCTCGCCGGACTCTTCGCCGAGGAAGGCGAGTCCGCCGCCGGCGCCGCAGCAGAAGCTGCGCTCGTGGGAGCGGGGAGCTTCGACCAGGGTGGCTTGCTGCTGGATGACGGCGCGGGGTGGGTCGTAGATGTTCTGGTAGCGGCCGAGGTAGCAGGGGTCGTGGAAGACGACGGTGTCGTCAGTTGTGAGTTGTGAGTTGTGAGTTGTGAGTGAGGGCAAAGGCAACGGCAAAGGCAGGAGAGACTTGTGGCGGGCGAGGAATTCGGAGTGGTGTTCGATGTGGGGGGCGGGGCCGAAGTCGCGCCAGTCGGTGGAGATGGTGCGGACGCAGTGGGGGCAGATGGTGACGATCTTCTGGACCTTCTGCGCGGCGAAGGCGGCGAGGCCGGATTCGGCGAGCGACTGGAAGACGAGGTCGTTGCCGAGGCGGCGGGCGGGGTCGCCGGTGCATTTCTCCTTGCGCAGGACGCCGAAGGTGGTGCCGAGGTGGGCCATGATGCGGGCGAAGTCGGCGACGATCTCGCGGGCGTGGGGGTCGTAGCTGCCCATGCAGCCGAGCCAGAGGCAGTACTCCTGGGAGCCGTCGAAGATGGGGAGGGCGGCGCGGGCGATGAACTTGTCGCGCTCGGCGGCGGGCAGGCCGAGGGCGTTGCCGGAGCGTTCGAGGGTGAGGAAGAGCTTGGTGCCGTAGGGGTCCTGCCAGGCGCCGGTGTTGGTTGCGCCGCGGCGCAGGCCGACGAGGATGGGGAGGTGTTGGATGCCGACGGGGCATTGGAATTCGCAGGCGCCGCAGGTGGTGCAGGCGAAGACGGCCTCCATCGAGAGGGTATTGGCGTCAACCCAGATCTCAGAAGCGAGACCTGGGGCACCCGACTCTGTGGCCCTTAGGTCGGTGAGGAGGGGGGTGGTGGAGGCGGGGCCGAGGGTGTTCAGGTAGGCGCGGGCGCCGAGGATGATCTCTTTGGGGTTGAGGACTTTGCCGGTAGCGGAGGCGGGGCAGTGCTCGGTGCAGCGGCCGCACTCGACGCAGGAGTAGGTTTGCAGGGCGATGATCTGGGTGAGGTCGCGGCCGGCGAGGAGGCCGAAGTCTTCGGCGGAGTCGTCGGTGGAGAGGGGTGGGATGGCGGAGAAGCCGGGGTGCTTGAGGAAGATTGCGAGGGGCGCGAGGACGAGGTGGAGGTGTTTGGTGTGGGGGATGAGGGGAAGGAAGAGGAGCAGGGTGAGGGTGTGCGCCCACCAGAGGGGTTTGATGGCTGGGCTTGCGGCGGGGAGGAGGAAGGCGGCGAGGTAGGTGGCCATCAGGAAGAAGATGAGGAGGGCGATGAGGCCTGACTCCCAGGAGAGCTGCGGGCCGAGCCAGATGGGGCGGAGGACGAAGCGGCGGACGAAGAGGCCCGCGATCGAGACTGCGACGAGCAGCGCCCAGGCGGCGGCGAAGGCGAAGTAGAAGCGGCCGAGAAGCCTTGCGGGCGGGAGGAAGGCGAGGCCGAAGGGGAGGGCGAGGTGGTTGAGGGAGACGAGGGCGAAGGCGAGGAATCCCCAGAATACGAAGGCGTGGGCGAGGCCGGGGAGTGGGCGCTCGCGGATGACTTTGGCCTGGCAGAGGACCTCCCAGAGGAAGGCGCGGAGGCGGGGGAGGATGGGCGAGAGGGAGAAGGCGGGGTCTTGCCTGGCGGCGAGGATGGTGCGGAGGATGGGGGCGAAGCGGGCGAGGAAGACCGCAGCGGAGGCGGCGGCGAGCGCGAGGAGGAGGAAGATTTCTGGAGGGGCGAAGCGGTGGGGTTCGGCGAGGGTCACAGAGGGATGATACCGCTGGGGACTCGCGGGCAAACAGCAGGGTCCTTCCCCTTCGGCTTCGCTCAGGGTCAGGATGACAATTTCTTCATCAATGACGGACTCTTGCGGCGGAGCTTCGGCGGGAGTTTAGTAGCTGAGGAACTCATTGGAGCCGCGGCGGAGGCGGATGCCGGCGACGCCGAAGATGGCGGCGAGGGTGAAGAGGACGGCGTCCCAGTAGAACATGGGGCGGACCCAGCCGGGCGAGTAGGTGAGGTCCTGGCCGGCCCAGAGGGTGACGAGGGTGCCGACGATGATGCATTGGAAGCAGAGGACGAGGAAGAGCTGGCCGCGGCGGCGGCGGCGGTCGAGGGCTTCGACCTGCTGGGGGGTCAGGTTGCGTTCTTCGATGGGGATGAGGGTGTTGGCCATGGGCGTCTCCTGCGGGCGCTAGAGGACATTAAAGCATATAGACGTGCCGGGGGTAGGGGGGAAAAGCAGATTCCTCCCCCTTCGCTTCGCTCAGGGTGCGGAATGACAAAGGGCTAGAGGAAGGCGACGGACTGGATGCCGGCGACGTCGAAGCGCTTGCGGCAGCGGATGTTCTTGCAGCCGACAAGGTCGTCGGTGCGGACCATGTAGCTTTGGGCCTTGGCGAAGCGGGCGCGATCGCGCTCGTCGGCGTTGCGGGGGAGCTGGGCCTTCTTGCGGCGGACGAGCCAACCGATCTGGTACTCGCCGGGCTGACCGCAGTGAGGACAGGTCATGGTGTGGGTGCGCTGCTCGGGGCGTTCGTCGAAAAAATCGCGTTCTTCCATACTGGGGTCCCTCTGCCGGGTGCGCGGCGCCGCGGGTCTGGGGCGCGGGTTCCGGTCGAACTTGTTTCGAGGAAAAGTATTGCATAATCGTGGCTGCTGCGCAGGGCGAGGGAACCGCGATGAGCAAGGCGAAGAAGCGGGTATTTTCCGTGGTGAAGGCGGTGAAGCAGAATGCGCGGGACCGGGTGGGGGCGGTGCCTCCGAAGCGGGTGATTCCGGATCCGAAACAGAAGGCGGCGGCCAAGCCGAAGCATAAGAAGACGCTGGCGGATTTGCTGAGTGAAACCGAAGAGAAGTGAGGAGAGCAGACCATGAAAATCAGCCGGATTACTAGGACGATGACTTGCGCGGCGTTGCTTACTATCGCTGCGTCCGCACAACAGATTCAGATCAACAAAGAAAACAAGACGATTGCCATTACGACCAGTGACGAAGCCGAGGCACTTGCGGACACAGCGGTGATTACAGTCGGATTTCACAACTTTGGAAAGGACCAGGACAGCACTTACGCGGACGCTACCCGAACATCGAACGCGATCATGAGCGCCCTCACGGGTGCGGGCGTACCGAAAACTGCCATCGAAAGCAAGGAGCAAGGCTTAAGCCCTATCGACCCCGGCGGCAGCGAGGGCGAAAAGGCTAGATACTCCCAGGGCTTCCGGTTTGAGTTTCACCAGTCGTGGAACTTAACCGTGCCCGCCTCAGACGCGGCGAGCGTCCTTCAGGTTGCGATTACCTCTGGGGCGAATGAGAGCGGCGACATCGACTGGGAGTTGAAACAAGATGACGCGCTCGAGGCTGAGGCAGCAAAGAAGGCGCTTGAACACGCACGCCAAATCGCTACACAGATGGCGACTGGACTCGGCGTCAAGCTGGGTACGCTGGTCTATGCGAGCAATCAGACGCCTAGGGGCACCTTCGACGCCCTCGGTACGAGCGCGGAGACAGTGACCGTGACGGAACCAAAGCGCAATCTGGCACCCCTGGCGATCTCTCCAGAGCGCATTACGAAGACGGCGACGGTTTATGCCGTGTTTGCGATCGAGTAAGGCGCGCGGCTAGGGGGTGGTTTGCTGGCGCTTGAGTTCGGCTTCGAACTCCTGCTGGCGCTCGGCGACGGCGCGGCGGTAGCCGGTGGGGTCGATCCAGATGGATTCGGGGTCGGTGGATGGGGCGCGGGCGAGCTTGCCTAACATGTGGAAGTAGCTGCCGTGGGCGCCGAGGAAGATGTCGCAGGGCAGAGCGCTGAGGACGGCGAAGCTGTGTTGGTAGTCGGCGGCGATGCCGGGGTAGGAGGCGGGGCTGCCGGGGCGATCGACGAGGCGGTAGGAGCTGTTGACGTTCCAACTGCCGACGATGACGACATCGCGCGGCTGGCCGCCGGAGGTGGCGCGCATGGTCCAGGTGGTGCAGCCGCGGGTGTGGCCGGGGGTTTTGTGCGCGGTGAGGGCGACGACGCCGAGGGTGACCTGGTCGCCATCGTGCAGGACGCGGTCGACGCGGGCGGAGGGGTAACGGTCATGGGGATAGGCGAAGTCTTTGGCGCCGCCGCTCTCGACCACGGGCGCGTCGTCGTCCATGACCATGTACTGCGCGTGGCTGAGGCGGAGGAGTTCCTTGCTGCCGCCGGCGTGGTCGTAGTGGGCGTGGCTGATGAGCAGGATTTTGACGTCGGCGATGCGGAAGCCGAGTTGGGCAATGGATTGCACGATGAGGGGCGGCGAGGAGACGAGGTTGGAGTTGATGAGGATGTCGCCGGCGGGGGTGACGATGAGGTAGCTGGCGAGGTCGCGGCTGCCGACGTAGTAGAGATTGTCCGCGATGCGGAAGGGCGCAATGGGGGCGGTCCAGTCCGGGGTGGGCTGGGCGCGGGCTAGCAGGACGGGGAGGAGCGCGAAGGGGATGCAGAGAGCTGCGGCTCGAATTTTCATTCCCACGAAGATGCTCCTGGAGGAGACGCCTGCAAGTGTAGGGGATTTGGGCCGGTCTGCGCGAAGGTCTTGCGCCTCATCCATCGCGATCAAGCTTCGATGGGTGGGGCAAAACCTGCATATCTATTCAGCGAAAATGGATATTCTTTCCCGTTGACCTTGCTCCCGGCGCCTGCCATGCTTTGAAGTGGGAGCACCTAAAATGATGCAACCCAATCGGCCCCCTGTACCGCCCCCGGCCCCGTTTCCCGCGGCCCCATTCGCCCCTGCGGTCCACCCTTCCGCGCCCACCTTCCTGATGTGTCCTCCGACCCTCTACGAGGTCGCCTACAGCATCAACCCCTGGATGGAGGGCAACCTCGGCAAGTCCTCCCAGGCCCGCGCGCAGCAGCAGTGGCAGGAGCTGCTCGTCGCCCTCTCCTCGCTTGCCTTCGTGCGCCTAGTCGAGCCGGTTGCCGGATCGCCCGACATGGTCTTTACCGCCAACGCCGGCCTCGCCCGCAACGGCGTCGTCGTGCCCAGCAACTTCCACCATCCCGAGCGCCAGGATGAAGAGCCCCACTTCCGCCGCTGGTTCACCGACGCCCGGTATCAGGTGGTCGACCTGCCCCGCGGCACCTCGTTTGAAGGCGAGGGCGACGCCCTCTTCTCCGCCGACGGCTCGACCCTCTGGGTCGGCTACGGCGCGCGCACCCACCATGCCAGCCACGCTGCGCTCGCCGCCCTCTGGCCGGTCGACGTCCAGAGCCTGCACCTCATCGACCCCCGCTTCTACCACCTCGACACCTGCTTCGCCCCGCTCGAAGACGGCTCACTGCTCTACTTCCCGCCCGCCTTCGACGCTCCCTCGCTCGCGCGCATCCACGCCGTCTACCCGCCCGCCGCGCGCATCGCCGTCAGCGAGGCCGACGCCATTTCCTTCGCCTGCAACGCCATCAACGTCGGCAGCACCATCGTCCTCAACTGCATCAGCGCTGAGCTAGAACTCGCCCTCCGCGCGCGCGGCTTTGACGTCCTCCAACTCCCCCTCGACGAGTTCCTCAAAGCCGGCGGCGCCGCCAAATGCCTCGCGATGCGCCTCAACCCTGCAGCCTCCGCCTGACTGTCCAGCCCGACTATACGCTGAACCTTCGCCTCGATCCAAGCATCCAATCCCTCGGATAATATTGGCCGAATTTCAGGCGTAGATTGGTACTGCTATGGCATTCAAGTGGGAAAAACTGACCGTCAAATCGCAAGAGGCCATCCAGGCCGCTGCATCCATGGCGTCCGAGCACGGCAACCCGGAAGTCCTGCCGCTGCATCTGCTTGCGGCGCTGCTGGAGGACCGAGAGGGCGTCGTCCTGCCCGTCCTTGAAGGCGCCGGCGCGCGCCCGCAGGAGCTCCTCGCCGGCGTCAACGCCGCCATCGCCAAGCTGCCTAAGGTTTCCGGCGCGTCCGCGCAGCCCAGCATGTCGCCCGCGCTGCAGAAGGTTCTCGACCGCGCCTCCAAAGAGGCCGACGGCTTCAAGGACGAGTACATCTCCACCGAGCACCTGCTGCTGGCGCTGACCGAGGCCAAAGGCGATCCGGTCCGCGACGCGCTCGCCGCCATGGGCGTCACGCACGAGTCGGCACTGAAGGCGCTCTCCACCGTGCGCGGCTCGCAGCGCGTCACCGACCAGAACCCCGAGGCCAAGTTCCAGTCACTGGAGAAATATGGCAAGGACCTCACCGACCTCGCGCGCAAGGGCAAGCTGGACCCCGTGATCGGCCGCGACGAGGAGATTCGCCGCGTCATCCAGGTGCTCTCGCGCCGGACGAAAAATAACCCGGTGCTGATCGGCGAGCCCGGCGTTGGCAAGACGGCCATCGTTGAAGGCCTCGCCCGCCGCATCGTCAACGGGGACGTCCCCGAGATCCTCAAGGACAAGCGCGTCGTCGCCCTCGACCTCGCCAGCATGATCGCCGGGGCCAAGTATCGCGGCGAGTTCGAAGACCGCCTGAAGGCGCTGCTTAAGGAGATCGAAGACTCCAACGGCGAGATCATTTTGTTCATCGATGAGTTACATACTCTGGTCGGCGCCGGCGCAGCCGAGGGGGCAATGGACGCCAGCAACATGCTGAAGCCCGCGCTGGCGCGCGGCGGCCTGCGGGCCATCGGCGCGACGACCCTCAACGAGTACCGCAAGTACATCGAGAAGGACGCCGCCCTCGAACGCCGTTTCCAGATCGTCTACGTCGGCGAGCCCAATGTGGAAGACACCATCGCCATTCTGCGCGGCCTGCGCGAGCGCTACGAGTCGCACCACAAGGTGCGCATCAAGGACTCTGCCATCGTCGCCGCCGCCACGCTCTCGCACCGATACATCTCCGACCGCTTCCTCCCGGACAAGGCCATCGACCTGGTCGACGAGGCCGCCGCCGCGCTGGCCAACCAGATTGGCTCCGTGCCCACGGAGATTGACGACCTCGAGCGCCGGGCAACGTCGCTTGAGATTGAGCAGGCCGCACTGAAGCGCGAAAAGGACCCAGCCTCTCGCGAACGCATCGAGATCGTCCAGAAGGAACTCGCCGAGGTGCGTGAAAAAGCCGAGGCCCTGCGCGCGCGCTGGCAGACCGAGCGAGGGGCCATCGGTCGCATCGCAGAGCTGAAAACTCACCTTGAAGCCCTGCGCTTCGAAGCTGAAGAGCAGACCCGCCGCGGCAACCTGCAGCGCGCCGCCGAGTTGCAGTACGGCGAGATTCCCAAGGCCGAGGCCGAACTGCGCAAGCTCACTGAAGTCACCGCCGGCAAGGGGAAGAAATCCCCCAACCGCATGTTGAAGGAAGAGGTCGACGAGGAAGACATCGCCGCCGTCGTCTCGCGCTGGACCGGCATCCCGGTCTCCAAGATGCTCGAAGGCGAGATGCAGAAGCTCGTCCAGATGGAGGACCGCCTGCGCGCGCGCGTCGTCGGCCAGGACCTGGCCCTCACGGTCGTCGCCAACGCCATCCGCCGCTCCCGCGCCGGCCTGTCAGACCCCAAAAGACCGATCGGCAGCTTCATCTTCCTCGGCCCCACCGGCGTCGGCAAGACTGAGACCGCGCGCGCGCTTGCGGAGTTCCTCTTCGACGACGAATCCGCCATGGTGCGCATCGACATGTCCGAGTACATGGAGAAGCACGCCGTCGCCCGCCTCATCGGCGCGCCTCCCGGCTACGTCGGCTACGATGAGGGCGGCCAGCTCACCGAGGCCGTCCGCCGCCGCCCCTACGCCGTCATCCTCTTCGACGAGATCGAGAAGGCCCACCAGGACGTCTTCAACGTCCTCCTGCAGGTCCTCGACGACGGCCGGCTGACCGACTCCAAAGGCCGGACTGTCGACTTCAAGAACACCGTCCTCATCATGACGTCAAACCTTGGCGCGCAGCAGCTCTCGACCGCCTGGGCCGAGGGCGAAGAGGGCTTCGCCGAGGCCACTGAGCGCGTGATGGGCGTCTTGCGCGAGCACTTCCGCCCCGAGTTCCTCAACCGCATCGACGACATCGTCGTCTTCCACCCGCTGGGCGAAGAGCAGCTGACCCACATCATCGACCTGCGCCTCGCCGACCTCGCCAGGATGCTCGCCGACCGCAAGATCACCATCGAGCTCACCCCCGCCGCGCACAAGGCCATCTTCAAGGCCGGCTACGACCGCGCCTACGGAGCCCGCCCCCTCAAGCGCGCCATCCAGCGCCTCGTCCAGGACCCCCTCGCCGTCAAAATCCTCGACGGCTCCGTCCGCCACGGCGACAGCGTCCTCATCGACGCCACCAAATCCAACCTAACCTTCACCGTCACCTCATGAGCCCTCAACCCGTTTTTTCATCCGCAGCGAAGCGAGGAATTTGTTCTTCCGCAGCTCCTCGTACTATTCTCGGCAGGTGCGCCTATCGAAGCTAGCGTGGTCCGGAATCACGCTGATCGCAATCAGCGCCAGCGTCTTTGGTGGCTGGGCCTTATGGTCGCGAACAGCCATCAACGAGCCGATCAACCTTCCAATTTCAATGACCGTCGGGCATATTCTCACGCCAGCCTTTCGAGTTGACTCGAATCGTTTTTACTGGATTGAGATCGTAGCGAAGAAGACGATCCCCTTCGATACTCTGAACTGCCTTCTTGGGACTTCGTCCTTTGCGGAAAAGCCATGCGGACAGTCTCAAGTCATCAAGGCAAACTGGACCCTCAGCAGCAATGGAGCAATAGCCGCGCATGGCACAAGCGAGGCCGATTCCGGCGGTATTTGGTCGAATGACGACATCGCCCGTGTGATCGGAGGCATTCAAGCTCAGAGCGGGCGTGATTACGTCCTTAATGTCGATTTGTTGGAGGATGGCACCGCACTGTCATCGGCCGACCCACACCTTAAGATCGAGGTTCCGAGTTCTTACTACGAAGACCACGCGTTTGCCTCGGTATTCCTTATCCTGATTTGCACCGCGCTTGCACTTCTTGGCGGCATCCTCATCGGTGCATCAGCCATTCGCTCTAGGCTAAATAGCAAATGCATCAACTCGCACCGTCAGGGCTCAAGCACCACATAACAACTCTCCTCACCCACCACGTTCGGCAGATTAGGCGTCCCGCAAAAGCGGTGCGCCTCGCGGTAGCCGTCCGCTTCAGCCATCGCCAGAATCGCCGGGTTGTGCGACCACACCACCAACAGGTCAGGATGCGTCGCCAGCGTGGCCGCCGCATCTGTGTTCACGGTGTTGTGCGTGCTGTACCAGTTGAACGACTCGCGCGGCTGGTTGAAAAAGATGTTGTGGTCGAAGTACGGCAGGATCGTCGTCGTGTCCCAGAACCCCGCGATGCGCAACCCCGCGGGCAGGGTATGCAGATACGCTGCCGCCTGCCGCGAAGGGTAGTACTGCTCCTGCCGGTCGTAGCGCATCGCACGCCACGTCCACGGGATCTGCAGGACCGAGACCAGCGCCAGCACCACAGTCAGCACCTGCTGCAGCGTGATCCCCGGCACGCTAGCGTCCGCATCCCAAGCCGCCCACACGATCATCAGGAGCACCACCCACATCAGCCCCAGGTGCCACTCCCGCGCATAGACGAACCCAAGAAACAGCGCCAGCACCACGAGCGGCGTCAGCAGCAATAGCTGCCCGCGCGCAAACAGAAACGCCGCCACCAATGCATATACCACCACGCACAGCACCCGTGACGTCGCCACCGAGTAGCAAAACACCCGGGGTAGATCGGCCAGCCGCGCCGCCAGATGTCCCGCCTTCGACGCCGGCTGCGCCCTGCCCGCGACGCTAACACTGCCCGCAGCGCCGGCAGCGTTCGCGGCCACACTTCCACCTGCAACCACGTCCGCGCCCCCGGCCGTATTCGACGATCGCAACCCCGCTGCCGCCCCCTGCTCCACCGCAATCGAGTGGATCGCCTTCGATACTGTCGGCGCCACATCCATATAAATGTCCTTCGGAGGATAGATCGTCGCAACCACCGCCACCACCGCCGCTGCAAAGATCGCCGCCGCCAACTCGACCCTCCGCGGCTCGACCCCACTCACGCGCCGTCCGCGCCACAGCCTCCATCCATACGCCACGGCCATCCCACCCGCCACAAGCGTCCCATGCACGCTCACATTCGCCAGCAGTCCCAGCAGCGCCGCCATCGCCACCGGTCGCGGCCGCGCCATCCGGTACACATGCGCGATCAGAAAACACAGCAGCGGAAAGAGCACATAGCTCCGCGCCACCACCGCAAACTGGTACGCGAGAAAAAAAGTGAACGGCAGCACCGCCCGCAGATAAAACGGAAATGGCGCCAGTCGCAGCAGCACATAGATCCCGGCCGCCGCAATCCCCGCCGCGATCCATCCCAGCGCCGCGTACCCCACATGCAGGTGCGCCGGCCCCCACAGAATCAAATACCAAAGCCCCGGATGCCCCTCGTACCGGAGATTGTGCCCGAACAACTGCGGAATGCTGAGGTCCCGCGCCAGCAGCCACGCCTGCGCCTCATCGCGCCACGGCTCATGCCAGGGAACGATCGCCGCCAGCATCGCGCAGTAGCCCGCCCACACGGCCAGGTCGCGAGCTCTCAGGCCCAACATACCGGCCAGTGTAGCAGCCCAAATCAACTCGCCGTCCCCAGGCCGACGCGCACGCCCACCACCTGCGCCCACTCCATCCTTGCCCCAACCCACCCGCTCCTCTAAGCTAACTGCATGTACGAAGACTTCACCGTCACCGACCGCTGGACCGGCTCGCCCCTGCGCTGCCAATGGAAGGGGACCATCGTCGCCATCGCCACACGCCACGCCGACGCCACCGACATCCGCTTCGCCGTCAACGGGAAGCCGGTCTGGATCGCCATGCCCAACGTCGCCTGGATCGAGCAAAAGCGCCGCGCCGGCAAGGTCATCACCGACTACCTTGCCGCCCAGACCGCCGGCCGCTACCTCAAGTCCATCATTGAGACCGGTTACGACAACGGTCGTGAGATGTACACCATGACGGTCGACGAGGTCCTCGACCACGCCGACGCCGTCGTCCGCGAGGCAGGCAGCACTCTGAATCTTCCCAGCCTTCCGGTCATCAATGAAAATGCACAACCGGAGGCCTCGATGGGCATCCGTCTTCCCGGCGAGCCTTCCGCACCCGGTATTGAGTCCGTCTCCATTCCCCACACCGGCCCGCGTCTTTAAGCTCGCCGCGGTTATCGATATCGAGAAGCAAAGAGGGCCCTCCCCGATGCTCACGCGCCGCCGATTCCTGCAAACCCTCCCCGCCTTGGCCGCCCTGCCCCAGCTCGCGGACCAGATCGCGGGGCAAGCCGCGCGGGCCCAGTCCTTCACCCTCCCGCAACTCCGCAAGAAGCCCCTCCCGCCGCCGCCGCCCACCTTCGTTTACTTTGGCGCCGACACCTCCGGGGGCGCCGGCAAGGGCATCTATCTCTCCCGCCTCGACCCCGCCACCGGCCATCTGTCTCCCGCGCAGCTTATCGCCGAGACCCTCCGCCCGTCCTTCCTCGCGCTCTCGCCACCGACCTCCGGCCAGCAGCGCCGCCTCTACGCCGTCAACGAGGTCTCCGACCCCTCCGGGACCGTCTCCAGCTTCCTCGTCAACCCCGCCACCGGCGCTCTCAAGCCCATCAACCAGGTCACCTCGGCCGGCGCCGGCCCCTGCTACATCTCGGTCGATGCGACCGGCCACTCCGCCTTCGTCGCCAACTATGCCGGCTCCAGCATCTCCACCTACAGCATCCGCCCCGACGGCAGCCTTTCGGAACCCGTCGTCCGCATCGACTATAAGGACCGCAAATTCGGCACTCGCGGCCCCAACGCCTCCCGCCAGGACGTCCCCCACCCCCACTCCGTCCACCTCTCGCCCGACGACCGCTTCCTCTTGGTCAACGACCTCGGCTCCGACGAGATCACCGTCTTCCCGGTCGATGCGATGACCGCCCGCCTCGGCCAGCCCGCCCTCTTCTCCAACGACCGCCCCGGCTCCGGCCCGCGCCACATCGCCTTCCACCCCAATGGCCGCTGGGTCTACTCCATCAACGAGCTCGACTCCACCATCGACCACTTCCTCTGGACCACCACCAGCTCGCGCACCGACCCGCAAGGCCTGCTCAGCTACACCGGCTTCCACACCAGCACCCTCGCACCCGGCTTCCCCGCGGCAAAAAACACCGCCGCCGAGGTTGCCATCTCCGCCGACGGCAACTTCCTCTACGCCTCCAACCGCGGCGAAGACTCGCTCGTCGTCTTCACCATCGCCGAGTCCGACGGCTCGCTCACCTTCCTCCAGCGCATCCCCTGCGGCGGCAAGACACCGCGCCAGTTCACGCTCTCGTCCGACTCCGAAGAACACTGGCTGCTCTGTGGCAATCAGGACTCCTCCACCGTCACCGTCTTCCGCCGCGATCCCGCCACCGGCCGACTCACCGGCCCCATCCAAGCCCTCGCCGTCCCCTCCCCCATGTTCACCCTCTTCGCGTGAAGCCCATTCTCTTCGTGTAGCCACCGATCCGGGTGGCCCATCCTTTCGGCTTCATCGAAAGGGTGGGGGTCGCGCGACCGCATCTAGCAAATAAATCCGAGCGGAATACCAAACTCAGCGTCTGTGGAGCAGACGTGCTGTGCCGCATTCATCGCGGTTCGATCGCGATGAGTGGGCGGAGTGCCAAGACACTCTACTGAAAAATAAACCTCAACGCTCACCCCCAACTCCCATACCCACCCGTCTCACCCTTATTCTCAAGGCAAGAGGCCAGCCCGATGCACCTCCGCCCCACCCTTACCCTCCTCGCCGCCGTATGCCTCGCATCCGCGATCCCCAACCACGCCCAAACCACTCCCACAACCGCCCCCGCCGCAACTCCAAGCCCCGCCTTCGAGGTCATCTCC
>JBEKDS010000008.1:0-106171 GCA_050014235.1 Acidobacteriaceae bacterium
GCGGCCATGCCAATCACCTGGGGAAAGCTCGTGGCCGTTCCGGCAAACGCGACGCCGTGCAGCCCCTCGTTCCACCAGTCGTACTTGGGTATGCCCAGGCGCGGGATGGCGGGCGCGCTGTTCTGCATCTGCGCGACCTTCTCCTCCAGCGTCATCCGCCCAATCAGGTCGTCGACCCGCTGGTCTAGAGGCAGCGCGGGATTCATATAAGGGGGCGCCGTTTGCTGCGCCATCAGACGCGAGGGCAGAATCGTGAGCGCAGCCAGTAAGCAGAGACAGACTGAGAGATCGGCACGCCGCATTGCAGGCTCACTCCTGAGCGGGCCATTCTAACGGGTATCCTTGGCAGGAAGACAGTCAGATCGCAGCGGACCAGAGGCTCAGGCAAGTCGCCGTGTTCGCGGAGCGAGCGTTGCGCCCGCTAGAATAATCTCAATGTCGCGGCGCGATCGGCGTCGCGGGGCGCTTGCGGCGCCGGATCACCGCAGCGCAACCCAACATGCCGCTGGACAGCAGCAACAGGCTGCTCGGCTCAGGCACCGACGAGAGCGCCGCGCTAAAGTCCACGCCGCTGGGATCGTTGTTCCCGCCCGTCGGCCCCAGGCCTGCCTGCTGCACCACAAACGTAAATGTGTTCGCGTCGAACCCGCTCAACAGAGAGATGCCGCTGAGCGAGATTGTGTCCACGGTCAGGCAGTTCGGGACCGCATCGGCACAATGAATGTCGCTGCCCAGCGCGCCAAACGGAACGAGGACCGTACCGTTCAACAGGATCTCGGCCGTATCGTCCGCCATCACGCTCAACGATCCAGAGTAGGGCGCCGTCGACCCCGCGGTGAAGCTGGTGGTGAAGGTGTAGTAGCCGAAGGCCGGGTTGGAGGTGCTGACCGGCCCCGCGGAGGATGAGTAGCCCACCCAGGTGGAATCCGTCACCGGCGTGGCCCACAGCGGCGCCGGGACAAGCGCGTAGGTCGTGCCCGTTCCTGAGGTCGGCGTCGTCGAGGTGGAAGAGTATCCCGCATAATTCATCGCGGTGTTGGCATCGCCCAAAGAGGAGTCTCCACTCCCGTAGCTGCCCAGTTGAATGGAATCGGCACTGGCAAAGCGGGCCGAAAGAACGAGAACAGCCACCAATACGCTGATCTTCATGGACGTTCCCATACTTGTCTCCTAAAGCCAGTTAGTTGCCTGGATCCGAACCGTCGTTGCCTGCTGGGAGTTCTTATCTGGGATTTGCCACGGAGTGTTGCCGGTTCACACTCGGGGCGAGCGAGCCATTCCGCTCGTGCTCAATATCTTCTAGCACAGTCAGATTGAACCATTGGGGCGAAATTCCGGCTTACCCTGTGGATTTTTCCCACATTGGCGAAAAGCTGCAAAACTTTGCACTAGACCTTGTAGTCCCACTCCTTGCGATAGGCCATGTCCACATACCCATTCGCCACGTCGTCATTCGTAATCCGTCGCGAATCAGCATTCCACAGCAGCACCTTCGAACTCCGCCAATAGCGCGGCGCGTATACCGCGCCTTGCGGCAGTGGCGCCGGCGGGGCCGCGTTCGGCGCGTGAACATGCCCATCGCTCGACGCCGCAATCGACACCACCGCCGAGTCCGACCGGCTGTTCTGTCCCCATCCCGCGCCCGTCCGCGGCCCCGGCGTCGAGTAGCGCCGCTCCGCCAGTGTCCCCAGCAGGGCAAACTCCGTCCATCCGCACGCCTGCTCGATCGGCAGCATCGACTTCTTGCCCGCCTTGCACGCGCGAATCCAGTCCGCGTAGTGGTCCACTCGCTCGCACCGCGCCAGCGTCGGCTCCGGCTGTTTGAATTCCCGGAACTTGCGCTCCGGCAGCAGTTGGCCACCCGGCAGCCCACGCAGCGTCTGCTCCGGCTTCGCCGCCGTGTGGTCCGGCAGCCACGGACTGCCGCCATAGAACGCCGTCACCAGCACGCCCTCCTCGCCCATGAACATTACGCCCCGCCCCGGCATCCCCATATCCGTCGGCATGCTCAGCGGGCGCGGCGGCTGCAACCCGCCATCGTAGAAGTACGCCATCATCTCGGGCTTCCCACGCCGCGCCGGAAAGTGCCACTGGAGATAGTTGGCCACACTCGCGCACTCCGAGTTCTCCACCACCCCCGTCGCCGAGAACGACTGGCTCGCATCCGCAGCCACCCAGTCCGGCGCATCCATCTCCAGCACATCGAAGAACGTATGCAGCGCGTGGCACGCCACATCGCCCACATTCCCCGTGCCGAAGTCCCACCACGGCCTCCACCCGCCGTAGTGGTAGATGCGGTTGTACGGCCGCCCCGGCGAGGGCCCGCACCACGCGTCCCAATCCATCCCTGGTGGCGGCGTCTCCGCCACATTCGGCCGCGCCAGTCCGCTCGGACTGTGCGTCCCGGTCCAGAAGTGCACCTCCTTCACCGGGCCAATCGCGCCGGACATCAGCAGCTCGGTGGTCGCCCGCGCCGGCGACGTGCACGAGTCCTGAATGCTCGCCTTGGTCGTCACGCTCGACTTCAGGCACGCCGCCTTCACCCGCCGTGCCTCCGCAATCGTCCGCGTGATCGGCTTCGCGCAATAAATATGCTTGCCCATCGCAATCCCTGCCAGCACAAGGTGCGAGTGCCAATGGTCCGGCGTCGCCACGATCAGCGCGTCAATATTCTTCGCTTCCTGGTCGAACATCTGCCGGAAGTCCCGATACCGCCGCGCATTCGGATACAGCTGGAACGCCGGCGCCGCGAACGCAAAGTCCAGGTCGCACAGCGCCACAATCTCCTCGCTCGCGCACCCCGCCACATAGTCCTGCCCCACCCCACCCACACCGATACACGCAATCCGCAGCTTCTGGCTCTTGACGTCTTCCGCAGAAGAACCGGCAGCCTCCTGCGCCGCAACCTGCGCCTCAGCTCTTAGAGACGGCGCAACCAGCGCAGCCACTCCCCCCGCAATCGCCGCCCGCCGCGTAATCGCACCATCCACAAGCTCATCGATCTTCATTTGGAAGCACTCGCCTCTCTCTCGAATCCGCCTCAACAAACTACCACCGCGCCCGCACACCCCGCACTGCCGAGCTTCTACTGAAAATTCCCGATCAGCACAAACGGCGCCCAATAGAACGGATGCGCATACCCCTCCACGTGCTGCGCCTCCGCCGTCTCATCGACCACCGCCAGCCCGCGCTCCGCCTTGCTCTCCGGTCCGCCGGCCCCGCTGTGCAGCAGCGCCAACTGCGCCTGCCGCAGCGCCTCTGCCTTCCCGTCCGCTGGGTCCTTCACCCACCGCGCGTAGAAGTCGCTCATCAGCTGGCTCGTGCTCGTGTCGCTCACGTCCCACAGTGTGGCCAGCACCGCCTCGGCGTCCTTCTGCTGCGCGATCATCCCCAGGCTGTCCATCTCCAGGCCATCTTTCGCCGCATCGCCCTTCGCCGTGCTGCACGCCGAGAGCGTGAGCAGATGCGTGCCATGAAAGCTGATCGACGAGTCCTCAATCTTTGAGAGCGTCAGCGCATACCCCTGCGCCTCGCCCGCGTCCTCGCCGCCCAGCATCAGAAACGGCTCCGTGCCTCCGCCCGTCTCCTCCACAAAGTGGCTCGCGATGTGCACCACAGGAAAGCTCTGCCCCGCACCCAGCTCCGTCTTCAGCGCCGCCAGCGTGAACTGGTCGTTCGGCAGCAGCCGCCCGTTCATCGGCCCATGCGAGTCCGGCACCGCTGGATCATGCACCACGGCCTTCAGCTCCGGCATCACCCCGGGCAGCGCCGGCAGCCCGCCATAGCTGCGCGAGAGCCCCATCGCCAGCACGCGCATATCGCTCGCACCCTCACCAACCGGCGCAGCCATATGCCCATAGCTCTCCGGCGTGAAGAGCACATTGTTGAACCTTTCCACGAGATATTGTTTGCCGTCGAACAACGCCGCCATCGGCACATAACGCAGCGCGCCATCGAGCGACCACAGCACCGTGGGCGCACGATGCTGTCCCGCCGACGCGGGCTGCGCTGCCAGCGCCTTCAGCTCCGCCGCAAACGGCCCCACCACCATCGCGTACAGCTCCTCCAGACGTGCCTTCGGATTCGACGCAGGCGAGCGCAACTCTGCCCGCACCTCCAGCACCTTGCTGGCAATCTCGTTCGGCGTCGCCTTCAGCTCCACCTTCTCGCGGCTGTTCGCCGTCACCACAATCGCGTACGCCCGCTCCTCGCCCAGCAGCAGCCGCACCCCCAACACCCGCGGTCCCAGCTCCGCCAGCGTGTTCTGCAGTTGGCTCACGTCGGATTTTTCCTTGCTCACCAGCGCATTCGCGTCCGCCGTCCCTGCCTTCTTCGCCAGCTCCGGATACAGCGTCTCGCGAAAGAAACTCGACACCTCGCCATTGGCCGCCTCGATCTTCGCGTCCAGTTGCTTCAGCCGCGCCTCCTCCTCGCCTGTCCGCACAGCCTTCGCCCGCAGCGTCGCAACCTCCACGCTCACTTTGATCAGCGCCGCCGCGTCCTTCTCGGGCGCCTCCAGATCGCTCTGCGCCTTCTGTTGCGCCGAGCTTAACGGCAGCGGCTCAACCTTCGCTGCGGGATTATTCGCCGCCCCGCGCACCACCTCCTTGAGCTCCTCCTCCTTCAGCAGATCGAGCACCTGTTCCGCCTCGCCCAGGCGGTCCTGCTGCACCAACAGCTCCGCCAGCTCGCGATAGGTTTCCGACTTCGACTGCGCGAACCCGGCCTGCAGCTCCTCGTCCAGACCCGCAATGTTGCTGCGGATCTCCTGGAAGGCATTCACCGCCTCGGTGCCGAAGAAAATTGCCTCCTCCGGCCTGCGCTGATTGCGAAAGTCAATCATCAGCGACGTCTCGATCCCGCCCTCGAGGTCCGGGTCGCCCGCGGCCTTGGCCAGCGCGAGCGCCGCCAGCTTGATGGGCAGCGCCTGCCCCGGCGCATGCAGGCTGGAGTAGGCCCTCCCCATACTGCTCAGCGCAAACGCCTCACCCCGCCGGTCCTCTACCTCGCGCCACGCCCCCAGCGATTGGTACTCAATCTCCAGCGCCTTGGACTGCTCGCCCAGACCCGACCACGCCCGCCCGATGTTGGTCAGCGTCACTGCCTCGCCTCGCCGGTTTCCCACCGTCCGCCACAGCGGCAGCGCCTGCTCAAAGAATCCCAGCGCCTTCTTGTGCTGCTCCATATCCGCATACACCCGCCCAATATCGTTAAGCGCCAGCGCCTCTCCGTTCGGATTCCCCACCGCCCGCCAGATCGGCAGCGCCTGGTTATACAGCTCCAATGCCTTTTGTTTTTGCCCCAGATCGCTGTAGACGCGGCCCTCATAGTTCAGCGCGCGCGCCTCGCCCGGCCGGTTGCCCACCTCCCGCCATGCCACCAGCGCCTGCTCGTAGTACTCGAGCGACCGCTGCTTCTGCCCCAGGTTCGCATAGACAATCGCAATATTCCCCAGCGTCAGCGCCTCGCCGCCGCGCTCGCCAATCTCCCGCCAGATTGGCAGCGCCTGATTGAAGTAACCCAGCGCCTCCGGCCCGCGCCCCATATAGGAGTAGGCCGTCCCTATGCTGTCCAGCGTGCTCGCCTCCGCGTTGCGTCCGTTGGCCGCGCGCAGAATCGGCAGCGCCTCATTCAACACCTTCAGCGCCTCGTCGCGCTGCCCGAGGTTGTTGTAGACCCTCCCCATATTGCTCAGGGTCGTCCCCTCGGCCAGCCGGTTGCCCGCGTTTCGCCACACCGGCAGGACCTCGCTGAAGATATCCAGCGCCTTCTGTTCCTGCCCCATGTCGGTCAGGACCCGCCCCAGAATGTTCTTGGTCGTCGCCTCACCCAGCGGGTTTCCCTGCTCGAGCCCCAGCGCCTCATTGCAGTAGTCCACCGCCTTCTGCCGTTCGCCCGTCTGCCGGTAGAGCGAGGCCAGCGTATTCAGCTCCGTCGCCTCGGCCTTTTTGTCCTGTGCTGTGCGCGCCTCCGCCAGCCGCTGTTCCTGCTGCACAATCTGCGCCGCCAGCGACGGCCTGCCGGCCGCCGCGGGAGCCTGCGCAAACGACAATTGAATTAAGAAGAGACCCGCGGCCACCAGAGGAGTACACCAGACCAGCCGCGTCGCCAACCTAGCAGAACGGTCCGCCATCGCGCCCTCGCCGATCCATGATGCCCCAAATCATACGCCAGCATCGGACCCCGGGCTGCCCGCGCACGCCCGCAATCCGCAACGAACAATGGGGCGGCATCCGCCGCCCCACAAGCCTCCGATTCTCTCAGAATTCGCTCTACGCGCACAGCTCCATCAGCGCGCTCCGGTTCGGGATCGTCACCACTGCGCCATCCAGCGCCACCAGCCTGCGCAGCTTGAACGTCCCCAGCGTCCGCGTCACCGTCTCGCGCGACGCCCCGATGAACTCCCCTATCTGCTCATGCGTCAGCATGAACCGGAAGCGCGTCCCATGCTCCGTTGGCTGCCCGCCCTCGCTCAGGTCCAGCAGCAGCCGCGCCAGCTTCTCCGGCGCCGACGACGACAACCCCACCGTGCGCAGCTGCTCGCATGCCATCGAGTACAGCCGGCTCACCTCTTCGATTACCAGCTTGTAGACCTCCGGATTGCGCATGAGAAACGCCATGAAATCGCCGCGAGAGATATGCGTGATCTTTGCCGTCGAGAGCGTCTCCGCGGTGGACTCGCATCGCGTGCCGGAGAGTGCCGCGGCCAACCCCAGAATCTCCCCCGCCCGCGCCACGCGCAGACTGAGCCGCTTGCCGTCGCTCGAGTTGATCGAGAGCCGCACCAGCCCCTCGCGCACCAGGAAGACGCCGTTCGATTCCTGCTTCTCGCCGAACAGCACATGCCCTTCCTCATACTTCGCCGCCGGCCGGATCGCCTCCAGATCGGCCAGCGCGGCGGCGGGCAGCCGCTGCAGAAATCCGCCGCTGCGTAGGCTGCGGCACATCGTCGGGTTTACCTGCTCGTGTGCGGTCTGCATGTCAATACTCCTCATCGTTCGCGTTGGCGCTCTTGCGCGTGATCTCATCGGCCAGGTACTGGGTCCACGGTGAGCTCGTGCCCAGCTCCGCGTCGGTCTGAGAATAGATCTCCCGCAGCACGCGGATGCCAAGCGAATCCGCATACGTTGTGTTGCGAAGATCGAGCGACAGCTTGCGTCGGCCCAGGCTCGGGGCCCACGTCTCCCACGCGTTCCGGAGTTCCGTCGCCCACGGCCCCGTGATCCGCCCCTCCAGCCGGATGCTTGCGGTGTCTGCGTTTTGCTGGATGGTGATTCGTAACGCCATGCCCGGAGTAACGCAAGGCGTGTGCCAAAGTGGGACACACCCCACTGTGTCCTCGCTAACTGGCTTTATGCAAATTGACTTAGAGGCGAAATCTGATATTTTGCATTAACTCGCTCAGCGCCTCGGTGACGAAGTGACGAAGACGAAATGCCGTCATGAAGACTTCCCATAGTCACTTCGCTCGATCCCCAGCTTCTTCATCTTGGAGTTCAGCGTCGTCCGCTTCAGCCCCAGCCGCGCCGCCGCGCCTCCTGGGCCGCCGATCTGCCCTTGCGCGTCGCGCAGCACCCGCAGGATGTGCTCCCGCTCCGCCGCCTGCAAGGTCGGGCTCTCCCCCTCCGAGCGCTGCTCCTCGTCGCCATCCTCCAGCTCCGCCAGCGGCACATACAGCACCGGCCCCCGCGTCAGGATCACCGCCCGCTCCAGAAAATTCTCCAGCTCGCGAATGTTCCCCGGCCAGCGCCACCGCGCCAGCGCCGCCATCGTCTCCTCCGGAATCCTTTCGATGTGTTTGCCCATCCGGCGGCTGTGCGCATCGACAAAATGCCGCACCAGGATCGGAATGTCTCCTGCCCGCTCGCGCAGCGGCGGCGAAAACACCGGAAAAACCTTCAGCCGGTAGTACAGGTCGCTGCGAAACTGCTTCTCCGCGACCATCTGCGCCAGGTCGCGATTGGTCGCCGCAATCAGCCGCACGTTCACCGGGATCGGCCGGCTCCCGCCCACCCGCTCAATCTCCCTCTCCTGCAGCGCGCGCAGCAGCTTCGGCTGCAGGTCCATCGGCAGCTCGCCCACCTCGTCCAGAAACAGCGTGCCCTCGTGCGCCAGCTCCAGCCGCCCGATCTTCCGCCCGATCGCCCCGGTAAACGCGCCCTTCTCGTGCCCAAACAGCTCGCTCTCGATCAGCCCCGCCGGGATCGCCGCGCAGTTGATCCTGATAAACGTCCGCTCGCTCCGCGGGCTCAGCCGATGGATCGCCCGCGCCAGCAGCTCCTTGCCCGTGCCCGTCTCGCCCTGGATCAGCACCGTCGCATCGGTCGGCGCCACCGTCTCAATCTCGCGCAGCACCCGCCGCAGCCCCACGCTCTCGCCCACCACATCGTCGAACCGCCGCTCCAGGTCGATCTCCTCCTCGAGGTACTGCTTCTCCTGGCCCAGCCGGTCGCGCAGCTCCTGAATCTGCCGGAACGCGACCGCATTGCTCACCGCCATCGCCACCTGGTCGGCCATCTGCGCCAGCATCCCCGCCTCATGCTCGGAGAAGCTCCCCTCCAGCCGGCTCGCCACCATCATCGTCCCCACCGCCTCGCCGCGATGCACCAGCGGCACCCAGCACCCCGACTGCATCCCCAGCCCCGTCAGGTGGCGCATCGTCTCCGGCGCAAACCGCGCGTCCGGCATCTTCGCCAGCACCACCGGCTCGCGCGTCCGGAACGCCTCGCCCGCCGGCGAATTCTCCATCGGCAGCCGCACCTCGCCCTGCGGCGCACCCCCATCCTCCACCGTCAGAAACTGCGCAATCAGCTCATCCGCAGCCGGGTCGTAGAGCGCCAGCGTCGCCGCGTCGTGCGGAATCACCTCACCGATGCTCGCCGAGATCGCCGCCAGCAGCTTGCGCACATCCATGTTCGCCAGCAGCGCCGTGCTCAGCTGCAGCATGATCGCCTCTTCCGCGCGCTTGCGGTCGGTAAAGTCGCGCGTCACCTTGGCGTACCCGGTAATCTCGCCCGCCGAATCGCGGATCGCCGTCAGAATGCTGTCCGTCCAGAAACGCGACCCGTCCTTGCGAATCCGCCAACCCTGGTCCTCGATCTGGCCGCGCACCGCCGCCAGCCGCAGCAGCTCTGCCGGCCGTCCCCGCTCCATGTCCTCCTGGGTAAAGAAGCGCGAGAAGTGCTTGCCCACAATCTCCTCCGCCGTATACCCCTTGATCCGCTCGCCGCCCGGGTTCCACGTCATCACGTGCCCGTCGCGATCCAAAAAATAGATCGCATAATCGCGCACGCTCTCGATGATCGACCGCATCTGCTCGTCGTTGCGGCGCAGCGCCTCCATCGCCGTTCGCTGCTCGGTCACATCGCGCACAAAGCTCAGCACCACCGGCCCAAACGCCGTCTCCGCCGGCTTCAGCATGATGTCCACGGGAAACTCGCTGCCATCCTTGCGCAGCGCGTACAGATTCATCGCCGCGCCCATCTGCCGCGTACGCGGGTGGGCAGAATAATTCTCCCGATGCCCCGGATGCCGCCCGCGAAACCGCGCGGGCACCAGCGCCTCCACCGGCAGCGCCACCAACTCGTCAAGCGCGTAGCCGAACAGCTCCTCCGCGCGCGGGTTCGCCGAACGAATCGCTCCCGTCGCGTCCGTCACCAGAATCGCATCGGGCGAGAGATCGAACAGGTTCTGCGATGCGAACTGCGCGGACTCCGTCCCCGCCGCAAAGCGACCCATCTGCTCCATCGCCAAAGCGTCATCGGGGGTCATCGGCATATCCAATCCTTATGTGGGGAGACACCCAAATACTACCCGCCTGCGCCGTGAGCCACGCGCGGCCCTCGATCACCGTTCGCGGCTCGCCATCACCGGCGCTCTGCTTGCCGTCGCGAGCCCCCCGGGCCACCAGTTCCAATCGCCGGCAATACGAAGCAGCGCCGGGCCAATCACGATGCGGACCAGCGTCGCGTCAATCAAGACGGCCACCGCCAGAGTAAATCCGATCATCTTCACCACCATGAAGCTCCCGAAGGTAAACGCGGCGAACACCACAATCATGATCGCGGCGGCGCTCGTGATCAGCCCTGCGGTCCTGGCCAGCCCCTCCGGGATCGCGTCCATTTCACTCAGCCCGCTCCTCCTGGCTTCCAAGACCCGCGCCACCAGGAACACTTCGTAATCCATGCTTAGGCCGAAGACAATGGCAAAGGCGACGATAGGGACCAACGGAAACACGCTGCCCGTGCCGCCATGCACGCCCAGCAGCCTGCTTCCGTGTCCGTCCTGGAACACCAAGACCAATGCTCCGAAGGAGGCCGCGACCGAGAGCAGGTTCAGTACGATGGCCTTCACCGCGGCGAAGAGCGACCGGAACCCGCACAGAAGCGCCAGCAGCGTCCCCACCACCACCAGCCCCGTCACCGGCGCAAAGCGCTCCGCGACGATCGTCTGATAGTCGGCGTTCAGTGCCGGGATGCCGCCAATCTTCAGCGTCGCCCCGGGCACTCCGGTAAGGGCCTCCGCGCCCGTCTTGCGGAGGTCCCGCACCCAGTTCACCTGATCGCGCAGGGAGACCGAAGCCGCGGGCAACACCTCAAGCAGCGCCGCCCGCCCGTCGCTGCTCAGAAACGTCCGGCGCGTCTCCCGCGAGAGGTCGTCCAGGGAAGACCGCTCGCCCTCCGCAATCGTCGTGATGGAAATCACGCGGCTGCAACGCGGATCGCTCGCGAGCCGCTTGGAGAGGCGATCGATCGTATTCCACCCCACGTCGGTCCCTGCAATCGAGTCCGTGGGCAGCTCCACAATCACGCGCAGCGATTGCACCACCCCGGCCCGGTCCATCTGCTCAAGGGCGTGCAGTGCCTGGACCGATTCCGCCCCCGCCGGAAGCCAGTCCCCTCTTGGCAGACTGGTATCGAGCCGCCCGGCCTGCCAGGCAAGCAGCAGCAAGGGCGCGCCTGCCAGCAGGATGGCAAGCCAGGGATGCGCGACAATCACCTTCCCCCATTTTCTCCAGCGGTCTCCGGTATTTGCCGCCCGATGCGGATCGAGCTTCGGAGTAAAGGGCAACCGGCCGGCATCAATCCGCGGACCCAGCAACGCCAGCGCCGCCGGAACCAGCGTGTTTGCCAGCAACACACTGATGCCCGCCACCAGGAATCCCGCAACCCCGATGGAACGGATCTCGCTGATGGGGACCGTCAACAAAGCTAGAAATCCGATGGCCACCGTCGAGGCCGAAATCAAGAGCGTGCGGCCTGCCTGGCGCGCCGCAATGGCCGAGGCCGCGGGTCCGTCGTGCCCGGCGCAGATCGCCTCCCGGAAGCGGCTCACCATCAGAAGCGCGTAGTCGATCCCCAGGCCTAGCCCAAGCATGGTGGCCAGGTTCTGCACCAGGATGGACAAGTGCAGGCGCGCCGCCAGGAAGCCCGCAATCGCCAGCGTGGTCGCGATGGCAAGCTGGCCCACGGCCAGTGGGATCAGCGCAGCGACCAGGCTTCCGAATGCCAGCAGCAGGAGCGCGAGCGTCGCGGGGATCACCAGACTCTCGCCGCGTTGCACGTCATCGGCGCTGGCCTTCCGGATGTCGAAATTCAGTGGAATCTCGCCCGTCAGTTCGAGCTTCACGCCTGGATAGCGCCCCCGCAACTGATCTTCAAGAGAGGTTGCCCGCTCGTGGAGTTTGGGAATGAGCGACTCCACCGGACCCTCGGTCGACGCGAGTCCCACCAGAACGAACGTTCCGCCCCCCCTGCCCAGAAAAATTGGATCGCGCAAGTCGAGATGAGAGACCACCCCCGCCACTCCGGGCTCCTCTCGCAACTCGGCCACAATGGTCGCTAAGGCCTGCTCGCCTTGGTCCGAATCCGCGGGCGGCAGTCCCTGCACCACCAGGATGACGCGGTCCGCAAATGGCGAACGAAAGCGCACCGCCAACTCCTGCGCGACAGCTTCCGCTTCGCTGCCCTCCACGCGGGTTGCCGTCTCCAGATGGCGCTCAGCGTGAAAAGAGAAAGGAAGAAGCGCAACGACGGCGGTGAGGACTACCCCGGCCACCCAAAATCGGCGCACTTGGACGAGACTCATGAGGTCACGCAAAATCTTCGCCAGTTAAGGATATTCACATTCTCCGCCGGCGCCGAAGGGCTTCAGAAGCCGGAATAAGTGCCCAGTAGCCGAACTGGTTCGTTCAGTCGCGCTTCGTATAGTGGGAAGGATACACCTTCGCGGCGCTCGTCTGTCCCGCCATTTCAATCTGCTAAACTTGGTTCAACTGCCATCGGCTCAGTGGGACCAATACGTCAATTCGCGTTGCTCGGACTGTTCGCCGCTCTTCAACTTGCAGCCCCGGTTGGCTCGGCGCGCGCCGCCGCCGTCGACCCCCGCATTGGTTCATGGACGCTCATCTCCGCGCAGAGCACCCTCGACCCTCCCAACAAACTCTCCATCACCGCTCTCCATGACGGAGTGCATGTCGTGATGTCAGGAGACACCCACCTCGATTTCACCTCGAAGTGGAAGGGACACGATACGTCCGTTCCAGGCAACCCCGCGTTCAACCAGATCGAGCTGCGCAGAATCGATAAGAAGCAGGCCGAGGTCAAGGAGAAGAAGGATGGGGCCCTCGTGGCCACGCTTCGCGACAAGCTCTCGCCTGACGGCAACGAGCTGACCATCGCGACCGCGAGAGAAGGAATTGCCGGCCAGATCACCGTATGGACGCGAAGCGGGGGCCCGAAGGCCGCCGGCAACCCGTTCGCCGGCCAGTGGACGCAGGACCTCAGCAAGACCCGTCTGCGCCAGGGGATGGCGCTCAGGATCGAAGCCGACGGTAAGGATGGGGTCCGCTTCTCGGGAGACTTCAGCTACACTGCGCGCTTCGACGGCAAGCAGTACGATCTGAAAAACTCCGTCAACGATACCGTGACGCTTGACCTTGTCGATGCCCACACGGTGGAGTCAATCTACCGCAGGGACGATCAAGTGGCCGAGAAGGACAGGTGGGTGGTCTCCGCCGATGGGCAACAGATGACGCTGACCGCCTCGGGCACATTGCAAAGCGGCCAGCACCTATCCGAGAAACTGGTGTTTCAAAGGCAGTAGCCGACCCCGCATCCGCGCAGGCCAGACGCCTACCGCAGCGTCACCTCGGCGTTGACCTCACGGGCCGCAACCGAGATGATTCCCTTGCGGTACATAAATTTCAGAATCCCGCTGACCGTATCCTCCAGAGACGGGTCCGCCTTGCCCCACGCAGACGCATCCCGGGCCGTCTGATAGCAGGAGTTGTCATACCGCTTGAACTCCATCGCCGAGATGTTGTCCACCGAACCCACCAGGAAATCCAGCAGCGGAAACAGAAGATCTTCCTTCCGGCATCTCCGGATCAGCTCGGGTACGAAGTCGGAGATGCTGAATATCTCGAACGGCCGCCCCGTCGACTTGGTGATTAGCCCGGTAATATCCAGCATGTTCGCGTAATCGTCCCGCACCACATGGTACGTCTTGTTCTCCGTGCCGGGAGTGGTGGAGATCGCAACGATATTGTTCGCCGCTATGTCCGCGGGAACAAAGCTGACCTGGTTCAAGGCATCGACACCAATGCCGTGATTCACCATAAACGCAACCAGGCGAACCGCGATGTCGAAGTTGTTGCCTCCCCCCGTCACCGAGGGACTCACCAGCGCCGGCCGGAAGATCCGCGCGGAGAGGCCCTTGCGGCGCGCATCGGCGACCACCTGCTCCGCGACCCACTTGGACTGGCTGTACCCGAAGTCGAGAAGCTCCATATTCTCGTTCATGTCCGTCTCGTACAGCACCTTCTTGACCGCCCAGCCAAACACGAAGGTAGTCGAGACGTAATTGAGCTCCTTGGGCCGTCCTTCAAACGCCAGTCGCACCACCTCGTTCGTTCCCAGCACGTTCGCGTCGCGCATCCGGTCGTAGTTGAACAGGTAGTTCACGGTTGCGCCGTTGTGGAACACCGCGTCCATCTCATTGGCGAGGAAATCCCACGCGTCCTGCGTCAGGCCCAGCATTGGCTGCCCCAGATCGCCGCAAACCGGAATCACCCGGGCCTCGAACATCTGCATCAGACCGGGCCCGCAAGGCCCCATCGATTCCATCGCCGCCCGCAGTCTCTGCCGGCCCTGGTCCTCGTCGGAGGACCGGACCAAAACATAGATCTTCGCCCGCGTCTGCTCCAGCAGGCTCTTCACCAGAAACGGCCCGATAAACCCGGTGCCCCCGGTGAGCAGTACATGGTTCAGCACCGGCATCTCCGGCAATGACCCAACCGCGGGAGGCTCGAAGATGAGCTTTCTGTCGTTGCTCATCATCTGCTTCTCCGCCGCGCGCTGCTCTTCGCGGAAGGCCGCCAGGGAATGACGCAACAAACCCAGCGCTTCTTCCGGAGCGCGCTCCAGTTGCTCGGCCAGTTGAAACAACTCGGCCACGCTCACCCGCTGGATGAGACCGATGTCCACTTGCCTCGCCAGCATCTCGGCGCCCTTGTCCTTCAAGAGCTCCTTGATCTCGTGCATGAACACCACCAGATCCAAAGAATCCAGCCCGGCTTCAACCAGGTTGTAGGACTCCGACCCGGTCAGGTTGTACCTGGCCTTCAATACGTCGAACGACGTCTGGACCTCGGAACCGGACGCCGAAGCCCCCGCGTCCTTCTCCCGCGAAAACTCGGAGAGGACCGTGAACTGGCCTTCCAGCCACATCTGCTTGGTCCTGTGGCGCATGATCTTGCCCGAGCTGGTTCTCGGGATGGCACGCGGCGCGATGAAGGAGATCAGCGCCACTTCCACGTTGAGATAATTGCGCACCGCGGCGGCGATCTTCCGAGCCTCCGGGACCACCTTGGGGTTCTTCACCTCCGCCACGATGGCCAGCGCCGGCTCGCTGTCTTCGTGGATTTGGAACGCGGCGACGCAATTGGTCCGGATAAGGCTGGACGCCTTCTCCACAACGTCCTCGATGTCCTGCGGGTAATAGTTCTGCCCGCGCAGGATCACCATGTCCTTGATGCGGCCGCAAACGAAGAGTTCGCCGTCGTGGAAAAATCCCATGTCGCCGGCCCGAAGGTAGCCATCGTCATAGGGACTGTCGTCCACCAGCCGCGCATGAAACTGCTTCAGCGAAAGCTCCGGATTGTTCCAGTAACCCTGGCACTTGCCGCTTCCGGCGATCCAGATTTCGCCAATACGGCCTGGCTTCAGCGCGACGTGCCGCTCCGGATCGACGATCTTGACGTCCTGGCCCGGAAGCGGAGTTCCACAACTGATCACCTGCGTGGCCCCGCCGATCTCGGAGACCTCGGTCGTCACGCGGACCTTCCCCAACGCAAGCGCATGCTTGTTGACGGAAACAATACCGCGCCCGTTGAGAGAAACCGCCAGAGTGTTCTCGGCCAGCCCATAGGCGACGTAAAAGCTCTCAGCCTTAAGTCCGTAGGGCTGAAACGCCTGCAGAAACCGCGTGTAGGTGTCCGGTTTTACCGGTTCCGCGGCCACCATCATCGCCCGCAGCGAACTCAGATCGCAATCCTCCAGACTCTCTTTGGATAGCCTCCCGGAGCGCAGGCAGTAGTCGTAGGCGAAGTTGGGCGCGGCCGTGGCCGTGGCCCCATAGGTCTTGATCGCGTCGAACCAAAGGACCGGTCGCTGAATAAAGTCCGTGGGAGAGAAGCCGTGCGTCGTGCCGCCTCTCAGCGCCGGATAAAGGTAGCACCCGATCAGCCCCATGTCGTGATACTGCGGCAGCCAGGAAACCACTACCGGATCGGGATGGTCGATCACCAGCGGATAGGTATGCAGGATGTTCTCGTGCGTCACCATCACGCCCTTGGGCTCCATCGTCGACCCCGACGTGTACTGCAGGAACAGTATCTTCGAACGGTCGATAAGAGGTTCTTCCCAGGTCCCATCCACAAAGTCTTCCGTAACGATCCACGGGAGAGCGGAGATGTAATCGACGTCGACGCCGGACGCCGAGACGCCGCTCCTCGCAAGATTCGTCTTCAGGGATCCGTGGTAGTCCCTGCTGGTTAAGATTCCCGCCGCCTGGCAATCCTTCGCGATGTGGACCATCTTGTACAACGCGGCCTGGAAGCCCCGGGAACTGGGAGGATAGACCGGCACCGGGATCAGCCCCGCGCGCACGCAGCCGAAAAACGCGCAGATCATCTCCAGCCCCGGCGGGTAGGCAAGCAGAAGCCGGCTCTGCGGCGCCAAGCGATACTCCTTTCGCAGGTGTCCGGCGATTGCCTTCGTCCGGCGCAGAAACGACGCGTAGGAGTAGCCTTCGATTGGATTGCCGTTCAGGTCAATATACGAATAAAGGAGTTTGTGCGGGTGCTCATCCCCCAGCCTATCCAGATTGTCTAAAATGGAATAGATCAGCGCTGCCCTCCAAGGTTGAATAGGTAAACTCAGTAACTTAACAAACGCTCAACATCTTGCTGCTCCCCGTGCCCCGGTGAGGTGAAGAACTACTGAGTCTCGGAGTGTGCAACTTCGTGGAACTATAGTGCAGGCCGACTCTGAGAACAATGGCATCGCAATTTGCTGCCCGAAGCGTCGCTCGATCCGGTCGGGCACAACTCGACCTCACGGCCAAACCCTCGAGGCGATCAAGTCTTGCATGGCCCGCCGGGCGTCTGCTCGCCCATCCAAGGCCTATTCGTTATCTATGGTCCATCGGTTTATGGTAGCAGAGAGAAGAGACAATTCGACGTGTCCCTCGCTTCAAAGAAAAAGACGCCCCACGCTGGCTTCATCCCCCCCATTTTCCTTGATTCTCTTTGAGCTTTCGCGCTAACATCAACCGTTGACGCTGTCGGCGGCGGGGCAACGCATCCGCTGGTGCCCTGCGCCACTGCCGCTACCGATCGGGCTGCGCCGGGCCGGCTTAACATGATCTGGAGGCGCCGGTGACGTCGGAAACCGCAACGGTGGTCGCTCGAACGCCGGATATCGATGATCTTGTGCCGTCCGAAGCCTCGCCGCGGCAGTCCGCTGCCGACCCGGCGGGGGCGTCCTCCTTTCCAAAGGTCTTGCGCCGCCGCCTCGACAGGTTCTTTGCCGACGAGAAGATCTCTCCCAAGGCCGACCGCACCATGTGGGTCAAGATCGCGACCGGCCTGGCCGTGCTGGCGGGCAGCTGGGTTGCCATCTATGCGCTCAAGACAGACTCATGGGGGTTCGTCGCCCTCTACCTCCTCGGCGGCATCGCCCAGACCTTCCTTCTGCTCAACATCGCCCACGACAGCAACCACAACGCCATCTCCTCTTCACCGTCGGTCAACAAGACACTGAACTATGTCTTCGACGTCTGCGGGATCAACTCCTACATGTGGCGCATCCTCCATCATCGGGGCCACCACTCCTGCATCAATCTCCAGGGCGAAGACGACGCGCTGACCGGACGCGGCATCCTTCGCTTTACGCCCCATGAGCCCCGCACCCCCGTGCAGCGCTTCCAGCACATCTATGCCCTGTTCGTCTACGCGCTCTTCTCTCTGGACTATGTCTTCCTCAGGGACTTTCAGTGCTTTTTCTTCCCCACCCACGACTATCTGAAGCGCACCAAACATCCGGCGCGGGAGTACGCCATCCTCTTTGCGGGCAAGGCGTTCTACCTCGCCTACATGCTCATTCTGCCGATGGTGGTGCTGGGGAAATCGCCTCTGCTGGTTGCTCTGGCCTTCCTGCTGGTCCATCTGGTCGTCGGCTTGACCGTAGCGCTGGTCTTCCAGACCACGCACACCGTCGACAGCACCTACTTCCCCACCGACCGCAACGAGTTTGACAACGGCGTCTATCACATCTTCGCGACCACGGCCGATTATGCGACAGCGAACCCGATGGTCGGCTGGCTCGTGGGCGGGCTCAACCATCACATCGTCCATCATCTCTGCCCGTTTGTGTGCCACACCCACTACGCCCCGCTGACCCGGATCGTGGAGGAGACCGCCGAGGAGTTTGGTATTCCTTACCGGCAACATCCCACCATGACCCAGGCCATCCGCCATCATCTGATACTTTTGAGGCAACTCGGAAATGAAGATTGATTCGAGCGTCTGGTCCTTTATGGCTGCGCCTCCGCTTCAGGCAACCCGCATGAAATTCTCCGTGACTCTACCCCGGCGTCCCGGCAGCGAGGTGTAACGTTGCCCGCACCCATCCCCACCGTCTCCCGCCTCCGCTCCTTTGGCGATTCGCGCGCCATGGCCCGCAACTCCATTCAGGTCCTGTCAACCTACAACCAACTCTTCGGCGACACCTTCCGCTGCTACCTCGGCGGCATTAAAGATGTCCTCATCACCACCAACCCGGCCGTCATCCAGCACGTGCTGAAGACCAACTCCGAGAACTACCAGAAGTCTGAAATCCAGGTAAAGCGCATGGGCCACTTCCTGGGCAAAGGCCTTCTCACCACCCACGGCGAAGCCTGGCGCACCCAGCGCCGCCTCATCCAGAAGGGCTTCGATCGCAAACAGCTCGAAGCCCTCTCCTCCATCATGCAGGACTCCCTCGCCGAATCGCTGTTGGAGTTTGACCGCCAGGCCCGGATCGGCCCCGTCGACATCTACCCCCAGCTGATGAAGATGACCTTCGCCATGGTGGCCCGCTCCCTCTTCGGCGCCCGCCTCAAGGACGAGGACATCGACCTCGTCAGCCACACCATCTGCACCGTCCAGGCATTCATCGTTCGCCAGACCCTCCAGCCCTACCTCAACCCCTGGTTCGCCGTCTCCGGCGAGCTGCGCCGCCACGAAGACATGCGCGCCCAGGCCGACAGCGTCCTGATGGCCTACATCAAGCGCCGCCGCAACGAGCCCCCCGGCAACGACCTCCTCCAGACCCTGATGGACGCCCGCTACAGCGACGGCGAAGGCATGACCGACGAGCTCGTCCTCAGCGAAAGCATGCAGCTCCTCGTCGCCGGCCATGAAACCTCGTCGAACGCACTCTCCTGGCTTCTCTACCTCGTCAGCTCGCGCCCCGACTGCCTCGAAAAAATACGCCAGGAGTTCGACGCCGTCCTCGGCGACGCCCCCATGAGCTACGAGCACGTTCCCCGCTTCGAGTTCACCACTCAGGTCATTCAGGAGGCGCTCCGCCTCTACCCGCCCTTCTGGATGGTCGATCGCATGGCCGTCGCGGACGACCGCGTCGGCGATCTCGCCATCCCTCGCGGATCGACCGTCATCGTCTTCGTCTACGGCGCGCACCACGCCCCGCGCTACTGGCAGGACCCCGAAATCTTCGACCCCACGCGCTTCACCAAAGCCAACGAGAAGCAGATCGCCCCCTTCACCTATCTCCCCTTCGGCGCCGGCCCGCGCGGCTGCATCGGCGGCAACTACGCCATGCTGCAGATCCTCATGATCCTCAGCGCCGTGCTCCGAAAATACGACCTCCAGCTCACCCCCGGCCAGGACATCGAAGCCCGCCCCATGGTCATCCTCCGCCCAAAGCACGGAATCCGCATGACCTTCACCGAAGCCGCCGCACGCGACGTCTCCAGCCTGTCCGGCTGTCTCCCTTAATCAAACCCTTCTTGTCTTCGCGTCATCGGCTCGTCTGCTCGTTCGCCTCGGCAACCAGGTGAATGGTTCCGAGGATGCCGGAGGGCACGGGTTTGACGTCTTTGAGGTCGTTCATTTGGAAGCGGTCGCCGTATTTGGCGATGAGCGGCGTATAGTCGTGCGGCGGCAGCGCGGCCCAGGCGTTGATGGCGGTGTTGTAGACGCGAATCTCGATGTGATTGTGGCCGGGCTTGAGCAGGCGGGTGATGTCGAGGCGGTAGGGCGGGTGCCAGAGCGCGCCGGCGGGCTGGCCGTTGATGGTGACGAGCGCGCCCTCGCGGATGGGCGGGTCGTAGCGGGCCTGCGATCCGCCGCCACCGCCGCCGAACCCTTGCGCGGCGGCGGTGGGCTTGCCGCCTTCGACTTCAAGCGCGGTTGGGTGGGTGGGTGCGGCGTCGAGGGTGAAGTCGCGGGAGTAGACGGCTTCGCCGGAGTAGTGGATGGTGGAGGGGTCGGCGGTCCAGTCGGTGAGGGTGGGCTCGGTGACGGTCGAGTTGGTGGAGGTGAAGGTGACCTTCCAATCGCTGCTGAGGTCGAGGGTGGGTGTGCCTGCGATGTCGGAGGGGATGGCGGCGGTGTGTGTGGTGGTGGGAGCGGATGCGGAGAAGACGAAGATGCGGGACTCGTAGGCGGCGAGGTGGCGGGGTGGGGCGGTGGGTGAGGCGGGGGCGGAGGCGGCGGTGTCGGGGTCCCAGGCTTCGCCGTGGGTGAATTTGGTGCCGAATGCGGCGACGGTGGTGTCGACGGGCTGGTTGGCGGTGTTGGCGACGAAGTAGATGTCGGCGGTGGGGAGCTTGCGGCGGATGAAGCCGATCTGGGCCTTGAGGGTGTCGTCGGTGGTGGCGAGTTGGAAGTCGGGTGTGGCGGCTTTGAGGAGGGCGTCGGTGAGTTGGGTGGCATCAGGCACCGATGCGGATTTGGCCGGATCGAAGAGCTGTTGCGAAAGCTGCGTGATCTCGGCGGGGAGGGGTTTGCCCTCGGGATCGGTGGAGGGAGGATGGCCGACGGAGATAACTTTGCCCCCGGCGGCGACGTAGGCCTGGATTTTGCGGAGGGTTTCGACGGGGATGCGATCGGTGGGCGGGACGATGAGAATGGGGTGGTGGATGCCAAGGCGGTTGACGGCGTCGGCGTCGATGTAGTCGACGTTATAGCCGGCGGAGAGGATGGAGGACATGATTTGCGCGGGGATGAGGCGGCCCATTGCGCCGGAGACGGAGATGCTGCCGGGGGCGAGTGAGGCCCAGGCGTCGTCGGTGGGCAGGAGGATGAGGACCTGGTTGGCGGGCTGGCCCTGGCGCATGAGGAAGCTGATGCGCTGGATGTAGCGCGCGACGGAAGGCATGACGGGATGCCAGGGGTTGTGGTCGTTGAAGGCGCCGCCGGTGTAGAGCGACCAGCCGGGCTCGGGGACTTCGCCATCGGGCGGCGAGTAGGGCCAGCCGTGGCAGATGATCTGGTTTGTCCCGACGATGAAGTGGAGGTCGGCGACGACCTTCATGTCCAGCGGCGTCGCGCGGAAAACCGGCACGTGCAGCGAGGTGAAGGCCTCGGCCGAGGTGACGTTGTTGCCGAAGATGTGGTTGGCGGAGGTGACCCAGCGCATGGAGGAGAAGCCGCGCCAGTTGGGGCCCTCGCCCTCGGGCAGGGAGACGAAGCGCTGGCTGGAGAAGCTGACATCGGGGTCGCCGTAGGTCTGGGAGCGGAACTTTGTGCCGTGGGCGATTGCCCAGTCGTTGACCTGCTTCAGGTAGTTCTCGTCGATCAGCTCGGTGAGGGTCTTGCCCCAGTCGTGGCGGATGGTCTGGGCGGCGGGCGTGCCGCCGGCGACGAGTTCGGGCAGATGAGGGACGAGATCGTAGCCGCGGCGCTTGAGGAACTCGGCGGGGAGGGTTGGAGTCCAATCGGCTTCGTAGACTTCGAGCGAATCCGAGAAGATCGCATACGGCGGAGTCGCGCCGAACGCCTTAAGCAGCGGCTCACCGACTTTCTGGAGGTGATCGGCGACGGCATCGTGGCTGAAATGGTCGAGCACCCAGCCCTCGGCCCCGACGGAGGGGCGCTTGACTGTCTGTCTTGTGTGGCCGGCGATGAAGAAGAGGGCGACGCGGGGTTTGTCGGATGGGGTTACGGTGACGGTGGCGCCGGTGACGGTGAGCGGCGTGGCGGAGGCGGCATCCCATCTGGGGGCAGGCGGACCGAAGCCGCGACCCCGGCCCGGGAACGCGCCCGCAGGCGGCGCGGCGACGGGCGCGGGCGCTGCGAGGGCGGCAGGGGCTGCCGGGGCGATGGAGTTGACAATATCCGCGGAGAGGAGCGACTCACCCTCGGCCAGCTTGGGCACCGCAATCGTCGTCGCCTGAGCGGCCACCGCAACTTCGGCCGTGCGCAAGCGGCTCGAGGCCTCTGACAGCGGCGTGTTGGGGCCGCCATAGGGCCATCCGCTGCCCAGCGTAACGTCGATGCGTAGCCCAAGCTTGCGGCCCTCGGACTGCGCGTAGGTGATGTCGTCCAGCATCTCCGGCGAGAGGAACGGCAGGTTCTTGAGATTCTTGGCGGGATCGTCGAGCACTTCGGGATATTCAAAGGCCAGCTCCGCGCCGCCAATCCCGTCGGCCTTCATCTGCTCCAGCTCGTGCAGGATCTCCGGCTTGACCACCGCAGCGCCGAACCACCACCAGCGCACCATGGGCCTGGCGGCGTCGGGCGGGCTGAGGAACTCCTTGCGCAGAGTCTCGAAGGAGGGCGCAGCAGTCTGCGCAGCGACGGCGCAAGGTAGCAAAACGCAAAGGACGGCGGCAAGGATTGGGGCGACACGCGAGTTCTGGTTCATTTCTTCTCCAGGCTCTCGCCCATCGGGCTCTTCGGTTCCAACAACCGACATCGAAGGCCGGCAGCGAGAGGGCAGTTTGGGACATCACGATTCGAGCGCGTCTCCTAATGTAATCCCAAGGCGTCGATCCCCGATACGGCATTCGCCCTCAAACTGCGCCGCAGCCTCTCCGGAGGCCCCGGCGCCGTTCTAGCCCCCAAGCAACCGGCCCCCCAAGCAACCCGCTCAGCTCCAGGCTGCCCGTGCCCGCCGGCAAAATCGCCCCGGCTATAACCACGTCCCCCTGGCCTCGCCTTCCCGGGAACCGGCATACTTGGGTGGACGATTTCGATTCACGGCCATCGGTTGCACTGGCATCCGCTATGCACAACGATCGAGAATTCCGGGACGACACGAATGAGGTACCCGTCCGAGGGTACCTGCACAGCCCGGCTGCACCGGGCGGCGACTGCCTCGTCCTCACGCATGGCGCGGGGGCCAACTGCAACTCGCCGCTGCTTGTCACCCTTGCGGCTGCATTCTGCGCCGCAGGCTTCACCGTCCTCCGTTGCGATCTTCCGTTTCGCCAGGCGCGGCCCCACGGCCCGCCGCAACGCGGCAGCGCAGAGCGCGATCGCCAGGGACTCAAAGCCGCCATCGCCTCCATGCGGCGCCAGACCTCGGCGCGCATGTTCCTGGGCGGTCATTCGTATGGAGGAAGGCAGGCGTCGATGCTCTGCGCCGAGGAACCCGGCATCGTCGACGCTCTGCTTCTGCTCTCCTATCCACTCCATCCGCCGCAACGGCCCGAAGAGTTGCGGACCGCGCATCTCCCGCAACTCCAGACCCCCGCGCTCTTCGTCCACGGTACGCGCGACGGGTTTGGCTCCCTCGACGAGATGACCGCGGCGTTGAAGCTCATCCCTGCGCGCACCGCGCTGCTTCCCATCGCCGGCGCGGGACACGAACTTATGACCAAGCAAAATCGCGACGAGATGCCGTCGAAAGTTGTGGACGCGTTCCATTCATTCGCCTACGCCTCGAACCCTTCACCGGATTCTTCTCCCAGGCCCCAGCAACGCCCGCCCCTCAGCGTCAGCAACACCCACCGGAGTTGTGAGGATACCTTCGGCGCCGGCCATCCCTTCACAGTAAAATCGCATGGAGAGATCGCCCCTGGCCGTTCGTCAAAGGCATAATCCCGGCACTCTCGCTTTTCTCTCCGACGGAAGGGTCGCCGTGACTCAGGACGCCAATCTCATCCCGCCGCGCACACGCTTCCAGGTGGCGATGGTCCTCGCCATCGTCGCGGATGCGCTCCAGCTCATCTTTGTCCCGCTGTTTATGGAAGGCGCCCTGTCGCCCGCCGACGACGCCCTCGATCTTGGAATTGGGGTCGCGATGGTTAGTCTCCTGGGCTTGCACTGGGAGTTTCTACCTTCGTTCCTCGCCAAGCTCGTGCCTGGGGTCGATCTGGTTCCGCTCTGGACGCTTTCGGTCGCCAACGTCTATCGCAAATCGAGGCGAACCTTGGTCACCGCGGAAGATGGCCACGAGGAGCCATGATGCTTGGGTGAACTCGTAGCTCGTGCCAACCTAAAGCAGGAGACTCAAAGCGCGCCTCCGCAGCAGCACCTTCGTATCGGATAAAGACAAAGCCTTCTCCGACGGCTCGTCGAGCGCGACAATCCCCATCACCTTTGACGTCTTGTCGTCATAGATCTGCCAGCGAAACCACTCGGGGCCGTTGGGGCGATGGTCGGCTTTGAGGTCCTTGAACGATTGCGTGACGACCTGCACGGTGTCGGTCAGCTCGTCGGTGCGGGCGAGGAGTTCTTGGTAGCTCATGGGGAGGGCTCCTGAGTCCAGAGTATGGGGCCTCCGCGGAATCGGCAAGGCGCTCGCGCGCCTTTTTGGCACCTTGTTGGATACCTCTCCCTGGGTTGCCTGCCTCGGCCACTTCGCTTGGGCCACAGGGTACGGGCAGCAAAGTCCCCCGCTATGGCACGAGGGCGAAACATTGGATCCCGCCCTGCCCGGCAAGGACCACATATTGCTTCCCGCCGACCATGTAGGTCATGGGCGACGCGCGCCAGGGCTGGCCGGTCTCGAAGTGCCACACAGGGACTCCCGTTTTGGAATCCAGTGCGGTGAAGGTCCCGCCGTTCTCGCCGAAGAAGGCAAGTCCTCCGGCAGTGGCGAGCACGCCGGACTCCCCGCCTTCGAGCAGGGGATAATCCCACACCTTAGCGCCGGTATCGAGGCGCACGGCGCGGACAAAGGCCTGGCTGCTGCCGCCCCCAAAGCCGCTGCCGCCGAAGAACCGCTGGCCCAACTGGGGCGGCCGCGGGTCCTTGCGAACGGAGCTGCAGCCCTCGGAGACGCGCGCGATGAATAGATTCGATGCTGGATCGAAGGACGAGGACAGCCACTTCGAGGCGCTGGCTGCGCAGGTCTGCGTTCCCTCCAGCGAGGACTCGAAGTGGTCGGTCACGACGGGGCGGCCGTCCTTGCCGTAGCCGGTGGTCCAGTTCTGTGCGCCCAGGGGCGAGGCGAGCAGCAGCCTCCCGTCCGTACGGTCGAGGACAAAGAAGAAGCCGTTGTTATCGGCGTGCGCCAGCAGCTTGCGGGGCTGCCCCTGCCAGGGCTGGTCGACGAGCACCAGCGGCCCGTTGGAGTCCCAGTCATGTGTGTCATGCGGCGTAAACTGAAAGTGCCACTTCAACTCCCCTGTCTTCACGTCCAGCGCGACCACGCTGTCCGTGTACAGGTTGTCGCCTCCCCGCTCATCTCCGTTGAAGTCCGGGCAGGGATTGCCCACCGCCCAGTAGACCAATCCCAGTGCGGCGTCGTAGGAGCCGGTGATCCACGTGGCGCCGCACCCGTGCTGGAGCGCGCTGCCGACCCAGCTCTCCGAGCCCTTTTCGCCGGGCATCGGGATGGTCCAGAAGCGCCACGCGCGCTTACCGGTAGCAGCGTCGTATGCATCGAGAAAGCCGCGCGCGCCTTCGTCGCCGCCGGCGATCCCGGAGAGCACCAGGTCGCCGATGACCATCGGCGCGGCACTCGCGCTGTAGCCGTCCTTCGTATCGCCCATCGTGACGTCCCACAGCTTGTGGCCGGTGAGGCGGTCGAGCGCCAGCAGGTGCGCGTTGTCCGTGATCATGAAGACGCGGTCTCCCGAGAGGGCGACCCCGCGATTGGCGCCGCCGCCCGCCTCGCTGAGCACGCCCGGGGTGCGCGGCGTGCGGAACGCCCAGATCTGGCGGCCGGTGACGGCATCGAGCGCATAGGCCTCGTTGGCGCCGGTAATGTACATCACGCCATCCACCACGACGGGGGTCACCTCCAGCCTCGGCGCGTTGGGAACCGGAAAGATCCACGCGGGCGCCAGGTGCTTCACATTGGCCGAATTGATTTGGTCGAGCGAGCTATAGCGGTTGCCGGTGTAGCCGCCGTCGTAGCTGGTCCAGTCGCGCTTTGGCTCAATGGGGCGCTCGGCGTAGGTGTCGCCACTGCGTGTCAGCAAATGAAATTTTCCGTCGGCCGTCAACAGCGTGGCATTGAACGGAGTCAAACTCGTGAGCGTGCCGTCGAGCGTGCGACTGTCCTGAAGCTTGAGCGTGGCCGGATGCGGCTGGAACATCGGGCCGCCGCGGCCGCCGCCGCGCCCACCGCGCCCCGGCACTCCCGCTGCGTTTGCGCCGGACGCCGGACTGCTCAGGCTCCGCAGGTAGCCGAGCAGAGCTTTCAGATCCGAGTCGTTGAGGTCGAAGGCGGGCATGCCGCGGCCGGGACGCCCACTCCGCACCACCGTGGTGATCTCCTGGTCCGAATGGGAGGCAACAAACGGAAGAATGCTGGGGCCGCGCGCCGTGCCGTTTGCATCGTCACCGTGGCAGATGGTGCAGGTGGTGAACGATCCGGGTGGGGACACCGGGGTCTGGGCCAGCAACAACGGCGTCAGGAGGAAGAGGCAGAAGGGTGTCGTTCGCATGGCAATCGTAATGAGGATGCTACCGTGTTTTCATCTGAATCGGCGCTGCCGTGAGCTGCGTCTCAGACCCGCCAATCTTCGCTCCGAACGTATCCCTAAGAGCCTCGAGTAGTGTATCTCCGAAAAACAGACGGCCCGACAGAGTTTACGCCCGCGCCCTTCGCCATGCGGAGAGGGCTATCCGAACCCAGACGAAATGAGTAACAATTGCCCAACTTCAGTTTCCAGTCCGAATGGAGGAAGGGGCTCATCCATGTGCCGGAATATCAAGATGCTCTTCAACTTCGATCCGCCCGTCACCCCGGAAGAGGTCCGCGCGGCGTCCCTCCAGTTCGTCAGAAAGATCAGCGGCTTCAACAAGCCGTCGAAGGCGAATGAAGTCGCATTCCTGGCCGCAATCGATTCCGTCGCCGCAATCTCGACTCAGCTTCTCTGTTCACTGGAAACAAATGCGCCGCCGCGAAATCGAGAGGAAGAGGCAGCCAAGGCCAGGGCCCGCGCGGCTGAGCGATTTCCAGCCTGACCCGCTCACTTCGCGGACCGCTAGGGAGCAATTGCGCCGCGAGGAGCGGGCGCGTGGAGGTAACGGCTGGCGAAGGTCAGGAAGGTGGGCCAGTTGGGTGCATCGGTGTGTCCTTCGGTGTGCTGGCGGAAGGCGAGATCTCCATCGATCAAGGGCGTTGCGATCGGCGGCATAGTGGTGGTTCCCAGGTCCTTCTTGCCGAGGAGTTTGTAGACGGGGCCCGCCGCGACCGCTGCCATAAACGATCCCGGCGGGTCGGCGGCGGCGTCGTTGGGTGAGCCGACGGTGGCGCCGCCGCTGAGGAAGACCGGTCGCGGCGCGCACATTGCGATGAGTTCATGCGCATCGACGGGCAGATCGTTTGCCGTGAGCGGGCCCGCATACTTCAGGAAGTTGCCCGCCATCCAGTGGTACTCGCGCTCGGCGGCTAGGTCTTCAATGGGTTCGCCGAAGTTCCGTCGCAACAGCTTGGCCCCGCCGGTGCCCGAAGAGCTGACATACGCGATGGCAAACCGCTGGTCGTACGCCATCGTGATCAGCGCGGCCTTGCCATCGCGGGAGTGGCCCTCGACGCCAACCTGCTTCGCATCGACGGATCGGTCCGCTTCGAAATAATCCATGGCGCGGTCGGCTCCCCACGCCCAGGCCCGCAGCGCGCCCCAATCGTCGGGCTTGCGGAACTGGCCCTTGTTGACCAGCCCAATGATGCCGCTCCTGAGCCCCGCGCCGTTCTCCGCTTGAATGCTCGTCGTAGAGAGAACGGCGTAGCCCCAACCCTTCTCCAGAATCTCCTGCTTCCAGGGTTCCACCGGCGCCGCGCGCGAGACCCGTGCAGCTGACGGCAAGGGCGCCGCCGACGAACTGAACTTCAGGATGATCGGCACCGGTCCAACAGCGTTTGCCGGAGTGGTGAGCGTGAGCCGAATGTCGACCGCAATCAGCGGATAAGAGGAGTTGTCGACGTGTCCGACCAACTGCTTGGTCACGACCGGAAACTCCCCCTCCATCTCGTTGGCCTCGCTGGCGACCTCCCAGGTCACCTTGGGCGTGTCTCTTGGGACGCGGCCGTAGACCTCGCGATCGAAGGATTCGACGATCTGCGGGCGGCGTTGCTGCCACCACTCCTTCGCTGTCGTGACCTTCCTGCCGTTGTTCAGGACCAGCGGATTGGGCAGCTCCGGATAGGGGTTCGCCTTCGACTCGTCGAAGTTGGGAGGAGGCGCATCCTTGTGATTGGCCGGTCCCGGGCGCAGCGAGGTGATGTGCAGCTGGACCAGCATCTGCTCATGGTCCAGCAAGGTATCGTTGCATGTCCTCGCGTCGCACAGCCCGTGATCGCACGACTTGTGCGGATCGCACAGCGCCACCTGCGCCGCGGTGAGCGCAGCAGGAGAAGCTACAGGGACTTGCGCAATGGCGGAGAGAGCAAGGCAAAACGCCGCGACGACCGTTGAAAGCAATCTCCTGAGCGATGTCGCAATCGGCATTGGCCTCTCCGCAGCCCTTGGCGGCCCTCTGCGGCCCTTTGCGGCCCGCGAGTGCCTTTGCAGTCTAGCACCGGTGGGACGCTTCGGAACGCCGTCGCCCTACGCGGCCCCGCCGATCAGTCGGGTTCCAAAGGGCAGTATGCGGACGTTCCTATTCACTCCGGCTTGGTTTGCATCAATGGGCCAGATTCAACGTCCGCGGAAGACGAGACGGAACTCTTCGGCATTGTCCTGGACGAACTCGGTCCGAATGAGATGATCAATCAGGCGATTGAGATCACCCTGTCGGACGCAGACACCAGCTTTGAACTTGTGCGCTATGCCCTGCCCCGAGGCTGACACAACCAAGCAAGACCGCCATGGGAAGGCAAAAACGGTCGTGGACGCGTTCCTTTCCTTCACTCTCCCGGCAGCTTGGTCCTTGAAATTTGGTGGGCACAGCAGGATTCGAACCTACGACTTCCACCGTGTGAAGGTGGCACTCTACCGCTGAGTTATGCGCCCGGCCTCGAGCCCGGAGGGCCCCATCCGGCCTCCGGCAAAGCCCGTACTCCCCACAGCATACACCGCTCGCCGCCGGCCGCACCAGCGCACCACATGGAGCGGCCGGCGCCGCACCGCGACCTCCGCGGCAACCCTCCCCGCAACTGCCTGAGGCAGAGCGGCTTTTAGCCGGACGCGGTGCCTGTTCGGTACCCTCCCCCGCATGGATTCCGGTGCAAATTGCCCCTCCCCGGCCCGTACAATAGCCCAAGCCAGATGCCCGCTCGAATCCAGAATCCGCGCAGGCCCGACGCCCCCGCCGCGACCCCGTCTGGAACCTCGTCTGGGACCGGCCCGCCCGGCGCCGGCGACCCCCCTCCCGAAGGCACGGAACGCGATGAAACTCCAGCGGATTTTGCCGATTTGACGCAACCTCACGAGGAAGATGGGGTTACAGATGATATGGCAACGCTGGCCGTCAATCCGGGCTTCCTGGATGGAGTTGCAGATGCAGCCGCGCGGGGACCGGTGCCGCAGGGCGCCGGGCACTTCGCCGCGATGGAAGACTCCGCCATCATGCTCGAGTTGCGCGCCGGCAATATGTCCGGCTTCGACTTCCTGATCCAGAAGTATCGCAAGCCGATCGTCAACTTCATGTACCGCATGGTGCACAACCAGGCGATCGCCGAAGAGCTGGCGCAGGAGGTCTTTCTCCGGGTCTACCGTTCGCGCGAGACCTACCGCGCGGAGGCCCGCTTCAGCACGTGGCTGTACCGCATCGCCACCAACCTCGGCGTGAACTACGCGCGCGACAACCGCCACGAGCGCAACGCTTCCACGATCTATCTCGACGCCGCCGACGAGGAGACCGGCTCGACCCCGGACGTCGCCGACAGCACGCTGGGAGCGGAGGCTTCCATGCTGCGCCGGGAGCGGATGAACGCCATCCGCGAGTGCGTCCTCGCGCTGCCCGAACGCCAGCGCATGGCTGTGCTGATGCATAAGTACGAGGACATGGACTACCGCCAGATCGGCGATGTCTTGAAGCTCAGCGAGTCCGCCACCAAGTCGCTGCTCTTCCGCGCCTACCAGACCCTGCGCGAGAGATTGAAGGAGTTCGTTTAGATGAGACTTTGCTCCGGCCATCCCGTCCATTTCTATGACGGCCCGCAAGTCTTCAAGGAAGACCCGGATGTACGGGATTTGAATTTGCTCGATACCGTTTTGCTGAAGACCGGCAACATTCCCTGCCTGCTTCAGATCGCACAAGGCGCGCACCGCAACAGCTCGACGCGCCGGCGAAGGAAAGGAAGGAACACACGATGAACTGCAAACTCTGCCAAGCCGCTCTCCCCGATCTGCTGCTCGAGGCCGCTGCACCCGCGGCCCGCGCCGCCGGCAGTGCCAAGCTCGCCGCGGCCCGCGCCCACATCGCCACCTGCACGGCCTGCGCGGCCGAGCTCGCCGCCTTTGAGGCCACCTTCTCGCTGCTCGACACCTGGAAGGCCCCCGCGGTCTCGCCCTACTTCGACCAGAAGCTGGCGGTCCGCCTGCGCGAGGAACAGGCCGCGCCGGCCGCCGGCTTCTTCGAGAGACTGCGCACGCGCCTGCAGTTCAATACCGGCCGCCAGTTCCGTCCCGCGCTTGCCGGGGCCATGGCCCTGGTGCTGGTTCTCGGCGGCGGAGGCATCGGCGTCGTCAACTTCACCCACCCGCACGCGCCGGTGCAGGTGTCTGCGACCGTGAGCGATCTTCAGCTTCTCGATAAGAACGTGCAGGCGGAGCAGCAGGTGGACCAGATCCTTGAGGACAGCGCCGCCGGTCAGGACAACAACCCCGGATCCACCCCGCCGCAGAGCTAACCATGCTTCACTGTGCCAATCCCGCTTCCGGAGGTTACGAAAGATATTCGCGGTTTCAGCCCCTCGCAGTAGACTCCTGCTATAGCCAGGGGACGCGGCAGACAAGCGGCGGCATCCGCCGAAGGTTCAGCTGCACAGCCGTTGCGAAGAAGAGGTAAGAGCGGTCCCACTGAGCAAGCCGCCCACATCATGAGGCAGTCTCTCCCAACCCGGCTCTGTCTCGGCGCGGCACTTTGCCTGGCGCTTACGGGTGGCCTCGCGTTCGCGCGCGGCTTTGGACAAAGGTCCCCGGCAGCTGCCGCCAGACAACAGCAGCGCGCCGCCCAGCGCGCCCAGGCCCGCGCCGCGCCGAACATCCCTGTCCGGCCGCCCGCGAATGCGGCCCCAAACGCGGCCGCACGGCCGGCCGCCCACGCAGGAAACCTCGCCCAGTGGATGGAGAACCACAAGAACCTCTCGCTGCCGGAGCAGCAGCGCGCCCTGGAGAATGAGCCCGGCTTTCGCCTGCTTGATCCGCAGATGCAGCAGAGCATGCGCGACCGGCTCGCCCAGCTCAACAATATGGACCCCCAGAAGCGCGCGCGGATCCTCGACCGCAACGAGGCGCTGGAGCGCCTGAATCCGCAGCAGCGTGAGGAGTATCGCAACGCCTCGAACGCCCTCAAGGCCGCTCCCCCCGAGCGCCAGCGACCCATGGCCCGCGCCGTCATCGACCTGGCCGAGATGCCGCCCGGGCAGCGCGAGCAGGTCATCGACTCGCCCGCCTTCCGCGCCCAGTTCTCCGATGGCGAGCGCTCCACCATCCGCACCCTGCTGATGGGCGAACCCTACTCCGGCGACCGCTGATACCTTTATCCACGGAAGAAGTTTCTTGCCAGAAAAAGCAGGTTCTCCGGCCGCTCCGCCAGCCTCCGCATGAAGTACGGATACCAATTCGTCCCAAACGGAAGGTACACGCGCACCCCATACCCCTCCCGCGCCAGTCTCCGCTGCAGGTCGCGTCTCACCCCATAGAGCATCTGGAACTCGAACGCGCTCTTCGCCACCTCCCTCTCGCGCACAAACTGCCGCATCTCGTCCACAATGGCCTCATCGTGCGTGGCGATTCCGCAGAAGACCCCCGTGCCGTCCCTGGAATACGTCGCCATTCTCTTCATCAGCGCTGCGTAGTTTGCGTCCACGTCGGCCTTGGCGGGGAACGCGACCTCCGGCCCCTCCCGGTATGCGCCCTTGCAAAGGCGGATGCGAATCCCCTGCTCCAGCAGCCGCTCCACGTCCGCCTTCGTGCGATACAGATACGCCTGCAGCACCGTCCCCACGCCGCCCGGCCATCGCCGATGCAGTCGCTCCGTCATCGCAATCGTCGCCTCGGTATAGGCGGACCCCTCCATATCGATGCGCACAAACCCGCCCTGCGCCGCCGCGTGCCCCACCAACCCGCCAACAATTCCCTCGGCCAACTCCGGGGCAATATCCATACCCATCTGCGAGAGCTTGAGACTCACATTCGCGTTCAGGTTGCGCGTCGCAATCGCCTCCAGCAGCCGGTGGTACACCTCCGCCGACGCGCGGGCCTCGGCTTCCACCGTCACGCTCTCGCCCAGCGAATCCAGCGACACCGCGATCCCTTCGGCGTTCACCCGCTCGCACGCCGCAACCGCGTCTTCCACCGTCGTCCCTGCAACAAACCGCGACGCCAGCCGCCGCCCCGCGCGCGACCGCTCCCCCCACCCCCGCACCCATTTGTTTGTTGAAAGCGCAATCAGCCCGGCACGCAGCACCTGCGGCGCGCCCTACCCTTGGGCCTGCGGGCTCGCGCTTACCTTCACGTGGTTCACCTGCGGAGTCACCATGCCGCTGGTGTCCTTCAGCGCCGCAATGTCCTCGTCATACCGCCCGGCAAGCGAGTTCACCCGGATCACCGCCATCTCCTCCAGCATCTTCATGCCGTCCTTCAGGTAGCTCATGCGGCTGCGCTCATCGTGGCCCCAGGTCACTGGCACCTCGCGGATCTCGTACCCCAGCTTGCGCGCGATAAACAGAATCTCCGGGTCAAACCCCCACCGCTCTATCCGCTGCAGCCGGAAGATGATCTGCGCCGCCGGCCGCCGGAAGGCCTTGAAGCCGCACTGCGTGTCCTTGAACGGCAGACCCATCACCAGGCGCGTGACAAAGTTGAAGCAGCGCCCGAAGAACCGCCGGTACAGCGGCTGATGCATCGTCTGCCGCGTCTTGTCCAGCCAGCGCGACCCGATCGCCACATCCGCGCCGTTGGCGATCGCCGCCATCAGCAGATCGGCCTCCTGCATGGGCGCCGAAAGGTCCGCGTCGGTAAACATCACCACCTCGCCCGCCGCCTGCAGCAGCCCGTTGCGCACTGAGTAGCCCTTGCCCCGGTTGCCATCGTTCTTCACCAGCTTCAGCCGCGGGTAGCGCTCCATCCAGCGCTCCACAATCTGCCCAGTCGCATCGCGCGAGCCGTCATCGACCACCAGGATCTCCGCGTCCCAGCCCTGCTCCTCGACGCACCACGTCACCCGCTCCAGCGTCTGCTCGATGCGGGCGCTCTCGTTGTACGCGGGAATCACAATGCTTAGAAAAGGACGTGCCATCGGTTCCTCAGGGTCATTTCGTTGTGTTGCGCTCAGCCCAAGGCCCAAATTCCATCCGGAACGCTTTACCGTCCGCATTCGGAGCGAAAATCCCACCGCAATCCCCCACAGATGAGGCGATGCGAAGGGCGCGGTCCATCATACTGCATTGATTAGACGTTCGTACATACGACTTTGTCCATTTTAAATTGCGCCGCGGCGCGGTCTCTTTGCGGGCCCAGCGCCTGCTCCGCCGCTCAAGCCCAATCGCCGCCCCGCGTCGCAAGAACAAGGGAAATGTTCTAAACTCCACATCATGCCGGAAGACCAGCCAACCCCGCCGCCACCGCCCGCAGCCCCGCCGCCGCCGCCCAGCCCCTACGCGCAGACCCCGGCCTACGCGTACGGCAACCCGTATGCGCAGCCCTCGCCTTACCCCGCCTACGGCTTGCCACCGCGCCCGCGCCGCTCCGCCTGGTTCTGGGTCGCGGTCATCGGAGGCTCCTTCGCTGTCATCGCCCTGCTCATCACCGCCATGGTCTGGTCCATCACCAAGAGCCTCACCGGCGACGAGTCTGGCTCGCTCGACGGCCTCGGCGGCTCCAGGATCGGCGTCATCGACCTCACCGGCGTCATCCTCGACGCCGACACCGTCGACAACCAGCTGCAGAAGTTCGGCGACGACTCCTCCATCAAGGCCATCGTGCTGCACATCAACTCCCCCGGCGGCGGCGCCGCGGCCTCGCAGGAGATCTACAACCAGGTCGTCCGCGTCCGCCGCGAACACCCCAACAAGAAGGTCGTCGCCTCCATTGAGTCCGTCGGCGCGTCCGGCGCGTACTACATCGCCACCGGCTGCGACAAGATCTACGCCAACGACGCCTCCGTGGTCGGCTCCATCGGCGTCATCATGGAGTGGACCAACTACGGCGACCTCTGGAAGTGGGCCAAGCTTAAGAACGTCGTCATCCACGCCGGCACCCTCAAGGACGCCGGCGACCCCACCCGCGATATGACCCCCGAGGAGCAGGCCTACTTCCAGTCCCTCGTCGATAACATGTACGGCCAGTTCGTCCACGACGTCGCCACCGGCCGCCACACCTCCGACGAGCGCATTCGCCCCCTCGCCACCGGCCAGGTCTGGACCGGCCAGCAGGCCATCCCGCTCGGCCTCATCGACAAGATCGGCGGCTTCCGCGTCGCCCTCATCGACACTGCCCGCGCCGCCGGCATCAACGGCGAACCCAGCATCGCCCGCCCCGGCAAAAACGGTCTGCTCGCCACCCTCACCGACGACTCCGACTCCCTCTTCCCCAACCCCAGCAAACTCCTCGACCAGGCCCCCGGCTTCTACTTCATGTGGAGATAGTCCTACTTCGTGTCGAGATAACCGTCGGGGCTCAACCCGTCCACTATCCCCCGAACCAGCGCCAAAGGCGCGACAACATACCAGCCTAGGCCGAAGGCCTAGGTAGCAACGCGATAGAAGAGCAGAGGGCTGAAGGCCCGACATAAAATGTTCCCCCGCCCATTCACCGCCCGAATCTCATCACCGCTCTCCCTTCGCAATGCGCTCACAATCGTTAGCCTCTGCGGTTCGATGATTTTCGCAACAGGACAAGCCTCATCATCGAAGAGCGACGGAGACCAGATAACCGGGTTGATGGCGGCTCTGTCGAGCCACTCAAAGACTCCCGCAGATGTATTAGACCCCACTCTCGATCCGGTAGAGCGCAAAAAGAACCTCGGCCACTTCAGTAGTTCACCATACGAACTAAATATTTTTCCGACCGACGCTCTTCCAGCAATTACTGGGGACTCCGCTTCCGTTCCGATCCAGGTGCATTACAAGGCCGAGGACGGTAACTCGCTCGATTCAAGCGCTACGGCAGAGTTCGTCAGGCGCAACGGCATATGGTATTTCTCAAATTTCGCCTTCATGGGATGGCCCGCTCTCCTCCTCGCCGTTCTCTTTGCTGGTGTCTTTGTTGGCATCGGCTATGCGGCGACAGTCCTTATATTGCGGACTAGGCTCGTCAAACAAGGGATCGTTGGACCGAATAGCATGGCGAAAATGTTCATCCCATTCTTCTGGCCCTCTCTGTTTCGGCAAACACGTTAGGTAGGCCCTATGCCATCGCGAACAACCATCCCGCTCACAATCGCCTTCTTCTTCGTCGTCCTCACCATACCCCTCCCCGCCCAAACCACCCCCACCCGCCCCCCCATCACCGGCATCTCCCACGTCGCCTACTACGTCACCGACATGCCGCAATCCCTCCTCTTCTGGCACGACCTCCTCGGCTTCGACCTCTCCTACGACCGCAAAAAGCCCAACTCCACCGACACCTCCGTCGCCTTCCTCAAAGTCAACGACCACCAATACGTCGAACTCCTCAGCGACCCACCGCCCAACACCAGAAACTTCCTCAGCCACATCTGCTTCCTCACCGACGACCTCGAGGCCATGCGTCTCTACCTCGCCTCCAAAGGCGTCGCCGTCCCGGCCCACTCCAGCCGCACCCGCACCGGCGACCTCGTCTTCACCATCCACGATCCCGAAGGCACGTCGATCGAATTCTCCCAGCCCCAGCCCGCCAGCGTCGAGGCCCAGGGCGCCGGCCAATACCTCCCCGCCACGCGCATCTCCCAGCACATCATGCACGCCGGCTTCGTCGTCCTCGACACCCAGCGTGCCCTCGACTTCTACTCGCAGGTCCTCGGCTTCCACGAGATCTGGCGCGGCGGCGGCCCTCCCGTCCTCAACTGGATCAACATGCAGCTCCCCGACAGCCCCGACTACGTCGAGTTCATGCTGCACAGCCAGCAACCCGCCAGCCTCGGCAGCGACAACCATATCGCTCTCGAAGTCCCCTCGCTCGCCGCCGCCGTCACCGCCCTCCAGGCCCGCCCCGCCTTCAAGGCCTACACCAAACCCCTCACCCCGCACGTCGGCAAGAACGGCAAGCGCCAGCTCAACCTCTTCGACCCCGACGGCACCCGCGTCGAACTCATGGACCCCACCACCACCGACGGCAAACCCGTCCCCTCATCCACCGCCCCACCCCCACCCCCCGCACACGAATAATCGCGCTAGTCTGCAGAGGGTATCTCCGCGTGGTCGATCACAAGCACTTTGACGGGAGCCTTAGTCGACTCCAACTTAAGGCCGAGCTGTTCCTGGATCGCGGTAAAAATGGACGGGCCTGCATCGGCGGGTGTCTGTGCGTCATCGGACGCAGCGGCAGAGGCACCATTATCCGGCGTCCATTTGAGCGTCAGGTCGTAGCGGCCGGCGATGCCGGTCTTGTCAATGACATCTCGACCCAGCTCTCTTGAGAGTACTTGAGTGAGGGTCTGGGCCAGGTCCTGCATCGATACCTGCTTCGCTGTGAGCGTGCCGTTGCCCCAGTCGGCGTCGATCCCCTTGTCCGGGTGCTTCGTCGCGGTGAGGCGCGGGCCGTTTTTCGATACCACCAAGGCATAGACAGGGAACTCCCTCGTTTCCCAGTGGACGGCGAGTTTGAAGCGGTCGGCGAGCAGACGCTGCACTATCTCATGCTTCTCGAGTCGCGCCTGGACGCGGTCGAGCGCATTCAGATGTTCCAAAGTTGGACCGTCGATCTTTGCATCGATATCGAACATCTCAGAGTTCAGCCAGGATGGACCGCCGACGATCCTCGATGCGGGAACGTCGTAGGCGGTGTATTGAATGAGTGATCCCAGAGAGAGGTTGGTTGCGAGGAAACGATCATTGCTGAAGCCGGAGTGGGAGCCTGTGCTGCCGGACTTATTTGGCTTGACGGAGGAGACTTCAAAAGCCGGCGGAGCGTTCGAGGAGGGCAACGCATCCGCTACCGGTTTCGGGGATTCACCCGCCTGGCCCGGCACAGGGGTGGGGGATGTCGCGATCGGAATAAGGAGCACCGCGACAATACAAATCATCCGGCTGGACGGTTTGCTCATGGGCTATCCTCGTTGGGGGAGTCCGTTATATAGACCGGGAGAGCGGGCGTGTCGAAGCGCCATACTCTTCTCAGTCATTTCTACAGACGGTCGAAGATCAGTTTCGCTCGGCAAAATTTTGGCGGCTGGATGCTTAAAGAGGCGGTCTCATCGGCGTTCACTCCGCTACCGTCCGATTCCGCAACTCCCCAATCTTCTCGATGGTCACCACCATCTCCTCCCCCGGCCGCAACCACCGCTGCGGCGTCCTTCCCATCCCCACCCCCGGCGGCGTCCCCGTCGAGATAATGTCCCCCACCTCCAGCGGCACTATCCCCGAAAGATGCGCAATCAGCGCCGGAATATTGAAGATCAACAAACTAGTATTCGAGTTCTGCAACACCTCTCCACTCACCGTAATCCCAATATCCAGCTTGTGCGGATCGCCCACCTCATCCTTCGAGACAATCCACGGGCCGACAGGGCAGAACGTCGGAAAGCTCTTGCCCATCGACCACTGCGACGTTGCCAGTTGCACATCCCGCGCACTCACATCGTTTAAAATCGTATAGCCGAAGACGTGCTCCTCCCAATCCTCCGCCTTAATCTGGTACCCCGGCTTGCCGATCACCACCGCAAGCTCCGCCTCATAGTCCGGCTGCGTGCTCGCCTTGGGCAGCACCACCTCCGCGCCCGGCCCCACCACCGCCGACGCCAGCTTGAAAAACACCGTAGGCACCGCCTGCACCTTCATCTTCGACTCCGCCGCATGCTCCAGATAGTTCAACCCAATGCAAAAGATCCGCGGCGGCCGCAGGATCGGCGCTAGCAGCTTCGCCTCCTCCATCGTCGCCGTCGGCTTGCGTCCCGCCACATCCACCTGCACCGAATGGGGCGCCGCGATAAACGCGATCGCATCGGCAAACCCCTCCGCGCCCAGGTCCACAATTCCGCCATCCACAACCAAGCCGGGCTTCGGCTCTTTGCCGCCTGCCACATATGTAACCAACTTCATGCCAAATCCCTCCATGCCTCGCCGCCCGGAAACGTATACCGCTCCAGCGACTCCGGCCTCATCTCAATGCTATATCCCGGCCGCGTGGGCAGCTGATACCGCCCCCGCACAATCCGCACCGGGTCCAGAAAATGTTCGTGCAGATGGTCGACATATTCAATCACCCGGTCCTCCATCGCGCACGAGACGCGCAGAAAATCGAAGAATGATAGATGCTGCACATACTCGCACAACCCCACCCCGCCCGCATGCGGACACACCGGTACGCCAAACTTCGCCGCCATCAGCATGATCGCCAGGTTCTCATTCACCCCTGCCACGCGGCAGCTATCGATCTGGCACGCATCGATCGCCTCCGCCTGAAAAAGCTGCTTGAACATCACGCGGTTGTGGCAATGCTCGCCCGTCGCAATCCGCACCGGCCGCACCTCACGCCGTATCCGCGCATGACCCAGCACGTCGTCCGGATTCGTCGGCTCTTCCATCCAGTAAGGCTTCGCCGCAGCCAGCCCACGCGTCCGCGCAATCGCCTCCTCGACGCCCCACTTCTGGTTGGCGTCCACCATCAACTTGTTCTCCCACCCAATCTCCTCGCGCATCAGCATCGCCCGCCGCAGGTCGTCCGCCGGCTCGCCGCCCACCTTCAGCTTGAAGTGCGTCCACCCCTCCGCCAGCCCCTCCCGGCAAAGCCGCCGCACCTTCTCATCGCCGAACCCAAACCACCCCGCCGAAGTCGTATACGCCGGATACCCCTCCTCCTTCAGCTGCGCCAGCCGCTCCTGCATCCCGCTCTGGCTACGCGTCAAAATCTCTAGCGCCTCCGCGCGCGTCAACGCGTCGTCGATATACCGGAAGTCCACCGCGCGCACAATCTGCTCCGCCGGCATCTCCGCCAGCAGCCGCCACACTGGCTTGCCCTCCACCTTCGCGTACAGGTCCCACACCGCATTCACCAGCGCGCCCGCCGCAACATGGATCGCGCCCTTCTCCGGCCCCAGCCAGCGAAACTGGCTGTCATCTGTCAGCAGCCGCGAGAACGCGCACAGGTCCTCCGTGATCGAACTCAGGCTCCGCCCCACCGCCTGCTTCGCCAGATACTCAATCGCCGCGACGCACAGTTCGTTCCCCCGCCCCAGCGTGAACGTCAGCCCATGCCCCTCCACCCCCGCATCCGTCTCCAGCACGCAGTACGCCGCCGAATAATCGGGGTCCTTGTTCACAGCGTCCGACCCAATGCTCCCCAGCGAAGTCGGGAACCGCACATCCACCACCCGCACCCGCGTAATCCGAATCTCCCCCACTCGCCCACCTTCGCTCTTACTAATCACTACCCACTACTCACTAACCACTGCCCTACGCCATCGTCCATCCACCATCGATCGGCAGCACCGCACCCTGAATAAACTCCGCCTCCTTGCTGCACAGATACCGCACCATCCCTGCAACGTCCTCTGGCGTCCCCATCCGCCCCACCGGTTGCCGCGCGCGCAGCTCCTCGCGCACCTTCTCCTTCTCATGCGCGTGGTACTTCTCCAGGTACCCCTCCACAAACGGCGTCTGCACCGTCCCCGGCGCAATGCAGTTGCAGCGAATCTCCTTCGCGTAATCCACCGCAATCTGCCGCGTCATCGCCAGCACCGCGCCCTTGCTCGCGCAGTACGCAAGCCGCTGCTTCACCCCCACGTACCCCGCCACCGACCCGATATTCACAATCGACCCATGCGAGATCAGCAGCAGCGGCAGCAGCGCTCGCGTCACCAGGTAGATCGAGTGCACATTTACCCGCATCACCCGCTCAAAGTCCTCCTCGCTGGTCGAGAGCAGGTCACCCACCAGCCCAATCCCCGCATTGTTCACCAGTATGTCCAGCGTATCGATCCGGTCCAGCGCAGCCCCAATCGACGCCGCGCTCGTCACATCCATCGCAATCGCCCGCGCGCCCTTCAACTCACTCGCCAACCCCTCCGCCGCCTGCACATTCACATCGGCAACCCACACCGATGCCCCCGCCCGCGTCAGCTCCCGCGCCGTCGCCGCGCCAATCCCGCTCGCGCCCCCCGTCACCAGCGCAACCTTCCCATCCAGCCGATACGGCTGGACCGTCCCATGACTCATCGCAATCCAACCCCATCGCCTCCGCTGAGAACCAGGCAGGCACCCAGCCATCTTATCGCGACCCGCTCTCAACCTGGCCGCTGATAGCCGACGGCTGATCGCTGGAGTCGAAAACGAGCCGCGCCCCATCCCACCCATCCCACCACCACCGTCATTCTGCGCGACGCGCAGAATCTCCGCCCCCTCAAGAAATTGTCATCCTGACCCTGAGCGAAGCCGAAGGGGAAGGACCTGCTTTCATGCTCCCCATCCCGCCACTGCCTTCATTCTCTTCGACACGCAGAGTATTTGACTTTCTCTTAATCCCGCGACTACCGACTGCGAAAAGATCACCTGAGATCGTTTCCCGATCCATTCCAACCGAGTCCTTCCAACTCGAGTTCCCTGCTCGATAGTCCGTCGCCGTGTGGTTTGCACAAGCCCGACCCTTTACCGTTTTCGCCCACTGAAACCATCCCACCCCCTCACCCGTCCCTTGCAAAGGCCCCCTCCCAGTCGCATAATCTCAGGGTAAGCACAACCCGTCCCTCCAACCAAGCGAGGAAGCCCCATGTCCCTCAAGCTCACCGTCAACAAGCAACTCCGCACCGTCGATGTGGCGCCCGACACGCCTCTCCTCTGGGTCCTGCGCGATGTCCTCGACATCAAAGGCCCCAAGTATGGCTGCGGCCTCGGCCTCTGCGGAGCATGCACCGTCATCATCGCCGGCCAGGCCGTCCGCTCCTGCCTCACCCAGGTCGGGACGGTCACCGAAGCCGTCACCACCATCGAAGGCCTCTCGCCCGACGGCACCCACCCCGTGCAGGTCGCGTGGGAGACCCTTGACGTACCGCAGTGCGGCTACTGCCAGGCCGGCCAGATCATGACCGCCTCCGCTCTGCTCGCCGAGAAGCCCCACCCCACCGACGCCGAGATCGACGACGCCATGTCCGGCAACCTCTGCCGCTGCGGCACCTACCCGCGCATCCGCCAGGCCATCCACCTCGCCGCGCAGTCGGGCCACGCCGCCGCACCCGCGCACAAGTCGTAAGGAGATCAAGCCATGCAACTCGATCGAAGGTCCTTCCTCAAAGTCTCTTCACTCGCGGGCGGAGGCGTTGCTCTGGGCCTCTACAACCCCATCCTCGCGCCCAAGGCCGAAGCCCAATTCGGCGGCCCGCGCCCCGACCTCTCCCCCTGGGCCTTCATCAAGATCGCCCCCACCGGCGTCATCACCATCATGGCCAAGTCCCCCGAGATCGGCCAGGGCATGAAGACCACCCTGCCCATGCTCATCGCCGAGGAGATGGACGCCGACTGGAACTCCGTCCGCGTCGAGCAGGCCGACGTGAATGACATGCTTTTCGGCTCGCAGTCCGCCGGCGGCAGCATGTCCACCCCCACCAACTGGGACCCGCTCCGCCGCGTCGGCGCAGCCTGCCGCCAGATGCTCGTCACTGCTGCCGCGCAGCGCTGGGGCGTCGAGGCCCAGACCTGCACCACCGCGCCCTGCTCCGTCCTCCACTCCGCCAGCGGCCAGACCTGCGGCTACGGCGACCTCGCTGCCGACGTCGCCAAGATGACGCCCCCGCCCCTCGCCTCTGTCACACTCAAAGACCCCAAGAACTACCGCATCATCGGGACCTCCCGCCCCGGAGTGGACAACCACGCCATCGTCACCGGCAAGCCCCTCTTCGGCATCGACGCCTCCGTCCCCGGCATGTTGTATGCCTCGATCGAAAAGGCCCCCGTCTTCAACGGCAAAGTAAAGTCCGCCAACCTCGACGACATCCAGAAGCTCCCCGGCGTCCGCCATGCCTTCATCATCGACGGCAACATCCCCACCAACACCACCTACGCCTCCGACGGCCTCGAGCCCGGCATCGCCATCGTCGCCGACAGCTGGTGGCAGGCGCAGACTGCGCGCAAGGCCCTCAAAGTCGAGTGGGACCTCGGCCCCGGCGCGGCCATCAGCTCGGACGACCTCGCCAAGCAGTTCGCCGACCTCCTCACCAAGCCGCCCGTCAACACCCTCCGCGCCTACGGAGATGTCGACGCCGCCCTCGCCAACGCCCACAAGGTCGTCGAGGCCACCTACACCTACCCCATCATCGCCCACATGACCCTCGAACCCATGGGCTCAACCGCCTCCTTCAAGGACGGCAAGCTCGAGGTCTGGAGCCAAAGCCAGTCGCCCGGCGGCGGCAAGGGCGCCATCAGCCGCCTCACCGGTGTCCCCGCGGATTCCATCACCATCCACATCATGAGGACCGGCGGCGCCTTCGGCCGTCGCCTCTCCAACGACTACATGGTTGAGGCCGCCTACATCGCCAAGCAGGTCAACGGCGCGCCCGTTAAACTTCTCTGGGCCCGCGAGGACGACATCGCCCACGACCCCTACCGCGCCGGCGGCTCCCACGGCCTCAAGGCCGCCCTCGACGCCCAGGGCAAAGTCACCGCCTGGCGCCAGCACGCTGTCACCTACGGCGATGGCGCGCGCGCCACCTCCTCCGCCGGCGTCGGCGGCGACGAGTTCCCCTCCGGCCGCGTCCCCAACTTCGGCATCTACTCCTCTTTCACGCCGCTGCTCACCCGCACCGGCCCCCTGCGCGCACCCGGCGCCAACGCCTTCTGCTGGGTCGGCCAGTGCTTCCTCGATGAAGTCGCCACAGCCGCCGGCCGCGACCCCCTCGACCTCCAACTCGAAATCCTCTCCGCGACCCCCGTCACCGAAGCCCCCGCCGGCAATGGCCGCCCACGCACCGGCCCCAACGTCCTCAACCCCGAGCGCCTCAAGGGCGTCCTCCAACTGGTCGCGGAAAAATCCGGCTGGACCGCGCGCAAGAAGACCCCCGGCAAAGGCATGGGGATCGGCGCCTACTTCTGCCACCTCGGCTACTGCGCCCAGGTCGCCGAGGTCACCGTCGACTCCTCCAACGCCATCACCGTCAACCGCGTCTGGGTCGCCTGCGACATCGGCAGCCAGGTCATCAACCCCCGCGCCGCGGAGAACATGGTCTACGGCTCCGTCGTCGAAGGCATGAGCCACATGGGCCAGGAGATCACCCTCACCAAAGGCGTCGTCGACCAGACCAACTTCCACGCCCACCCCATCCTGCGCTTCCGCCAGACGCCGCAGATCGAAGCCTACTGGATCAAGAGCGCCTTTTCGCCCACCGGCCTCGGCGAACCCGCGCTGCCTCCAACCCTCCCCGCCGTCGCCAACGCCGTCTTCGCCGCCACCGGCAAGCGCATCCGCACCCTCCCGCTCGCGCGCAGCGGCTTCAGCTTCGCCTGATCGGATTCGCTTGATCCAAACGACAGATCGCGCATCGGCCTCCGATGCGCGATCGACTTTAACCCCTGCGCCTCCGATTTACAGTAGCAGCAGAGGTTCCCACCCAATTGCGCCGGATCGTCTTCACTCTCATCCTCACGCTCTTCCTTCCCGCCGCCGCGCGCGCCCAGGTCTTCCATCTGAAGGTCATCGCGCTCAACGACCTCCACGGAAACCTCCAGTCGCCCGGCGCCTACGCCGCCAACGCCCAATCCCCCTTCGTCCCCGCCGGCGGCGTCGATTACCTCGCCGGCTACATCGCGTGGCTCAAGAGCCAGGACCCCGACAACATCGTCGTCTCCGCCGGCGACCTCACCGGCGCCAGCCCGCTCCTCTCCTCGCTCTTCCACGAAGAACCCACCATCGAAGCCGCCAACCGCTTCGGCCTTGAGATCAACGCCGTGGGCAACCACGAGTTCGACAAGGGCAGAGAGGAGCTCCTCCGCTTCCAGCACGGTGGCTGCTCCACGCTGGACGCCAACACCTGCCTCGGCGCACAGGCCGACACGCCCGTCCCCTTCGAAGGCGCCAAATTCCAGTACCTCGCCGCCAACGTCTACGACACCTCCACCGGCAAGACGATCTTCCCGCCCTACGCCATCAGGACCTGGCACGGCGTCCAGGTAGCCTTCATCGGCCTCACCCTCAAGGAGACGCCCGCCAACTCCACCGCCAGCGCCGTCGCCGGACTCCGCTTCGCCGACGAAGCCACCACCATCAACGACCTCGTGCGCCAGCTACGCGCCCAGGGCGTGCAGAGCTTCGTCGTCCTCCTCCATCAGGGAGGCCTGCAATCCGCCAAAGGCACGCTCGACATCAACGCCTGCGTAGGCGACATGGAAGGATCAACCCTCCGCTCCATCGTCGCCGACCTCGACGACGCCGTCGCCCTCGTCCTCTCCGCCCACTCCCACGAGGCCTACGTCTGCCAGCTCCCCAACCGCGCCGGCCGCAACATCCCCGTCACAAGCGCCTCCGCCTTCGGCCGTGTCCTCACCGACATCGACCTCACCATCGACACCAAATCCAAGAAAATCGTCGCCATCGCCGCCCGCAACCTCGTCGTCGACCGCACCAACCCGCAGATCAAACCCGACGCCGCTATCCAATCCATCGTGGCCCACTACAACGCCCTCGCCGCCCCCATCCAAGACCGCGTGGTCGGCTCCATCACCGCCGAAATTCCCAAGCCCGTCCTCCCCTCCGGCGAAAGCCGCATGGGCGACCTCATCGCCGACTCCGAACTCGACGCCACCAGCTCCTCCGCCACCGGAGCCGCGGTCATCGCCATCATGAACGAGGACGGTGTCCGCACCGGCCTGCCCTTCGCCTCCGGCGCGCCCAATGTCCCGCCCGGCAAAGTCACCTTCGGCGAGCTCTTCGCCGCGCAACCCTTCGCCAATACCCTCGTCACCCTCACCCTCACCGGCGCACAGCTGCATACCCTGCTCGAAGAGCAGTTCAAAGGCTGCGCCCTCGGCGCTCCCGCGGGCCAAACCCCTCCTGCCGCTTCTCCCGCAACCGACCGCCGCCTTGAGCTCTCCGCCGGCTTCGCCTTCGCCTTCAGCCAGTCCGCCCCACCCTGCCGCAAGGTCGACCCCGCCAGCATCCAGCTCCACGGTGTCACCCTCGCCCCCACCGCAAGCTACCGCGTTACCGTCAATAACTTCCTCGCCGACGGCGGCAGCGACTTCTTCGTCCTCAAGGAAGCCGCCAATCGCCTCGTCGGCCCCACCGACCTCGACGCCACCGTCGCCTACTTCGCCAAACACCCCATCATCGACCCGCCCACACCCAACCGCATCACCATGCTCCCCTGACCCCACCCGCACCGGAGACCGGGCCGCCTCTACTGCTGGAAGTCCAGATTCACCGGAGTCAGCGGCAGAGGATGTGCGCCCATATCACCCGTCGCAGGGACCTCCTGCCCCACAACCTGGAACTCCACACTACTCAGCCAAACCTCGCCCGCACCCGCCAGCAGCGTGCCAAACGAAATCCCCGTCGCATCCGCCGGCACATCCAGCACCACATCGTACGCAGTCCACGGGCTGGTCCCGTGGATCGCACGCCGCTCCATATTGTCGAAGCCCACCGCCGTCTGGCCCTTGTCGACCCTCATCCATAGTCCAGCCCACCCCGTCACGTCCTTCGACTGCACCCAGGCCCGCAGACGCACCCGCTTCCCCGCATACTGCGTCGCATTGATCGACTGCATCAGTGTCCCAAAGCCGCCAGTGTCCATCACCGCCGACACCAGATACGCGCTCGGACGCGCATCGCGAACCACCTGCCGGTCGATCCCCGTCCTGTAGCTCGTCGGCTTCGACCCCGCCAGAAACCACCCCACCGGTGCGCGGTCCGGCTGACCCATCGCCCCCGCCTGCGCAGATGCCGCACTCCCGCCGAGGAACGCGATACCGGCACCCACGAGCACTCCCGCCACCAGAAATTCCCGCCCGCAGCCACGCCAACCCATCCGCTTCGCTCTCCATTCAGTCGCGCTCATCGCCGGCCTCCTGAGCCTTAGACCTCGCCTAGAGGTAAATCGGTTCCAGCTTCTTCACCACGTACGCCCCGCAGCGCTCGTAATCCGCCATCGGCCCCAGCCGCGCCGTATCCAGATCGACGCAGATCCATCCTTTGTACTTCATGCTCTTCAGCACCCGATGGCACGCCGGAAAATCCACCTCGCCATCCCCCAGGTCGTAAATATTCTGAATAAACCCCGCACCCCGCGCCGGCGCCGCACCCGCACCCGCGGCCCCAGTCCCCGTTCCACCACCCCCGCTCGCTCCCGCAGCACCCACCGGCGCCGTTTCCGCCACAGGCGCCGGGGCAGGCCGCTTCGCATCCTTATAGTCCAGAAAATGTATTCGCTCCTTGTACTTCTCGATCGTCCCCACCACATCGCATCCCGCCAGGTCCAGATGCGCCGTATCCGGGGACAACCCAAACAGCTTCGGATCGACCTTCGCCATAAACCGGTCGATCTCCTCCTGCGTCTGCACCATCTGCCCCAGATGGTTGTGCATCCCCGCCGTGAAGCCCATCTCGCCAGCAATCTCCCCAATCTGGTTGCATCGCGCGCACAGCTCGTCGAACGCCCCCGGCGCATCCGAACCACCCCGCCCGCGGCTCGGCGAAAACACCACCAGATGGCTCGCCCCAAACTCCGCCAGAAACTTCATCCCCGCCCGCGCGCTATCCAGCGTCGCCTGCCGCTGCGCTGGATCGGCCAACGCCCCATTCCATGAAAGCGTCACCACGTTCAGCTTGCGCCGCGTCATCTCCGCCAGCAGCCCGTCCACCGTCAGCCCATACTTCGTCAGCGATCCGGGAAAGCCCGTCATCCGGATCCCCGGAAACCCCGTCGCCGCCATCACGTCCAGAATGTCCGCGAACTTCGTCCCCGGAAAATAGCCCCAGAGATTCAGCGACACCGCCCACTTCACATTCCTGTTCGCCGGCACCGCCTCCGCCGCCCGCGCCGCCAACTCCATCGCCGCCGGCAGCAGCCCGGCCGACGCAACAAAACTCCTTCGGCTGATCTTTGATGTCATCGTCAGCCGGCCTTCCCTTCCGGCTGACAAACAACATACGCTCAGCCGCCCTCCCCTGTCATCGCGCCGCGCCCTACTTTACCTGGGGCACCGCCGCATGGCTCGCCATCATCGACGACATCGCCAGCTCCTTCGGATCCAGCTCCCCGCTCTTGTCCACGTCCAGCCGGTCGAACTCCGCGCTCATGTAACCCATCCACTCCTGCTTGGATATCTTCCCGCTCTTGTCCGTATCCATCAGCAGCAGCAGTTGCTTCACCTGCGGCGCGCCCAGCGCAACCTTGTCCTGCGCCGGCACATCCCCCCGCGGCACCGCAACCACCCGCACCGCCAGCACCGCCGCAAACGCCGCCATCGCCAACACCACACTCATCCTCTTCAACATTCCTGCCTCCTTATATAGGTAGCGCATCCCCAGGCTGTCCCAAAAATTTGCCTCGATGCCGGAATTGTAGAAAGAGAACCTGTAAGCAGTCCGTAAAACGCCGCAGCTATTTTTCAGCGCGCCTATCTTTCGACCACGCGACCCGCCCCTAACCCACCGCCGCCCGCAGCACCCGATACGCCTCATTGATCTCCGCCATCTGCTCCGTCGCCGCGCGCCTTACCCCCTCCGCCCGCCCCGCCACACGGTCCGGATGCCACTCCCCCGCCATCCTCCGGTACGCCGCCCGTACCTGCTCCCGCGTGCTCGCCGCCGTCAGCCCCAGCAGCCGCATCGCCCGCCCCAGCGACATTCCTCCAGCCATCCCCTCGCCCGCGCCGCCCTCAACTTCCTCCGCGACCGCCTCCCGCGCCCGCCATCCCCCAAACGGATCCTCCGCGCACCGCTGCAACCACCCGGCATCCCCGCCCGTCTGACCGCCGCGTCCTGCCAAAGCTCCACTCCCCGCCCGCCGCATCGCCGCATACCACTCGCTCGCCTGCGCAAACGCCCGCGCCCCCACGCTGTCCATCTCCCTGAACTCCCGGCCCCGCTCCTCCCGGTTCCGCCGCTCGCGCGCTTCCTGATCGCCTCGCTCCCGCACCGCACCGCCCCGCCGCGCCCGCCAACTCTCCGCCGCCGCCCCAACCCCCAGCGTCCAGCTCTCCTCCATAAACTGCGCGTCCGGCTCAAACCCCTCCCCCATCCGCCGCCTTACCTCCTCCGCAAACCCCCACCCGGCCTCACCGCGCGCGAACTCCGCCGTCTCCGCGTACCCCTGCGCCGCGTCCGCCGACCCAACATACCCGCCCATCCCAGCCTCCAGACGCACCCCCGCGCCCCACCCCAAAGGACAGGTCCGCCCAACCCCGGCCATCTCGCCGTGTGTGCCTAACAACATCGGCAACTCCCCGCCCATGTTCTATGGCTCTTGCTGTGTGTTGGATTAATCTCAGCCGGTTGAGACCGGCAGCGCCGCAGGCTACTCCGTCGTAACTGCCTTGGTCAAATTCCGTGGCCGGTCGACATCCACTCCATGGCTCACCGCCATGAAGTACGCGAACAGCTGCAGCGGCACCACCTCCGCGATCGGCAGCAGCGACTCGCTCGCCGGCGCGACCCACAGCGTGTGCGCCGCCAGCGCGCCCACCGTGCGGTCGCCCGCATTGGCCACGGCCAGCACCCGCGCCCCCTGCTCTCGCATGTCGTAGAGCAGCGCCACCGTCTTCTCGTACCGCAGCAGCGACTCAGGGTCGTCCGCGTCCACCGTCGCCAGCACCACCAGAGGGACCACATGCGACACCAGCGCGTTCGGCCCATGCTTCAGTTCGCCCGTCGGGTACCCCTCCGCATGGAGGTAGCTCGACTCCTTCAGCTTCAGCGCGCCCTCCCGCGCAATCGCATAATGCACCCCACGCCCCAGATACAAAAATGTCCGCGCATCGGAATAGCTCGGAGCCAGCGCCTCAATCTCCCGCTCCCACCCCGGCAGCTGCTCCGCGATCGCCTCAGGCATCCGCGCCAGCGCCGCCAGCCGCGCCGAAATCTCCTCCGCGCCCAGCACGCCCCGCTCGCGCGCGGCCAGCAGCGCCAGCACCTCCATCAGGGCCAACTGCGTGGTGAAGCTCTTGGTCGCCGGAATCGCCAGCTCCACTCCAGCCAGCGTCGGCAGCGCCACATCCGCTTCGTGCGCCATGGTCGAATCGGCTACATTCGTCACGGCAATCGTCGGATGCCCGCGCCGCGCCGCCTCACGCAGCGCCGCAAGCGTGTCCGCCGTCTCGCCCGACTGCGACAGCACCATCACCGGGCCCGGGTCCTCCGGCCGTCGCCGAGCCGCGCTCCCACGGCACGCATACTCGCTCGCGTACTCCACATCCACCGCGAGACAGGCCGTGTCCTCCAGCAGCACCTCCTCCGCCAGCCCTGCGTGCCGGCTCGACCCGCTGGCCGCAATAATAAGGTCCGGATGCCGCGCAAACAGGCGCGCCACCCCACGCAGCGGCTCCTCGCGAAATGCATCCAGCTCGCAGTAGTAATCCAGCGTCCGCCGAATCGCCGCCGGCTGCTCGTAGATCTCGCGCAGCATGGCATGACGAAAGCTGCGCGGCGCTGCATCATGCGGCATGGTTGTAGTGGCTCCCTCCCAAGGTCATTGCAAGATCATTGCACATCCAATGCTCTAGACTTGACCGATGCGACTGACCCCGGTCTTCCTGCTCTCCGCGACCGATGTCGCCCACTTCCCCACCGAGGCCCGCACCTTCGGCGCGCCGGAGATCGCCTTCCTCGGCCGCTCCAACGTGGGCAAATCGTCGCTCATCAACGCGCTCCTCGGGTCGAAACAGGCCCACACCTCCTCCACCCCCGGCCGCACCCGCGCCATCAACTTCTTCGCCCTGCACGAAGGCCTCGGCGAGAAGAAGAAGCAGCGCCCGACCCTCATCTTCGCCGACCTGCCCGGCTACGGCTACGCCAAGATCTCCAAATCCATCTCCGCCGAGTGGCCCAGCTTTATCGAGCCTTATCTCGCCGAGCGTGAGACGCTGGCGTTGGGTGTGTGTCTGGTTGACACCAACATCCCGCCGCAGCCCAGCGACAAGCAGCTCATCGACTTCTTCAAGCAGACGCAGCGGCCCTACCTCGTCGTCGGCACCAAGTCCGACCGGCTCTCGAACAATGCGCTCGCCAAGTCCCTCGCCGCGCTCCGCACGGCCCACGAGGTCGACGAAGTCCTCGCCGTCTCCACCAAATCCGAGGCCGGCGTCAAGGCCCTCTGGGCCCGCCTCATGGCTGTCGCAGAGTAGCGGTCTCCGCCGCGGTAAGATACACCACCCGCCGATGCGGCCGCTCCCGATGAAAGAACCGAGGCGCGGCCACGCACCACCTGTGCCGAGCGTCATCCACCGGAATCATCGCCTGCAGCCGCTCATCGAAGGCACGCAGCTCCTCGCCGTTGGCGAAGTTGAACGACTCGAGCTTCAGCCCGCGCTCTCTCGTCGCAGATTCCAGGGCCGCTGAAGCATCCACGATCCCTGCCGCACCCGCGAACGACCCGTCGAAGTCGACGATCAGCGTGCCGAGCGGAGCGAGCGATTGTAGGGCGCGGGTGCGGGTCGCGGGACTGAGGACTCCCGGCTCGTCGCCGGGACCGTTCGATCGCTGCTCGGTAAGGAGCTCCGGGAGCAGGCCGCGGTCGAGCAGCTCGCCAACCGCCGCATCCGGAGTAGCTTCCAGCGCCACGCTCACCGGGCGGCGCTGCCGTATCTGGTTCTTCAAGATCCGCAGCGCCTCATCGACCGTATTCACCACAAAGTCACAAGCGCCCGAGAGCAACGCAGCGCGGCAAGCCTCCGCCCGAGGATCGATCGCCAAACAAGCCGCCCCTGCAATATTCCCCGCCGTCGAAACAACGGCCCCGCGCGTCCCAAGGCCGATGGCGAGGATGAGCGCGCCCGGCCAGCCTCCATCCATCGTTGCGGGCCGCAAGGAAGTCAGCACGCTGAACGCCCGCAGCGCCTCCGCCTGAGCGTCCCACGCGCCCTCCGCCATCATCGCTCGCCTAGCCTTCGTAGTACTCGAGGCCGAGGTGGGTGATGAGGTCCTGGCCCATGATGTGGCGCAGCGTGTTCTTCATCTTCATGGACTGGATGAAGAGGTCGTGTTCGGGATACACGCCCATGGCGCTGTCCGGCGCCTTGAAGTAGAAGCTCAGCCACTCCTGGATTCCCAAGCCGCGCAGCGATGAGGCGCGGGCGGCGAGGTCCATGAAGAGGCAGAGGTCGAGGGCGAGGGGGGCGGCGAGGATGGAGTCGCGGCAGAGGAAGTCGACCTTCAATTGCATGGGGTAGCCGAGCCAGCCAAAGATGTCGATGTTGTCCCAACCCTCTTTGTTATCACCGCGTGGCGGGTAATAGTTGATGCGGACCTTGTGGTAAAGGTCCTTGTAGAGGTCGGGGTAGAGGTCAGGCTGGAGGATCATCTCCAGCAGGCCGAGCTTGGACTCCTCCTTGGTCTTGAAGGACTCGGGATCGTCCAACACCTCACCATCGCGGTTCCCAAGAATGTTGGTGGAGTACCAGCCGCTCACGCCCAACATCCGCGTCTTGAAGGCAGGAGCGAGGACGCTCTTGATGAGGGTCTGGCCGGTCTTGAAGTCCTTGCCGCAGATGGGTGCGTTCATCTTGCGCGAGAGCTCGTTCATCGCAGGAATATCGACCGTCAGGTTGGGCGCGCCGTTGATGAATGGGATGCCCTCCTTCAGCGCGGCCCACGCGTAGAGCTGGGAGGGTGCGATGCCGGGGTCGTCCTCGACCAGGCCCTTCTCGAAGGCGGCGAGCGACTGGTGGACGGCGGAGGGCTCGAGGAATATCTCGGTTGAGCCGGTCCAGATCATCACCTGGCGATCGGTCTTCGATTTGAACTCGGCGATGTCGTTGCGTATCTGGTTGGCGAGGTCGCATTTATTTTTGCCGGTCTTCTGTTTCTTGGCGGTGAGGCGCTTGACGTAGTGCTGGTTGAAGGCCGCGGGCATGGGCTCGATGGATTCGAGGAACGGGCGAATCTGTTCGAGCTGGTCACGGTCGAGCACCTGCGCGGTCTTTGCCGCGTCGTAGAGGTTGCCGCCGAAGATGTCCCAGCCGGTGAAGACGAGGTCGTCGAGCTTGGCGAGCGGGACGAAGTCGCGGATCAGCGGCGAGTTCGCGTCGGTGCGCTTGCCCAGGCGGATGGTGCCCATCTGCGAGACGGAGCCGATGGGCTTGGCGAGGCCGCGGCGAACGGCTTCGACTCCGGCGATGAGCGTGGTGGCGACGGCGCCCATGCCGGGAACCATGATGCCGAGTTTCCCTGTTGCGGGCGCGATGCTGGCCGCCGCCTGCGCGTTGGTCGCGGGCGTTGCGGCAACGGGTGTTGACATGCGTGGTGGGTACCCTTCTGTATTGCGTGACTGCTGCTTCTTCTACCGTAAGGCGGAATATACAGTATCACTCAACGCGAAGGGCGTGGGCAAACGCATGGGGCCGGATTGCTTGCCATCTCGAACTGGTTTTTCGGCGCCACCCCCTATACCCCTACTTCAAGTACCAAGTCCAAGGAAACAATGGTCGAAGTACGAGGGGTAAGTACCCCCTGAAGTCTGGACTTGTACGGCGGTCTCTTCTGAAAAAGACGACCACGGATTTACGCGGATGAACGCGGATCGAGATTCGCTCGCGCCTTCAGCTTGCCTCCTTGGGAAGAATTTTTTTGATCCCAAAATCTTCGAAACAAAGGGGGAAGTCCCCTCGTAATCCGGACTGGTGCGGCTGATCCGGAATGCTTGCGATGTCTTCTCTCTTCCAGGTCCGGCTTGAGATCCACCCCCTCAGGCACGACGCTGGAGTTTGTTTGCTCCTACCTTCAATTATAGGGGCGGTGTCAAGGGTTGGGTGAAGTGTGTATCTCCGGCTAATTGGGCGAATCTGGGTGTGTTTCTAACGGGGGGTGGGGGTGGGTTTGGGCACGGTGATCTGGAGTTCGAGGGTGCCGACCTTGTTGGAGGTGGGGTCGAGGATGCCGATGCGGAGGTAGGCGGGGCCGGGTGGGAGATCGAGCTGCTGGGAGAATTTGAAGGGGGTGCGGATGAAGTCGGCGTACTCGTCGGGGGCGAGCGGCATGTGCAGGGTCTGGCTGAGGCTGTTGATGAGGCGGTTGCCGGAGTCGTATGCGCCGATGTCGAACTCGAGGGAGCCGGTGTGGGTGCCGTCGGGGTTGGCGGTGAAGGCGATCTGGCTTTGGGGGATGGCGTAGACGAAGGTGTAGCGGGTCTTGTCGGGGCCGGTGAGGACGCGGCGGCCAGCTTGGTTGACAAGCGGGGCGGACGGATCGGGGGGCGGGGTCTGATCAGCGGCGGAAGGCTGGGCGGCGGCTCGATCGGCGGTGGGGGTTGCGGCGGGGCTGGTGTTGGCGAAGCTGTTGGAGAAGGCGAAGGGGTCGGAGTCGGAGAATGGGTCGGGGATGGTGGAAGCGACGGGCGGCGCGCCGGGGATGGGTGAGATGCGCAGGTCGAAGAGCAGCTGGGTGGAGGGCGGCGCCTGGCCCTGCATGGCGGCCTGGATGAGCTTGGGGCCGGTGGGCACGAAGGGCTCTGGGGGCGGCTCGTCGTTGTAGCCGGTGCGGTAGACGAGATGCAGGCCGGGGCGGTTCGTAGTGATTTTGATCTTGTGGTAGTGGCCGGCGGAGAGGTGGTGCGGCGTGAGGTAGGAGAGGGTGTAGTAGTGGGAGCCGTCGTCGATGGCTTTGCCCAGTTCAGCGGCGAGGTCGTTGCTCTCGGCGTAGACGATGCCGCCGGTGTCCTCGGCGACGTTGTCCATGCGCATGGCCGCCTTGGCGAGTGGGACTGAGTTGAGTGCGATGACGCCGCGAATGTCCACGGGCGAGACGGCGATCTGTTCGTTGGTGAAGAGCTCGTAGGTGTCCATGAGGCGATGGACGATGGCCATGTCGCTGGCGCCCCACTGGTAGCCGCCGTCGCGGGTGAGCATGACGGGGACGCCGGGCGCGAACCAGAGGAGGTTCTTGCGCCCTTTAATTGCGGCGACGTAGGCGCCGATGTTGTCGAGGGCGTCGATGGTGGCCCAGGGGCGATTGATCACCTCGCCGTTGGGCGCGTAGACGAGGAAGTTTTTGTCCATGGCGCGCAGCAGGAGGTTGCGGTCTGAGGTGAACCCCTGAAGGACTTGCAGGCCGTTGAAGTTGAGCGAGAAGATGGCGACCTGATTGCCCTCCGGCATGGACTTGAGGTAGCTGACGATCTGCTGCTGTGCCAGGACGACGAGGTTGGCGTTGGGGGAGTTGAGGGAGTCGATGAGGATGATGTTGACGGGGCCGGTGGCGGGCGCGGCGTGGGCATTGGTGTACATGCCGGGCGGGAGTTTGGGCTGCGGGCGCGCGGCGGCGAGGCTGACGCCGGACTCCTTGAAGCTGCGGATGGGTTGCGGGTTGCCGTCTTCCTCGACGGAGAAGTCGGACTGCTTGAGGCCGCGGACGTGGCGGCCCTTGTCGTCGGTGACGACGATGTCGACGATGGTCTCGCGGGTGTAGACCTGGAGAGTTTCGGTGTTGGCGGGGGTGTTTTGGGGGGTGGGGGTTTGCGCGGGGGTTGGGCGCGGGGCGAGTGCAGTGAGGGCTGCGGTGAGTCCGATGGCCGCGATGCTCGGTTGATTCAGGCGCATACGGTGGGCTCCCTCTGCCTACAGGGTATCAACAGCGATGAAGGATGCGTGCGGGAGCGGCCAAGGATTCGTGCGGGAGCGATCAAGGGTTGGCGCGGGGCGAGGCGGCGGCGAGGGGGGTGGGGGCGGTTTTGGGGACGGCGATTTGAAGTTCGAGGGTGCCGACTTTGTTGGAGGTGGGATCGAGGATGCCCACGTGGAGGGTGGCGGCGCCGGGCGGGAGGTCGAGCTGCTGCGAGAACTGGAACGGGGTGCGGACGAAGTCGGCGTACTCGTCCGGGGTGAGGGGCATGTGCATGGTCTGGCTGAGGCCGTTGATGAGATGGCCGAACTCGTCGTAGGCGGCAACGTCGAACTCTAGCGCGCCGGTGCGGGTGCCGTCGGGCTTGAGGGTGAAGGCGATCTGGCTCTGCGGCACGGAGTAGAGAAAGGTGTAGCGGGTCTTCTCCTTGCTGGTGACGGGGCGGCGGCCGGGGGCTAGGGGTTGGTCCGGCGGCAGGGTTTGTCCTGTCGCGGCTGGAGGGGGTGGGGTGGGTGCGGCTTTGGGCGTCTTACCGGCGGGCGAGGGCGGGGGGGCTTCGAAGGCGTTGGCGAAGGCGAAGGGGTCGTCTGAATCAGCGGCGAAGGGGTCGGGGATGGAGGCGGATTCAGCGCTTGCTCCGGACTTTTTCGGGGCGAGGACGAGCGGGCCGCTCGGGGTCTGGATGCTGACGTTGAACTGCAGCTGCGCGGCGGGCGGGGCCTGGCCCTCCATGGAGGCTTTCATCAGCGTGGGGCCGGCGGGCAGGACGGTGGGCGCGGGCTGCTCGTCGTTGTAGCCCTTGCGGTAGACGAGGTGCAGGCCGGGGCGGGCGACGGTGACGGTGATCTTGTGGGCGTGACCGGGGGCGGGGTGGTCGGGTGGGGCATGCTCAGGTGGGACATAGGAGAGGGTGTAGTAGTCGGAGCTGTTGTCGATGGCTTTGGCGATCTCGCCCTGGATGTCGTTGTTGTTGTAGTAGGCGACGCCGCCGGTGTCGTCAGCGACGGCCTCCATCGCGAGGGTAGACCTGCCGAGAACGCCAGCGCCGCGAGTGTCGATGGGCGAGACGGCGATCTGCTCGGCGGTGAAGAGTTCATAGGTGTCCATGGTGCGATGGATGAGATCCATATCGGGCGCGCCTGTGCTCCAGGAGAGGCCGCCGTCGCGAAGCAGCATGACGGGGATTCCGGGGGCGAGCCAGAGAAGATTCTTGCGGCCTTTGATAGGAGCGAGGTAGGCGGCGATTTGGTTGAGGGCGTCGAGGCTGAAGTATTTGTTGCCCTTCGCGTTTGGGCGATCGTCAGTGGCCAGAACGATAAAATTGGTGTCCATGGCGTGGAGCAGGAGGTCGCGGTCCGAGGTGAAGCCCTGCAGCAGACGCAGGCCGCGGAAGGAGAGCGAGAAGATGGCGACCTGGGCGCTCTGGGGCATGGTGTTGGCGTAGTGCTCGATCTCATGCTGCGCGGTGACGACGAGGCGTAGGTAGGCTGCGCCCAGCGGCGGCGAGTTCCAAGAGTCGATGAGGAAAACGCTGACGGGGCCGGTGGCGGGGGTGGTCTGCGCGCTGGTGTAGGTGCCGGGCGGGAGTTTTGCGGGGAGGATGGCGGTGCGGGTGACTGCGGTTTCTTTGAAGGAGCGGATTGGCTGCGGCTTGTCGTCTTCTGCGATGGTGAAGTCGGCGCGGGTGAGGTTGCGGACGTGGTTGCCCTGGTCGTCGGTGACGGTGACGTCGACGATGGTCTCGCGGGAGTAGACCTGGAGGGTCTGTGGCGGCGTTGCCGCGGGAGTTTGTGCGTGGAATGTCCGCGGAACGAGAGCGGCGAGAGTGGCCGCGAGTCCGAAGGCCGCGATGCTTAGTTGGTTGAGGCGCATTCGGCGGGTCTCCGTGATTGCAACAGGCTAGCTGACACAGGCTATCTGGCCACAGGCTATCAAGGTTGGGTTGCGGGGGTTGGTTTTTCCGCGGCGACGGCAGGTGGGGTTTCGGGGGCGATGGAGGAGGTGGGGACTTCGATGGAGCCGACGCGGTCGCTGGTGAGGTCGTGGACGGCGATGCGGATAAAGTAGTCGCCGGTGGCGGGGACGTCGATCTCCTGATGGGCGTTGGCGCCGCCGCGCAGCATGGAGCGGTAGACGGCGGGCGGCAGGATGGGGCTGACGGTCTTGCTGACGGCGTTGACGATCTGGTCGCCGTCGGCGTTGTAGACGCGCGCGCCGAACTCGAAGTCGCCGCGATAGTTGCCGTCGATGCCGGGCGAGAAGTCGATGGCGTTGATGTCGATCGCGAACGCGAGGGAGTAGTGGCGGTAGGGCGGGTGCATCTGCTTCGCGTCCGGCTGATTGCTGACGGGGAGGGCCAGTTCGGTGCCGGGGGACTGGGTGACGCGGACCTTGAACTGGATCTGTGTGGCGTCCAGGCCGCCGCGCAGGAGGGCGTTCTGCATGGGGGTGAGCTTGTCGGTTTTGGCGCCGGCCAGGGTGGTGCCGGGATCGATGGCGTAGTAGCCGTTGCGGTAGGTGAGGTGCAGGCCGGGCTGGTCGACCTGGACCTTGATGGTGCGGAAGCGGGAGTCGAGAGTCTGGTTGAGCGGGGTGTAGGTGATGGCGTAGAAGTTGGAGCCTAGCTCGACGGCATCGACGGCGGCGCCGGCGAGGTCGTTGGTGGTGTAGGCGGCCTTGCCACCGGTGGGCTCGGCGAAGGACTCCATGGTAAGGTGCTCGTTCATCTGCCGCTGCACCACCTCTTTATTGTGCACGCCATTGTCCGCAATCGGGCCTCCGGCCAGCGCATCGAGGGCGCGCGGATCGACCGGATAGATGGCGACGTGGGCGCGGGCGAATGAGTCCGTGGCCGATTGCAGTTCAGTGGTCAGATCGTAGGCGTCGCCGTCCGCGCATCGATCCATGAGCGGGAACGAGCCGGCGAACCAGACGAGATTCTTGCGTCCAGGCATCCCGCCGAGATACCGCACGAGCTGCTTCATGGCGGCGATCGTGTACTGAATGCGCGCTGCTTCATGTTCGAGCTGCGTATCGCACGGAATTGCGATGCCGCCCGGAGGGTCGTTGGCTGGATCCTGATATGCGTCTTCAAGCGGCGGTGCAAGCGAGACATTCTTGCGGTTGGTGATCGCGGCCTTGAGCAGCTCAGGGTCGCTGGTGATGCCCTGAAGCATAAAGATGTGGTAGTTCATGCCGAGAACGGCAACGCGCGTTCCCGGCGCCATCTTGGCGACGAAGGAGAGCATCTCCTTCTGCACGATCTGCTGGACGGAGGTGGGCGTGTTGAGATTGTCGATGAGCAGGATGTTAATGGGGCGGGAGGTGGGCGGGGCGGGGGTGGTGTTGGTGAAGGTGTTGGGCGGGAGGTCGAGTGTGGCGGGAGCGGCGGCGGGGGCTGGGGTGTCGTCGGAGCGGCGCTCCTCGAAGCTGTTGGGGGTCATCTCCTTGTTGTCTTCGAGGATGGTGAAGTCGGATTGCTTGAGGCCGTGGACGGGCTTGCCCTTCGCATCGGTGACGACGACATCCAGGATGGTGAGCGGCACGCGGGCGCGCAGGGTGTATTGCGGCTGATTGGGGTTTTGCGACGGGGTGGATTGGATCACGTTGGGCGATTGCGCGCGGGCCGCGAAGATGACGAGGAATGCGAGGGGGATCATCAGATGCCGGCAAAGGACGCGGGTGGCGCGGGCGGGCATGACGTGCGGAGATTGTATCGCCGCGCGGAGAGAAGAATCCAGCGGTAACGGGGGCTAAAGCGCCGGCTCATTCGTCTCCATGATTGCCGAGGCCAGGCATCGGCAGTCAAGGAGAATTATGGATCGGCGTGAGTTTGTGAGGGGTGCGGCGTTGGCGGGGGCGGCGGCTGCGGGCGGGCGCGTGGCGTTGGGGCAGGCGGCGGATGCGGCGAAGAGACCGGCGGCAGGGGGCGGGGTTGCGGGCGCGGAGCCGGTCGGGGCGCGGAAGACGTTCGTCGGCGTACAGCTGGATATTGGGCGGATCCTGGAGCAGGGGGTGGACCGCGTGCTCGACGATTTGCAGCGGCTGGCGCATGTGAATGCGCTGTTCCTTTACACGATTACATTCATGGAGGAGCGGGTGCATGCGCGGACTGCGGGTGCGGGCCCATTTCGCGGGGGGAACTTTGCGACGGTGCATCCGCAGTACTACAAGGACACGCTGCTGAAGCCGGAGGACACGCGGGCGCCGGAGTTTCCCAACTTCGATGCGCTGGCGACAGTGGTGCCGGCGGCGCGCAAGCGAGGGATGAAGACCTTTTGCTGGATCATCGAGGACAACACGCTGCCCAAGGTGCCGGGGATGGACAAGCTGTGGGAGGTCGACGTGCATGGGCGGCCGGTGACGCGGCATCCCGGCGGGCCGTGCTTCAACAATCCGAACTACACGAACTATCTGCTGGGGCTGGTGGAGGACTCGTGCCGGTCGTACGAGGTGGATGGGATCATGTTCGGGTCGGAGCGGATGGGGCCGCTGGGGTCGGCGCTGGGCGCGTACCACAACGGCGCGCGGGCGGACCCGGGGATGGCGTGCTGCTTCTGCTCGTTCTGCGAGGCGAAGGCGCGGCGGATGGGAATTGATTTTGCGCGGACGAAGCTGGGGTATCTTGCGCTGGAGACATACGTGCGCGCGGGGCGGGCGGGCAAGCGGCCGGTGGATGGATATTACGTCGCGTACCAGCGGGTGCTGGAGCAGTGGCCCGAAGTGATGGCGTGGGAGCGCTTCTGGACCAGCGCGCAGCAGGAGACGTATGCGGCGTTGCACGCCAAGGTCAAATCGATCAACGCGAATCTGCAGGCCGGATGGCACATCTGGCAGAACGCGTCGTGGAACCCGACCTACCGCGCGGAGCAGGACTTTGCGGCGATGGCGCCGTTTACGGATTATGTGAAGCCGGTGCTCTACAACAACTGCGCGGGCGAGCGGATGATCTCATACATGGCGAGCGTGCGCCAGAACGTATACGGCGATATGAGCGAGGCGGAGCTGCTGGCGTTTGAGTACAAGGTGCTGAACTACCAAGAAGCTCCGCTGGAGAAGCTGGCGGCGGTCGGCTTCTCCGCGGACTACGTGTATCGCGAGACGAAGCGGACGGTGGACGCGCTGGCGGGGACGCAGACGCTGGTGTGGCCGGGGATCGACGTGGATGTGCCGACCGCGGGCGGCAGCAGCAAGTGTACGCCCGAGGGAGTGCGCGACGCGGTGCTGGCGGCGTACAAGGGCGGCGCGCAGGGTGTGGTGCTCTCGCGCAGCTACTCGGAGATGAAGCCGGAGAACCTGCGCGGGGCGGGGGTTGCGCTGGAGCAGCTGGGGCTGGCGTAGCCGCTAGAAGATGTGGGCGGGGCGGATGTCCACGACGCCCCAGAGCATTGCGCGGTCGCGCGCGGCGTGGTTGAGGGCGAGGCCGGCGGGCGGCTCGGCGAAACTGCGGAGGATGACGAAGGCACCGGGCGCGGCGGCGCGGCGGACGGCCTGCGCGAGGCGCTGGCGGTAGGCGGGCGCGGCGCCGTCGAGGATGTTGGAGAGGGTGAAGGCGTCGAAGGAGGCGGGCGGGCAGCACTCGAGGTAGGAGGCCGCGTCGCTGAGGATGAAGTCGATCAGCTGCGGGCGTGGGCTCGGGGTGCTATGCGATTCGTTGGTGGGTTCGCCGAGCAGCAGCGCGCGGGCGTACGGGTTGGCGGCGTTGGGGTGCGCGGTGAAGCCGCGGGTGAGGCGCGCGCGGAGCACCTCGCCGAAGCGCGGCGGCAGCGAGAGCAGCAGCTCCGGCGCGTAGACCACGCGCAGGACCGCAGAGGATAGCAGCGCATCGAGGCCGAGGCGCAGGCGGCGGGTGTCGAGGTAGGTTTGCCAGTAGTAGGTCTGCTGGAAGAGGTCGGAGTAGGAGAGGAATTTGTTCAGCCTTGCGCGATGCCACCCGGCGAGAGGCGCGAGCCTGCGCGCGAAGCGCATCGCGCGTTCTGCGTCACCGGCAAGGAACGGCCCGCCGCTGGCGCGTTGTTTGGCGTAGTCAAGCTGAACGGGGTTGATGTCGCAGGCGACGACCCTGTGGCCCTCCTGCGCGAGGGCGCGCGCGGTGTCGCCTGCGGAGGCGATGGCGAAGACGCGTTGTTTGCCCGCGAAGGCGGCGCGCTCGATCTCGCAGTCTTCGTGCATCCGCCCGAAGAGCAGGCGTTGCGGGCCCTTGCGCGAGTGCAGCGAGCCGGCGGCCCACGCGGTCGCGGAGTTCGATGGCTCGGCCGCCAGACTGCTCATGGATACCCCGCGGGCAAGGTGCCGCCGATCCAGACAAGGACGAGGAAGGCGGCGTTCTTGACGATCATGCCGAACGGCTCGTGGATGATGTGGCGCGCCCAGAGGAGGCCGTTGGCGTTGAGCAGGACCAGGGTCGCGGTCTGGGCGATGGCGCAGGCGGCGGGCGCGATGCCGGAGATGGCCCAGACGGCGAGGGCGACCTCAAAGGCACCGAGGGTTTTGATGAACGGCGCCGCGAGCGCGCCAACGCGCGGCACCGTGGAGACGACCTCGACCTGCGCGGGCACGCGGCCGAGCAGCTTGCACCACAGCCCCTCATAGAGCCACACGGCGGCCACGGCGGCGCGGATGACCGCGGCATTGGGGAACGGGATGGCGATGTTGTGCAGGCGAGGACCTCCCGTACCGGCGGCGATGAGAACAGCCTACACGTTGCGCGGGCAGATGGCCGGCGCGTGCTGCTCCATTGCCGCGCTCATGCCGCGCAGGACGTGGCTGTGCAGTTGGTGGGCCACGAGCCTCTCCAGCGGACGCCACAGCCAGCGCGGATGCAGGAAGCTGCGGTATCGCGTGGTTAGCACGAGCTCAGTGGCGTCGCCGCTATGGTAGAGCTCGTAGGAGCCGCCTTCGGCGATGGCGCAATCCTCGATGCCGAGGTGCTGCTCGGAGACATCGAAGCGGATGAGGCAGGGTGGGTCAAAAACAGTGATGCTCTTGACCAGATAGCCGCAGTCGTAGATGCACCGGACCTCGGCGCCCACGGCGGACTTGGCGCCTTCCGTACGCACCGGAGCGGGCATGAGCCAGCGCAGCGGCAGCGGCGGACGGCCCGGGACCTCTTCATAGAAGATGATCTCTCGCCAGGCATCCTCGGGCGTGACGTCGAGACGAACGCGCGTGGAAACCTCGCCGGGTCTCTCACTCCCCGCGAAGAGGCGGCTCAGCAGCCCGGGCAGCGGATGCTCGGTGCGCAGCCCGCCCTCGACGCGATTCCCCATGACCGCTCCTTTGGTTTGGCGAACTCGGGCGATCGGTCGTGGGCCAGCGCCAGAAGGCGTGCCGGGAGGTCCCGACGCGATGCCCGAGTCATCCCTGACACTAGCCACGGGTCGAGAGGAACGCTGTGATGAATGTCACAGGTTCAGTGAGAGGCGAGACCGGTCGACAACGCCGCGCCTGCCTCGCCGTCCGCTACTTCTTCGCGGTGGGCGGTTTGTACTTCAGGGTGCCGGCCTTCTTCATCGCGGCCATGCCCTCATCCACAGTGAGCAGTGGCGTGGTTTTGAAGGACTTGAACGCGCCGCTGGCGGAGACCACCATGGAGCACGCGGCCGCGCCGATGAGGTCCGGCCCCTCGACAATAACGATGGCGTCGTGGTCGCCGAGCGTGAGCCAGCTGCCGACCAGCTTGCCTCCGACCTGCGCGGCCAGTTTGGCGATGACTTCGCGCCGGTCGGTGGGATGTTTGATGAAGGCGGCGATGGTCTCGGGTTTGTAGGACAACTGAAGAAGATAACTCGGCATGGAATGGGTCCCTTTCAAGGTTGGTTTCGAGGCGGACTTCGGTCCGCGCGGAGAGCGAGAGAAAGCATACACGGATTTCCGCGCCTCGGCCCCGCGAAGGGCTCCGCGATGAGGGCTACGCGGGCGATTCGCTGCGGATGCGGTTCTTCCAATGGGAGAGGACGAACCAGACAATGCCGGCCACGAGGACCGCTTCGACCCCAAGATGGAAGCGATGGAAGACGGCCTTGAAGCGGGGATCGCTGTTCCAGGATGCGCCAAGCCTCATGCCGATGTAAGCGAGCGCGTAGCACCAGGGCCACGATCCGAGGAAGGTGTAGATGTGGAAGCGCGCCTGGTTCATCCTGGCCACGCCCGCGGGGAAGGCGATGAAGGTGCGCACGATGGGCAGCATGCGGCCCGCCAACACGGTGATGGAGCCGTAGCGCGCGAAGAAGCGGTCAACCAGGTCGAGGTCGCGGCGGCTCAGGAGAAGCCAGCTCCCGTACCGCTCCACCATGGGGCGACCGCCGCGCGCGCCCACCCAGTAGGCGGGGATGGAGCCGAGGTTCGAGGCGAGCGAGGCGACGGTCGCCAGCAGGATGAGCTGCGCCTGCGAGTGCGCCAGCGCGTAGCCCGCCAGCGGCATGATGACTTCAGAGGGGATGGGAATGCAGGCCGACTGGATGGCCATCAGCACAATCACGGCGAGGTAGCCGCCGCTCGCGATCAGGCTGACTAGAAGGGCGATGATCTTTTCGGACATGCAGGGTCAGTATAGCGGGTGGGGTGCGCCGCGCTGTTGTACGTTGTCCGTTCTACGTTGACCGTTAGAACGAAGCGCGCAAGATGTTCAGCGTACAACGCAGAACGCTCAACGTAGCAGCCCCTATCTCCCCGTGCCGTCCTGCAGCCGCACCCCGTCGCGCTCGCTGCCGGTTGGGCTGTCCGCCGCCTTGTCCAGCCGGGCCTGCTCGGTTTGGAAGCGTTGAACGCGGCTCTCAATCTCGGCGAGCTGGTCGGGGGTCCTGGCCAGGCGCTCAGCCGCCTTGAGGACTTGGATAGCATTGGCGAATCGGCGTTGCGCGGCCAGGACCTCGGCGCCGTCGATGCGGTACTGCGGGGTCTCGGGCTCAAGCTCCATCGCGCGCACCGTCAGCATATGGGCCTGGTCCAGATTGCGGCGGCGCGTTGCGTAGAACATGGCGAGCGCGTCGTAGGCGGGCGTGAACTGCGGGTTGAGCTTGATGGAGGTCTGCAGGCTGGACTCGATGGCGTCGTCCTGCGTGCGGTCGCCGCCGCGCAGCGTGATGACCGCATAGAAGTAGTGGGCGAGGTAGCTTTGGGAGTCGAGCGCGACGGCCTGGGCGTACCACTTCCTTGCGCCGTCGTAGTCTCCCCGCAGATAGAAAAGAGAGCCCATGGCCTCGTGCGCGAGCTCGTTGTTGGGATCCTCCTGCAGCACGGCGCCGAGCAGAGCCTGGGCCTCTTTAGTGCGACCGGCGTAGATGAGGATGTTGGCGCGGACGGCATCGACCTCGGGCTGGGAGACCGCGCGCGCGGTGAAGGTTGCATCCCTGGGCGACAGATCGGCCTTGACCTCGAAGAACCTTGCCGTGGGCAGGCGCAGGTAGTCGATGAGCTGCACCTGCAGCTTGTCGAGATCGCCGAAGGCGTGTTGCCCGGCGGTGACGGGGTCCTCTCCGCTGACCAGGCGGTCTGTGTAATCACGGATGCGGTGGGTGCCGTGGATGCGGTCGTCGACGATGAGGAAGTCGGCGAGCGCCCAGGACTCGGCATAGAAGATCGAGCCTTTGTCCTCCTCGTGATAGTAGGGCGAGCGGTAGTCGACCGCGAGCAGCGTGGCGAGCGGAATCATGGGGGTGGTCACAAGACATTGCATGGCCCGGGGGCTGGGCTGGCCCAGCTGCGCATCTCTATTGTGGATGTCGGTGTTCTCATAGAACTGGGCGAGCCCCTCGTTGAACCAGGGCGGCAGCAAGCTCTCTGCCTTGCGCAGCATGTAGTGGGTGTACTCGTGGTAGACGGTGGCGTAGGGGTGGGCCCCCGCCTCGGTGTCGAGGCGCACCAGGATGTAGTTGGCGTCTGGCGCGCGCAGGAAGAGTCCGCCGAGCTCCATCTTGCCCTTCCCCAGATACGCTTCCGGCTCCAGCGACTGCATGGCTTTGCGATCTTTGACGGCCAGCACCGTGATAGGCGGGTCGGAGTCATCGCCCGAGGTCGGAATCAGCAGGTGGAAGACGGCGTGCATGCGCTCGAACTGCTCGGCGGTGCGGCGCGCGTCCTTCTCGCTGGACTCGGCCAGAACGATGAAGTGAGTGCTGCGCACCTCCACCCAGCGCTGAGGCGGCGCACCGGCTAAGGCCGTCGCCGCGGCAAGCAGCGCCATCAGAATCGAAGCCAGGCGTGCGGGTGTGCTGCGCATCGGTGCACCGAGACTAACCAATGCGCAAATGCGGAGTAAACGAAAATGAGGGGCAGGTTACTTCAGATTCACCGGAGTTTCAGGCGCTCGCTGACGATGGCGCGGATGCGCAGTTCGATTGCGTCGATCGAGTTGTCGCCGGCGGGGTCGTGCGCGATTGCGACAACGCGCTGGGGCTCGCGCGCGGCAATCTGCTCATACGCGGCGCGGATGCGGGCGTGGAACTCGTCGGACTCGCGCTCGAAGCGGCCCTCGTCGGCGGTCTCGGGCTCGGCTTCGGACTTTGCCGTGTCGCGTTGGTTGCGGCGGCGAGCGCGGGCGAGCGCGGAGGCCAGCGGCGGCAGCAGCAGCAGAGTGAGGTCGGGCTGCAGGTTATCGCAGACCGCGGCGTGCATGGCCAGGATGCGCTCGCTGCCGAGCTGCCGCCCGGCGCCCTGGTAGGCCTCCGACGAGTCCGTGAAGCGGTCGCAGAGGACGATGTGCCCGGCGGCGAGCGCGGGCGCGATGATCTCGGCGATGGCCTGCGCGCGGTCGGCGAACATCAGCGCCATCTCGGCCAGTGGGGCGATGGCGCCGAGCGCGGACTCGGAGCGCGAGTCGAGCAGGCGGGCGCGGATGCGGTCGCCCAGCGGCGTGGAGCCGGGCTGGCGCAGGGTAACCGCGTGGTGGCCGCTGGCGTTGAGCCACGCAGCGAGACGGCGCAGCTGCGTGGTCTTGCCCGAGCCGTCGAGCCCCTCGAAGGTGATGAAGTAGCCGCGCGGCATGGCGTCAAGTCTAAGTCATTTCTCGAACCGGGGCTTCTTTTTGCGCGCGCGCGAACGACGATCCTATCGGGTGACAGAAAAACTGCATCCTACAAGATCGACGGCACGCAAAAAAGGAGGGCGAGGGATGGTCACGTTTGTGTTTCTGCTATTTGTCGGGATGTTCGCGGTCGCTGGGTTCTTTATCTCCCTGGAAGCGAAGCGGCGCGGCGATGGGCAGGCGCGGCTTTCGCTGGCTCCGCGGAATGGCGACTCGAAGACGGAACAATCGGCCCCTGGCCGGAAGAATAGTGAAAGTCCGGGGACGCGCGCAGCCTAGCTCAGGGGTTGGTGAACTGCTCGAGCCACAGCGCGCCGCCGGAGGCGTTGAACACGACGGTGAGACTGCCCTCGTCGCTCTCGCGCAGGTTGGGGCCGGTGCTCTTGTGGTCGTGGCCGGCGGCGTCGGTCCATTGCACGGTGGCGGGGCCGCTGCCCAGGACCTTGAAGCGGTAGTGGAAGTCCGCTCCGGGCGCGAGCGTCTGCGTGCCAAAGCTGGCCGAGGGGTAGTCGACCTCGATCAGCCTCAGCGGCGCAGCGGAACGGTTGGAGACTGTCGCCTCGATATGCGCGGAGTGGCAGCCGGTGAGGACCGAGAGGCCGAGCGCGGCGGCGAGCGCGATTGTCCGGGGGAAGCGCATGTGGGGTTAGGGTAACAGCAAGACGGTCGTGCGTTGTTAGTTCTTCCTTGTCCGTCGGGATGGAGCCGGCGAGTCGATTTCATGCGCGGAGCATCCATGTAGAGTTTGAGTTTGAGGGTGCCCGCATGGAGATTGGGATCGATAGTTTTGTTGCGTCCATGACCGACGCCGGCGTGCGCACCGCGCCGGAGCAGCGGATGCGCGACCTGCTGGACGAGATGGCACTGGCCGACGAAGTGGGCCTGGATGTCTTCGGCGTCGGCGAGCACCATCGCGAGGAGTTTCTCGACTCTGCGCCCGCCGTGATCCTCGCGGCGGGCGCGGCGCGGACCAAACGGATTCGCCTGGCCAGCGCGGTGACGGTGCTGAGCGCGGCGGACCCCGTGCGCGTCTTCCAGGAGTTCGCCACGCTGGACCTCATCTCCGGCGGGCGGGCTGAAATTGTCGCCGGAAGAGGCTCGTTCATCGAGTCCTTTCCCCTCTTCGGGCTGAAGCTGGAGGACTACGACGACCTGTTTGCGGAGAAGCTGGAGCTGCTGCTGCAACTGCGCGAGCGGGCGTACCCGCACTGGTCGGGCAAGCATCGCCCAGCCCTGACCGGGCAGGGCGTCTTTCCCCGGCCGGTGCAGGCGAAGCTGCCGATCTGGCTGGGCGTGGGCGGAACGCCGGCGTCGTTTGCACGGGCCGGAGCGCTGGGCCTGCCGCTGATGATTGCGATCATCGGCGGCGAGCCGCACCGCTTCCGCCCGCTGGTCGATCTCTATCGCGAGGCGGGCAAGCGTGCGGGCCATGCGCCGGAGTCGCTGAAGGTCGGCATCCACGCGCTCGGCTATGTGGCGGAGACGGACGCGCAGGCGGCGGACGACTTCTTTCCCGGCTACGCGGCATCGTTCTCGAAGATCGGCCAGGAGCGCGGCTGGGGCCCGGTGACGCGCAGGCACTTCGACGCGCTGCTGGGGCCGTCCGGCGCGCTCGTTGTCGGCGCACCGGAGACGGTGCTGCGCAAGCTCGCGCATTACGACGAGAAGCTGGGCGGGATCAGCCGGCTGAGCTTCCAGATGAGCGTCGCCGGCTTGCCGCACGACGGACTGATGCGAGCGATTGCACTGCTGGGCAGCCATGTGGCGCCTCTGGTGCGCGCGGCTTAACGCCACGCCAGACGGCCCGACCGGACCGCTCTGATCCAAAGCGGCTGCAAGGGGCCAGCCCGCACTCTTGAAAATTAATCGATGACTCCTTAAGCGCTGTTCGCGAAATGGTATTAGACTTTGGAACTTAGTCCCTTGAGCAGGAGCGTCTTCGGGCCCTCAATCGCAGGCAGGTCTGCGAAATCGCAATGACGTGCCTCGCGCACCTTCGATCCAACACTGTCTTAGAAGCCAATAGGAGGCTTACACCATGAGAAAACTCACAGGATTTTGTACAGGGTTGTGCGTACTACTGGGCGGCGCCGGAGCCATGGCTGCGCAGGAGATGACCGGACCGCCCAAGGTGCTGGTGATCCAGCGGGAGTGGGTCAAGCCGGGAAAGAGCGGCTCAACCCACGACAAGAGCGAGAGCACCTTCGTCAATGCATTCACAGCGGCCAAGTGGCCCACCCACTACTTTGCCGCGGAGGCGATGTCGGGCAAGCCGCGGGTGCTGTTCTTCATCGGCTACCCGTCGTTCGAGGCGTTTGAGAAGGACAACAAGGCGATGGAGGCGAACCCGACCTTGACCGCGGCGCTCGAGAAGGCCTCGGCCACAGATGCTGAGCTCTTGACCGACTATGACTCGGGCATCTTCGTCTTCGATCCCGACCTGAGCCTGCACACCGGCGACATCATCCACGACCGCTACTTCGAGGTTTCCCTATATAAGGTGAAGCCGGGGCACCGCGAGGAGTGGAAGGCGCTGGTCAAGCTGTACCAGGATGGCTTTGCCGGCATCCCCAGGGTCAACTGGGCCGTCTTCGATAGCTACTACGGACCGGACAACGGCGGGAACTACCTGGTCGTCTCCAAGATGGCTTCGTTGAAGGACGACGACGACGGCATGGACGACGACAAGACGTTCGCCTCCAAGCTGGGCCCGGAGAAGATGAAGATGGTGGAGTCGCTCACGGCGTCGTGCCTGGATTCCTCGCAGACAAATCTGTTCTCGTTCAACCCGAAGATGAGCTACCCCGACCCGAGCTGGATCGCGGCCGATCCCTTCTGGAAGCCGAAGGCGCCTGCTATGAAGAAGCCCGCGGCCCCGGCGACCCCATAACCCGATGACTCGCGGGAGCAGACCACGTCCTCACCTTCGCTTGCGGAGGTGAGGACATTTTTTTGGCCCGTCAACTGGAGTCAGGTGCGTCAGGCCAGCAGCGTAGGCGTGCGTTCCAGGATGCGCGCGGTGAGGACGACACCGGCGCAGCCGTCGTGCAGCGTGATGGGGAAGGCGAGCACACTCCAGACGATGGACTCTCCGGAGATGCCGGGGAAGAAGAACAGGCCGCGGCGGGTGCGGTCGATGTAGGTCTCGCGGGTCTGCGCGACCGAGCGCAGGATGTCGGTCCACTCATGCGGCAGGGTGGGGATCTCGGCGAAGAGGTTGCGCCCGGGAAACCACTCGCGCGGGTGGCCGATGTAGTCCGCCGCGGCCTCGTTGCAGTGCAGCCAGACGCCGGCCGAGTCCAGGATCTGCACCAGCACGTCGGAGCCGATGGCCAGCGAGATGCGCGAGTAGAAGAAGTCGCGCGCATCCACCACCACCGGCGCGCCGCGGCGCCGGGCCTCCAGCGCGCGCAGCGCCGAGAGCAGGTCATCGACCGAGCTGTGGCCTTTCAGCAGCTTCATGTCGAGGTGCTGGTCGTCGGAGCCGCCGAAGCGCCGGTCCAGCGTGGCCGACATGATGATGATGGGGACCTCGGGGCGGCGTTTGCGCAGCTTGGCCGCGACCTCGGTGCCAAACTGGCCCGCGCCCAGGTGGTAATCGAGCACGGCGATATCGATGCGATCCAGCGCGGCGTTGGCCTCTTCAATGGTCGACGCGGCGACCGAGGCGTAGCCGTGTTGTCGCAGAATTGCCCCGCGCAGATGCAGGTTCACGGGGTCGTCATCGAGCAGCAGAACGTTCACCCCCGGGGAGGGCAGAAGAACCAGGCCGCTGGATGAGGGTGGCTGTGTCTGCACGGATGGTTAGATGCTCCGAACGGTCGCGTGGTCATATTACTCTCCGCCAGTTCGTGAGTTAATCCTGCTGGGTCCTTTTTTGTTGGAGTTGTTCCCTTTCAGGTCACGGAGAATCTCGGGCAGCCGCTGGTAGACCGCCGCGGACCGCAGCCACTTGCGGTTCTCGAACGCCGGAGTCCCGCTGACCGTCGCGCCAGCCGCTACGTCCGACGGAATGCCGGACTGCGCGGTGGCGATGGCGCCGTCGCCGATGGTGCAGTGTCCGGCCACGCCCACCTGCCCGGCGAGAATGACGTTCCGGCCCACATGGGTCGAGCCCGCGAGGCCAACCTGGGCGCACAGCAAGGAATCGGGTCCGACCGACGATCCGTGGCCAACCTGCACCAGATTGTCGATCTTGGCGCCCGCGTGGATGCGCGTCTCGCCCACCGAGGCGCGGTCGACGCAGGCGTTGGCCTGCACCTCGACGTGGTCCTCCAAGACGGCGGGGCCGGTCTGCAGGATTTTGTGCCACGCGGGGCCGGATGCCGGCGTGTCAGGGGCCGGGAGCGTTTGGCGCGCGAAGCCGAAGCCGTCCGCCCCGATGACCGCGCCGTTCTGCAGGATGACGTAGTCGCCCAGCCGGCAACCCTCCCGCACCACCGCATGGGCGTGCGCGAAGAAGTGGCTGCCGATCTGCGCGTGGGGGTAGATCACCACATGCGGCAGAAGAATGGCGTGCGCGCCGACGGTGGCATGGTCTCCGATGACCGCATACGCGCCGATGTGCGCGCCGGGGCCGACGGTCGCGCTCTCCGCAATGACCGCGGTGGGATGGATTCCCGGCGGGTAGGCGGGCGGCTGGTAGAGGAGCTCAAGCGCGCGGGCGAAGGCCAGGTAAGGGTTGGCGAGGCGCAGGGTCGCGGTCGCAATCGGCTCGAAGGCCGGCTCGACCAGCACTGCGGTCGCCCGCGTGGTGCGCGCCAGCGGAGTGTACCGGGGGTTGGCCACGAAGGTGAGCTGGCCGGGGACGGCATTCTCGAGGCCGGCGGCGGAGGTGACCTCAGCCTCCGGGTCGCCGTCAAGGGTTGCGCCGAGATGCGCGGCGAGAGCGGCTAGCTTCATGGGGGAATTGTAGTGGAGACCAGTTGTGAGTGATGAGTTGTGAGTTACGAGCGCGGAGCAGTTGTGAGTGACGAGTCGTGAGTTGCGGGTGGCGAAGAGTCGTCCCCGGCATTGACTCACAACTCACAACTACCAACTCACAACTGCATCAGTTCGGCCGCGAATCCGGATCGAGCGGCAGGTGGAAGAGCTCGTCCTGCAGGTTCTCCTTGGCGGTTGGGGTTGCCAGTGCATGGCGGCGCGAAGGGGCCGTTATGACCGCGAGCAACTGCAGCTCAGTGACGGCGGTGCGCGGAACATACAGGCGCTGGGTGTTGGCGCGGGTGTCGGGCGGGGTCAGGAACAGGCCGTCGTCGTCGGCCATGGCGTCCAGCAGGGAGCGGTCGGTGGGAGCCAGACCCTCCAGCACGTCGCCGGTGCGGAAGGTCAGCCGCACCCACAGGCCCTCCGAGCGGGGCCGCGCGAGGAAGGCGCGGCGGGTCAGTCGCTCCGGGTTGGCGGTGTCCGAGAGGTTGAAGTCGCGGACGTAGCTGACGGTCTTAATGTCCTTGAGCGGCAGGGGAAGAATGCGCCCGCTCAGGTCAAGCAGCTCGATCCCCTGGTTGCGGACAAAACCGAAGGATGGCAGATACCCCGGGAGGGTGTCGCCTGAGAAACGCCGCACGATGATCTTCTTGCGCGAGTTGGGCATAGGCGTCAGGGGCCTGGACATTCTGGCCAGATTGTCGCACGGTGCCGCGGAGGACGCCACGAAAAAGGTGCAAACAGGCTGGTCAGACGGCGAGGATCGTGCTAGAATGGGCCCTTGTGTCGACTCGTCTCGACCCATGTAAGGCCCTGATTTCAAGCGCCTTAGGGCGGCTGAAGAGGCCCGGCTGAGGCCGGGCTGGAGAAAGACGCGCAACGTATGGCCGACTATATCTACCTGCTGGAAAATCGCCTCTCCAGGGCGCAGCAGGGGGCAATTCAGGCGCTTCGAGACATCGCCCGCGCCAAGGGTTTGACCCTTTTTCTGGCGGGCGGCGCGGTTCGCGACCTGACCAGCGGATCGCCCGTGCGCGATCTGGATGTAGCAGTTCAGGGAAATGCTCTCAAACTAAAGAAAGAACTGGAAAAATCGGGCGCCGAGATTACTGGAGAGAACGAGCCCTTCCAGCAGCTCTTTGTGCGCTTTCCTGGCAATGTGCGCATGGAGGTCGGCAGCACACTATCCGTGCAGTACCCCAAACCAGGCCGGCCGGTGACCAAGGCGGCCGCGATTCTCGAGGACCTGCGGAGGCGTGACTTCACCGCCAACGCCATGGCGCTCTCGCTCAACGAGGGGTCCTACGGGCTGCTGATGGACCCGCTGAACGGGGTCGCGGACATCGAAAATCGCGAGCTGCGCCTGGTGAGCAACTACGGCTTCATCGAGGACCCGGTGCGGATGGTCCGGGCAGCGCGCTTTGCCGCCCGCCTCGGCTGGCAGATGGAGGAGAAGACGCGCGGGCGGTATGAGACGGGCAAGACCGAAGGGTACATCGCGGCAATGTCGGCCTTCCAGCGCGGCTACGAGACCGAGGAGATTGTGCATGAGGAGGACCCGCTGCGCGTGATGCGCGGGCTCGAGGCCGAGGGCTGGATGAAGAAGCTGGCGCCGGCGTGGAGCTCGGTTAAGGCCAATGTGGCCGAGCTGGAGAAGCTGCGCGAGGCGCACATGCACCTGCAGATGCAGGGCATCGACGCCGACACCTCAGCAGCGCAATTCCCGCTGCTGACGGCGAAGATGGGGTCCAAGGACGTCTCCGAGCTGAAGCGGAGCTTTCCGCGCAAGGGGTTCGTCGCGGAGATCGACCACCTGGAGCGCGAGGGCAAGCACTTCGCCACGGAGCTGGGGTCGAAGCATGCGGCCACGCCCTCGGCGGCGTGGAAGCTATTGCACTCGGCCAGGCCGGAGGCGGTGCTGTGGGTCGCCTACTCCACCAAGAGCGCTGCGCTGCAGGCCAAGTTCAAGGCCTTCTACACGGAGTGGCCGCTGGCGCGGCAGAAGATTCCGTACACGCTGATGCAGGAGATGCGGATCGTTCCCGGGCTGCCGGGATTTGACGAGCTGGTGGAGAAGATCTTCTTCGAACTGATGGACGGCAGGCTGGGCACGGTGGAGGAGATGAAGGCGTTTCTCGAGCCGTACTCGCCTCCGGCGCCCCCACCCCCCGTGCATCTGCGGCGCGCGCGCGCCACCAAGAAGGACGCAAAGGCTGCCAAGGCGCGCAAGAAGGCCGAGACAGGCGAGGCAGACGGCGACGACGCAGACGAGCTGCAGGTGGTGGCCGTGGCGATCGAATCGCTGGCGGCGGGCGCGGATACGGTTGGCGCGGAGCCGGTGGTTGCGGTGCCGAAGCTCGGCTCGGCGAAGGCGAAGCCTGCGGGCAAGGGGGTTGCTCCGGTCGCCAAGGCGGTTGCGCCGGTTGCGAAGGCAGCGACGCCCGCGGTGAAGGCGGCGGTCCCGGCGAAGACGGCGACACCTGCGGTCAAGGCCGCTGCGAAGGCTCCCGTGAAGGCTGCTCCGGCAAAGAAGGCAGTGGTGGCAAAGGTACCCGCGAAGAAGCCTGCCCCGGCCAAGCCTGCGGCGACTAGGCCAGTTGCGAAAAAGGCTCCTCCAGCGAAGGCGGCGGGGAAAAAGGCCGTCGCGAAGAAGACCGTGGTGAAGAGGCCTGCGGTGAAGAAGGCCGCCGCACGAACTCAGGCCAAGCCTGCGCCCCCGAAGAAACCGGCGAAGGCCGCGAAGCCTAGCAAGGCGGCATCGAAGAAGAAGCGGTAGCGCCCACCCAAGTGCGGGGCGAGGGCTGGCCTGGCCGTACTAGCTTCCTTCCGAAGTGAGCGTGGACGACTGGACGCGGCTGAGCAGCGCGGCGCCTGCGCACAGCAGCCCGACCAGCACGAACCAGCCGATGAAGGTGGCATGGTAGAGCAGGCCTTCCTGGTCTTCCACCAGGGCGAGCGACCGTCCGACGAGGACGAAGCCGGGGTGCGGCCCGTCGATGCGGCGAGCGACAGCGGCAATGCGGACGCCGTGGCGAGGCTGCCAGGTGAACTTGTCGGTGGCGTGGCTGCGAAGATAGTCGAAGACGCCGTGCGGCGGGGCCGGGATGGCCTGGTCGAGGAACCCGTTCGAGAAGATGGGGCTGCCGCTCTCATCGTAGACGAGCGCGAACGGCTGAAGACTTCGATCGATGTCGACTCCGCCGGTCATTCGAATCGAACAGCAAGTCCAGAGCTGGGCTTGCGATCCATCTTCTCTTCTGGCGACGATCGGAGGCGTGGGGATGATAGCCATAGGCAAAGGAATGACATCGGATGGCCTCTGCCCCGAGGCCAGTCCGGCGGCGTAGTCCTCCGCCATCTGGATCTGCGGCTCGTCGGCTCCGCGGCGCAGGAGTTGCTGGAAGGCGACCGCGGCCGATCCGCCCAGCGCGGTAAGAATGAGGCCAAGGATGAGGGCGTGGAAGAAGACCGGACGGGCGACGGCTTGATCGCGGACCATGAGGAGATGCGCCTTGAGGGAGGATGTGAGGAGATCGGTGAAGAGGCGCAGCCAGAGTCGCGGCGGCGTCTCGCGGCGCTCGGCGCAGGCGTCGCGAACGGACTGCAGCATCTCCTCCTGATAGCGCAGCCGCAGCCGATGCGGGTAGAGACGAAGCAGCAACCGATAGAACGCGAGGAGTGATGGGTTGGGACGGCTCATGCGCGCGCTCCCCTCCGACCCGGTGCTTCAACCTCAATGCGGGCAAGGGCGGTGTGCAGCGATGCGGCCAGGCGGCTGGTCTCGGCTGCGAGAGCGCGATGCCCGCGCCTGGTGAGGCGATAGTAGCGGCGGCGGGCGTCGTCGGTGAGGCCAGTCTCCTCGACCAGCTCATCGCGGATGAGGCGGTCGAGCGTGCCATAGAGGGTTCCCGGACCGAGCACAATGCTGCCGCCCGCGGGCAGCGCCGCCTCCTTCATGATGGCGTAGCCATGCTTCTCGCCGTCGGCGAGGGCAAGCAGGATGGCGAACACGGCAGGGGTCAGGGGCAGATGGGCAGGGACTGGACGGGGTCCTCTCATGCCTACATATTATATCCGTTACAGATATATCGTCAACGGTCAGTTTTACGGGTTGCGCCGGAAGAGTGCGACGGTGGCGAGGAAGAAGCCGGCGCCGGCGCCAGTCATCAGCAGGATTGCCCGGCGGTAGGCGCGCTGGGTGGCGGGAGTGGCGGCGGCGGTGTTGTCGCGGCACTGGGCGCAGCCTTGTGCGTGGGCCGGCGGCCCACAGAGCAGCACCGCCGCAATCAGCGCGACCGCAATCAGCACAACTGCGGAGTCCGATGAGCGGGGCAACCTCATTGGCAGAAGGCCAGGAGGGTGAAGAGGGCGATCCACAGCGCGCCCATGGAGTGCCAGTACCACGCGGCGCAGTCCACCATGATTTGGCGGTTTTCTACATTGCGAAACGCAAACAGCCCGATGACCGCCGCGAGCAGGCCGCCGACGCCGACCGAGACGTGGAAGGCGTGGGCGTAGGTGATAATGTAGAAGGAGCGGTTGCTGGGGTTGGGGCTGGCGAAGAAGACGCCCAGCGCGCGCAGCTGGTGCCAGGCGATCATCTGGCCGGCGAGGAAGAGCGAACCCAGCACGAGGGTCGCGAGCAGCCAGGGCAGCGCGCGGCGCGAGGTGGGTTTGCCCAGGCCGAACCACTCCTCCATCGCTTCGATGGGGTGAAACATGCGGCGGCGCGCGATCTCGGCGGTGAGGGAGCTGAGCAACAGGACCGCGGTGTTGAGCCACAGGATGGGCGGAAGGCTGGTGGGCAGCCAGGTGTTGATGTACTGGTTGTACGCGTTGATGTGGCCGTCGGTCTGGGAGACGAAGAAGACGCTGACGATCCCGATGAAGAACATGAAGACCGCGCCGAGCGCGAAGAAGAGGCCGAGGCGGTAGGTGGAGAGGCGCGCGCCGGGGCCGCGGCGGCTGCGCTGCGGCTCGTTCCAGTTGTCGTTGTCGCCGCCGCCGCCGGTGCGCTTCTGGTCGCGGCCGTTGGGCGGACGCCGGCCGTGGCCGCCGCCATCGTTCTCCTCGCTGCGCCGGGGGCGGCGCTCGATGTCCGGGGGGGTGATGATCGTCGGCATGGGCTTCACCTCACTGCGCGGGCGATGGCTAGAGCTTACTAGGAATCCGGGCCGGATGACCACTGCGTTTCGAAGGAGTCTTGCTTGGGGCCGTACTCGCAGGGCGCGCGGTAGACGGCGATCGTCCCATTGGATGCAGCGTGGTCGGGAGAAGGATGATCTTCCTCCGCGGAGGATTGAAGCGCGGAATGCCACTCGAGGGTCGTCGCGTCCCAGGGGTTGGCGGGCGCGAGTGCTCCGCGGAAGTAGCTGTGAATGAGGTTGATGAGGAAAGGGAGCTGCGCGAGCGCGAGGAAGATGGCCGCGTATGTGATGTGTTTGTTGAGGGCGATGGTCCCGGCGAGCAGCTGTGCGGCTGCGGGGTTGGGGATCTGCGTGAGCTGTGCGTAGTGGCGCGGCTCGCCGGCTAAGCCGGTGAGGTGCATTGGCAGAAAGGTGGTGTAGGCGCCCACGATGGTCCCCCAGAAATGGATGCGGCCGAGCGATTCGGACATAAGGCGCGCCGGCCGAGTGGGCGTGCGCGTGATTTGCGGGAACCAGTAGTAGGTGGCGGCGAAGAGGGAAAAGACGCCGGCCATCGCCATGATGAGGTGGAAGTGCGCGACGACGAAGAAGGTGTTGTGCAGATACTCGTCGAGGATGGGCTGGGCGAGGATCGGCCCGGTGAGGCCGCCGGCGATGAAGAGGGAGACGAAGCCGAGGGCGAAGAGCATCGGCGTCTTGTACTGTGGGCGCGAGCGCCAGATGGTGGCGAACCAGCTGAGGACCTTGGCGGCGGCGGGCAGCGCGATGGCCATCGTCGAGATGGAGAAGGCCGAGCCAGCGAAGGGGTTGAGGCCGGCGACGAACATGTGGTGTCCCCAGACGAGGATGCCGAGGAAGCCGATGGCCAGCGTGGTCGCGATCATCAGGCGATAGGCGAAGACGCGGCGGCGCGCGAAGTTCGCCAGCAGCATTGACGTCAGGCCCATGCCGGGCAGGATGGCGATGTAGACCTCCGGGTGCCCGAAGAACCAGAAGAGATGCAGCCAGAGGAGCGGCGAGCCGTCGCCGCGTGCGTGCAGTACGCCGTTGACCAGGTCGCCCGCGGGCAGGAAGAAGCTGGTGCCGCAGTGGCGGTCGCAGAAGAGCAGCAACAGCGCAGCCAGCAGCACGGAGAAGGCCAAGATGGAGAGCAGCGCGGCGGTGAACCATCCCCAGACGGTGAGCGGCAGCCGCTTCCACGTCATGCCCGGGCAGCGCAGGCGGAGAATGGTGGTGAGGGTATTGATGGCGCTGCCGGTCGCGCCAATGGCGAACAGCGCAATGCTGGCGAGCCAGAGGTCCATGCCAGTTCCCTGCCCCGGGCCCGCGCTGGCGACGGCGGAGAACGGCGGATAGGCGGTCCATCCGGAGATGGCCGCGCCGGCGGGGGCGAAGATGCTGGCCAGCAGCGTGAGGAGCGCGAGCGCGGTGATCCAGAAGCTGAGCGCGTTGAGGATGGGGAAGGCCATGCGGCGCGCGCCGATCTGCGCGGGCAGGATGAGGTTGCCGAAGCCGGATTGTGGCGCGGTGGTGAGAACGAAGAAGACCATCAGCGTGCCGTGCAAGGTGACGAGGGCGAGGTAGTCTTCGGGAAGAATCTGGCGGAAGATCACAGCGTCGGGATAGACGAGGTGGATGCGCATCGCCAGCGAGAGCAGCGTGCCGATGGCCACGGCGATCAACGAGAGAGCGAGATACTGGCGGCCGATGGTCCGGTGGTCGGTGAGGGCAGTTGTCAGTTGGGAGTTGTGAGTTGTGAGTGAAGACTGAGGCGGATGGAGGCTCATGGCTGCGCCGCCTTTTGGTGTTGCGTGAGCCACGCGGCGAAGTCGCCGGGCGTTACGACGCGGAGGGTTGCGGACATGCGGTAGTGGCCCAGGCCGCAGACCTGGGTGCAGAGGATCGCGTACGCGCCCGGCGCCGTGGGGGTGAAGTGGATGTGGATGGTCTCCCCCGGCAGGGCGTTCTGCTTGAGCCGCATGGCGGGGACGCTGAAGCCGTGGATCACGTCCTGCGCGCGCAGGCGGAGGTCGATCTGGCGGCCCGCGGGGAGGACGAGCTCGCTGGAGACGATGTCGTCCGCCGCGTGCGGGTCGGTGGGGTCGAGGCCGAGCGGGTTGCCCTCGGCGGGCGCGACCAGCGCGGGCTCGGTGATGCCGAAGAGTTCGTCGCGGCCGGCGTAGCGGAAGTACCACGCAAACTGCACCCCGGTGACCTCGACCTGCATGGCGGTCAGGTCGGCGCCGGTGTAGCGCGTGGCGGCCCAGAGGCGTTCGGCGCGCAGGGTCAGATAAGCAAAGAGCAGTGCAAGCGCGGCGAGCGGGAGGAGTTCGATGCGCCAGAGGTGGGCGGTTGCGACGGCGTCGGATTCAGCTGCGCCGGATTGCGTCGCGCGCGAGCGGCGCAGGGTGAGGCCGGCGAGCAGGATCAAATGCGCCAGCGAGAGCAGGGCGAGGGCGATCCAAAGATTGAGCAGCAGATGCGCGTCGAGCGTCGGCCCGTGCGCGCTGGCATCCACCGGCAGAGGCCAGTACGCGGCGAGCGGCGGAGCTGAATGCATGAGCGGGGCTCGGTAGTGAAGCAACACAAAGGAAGGATAGCGCGGCGAATCGCTCAGTGAGTTGCAGCAAGCGCTCCGCTGGGGACCCGGCCCTGCGGCGAGGGGGGCTTGATCGCTTCGGAGGGAATCATGACGACGCTGACGTGGTCGGTATTGCGGTCGTGGACGCCGGCGCGGAGGAAGAAGCTGCCGGGCATCGGATTGCCCGCGACCGGCATGGCGATGGTCTGGTCGAAGGTGACGCCGGTTTGCATGAGGCGGGCCATCTGCGCGCTATCCACGTCGAGGTTGTCGGCGGCATCGATCAGGGTTACGGGCACGCCGTCGTCGCGATAGACGGCCGCGGCAAACTCCAGCGAGGCGTGGAAGGAGTCTGCCGTGAGGGTCTGCTTGAAGTGAAGGTTCGCGGGATCGACCCAGTAGCGCACGCGGCAGCTGCGGTAGGGCAGTGCCTGAAACGGCGGCGCGACCCCGTCAACCTGGCGTAGAGGAGCGCCGGGCCTGGGTCTCGTCAACTCGAGCGACGGCGTCACCGTGACTTTGATGGGAAACTCGGACGGGGCCAGCGCGCCGAAGCGCATCGCCGCCAGCATGGGAGTCAGCCTGGGGTTGGGGTCGCCTCTCACCGAGTAGGAGATGAGTTTACGGTCTGCGCCGCGGGGGGCGCCGGGGCCGAACGTCGCGCTGCGGACGGAGGTGGGGTCTTTCGCGAAGTATCCTCGCCGGTACTGTATCTTCGCCTCTGCGTCATCCCAGCCGAGGAACCTGTCGAACCACGACCTGGAGGATTTGCCCTCGGGAATCCCGCTGACGTCGACGTCGATCTTGCGATAATCCCCGTTCCAGTTGGGGTTGGTGGGCACGTAGGAGAGCGTGTAGTAGTCGGAGCCATTGTCCAGAATCTCGGGAAGCGCCAACTTCATCCCGCTGAAGAACGCGTCGCCGCCGGTGGCCGCCGCACTCTTCTTGAGCAGCGCCATCGTGTCCCAGAAGGGAATAAAAAACTCCGAGACAGGAAAGATCGCCACACGGCTTAGGCGCAGCGCGTCGCTGGTGCCGTTCAAATCGTGGACGAAGCCGGAGAGGTCGGGGAACAGATCGGCGAGCCCGATGCCTCCAGCGCCCGTCCAGACAATATTGATGCGGCCGGGGATGTTGCTGACCAGCCGCGCCAGGTTCTGCGTGGGGCCTCCCGGCGCCTGGAGAAACCGCACCGGGAAGCCGAGCGGCGGCAGGACGCGCTTGCTGGCCAGCGCCTCCTCGATCACCCTGGGGTCCGACGTGAAGTCCTGCACCAGATGCATTCCCTGCCAGTCCAGCCGCACGATGCAGATCGGCGCGACAGGAGATGCGCTCTTGAAGTACTCCATAAGATCGGCGCGCACCCACGGCTCCGGACTCGCGAGAACGACAATCGTCTTCGTCCGGTCTTCAGGAATCGCGGGCGTCACCGAGAAGTTGTTCGGCCCCAACGATGGCCCGCTGGGCGGTGGCGGCGTCTTCAGGTCGCGCTCCGCGAAGCTGACGAGCGTCTGGGGCACACCGTCCTCGGAGAGCTTGAAGTCCGACTGCGTCAGGCCCCGCACCGCATGGCCGTAGCCATCGTTGACCTCAACATCCAGCACCACCAGCCGCGCCGTTGTGTGGAGCGTAGTGATCTGGTCGCTCCCCGCGGGCTGCGCGACTGCGCTGGGCTGCGCGGGCGAGATTGGTGCGGATGCGGCGGGTGGAGGGGCGGCGCCGGTCTGCCCGGCGAGGCGCGGGGTGGGCAAGGCCACGAGCGAGATGAGCAGGGCGATGCGTGCGGGCGACAAGGTAGCTCCGTGCCTGGCGGATTTTCCTGCTGCGCACGATGATACTCGCGGCATTGGGCGCGGGTCATGGGGAATTTGCGATTATGATGGTTTGCTCATGATGAATCATCTGGATCGAAGGACGTTTGTCAGGCTGGCGGGGGTTGCGGCGGCTGGGGTATCGCTGGTTGGGGTCGGCGAAGCTGCGGCCGAAGGCACGACGCCGAATGCGGTTTCACTCTTCGACGGCAAGACGCTCGATGGCTGGATTCAACTGGAGAGCGGGGAGACCCTGTCGATCGGCGGGATCGAGGATCCGGGAGCCTTTGCCGCCAAGCTGGCGAGTGGGCAGGATGCTGTGTCGATCTTCCTGCGCGGCAAGCTGGAAGAGCTGGTGCGAGCAGACCTGGCGGCGTATGCACCGTCGAACGCAAATGCGAAGGCGCTGGTGGGCGCGCTGGTGAAGGACCTCAACCAGATCATCGCCGGGCCGTCGATCTACGACAAGGCGCGCTTCAGCCAGGTGGCGTTGCGGCCGGAGACGGCGGAGTTGCTGAAGCAGGAGTTGAGCGCGCAGAGTCCCAGTGGCCTGCCGCTGGCACGGCTGAACAAGATGCTGATCGAGGACGCTTATCCGGCCCAGCTGGCGAAGAGCGCGGCGACGGCGTGGGTGGTGAAGGATGGCACGATCGCCAGCACCGGCATAGGGCGCAGCGTGATCTATACCGCGAAGGACTATAGCCGCTATCGCCTGATGCTGACCATGCGGCATCTCTCCGGCAATCCCGATCACTATGCCTGCATCCTGCTCTTCTGCACGCGGCCTGTGGGGGACGAGAAGCCGATGGATGCGCTCGGCGGCATCCAGTTTGGCCTTCCCAACGGCAATCATTGGGACTATCGCGGCGGCGGAAGCAACCTGGGCGATGCATTCTTTACCACGGTCACGAAGGTCCAGAACGACCCACGAGCGTGGAGCCAGGTGGAATTGCTGGTAGACGCGGCGAAGGGGACGGCGCGCATGGCGGTAGCGCAGCCGCCAGGCAGCAAGGCGGTGGAGGTGCTCGACTTCAAAGACCCGACAGGTGGTAAGGTGGGGCCGATCGCATTGCAGATGCACAACCCGGGCCTGTTCGATGAATACAAAGACCTGAGCATTGAGTTGGACCCGAAGGACGATCGGCTGATCACAGCGGGTTAGGGCCCGTCCCTGGGCGCCCGCGTCAGACGAGAAAAAAGGAGACTTGGATATGATACGGATGCTGTTGCAGTGGCTCTTGAGCGCGGTCGCGCTGCTATTTGTGTCGCGCTATGTGAGCGGTTTTGTGGTCAGCGACCTGACCTCGGCCTTGATTGCGGTGATCGTGATCGGCCTCTTCAACGCGACCTTCGGCCTGCTGCTGAAGATCATCACGCTGCCCCTGGGGATCCTCACCTTCGGGCTGTTCTTTCTGCTGATCAACGCGGTGGTGCTTTGGTTCTCCAGCCACTTCGTCCCCGGCTTTCGCGTGGAGACCTTCAAGGCGGCGTTCCTCGGCGCGCTGGCGCTCACGCTGCTGCATCTGCTCTTCGGGTTCCTCTTCCCCAAGAGCAGGCGCCGGAGCGACTGGGTGCAGGAGTAGGCCGGAAGTAGACCAGAGAAGACCGGAATCAGGCCTGCGCAGTCGCACAGCGCGGTTGGGAGCGCAGCTCGCAAACATGACGGGTCCAAAGCAAGTGGTTGCCGCAATCCGCTCCGGCACGGAGCCGGTGGGCAAGCTGCCGGAGGCCGCCTTCCACCGCACGCTGGAGACGCAGCTGGGATGCCCGAAGTGCGACGTCACCTACAACCTGGTGGTGGACTGGGAGTGGGCCAGCCAGCACTGGTTCGAGGAGGAGTCGCGCGGGCCCATCCGGATGCTGAAGAAGGCGATCATGATGGGCCACGGTGCGGGGCATCGCGTGTCGCACTATGAGACCGCCGGCGTGGTGGTGAAGAGCCACGCAGCGGCCATGAGGGAAACGCCGGAAAGCTAGCTGGCCCGGCCCTGCGGCGGCAGCTCCGCGCCCACCTCCAGGCCGAAGCGCGCGAGCTCGCGCTGCTGCAGCCTGTAGTCGACGAAGAAGCCGATGCCGATGGCAAGCGGAATAAGGCCGGTGGCGGCCACGGCAAGCACCGCGCGAATCTGCAGGATCGCGGTCAGCAGCAGCCCGAAGAAGACCAGGCCTACGCCAGTGGAGACCAGCGAGATCCCCGCGCGTCGTGCGTTGCCCAGGCTGCGCAGCGGGTCTTTCGTCTTTGCGCCATCCCCCTTCTCATCTCCCCCGTCCGGATGAAACACCGTAGCCATCTCTTCGGCCGACATGCCACGCTGGATCATCGCCATCCGTTGCTCGGCCTTGAGCCTGCGCGCATGGGCCTGGCCGATGATCCCTGCAACTCCCATGATGGCCAGCCATACGAACACCGCCACCGGGACGATAAATGGACTGCTGACGATTGCTCCCATGATTCCCTCCCTTTCCTGCCCGCGTTAGACTGGCGAGGTTGCGCAGAGTTTCAGCTGGCTGCATGAAACTTTAGCGCTGTTCTCCGGTCTAATCCTGCTTGCCTACCGACTTCAGCTTCGAAGAGCTGGTGCGCGAGCATCAGGCGATGGTCTTCCGCACCCTCCTGCGGCTGACGGGAAGCCGCGAGCATCTCGACGATCTGGCGCAGGAGGTGTTTCTGCGGTTGTATCGCGCGCTGCCCAGCTTTCGCGGCGAGGCGCTGGTGACGACGTACCTCTATCGCATTGCGGTCAACGTTGCGCAGGACGAGTGGAAGCGGCGGAGGCGGGATACGCAGGCGGTTTCCATCTCCGATGAAACCAGCGGATGGGAGGAGCGGCTTGAGCATCCCGGGCGCAACGCGCAGGAGCTGCTGGAGGAGCGCGAATTTGAAGGGCTGGTTGAAGCCCAGTTGCAGCGACTGAGCGGCGTGGAGCGCGCGGCGCTGGTGCTCTATCATCAGGAGGAGCGCACGTATGAGCAGATCGCGCTTGCGCTGGGGCTGCCCATCGGCACTGTGCGGACGCATCTGCATCGCGGACGCAGGAAGCTGCGCGCCGGCATCGAGCAGGGCGGGATTGCGCGAGACCGGGCCGAGCGACAACCGGCAGAGACAAAGGGGGCAGCATGGGCGAGCAACGCATGAGCGGCGCTGACGACAAAGGAGACGCCACAGCGATGCGCATCGAGCGCGCGCTGGAGACGAAGCCGTTGGTGAGCGTGCCTGAGGGGTTCGCCGCGCGCGTGGCCGGCCGTGTGCCCGCGCGGATGGCGGGCGCGCTGACGCCCGCGCGCTATGGGTTTTTGGCGATGCGGATTGCGATGGCCGTGCTGGTGGTTGCGCTGGTCGCGGTGGCGATCCGCTCCGCCGACCGCAGCGTCACCGGTGTCGCGGTGGAGTGGATCCTGTGCGGCCAGTTGGCGGCGCTGGCGATGTGGCGCAGCGGTCTGTGGAGGCGCGACGCTTCGGGAGTGTAGGCGTCCGCGTGCCCAGGCTTGGCTGGTTGACTTTTGAGGTGGTTGACTTCGAGCTAGTTGACCTTGAGCTAGTTGACCTTGAGCTAGTTGACCTTGAGGTAGATGCGCATTTTCACCAGCATCAGGCCCGGGCACAACTCGCCGGCCACGCCGCGAAACGGCTGCGGAATGTCCGTGCAGCGGCGCATGGGATGGTTCGAATCTCCCTCCGGCTGCACCGAACGATAGACGAAGCGGCGGGGTTGCGCGGCTGGCTGCTGGGCTTGGTTGTCATCCATGGCGGGTCTCCGGACGGTGCGGTGGTGCAGCAAGTGTAGGCGGCTTCCTACCGGGCGCGAAGAGAAAAGCGCGTCACGCACGGTACTTTGGTGCTTTGCGATGAGGATTGATACATGGCCCGCAGTGCCGCGACTGCCAGGCGGGCCAGATCAGGCGTGCGCGGCAACTTCGATCTGCTGGGCGTGAAAGGCGACGGGCGGGAGCGGCTTGCCTTCCTCTTGAAGAAGTTCGATGTAGAGCTCGATGCCTTCGCGCACAAGGCGTTCGGCCTCCTCACGCGTGTCTGCTGAGACGAGAACCGTAGGCAGGTCCGGAACATAAGCGGCCCAACCGCCTCCGCTCTCCTGCTCGAACACTGCGGTGTAGGCAATCTTCATTTCGCCGGCCCTCCAACTCTGCTTCAGAATCGACTTCAGGATGCCTAAGGGAACATCCTCATTCCTACTGTGCCCCGCAATAATCACATTATGCTCCTTCGCCGGATGCTTGTAGACGCGATGGCTTCCCTTTGTTCTGGCGAGTTGCCAACCTTCGGCTTCCAACTGACGCACAAGGTCGCGATACTTCATACCGGCGCCTTCGAGTCATTCGCCCGATGCCTGCGCACCACATCCAGAAACAGCTGATGCACCCGCGTATCGTTCGAGAGCTCGGGATGGAAAGTGGCGGCGAGCAGGTTGCCCGAGCGGACGAGGGTTGGCGAGCCATCTCGCGTCGCGAGGGTCTCGACCGCGGGGCCGGTGCAGGCGATGCGCGGGGCGCGGATGAAGACCATCTCCAGCGGGCCGCCGGGCAGCGCGGTGGGGGCGGTGAGGATGGTGGAGTCGATCTGGCGGCCGTAGGCGTTGCGTTCTACCGTGATGTCCAGCGCACCCAGCGAGCGCTGCGCCGGGCCCTCAACATCGCTGGCGAGCAGGATCGCGCCGGCGCAGGTGCCGAAGGTCGGCGTCGACTTCACATACGTCTCGAGCGTCTCGAAGAAGCCGTTGCGGTCGAGGAAGCGCAGCATGGTGGTGGATTCGCCGCCGGGCATGATCAGCCCGTCGAGGCCATCGAGGTCGGCAGGCACACGCACCAGCCGCGGCGTAGCGCCCAGCGCGACGAGCCGCTTCGCGTGGGCGTCATACGCGCCCTGTAGGGCCAGGACGCCGATCGTCAACCCCCCAGACGCGCCGGGTGTTGCGCTCACTTCGGCGTGGCCGGTCCCAGGGTCGGCGGCGCGGGCTTGGGCGAGGGCGCGGGGGCCGCTGGGGCAGGCGGCGGCGCGGACAACTGGCTCTTCTCGAACTCCTCGAACATCTGCCGGACCTGCGGCTCCAGCGCCTGGATCTTGGTCTCCATCATCGCGTTGGCCTGCTTGTTGATCGTGGGCATCTTGTCCAGCAGGGCCGCGCCGGCCGGGGACTTGTAGAAGGCAATAATGGCGTCCAGCTGCTCCTCGGTAAAGGTGCTGGCGTAGAGGTCGGTGTAGGCCTGCTCCATCGCCTTCCAGCCGATCTGCGGTTCGATCACCGCCGTCAGCTTCTTCTGGAAGTCGGCCAGCGCGGCCTTCTGCTCTGCGTTCAGCGTGCCGCCAAAGTGCTGGGTCGTGATTGCCGTGGTCTGCTGGATCAGGGTGTCCAGCACCTCATTGTTAATGCGGTCGACTCGCGCCAGGACCATCATCTCCTTGGCCTTGGCGTGCAGCGACGCGTCGTCGGCGCGCGCGGTAAGAGAAAAGCTGAGGGCGAAGGCAAAGAGTGCGGTGAAACGATTCATGGGAGACACCTGATGGCGCGTAGCCAGGGTTGCGCGGCCAGAAGCGCACGCTCAATCTATAGTCTAATTGCTCTTGCCTTTACGCGAAGCGTCCAGGACCGCGCGAAGTGCCTACTTCGCCACGCCGTAGCTGCACGTATCGATGTCCTTGGCCACCATCGTAATCACCAGCTTCCGCTTCGCCAGCGGCGACGCCTCCACCTTTACCGGCACATTCGCCGGACACAGCCCTTCGATCCGCGCCACCACGCGGTAGAGCCCCTTATCGAGCTTACTGAAGCGGAACTTCCCATCCTTGTCGGTCACCATCGATGCCACCAGCGTGTGCCCGTCCTCGGTAAACACGGACACCGTCGCCCGCGGCAGCCCATCCCCGCCTAGCCCGCGCACGCTTCCCTCCAGCCCATCCAACTTCAAGACCTTCGGCTCCTTCGGATTCTCATCCACATAGACCGCCGCGCTCCCCACCTCGCCGGCAGCGCTCGCCCCGCCCGCCGGAGCGCCCGCGGCCTGTCCCCGCGCCATCGGCCCTAACGCCAGCAACCCGCAAACCCCCACCCGCACCCACTGCATCGCCGTCATCATACGAGCCGTCCTCATCGTCCCAGCCGAGTCTAGCGCACCCTCACCCTAAACCCACACGCAAATCGTCCGCATGTATCCACTCATGCTCTAGGATGAAACATCAACCCCTCCGGAGGCCCCGTGGTCCTGACGTCGCTCGACTGGCTGGTCATCGCTGCCTACTTCGCGGTCAACCTCGCCATCGGCTTCTTCTATATGAAGCGCGCCTCCGGCGACATTGGCGAGTTCTTTCTCTCCGGCCGCAACGTCAGCTGGTGGCTCGCCGGCACCTCCATGGTCGCCACCACCTTCGGCGCGGACACGCCACTCGTCGTCACCGGCCTCATCTACGCACAGGGCATCGCCGGCAACTGGCTCTGGTGGTCGTTCCTGCTCTCCGGGATGCTCACCGTCTTCTTCTTCGCCCCGCTCTGGCGCCGGGCCCGCGTCCTCACCGACATGGAGTTCGCCGAGCTCCGCTACTCCGGCCCGCCCGCCACCTTCCTCCGCGGCTTCCGCGCCGTCTACCTCGCCCTGCCGGTCAACACCATCATCATGGGCTGGGTTAACCTCGCCATGGCCAAGATCCTCGCCCTCACCCTCGGCCTCGACACCACCAAAAAGCAGCTCACCGGCGTCTTCTGCTGCCTCGCCCTCACCCTCGCCTACAACGCCATCTCCGGCCTGTGGGCCGTGCTCTGGACCGACCTCCTCCAGTTCATCCTCAAAATGTCCATGGTCATCCTGCTCGCCTACTTCGCCGTCCACGCCGTCGGCGGCATGGGGGCGCTCGCCACGCAGGTCCGCGCCTTCGACGCCACCCACCTCATCGCCGGCCAGCCCCGCGACACCCTCGCCTTCATCCCCTCCACCGCGTCGCCCTTCTTCCTCAGCTTCCTCGTGCTCCTCTCGCTCAACTGGTGGGCCAGCTGGTACCCCGGCGCCGAACCCGGCGGCGGCGGTTACATCGCCCAGCGCATCTTCTCCGCCAAGAATGAGAAACACTCGCTCGGTGCGACCCTCTGGTTCAACATCGCCCACTACGCCCTGCGCCCCTGGCCCTGGATCCTCACCGCCCTCGTCGCCCTCGTCCTGCTGCCCAACCCAACCGCCGCGCAGGGCGGCATGGAGGGCGCGTACGTCTGGGTGATGGTCCACTACCTCCCGCCCAGCCTGCGCGGCCTCATGCTCGCCGGCTTCGCCGCGGCCTACATGTCCACCATCGGAACCCACCTCAACCTCGGCGCGTCGTACATGATCAACGACATCTACAAACGCTTCTTCGCCCCGCACGAGACCGAACACCACTACGTCGCCGCGTCCCGCCTCGCCACGATTCTGGTTGCGGTGCTGAGCGCAAGCGCGACCGCCTATATGCTCGACCACGGCGCCTCCATCGCCACCGCCTGGAAGTTCCTGCTCGCCCTCGGCGCCGGCGCCGGCCTCGTCTTCATCCTCCGCTGGTACTGGTGGCGCATCAACGCCTGGTCGGAGATCGCCGCCATGACCGCCGCCGCCACCATCTCCCTCACCCTCGAAAGCCCCCTCGGCATGCCCGCCGTCCGCCTGCTCCACTCGATCGACCCCGCCCTCGCCCTCGCGCCCCTCAACCAGGACGACCCCCACGCCTTCGCCTGGCTCATGCTCACCACCACCGCCCTCACCACCGCCACCTGGCTCGCCGTCACCCTGCTCACCCAACCCGAATCCGAAGCCACCCTTCAAGCCTTCTACAACCGCGTCCGCCCCGCCGCCCTCGGCTGGCGCCGCTTCGCCCAAGAGAATAAGAATTGTCATCCTGAGCGCAGCGAAGGACCTGCTTCTTCTTTGTCATCCCGCAGCGCGGCGGAGGGATCTGCTTCTGTTCTTGTTCCCGCCAACGCATTAAATGAAAGCCGTCATCCCGACCGAAGCGCGCAGCGCGCAGTGGAGGGACCCCCGCATTTGCCTTCGCCCGTACAGGCGACAATCCTCGACCCCCAGCACGACCCCACCCTCCGCTACAACTTCCTCCACTGGGTCCTCGGCTTCACCCTCGTCTACTCCATGCTCTTCGGCGTCGGCGACCTCCTCTTCTCCCGCACCGCCACCGGCCTTGCCCTCCTCACCCTCAGCGCCGCCTGCCTCGCCGCCCTCTTCTACTCCCTCAACCGCCGCGGCTGGTCCGTCTGGCGATAGTAACTTGGTGTCGCCGGAACTGAGGCAATAATGAGCATCGAGCCCGAGCTAGTGGAAAAAGCAGACGACGCCCTCCGAAGGTTCGACACCTTCACCCGTTCACTTAGCCCCACTGACGAAGAGACTGGGCGCTTTTATCACATTGTTTCGGCTTTGAGCGACGGAGCGAAAAGCAACTACATCGATCTAAGAGGGGCGTTCGATAGAGACCAGCAAGTATTGATGGCATGGTCATGCCGCAATCTGCTCGAGCTTGCCATATTCACGAAGTTTGTCATCGGCTCGAAAAAGAACGCCGACGAATTTGCGGAAGATCGATTGATCGACGGATTACAGATTGGCAAATCACTGAAGGATCTGGAAGCGCACCTCAACCCAGGATTAGCTACGAGCGAGTTCGATGCCGTGATTGAAAAATTTGCCACTCAGATGAAAGCCGAAGGAATCACCCGGTCCAGGTTTCACACCGTCAAAGAACTTGCCGGCAGGGTAGGAATGGAGGAACAGTACAACACGATGAACAAGGTCTGTTCAAAGTTCGTACACCCGACAGCCTGGTCTCTTCTCACCGCAGACACCGGGACGGCGCGGTTTCCCGACGCTCGGGATATCTTTTTTGTGTGCGGAGCGGAATATTTCGCGACTGTCTTCGCAGAAATAGCTCCGCACATTAGAAGATGGGGACTCAGGCACAAGCCAGGGCAGCCATAGTTGCTGATCGCCTGGGCTCTAATCGTTCTTCCGCACCACCCAAGTCGTCATCGCCCTCATATCCTGCACCACCGTCGTCTTGATCGGGTCGGCCAGCACCCCACCCAGCCGCTCCGTCTCTGCCACCAGCAGCGCCTCATCCACCAGATACCGCACCGACCCATCCGGCGACCGGAACCGCCGCCCAGCCGCACCCTCCACCCGCTCGACCCGCGTCTCCATCCCCACCGTCGACCCCAGCCTGCAGAACAGAATCCCGCCCGGCCGCAGCACCCGCCACAACCCATCCACCATCGCGCGGAAGTGTGCATCGTCGCGCGCAAAGTGCAGCACCGTATTGCACACCACCACATCCGCGCAGCCCGCAGCGAAGCTCATCGCCTCCACCGCCTCCACGCGGAAGTTCGCGTCCGGCAGCCGCGCGCCCAGCGCCCGCGCCATCGCGCGCACCCCCGCAACCTCCTCCGCATTCACATCCGCCGCAAACACCTCATACCCCTCGCGCAGCAGATACACCAGGTTCCGCCCACCCCCGCACCCCGCATCGAGCACCCGCATCCCCGGCGCAATCCGCCCCTTCAACAACTGGTCGAAGAGGTAGATATCGATCTGGCCAAACTGCTCCTCAAGCGCGTTCCTGGGCATCGCAACAGCCTACCGCACGCCGGCCTCGCGAGCCCGAACACCTGCCTCGCCAGCGCCTTGAGATGGATCGAATGTGTGACCGAGGCAAAGCGGAAGCGCTCTTGCCATCACCGCGTCGAATAGATCCCCGCGCGGGCCCCGGCCGGAACCATGCGCATGGTTGCGTTGGAGGCGTAGTTGGTCTGCGCGAGGTAACGCGACGCCTGCCGGTCGATGCGACCCGCGTCCTCATTCATCAGGCTGCATGTCTCCGCCGGAGACGCGACCATCCCCTGCACCGGCTTGCAGAAGTCCTCATCGTGGGGCAGCACGGTCTTTTCGCCCGTGACGTTGACGAAGTAGCGCGTGGCAAGTTGCGGGATGCCGGTGATCGCGGACCAGCGCGCCAGGTCCTCCATAAACGCGGGCGGAAGCTGGCCCAGCCTTACCGACCGTTGACGGATCTGGCGGGAGAAGATGGTCAGCGAGGGCGTCGGCTCGCCGTTGGAGGGATAAAAGAAGATCGCTCCGAGCCCGATTCCCTGCTGCATGTCGACCCATAAGAGCGCGCGGCCGCGTCCCGTCTCCGAGCGGCGGCCAAAGACCATGGCGTAGCGGCCGTCGCGCACCTGCACCGGCTCGACCGACTGTTCGAACATGCCTTCGATCGCGGTGGAAAGCGGCATGTCGACGCCGAGATGGAACTGCGCGTAAGGCGCCACCATGGTCACCAGGTTGCGCAGGTCCTCTTCGTGGACGACGTCGTTCGACGCGCGGCCTGCGTAGCGGGTCAGAAACGTGAGCTGCTCGCCGGCGAGCGGCCTCCGGAATATCGCATGGCTCAGCGTCACTCCTGCCGGGATTGGACGCTGTGGGGCTCCCGCATCAACGGCAGCGGCCGATGCGGGATGCGCGCGCGCCGGTGCCCCAGATGCCCAGGGAGCGGAAGCGGCCGACGGAGCAACCGGTCGCGATGCCGGTAGGGCTGTTGCCGCAGCAACAGCCGCGCTCCCCGGACCCGGATTCGAGGCAACCGGCCTGGCCCGCCCCGAGATCAGGACGATGGCCAGCGCCAAACCGAGAACGCCGATCAATGCGCTGCCGATGGGAGGGGCCAGCAGCAGCACCTTGGCATATCGATGGATTGGCATGGCTCTCTCTCCGGGTTCCCGGCCAGCCTAGCTGGGCAGGAGGAATGGCGTCAAGGCGGGGGAAGGGGCCCCGCGCAGACATCTTAACCGGGACGAGGCATAATTTGCTACGGGAAATTGACAGTTGCGTACACGCAATATATAGTTTCGTTAGAGGTATCATATGCTCTATAACCGCATCGCTGTCCTGCGCTCGGAACGGTCGCTGAGCCGACAGGACCTCGCCCGCGAGGTCGGCGTCAACCCGCAAACCATCGGGTTTCTGGAGCGCGGCGACTACACCCCCTCGCTCGAACTCGCCTTCAAGATCAGCCGCTACTTCAATCTGCCTTTGGAGGCGGTGTTTTCACCGGACCCTTTTCGCCCGCTGAGCGAGCAGCTCTACGAGATGCAAAGGCGGCGGGCATGATGGCCCAAACCTCCAGCAACCAAACCTCCAGCAACCAGACCCGCAGCGTCGCGCCCGCCCTAGCCAGCGCCGCAACCCGCGATCGCGAGCATTGGGCGCGGGTGAATCGCCTGTCCCGTTGGGGCAACACTCGCCGTGTCCGCAGGCTGGTCGTCCTGCTCTGGATCGCAGTGCTTGCGGTCGATCCATGGGTTGTCATGAGGCTGGCGCAGCGCTTCGCTGTGCTCGCCCAGCTGCCCGCGCTGCTGCTGCCCACCCTCTCGCAACTGCTGATCGCATGGCTCGTCTTTCGCGCAATGCAGATCGGTCTCGCGCAACCCACTCTCGACGACGCCGCCCAAATGCAGCACGGCGAGGAGTTCGATGCGCTCACCAGCGAGCAGCGCGAGCAGCTCTTCCAGCAGCGATCGAAGGACCTGGTCTTGGGCCGAGTGAATCGCGACGAGCGCGAGGCCGAGCTGCGCCTCGCCGCCGAGGGCAAGGCCTACCGCCTTCTGCGCCCGGGCCTTTTCAGCGTGGTGGTGGCCTCCTGGGCGGTCTGCAAGCTCGGCCCCTTCGCTGTGGTGCGTGAGACCCCGCCCATCACCGCGATCGCCGTCACCTGGATCGCCGTCGCCGTCCTCGTGCTGCCCACCATGGTCCGCATGTGGACCCAGCCCAACGAAATTGGCGAGCCGCAAATCGTGAAATCAGAGAAGGAGACCGGGGAATGAAAACACACAACCGCAACCGCAGATCGAAGCCCGCCGGATTCAGTCGCCGGTCCGGCACAGCCTTTGGATTGGCATTGGCGATGACCCTCATGGGCGCCGCACACTCCCCAGCGCAGCAACAGACGCCCTACGTCGTCGGCAGCACCGTGACCGGCCACGTCTACTGCTCCGACACCAACGCGCCCGCGCGCTTCGCCAAGGTGCTGCTCAAGTCCACCGCGCCCAGCCACGCCGGCGACGACTTCATCAAGTCGATCGAGAGCACCATGGAGAAGGCCATGGCCAAAGACGACGACCAGCCCGCCGCCGCGCCCGGCCAGCCCGCGCCGCCCGCCACGCAGCCGACCCCGACCCCGAAACCGACTCCGATGACCGCCGTTCAGAAGCGCGCCATGGCCGCCGCCTCCAAAGGCATGGACCAGACCATGGACATGCTTAATTCCTCCACCGTCGGCCTCAATGGCGAGTACAGCTTCTCCGCGGTCAAGCCCGGCACCTACTACGTCCACGCCATCTATCCCGGCTACATCGATCCCTACAGCCAGCTCTCCGACGAGGACTTTGCCAGCACCGATCCTGAGGTGCGGGCGCGGGTCGCGCAGCTCCCCACCGTCACCGTCACGGGCACGGATTCTGCGCGACTCGATCTTCATCTCGACCGCGGAGGCGCGGTCAGCGGGCGCATCCTCTACGACGATGGCAACCCTGCCACCGGTTGGACCCTCTCCGTCATCAAGCCCAGGAGCCCCGAGGACCCCAGCGAAGCCGCCCAGGCAGCCATGGGCCAGGCGCTCGCCATGATGGGCGCAACACCGCCAGCAAAATCCGACGACCTCGGCCACTTCCGCATCTCCGGACTTCCCGCCGGTGAGTACGCGCTCAAGGCGTCCCTCGTCGCCACCGGCGTCGGCATCAGCGCCAGCAACATGGGCGATGGAGGCAGCGGCATCATCCTCGCCGCCTACTCCGGCAACACCTTCGCCCGCGACGAAGCCAAATCCATTCGCGTCATCCCAGGCCAGGAGCAGACCGGCCAGGACATCACCGTCCCCTCGCGCTCCCTGCACAACATCGCCGGCCACGCCTACGCCAAGTCCGACGGCCACACCCTCAACGTCGGCCTCGTCACCCTCACCCGCAAGGACAATCCAGCCGTCAACCTGACCGCCGCCGTGCGCGACGACGGCAGCTTCCACTTCGACTACCTTCCCGCCGCCACCTACACCCTCGCCCTCGCCGGCGCAGCAGACGGCAGCAACGCCCCAGCCAAAACCACCGGCCTCCTCGGAATGAGACTCCCCAACACGGACATCCTGCGCAAGTACGACACTGCCACCACCGACGTCGTGCTCGCGGACTCCGATGTCGACTCTGTCGCCTTCTCGGTCGCTCAGATAGACTGGACGCCCTCGGCAAAGAAGCCCGCTGGCGCCAACGTCTCGCCGGGCGACCTGCTCAACGGCATCCTTGGGGGGGCATCGGCAGGCTTCGGCGCGGCCTCAGGCTCGGACGATTCAGACGGCAAACCCTGATGCGAGAGAACCGCTGACAAGATCTCCCCCGCGCCACTCAGTTCGTCACCTCAACCCACGGAGAACCACCCCGATGCATCCCTCAAAGCTGGCCCTCACCGCATCCATCCTCATCCTCGCGGCAACCCTCCTCCACTCCCCCGCCCAAACCCCGCCAGCGCAGCCCTCTACCCCCACCCTCAGCATCTACACCCGTGTCGTCGAAGTCGACATCAACGTCACCGGCGCCGACGGCAAACCCGTACACGGCCTCACCCAGGCCGACTTCACCGTCACCCAGGACGGCCAGCCCATCTCCCCGCGCAGCTTCCGCGAGCACCGCCCAGAAGACCCCGCGGACCTTTCCGCAGCCGCCGCGGCAGCCAAGCCTGCGCTCCCGCCCAACACCTTCACCAACGGCGGCGCGCCGGAGACTGTCCGCCCCCTCTACGTCCTCCTGCTCGACTCCCTCGACACCCCCGTCATGACCCAGTCCATCGTGCAGAAGGCCATGATCGACTTCGTCGCCAAGCTCCCCGCCGGCACCCGCGTCGCCGTCTTCAGCCTCTCCTCCATCGGCAAGCTCTCCGTCGTCCAGGGATTTACCTCCGACCCTGACCTGCTCAAGAAGGCCATCAAGAGCCACAAATTCGACCTCGCCATCCCGCCCCTTGAAGACGCCGGCCAGGACTCCAGCAACGACAACGAAGCCATCCAGCAGAACCCCAACCCCAGCAAAGCTTCGCTCCTTAAGCCGCAGCAGCCCGTCATCGACCAGAACATCGAGTGCAACCACGCCGCCGACCGCGCCGAGTACACCTTCTCCGCCATGATGCAGATCGCCCGCTACCTCTCCGGCATGCCGGGACGCAAGAACATCATTTGGTACACCGGCGCCTTCCCCCTGCGCATGAAGAACAAGCAGGGCGACTACTGCTACGACGAAGCCCAGGCCATTCGCACCTCCAACGGCATGCTCGAGCACTCCCACGCCTTCGTCTATCCCATCGATCCCCGCGCCATGGACGCCCAAGCCAAGTACGGCCCCGACAGCCATCTCTCCCGCGTCCAGACCGTCGAACACAACGTCATGGAGGACATTGCCAGCGAGACCGGAGGCAAGGCCGTCTACACCACCAACGATCTCACCGCCGCCGCCGAGCAGGTCATCGAAGCCGGCTCCAACTACTACACCATCGACTACACCCCCACCAACACCGTCATGGACACGCGCGCCCACACCATCGACGTCAAGGTCGACAAGCCCGGCCTCACCCTCCTCTACCGCCACGGCTTCCACGCGAACCCGCCCAACATGACTACTACCGGCCAGATCGTGCAGAAGGCTACCGCCCTCCAGTCCGCCATGATGCCGGGCACCCTGCAACCCAGCCAGGTCCTCTTCCGCATCGCCGCGACCCAGGCGCCCGCCCCCGACACCACGCTGCCCCCCGGCAACAACCCCGCCGACCCCAAAGCGATGAAGCCGCCCTTCCGTCATCTCACCCTCATCTACACCATCGACCTCAACGGCATCCAGTTCGACGCCGCCGCCGACGGCACCTACCACGGCCAGTTTGAATACGGCGCCAACATCTACGACGCCAGCAGCGGCCAGCTCGTCAACTCCAGCACCCTCGCCGCCAAGCCCGCCCTGCCGCCCGCCGCGTACCAATCCATGCTCGCCAACGGCGCCAAGCTCCGCCAGGACATCGACCTCCCCGCCAAAGGCGACTACACCCTGCGCATCGGCGTCCACGACCTCACCACTGACCGCGTTGGCGCCCTCGAAATCCCCGCCTCCGCCATCACCCCCTCCGCCGTTACCCCCGCCGCCCAACCCTGACCCGCGGGCGCCGGGAACGGCGCGTCCTGCGGCGAGCGTGTAAAATCATCCAACATGCACGCAACGTGGGCGATGAGTCCCCCAACAGTCCCAGATTTCACTCTTCCTTTTGTTTTAGTCAGGACGCCTTGATGGATCGTGGCGGTTGGCTGATGCCGCGCGGCTTGATGTGCGCCATCGTTCTCGTATGCAGCGGAACTTGCTCAGGCCAGCAAAGTCCCGCGGCGCCCGGTCCTCCTCCGGCGGCCACGGTGGCGCCGCTTCCGTCAGCGCAGAGCCCGTCATCGCAAAGCCCGTCCGCTCAGAGCCCGCCGGCGCAAGCCCCCTCGGCGCCCTTGCCCAACGCGCCTGCGGCGCAGACAGGCGCCAGCGAAACTCCCGGCACACAGATCGATGAGCAGCAGACCAAGCGGATCATGGGGGTGTTGCCAAACTTCCGCTCCGTGACTGCCGGCGAAGTTGTGCCTCCCGAGACCACTCGGCAGAAGCTGGTGACGGCGACCGAGGACAACTTCGACTACACCGCTTTGTTCTTCGCGGGGTTTATTGCGGCGGACTCGTTTGTGACCAAGGCAACGCCTGAGTTTCACCAGGGCGCCGCGGGCTACGCGCGCTATTACTGGCACACCGTCGCCGACCAGTCGGTCGAGAATTATATGGTGGAGTTGGTGGTTCCCGCGTTGACTCACGAGGACTCGCGCTACTACGCGATGGGAAGGGAGGGCGGCGGGTTCTGGAAGCGCATGGGCTATTCTTTGAGCCGCGTGGTGGTCACCAAGAAGGATTCGGGGAAGGCGACGTTCAATACATCGGAGATCGCAGGCTCGGGAATTGCCTCGGGCATCTCCCTCTTCTACTATCCGACCAAGCAACAGACCGTCCACGACGGGGTGCGCGACTGGGGACTGGACATTACCTACGACGCCATCACCTTCGCGTTCCACGAATTCTGGCCGGACATCAGCCATGCAGTCTTCGGCAAGAAAGGCAAGGCCCCGGTCGTGACCCACTGAGGCTCTCCAGGCGCTCGGCTTCCCGATCATGTTAGGGTCGTTCGCAGTCCCGCTCTCATATACTGTCTCGACTGTGAGATTGCCTGTCACACTGTAGCGAAGAGGAACAGCAAGGAATGCGAATTGCCATCGTGACGGAGCCGTTTCTGCCCAAGGTAGATGGCGTCGTCACCATATTGACCAAGACGGTCGAGTGTTTGCGCCGCGCAGGCGATGAGGTATTGATCATCGCGCCCAGCGGCGGCCCTAGCGAACTCCATGGGGCAACGGTGGTCAGTATGCCGTCGCTTCCCTTCCCGCTCTACCCCGAGCTCAGGCTCGCCCTGCCGCGCACCCGCATGCGCGCCATCCTTGAGGACTTCAAGCCGGACATCCTTCATGTGCTCGAGCCGGTGCTGCTGGGCGTTGGAGGAATCTACTACGGCGCGGAGTTGCGCCTGCCCACCGTGATCTCGTCGCACACCTACCTTCCCTCCTACGTTCGCTACTACCGGCTGGGCCTGCTGGAGGAGTTTATCTGGACCCTGATGCGCCTGCGCCACAAGCGGGCCAACCTGAACCTCTGCACCTCCTCGGTGACGATGAACGATCTGCGCAACCGCGGCATCGAAGACCCCAGGCTGTGGGAGCGCGCGGTGGATTCCAACCTGTTTGCGCCGGGCGCGCGCTCCACCGCGATGCGCCATCGCCTCAGCGGCGGCGAGCCGGAGAAACCCCTGCTCCTGTACGTGGGGCGGCTCTCCGCGGAGAAGGACATTCCCCGGCTTCGCGACGTGGTTCGAGCGCATCCTGAGGCAAGGCTGGCGATCGTCGGCGACGGCCCGGTGCGGTCGGAGCTGGAGCGCCACTTCCAAGGCACAGCGACCGTCTTTACCGGGTATCTGCGTGGGAAGGAGCTGGCCAGCGCATACGCCTCATCGGACCTGTTCGTCTTTCCGTCGCAGACCGAGACCCTGGGTCTGGTGCTGCTGGAGGCCATGGCGGCGGGATGTCCCGTGGTTGCCTGCCGTGCCGGCGGAGTTCCCGACGCAGTGCACGACGGCGTGACCGGATTCTTGTTTGACCCGGGCGATCCCGAGGGCCTGGTGAAGACCGTAGCCCGCGCGATGAGCAGCCAGGCCGATCTCGACCGGGTGAGAGCCAGCGCCCGCCGCGAGATGGAGCAGTACAGTTGGGAGAGCGCAACTGATCGCCTGCGCATGATGTACATGGAGACGATCCAGAACTACGCGCCCAAGATCCCGCGCAAAGGCCCGGCGCAGCGAGCGCTCTCCGGCGCCACCGTCGCGGCGCTGCGCACCCTGCTTCCGTAAACGCGATCGAGCCTCGCGTCTCCCTCGACACCAACAGGAGAACTGCTCTAGCGGTATGATTCAAGAACCATGACAAGATGCCGGTTGCGGGCCGGATTGCCGAGCATTGCGCTCCTGCTGGTGCTTGTGGTCATCGCGGCCTTCGCGCCGGCCCGGTCGCGCGCACAGGCACCGGTCGCCTCACGGCGGCTGCCGCGGATACCGGCGCCGTCCGCCCCGCCCGCCGCGCAGGCTCCAGATGCGGACACCCTGGTCGTCCAGGGGCTGGGCAAGGCCTCGGTCGCGCTGGGCGGCAAGTGGGAGTTCAAGACCGGCGACGACATGGCGTGGGCCTCGCCCGCGTTCGACGACTCGGCCTGGGAGAAGATCGCCATCGACCGGCACTGGGGAGTGCAGGGCCATTACGCCTACACCGGGTTCGCGTGGTACCGGAGGCACATCGACTTCGTTCCCGTGCCGGGGGGCGCGACCCAGATGTCGCTCTTCATGGGGGAAATGGGCGACGCGTACGAGGTGTACTGGAACGGCGCCCTGATCGGCCGCTATGGCAAGCTCCCGCCGCATCAGGTGGTTTACTCCGAAATGGGGTCGCAGCTGTTCGGCCTGGGCACGCCCGGGTCCGGCGTCCTGGCGATTCGCATCTGGACACGTCCCCTCTCCCCCAGAGCAACCGGAGAAGGGGGTGGGCTGTCGGTCCCGCCCGTGGTGGGAAGCACCGAGGCGATTGCCGACCACAAGGGCGCGGCCAACTACGGCCTGCTGCGCGGGTCCCAGTTCGACCTGGACCTCGGTCTTCTGGAGGAGGCGATCGCGCTGCTGGGTCTGCTTGTGTGGCTGCGCGACCGCCGTCAGAGGCTGGTCCTGTGGATGGTCTTCTACCTGTTTCCACTGCCCATCGACGCGTACCTGCACGTGCTGCGCCTGCCAATCCCAGCGAACGTGGTCGATATCCTTGAGGCTTCGGCCAGTATCCTGGGGGTCGTCTCGGTCTGGTTCATCCTGCTGTACCTGTTTCGGTTGGAGGACGATCCGGTTCTCTTCCGCTGGATCAGGAACGCGGCGCTGGTTTGGACCCTCTGCATGGCGTTGTCGGCGGCGAACGCCGCTCTTCCCTGGGTTGCCTTGCACTTCCTTGCCGGTCAGATTCTGGGGACATTGGATGAGGCGGCTTACGTCGCGCTCAACTTATTTGCGCTCGGGGCGATCGTCCTGAAGGCCGCGAGGCGCAGGCGGTTGGCCGATTGGTCGCCGCTCGCCGTCGTGCGCGTGGCCGGGACGTTGTTTTACATCGTCGCCAATGCAGCTGCGCTCGGCCTCCGCTACACCCACTGGAAGTTGGCCGACACCATGTTCGCGACGCTCTTTACCATCCGCGGCAATGCGTTCACGGCGAACGAGATCTTCGATACGCTCTTCCTGATCGCGATCGTCTATGGGGTGTATCACTATTCGGTCGAGCAGAACGCGCGCCAGGGCGCGCTGGAGCAGGAGTTCAAGAGCGCGCAGGAGCTGCAGCGCATCCTGATTCCCGAAACCCTGCCGCCGCTCGCCGGCTACGCCGTCACCAGCGCCTACATCCCCGCGCAGCAGGTCGGCGGAGACTTCTTCCAGCTGATTGCGCTTGCGGAGGGCCCGGACGGTGAAGGCTCGACACTGCTCGTCCTCGGCGACGTCAGCGGCAAGGGGCTGAAGGCGGCGATGACGGTGTCGCTGATCGTCGGCGCAGTGCGCACGCTGGTCGAGGCGTCGAGCGACCCCGCGGTGGTCCTCACCGGCCTCAACCGCCGCCTGGAGGGCCGTCTGCGCAACGGCTTCGTCACCTGCCTGGTGCTGCGCCTGGAGCCCGACGGCGCGTGCGCGATCGCCAACGCCGGCCACCTCTCTCCCTTCCTCAACGACTGCGAGCTGGAGCTTCCCCCGGAGCTGCCCCTCGGCATCGTGCGCGACGTAGCGTATGAGACCACCACCGTGCGGCTCGGCATCGGCGACCGCCTAACCCTCTACACCGACGGCCTGCTCGAAGCCCGCAACCACTCCGGCGAACTCTACGGGTTCGAGCGGGTGCGGGAGTTGATCGCGACGCGGCCCGACGCGCACGCCGCCAGCGAGATCGCCGTCGCCTTCGGCCAGGACGACGACATCACCGTGCTCACCGTCACCCGCCTCGCCCTCGGCGTCGAATCCACCACGCATCTGGTCGCGCCCGAGCTGGTCTCCGCAGTTTAAATCGGGCGGTTTGACTCCGGAAGGCATGGCGTAGACTCAATCCATCCATTCTTCAGGGAATCGCCAGGCGGAGGAAGGTATGCGCGGAGCCGTTCGCTGGTTAGCGTGCGTTGCCCTGATCGTCTGCGCGCAGGCGGGGGCGCAGAGTTTTGACCTTGCGGCGCAGCCGGGGGCGTATGCGGACCTGAGCAAGGCGGAGTGGCGGTTCCATACGGGGGATGATGCGCGGTGGGCGGAGGCGGGCTTCGACGACTCGCAGTGGGCGCTGCTGCGCGGTGACAAGAGCTGGGACGACCAGGGCTATCCGCACTACAGCGGGTATGCGTGGTATCGGATTCGGGTGAAGGTGCAGCCGGGGAGGGCGCTGAGCATTGCGCCGGGTCACCTCTTCGATAGCTATGAGGTGTATGCCGACGGACAGGAGATCGGTCATTGGGGGCCGATGGTGGCGAATGGGTTTCCCCTGTCCGGCCACGGCGCCTGGACGCTGCTGGCGCAGGCGCCGCAACACTCGGGGGAGATCGTGTTCGCGATTCGGGTGTGGCACTATCCGCGATGGGCCGGATTTTACGGAGGAGGATTCTGGAACACTCCCGCGATTCTGGGCGATTCGGTTGCGGTGGGCAGCTGGGTCGCGCTCCAGAAGGACGAGGCGTTTCTCAGGGCCGCCCCGCTGAATCTGACGGCGCTGCTGAGCCTGCTGGCGGGGCTGGGCACGCTGCTGCTCTACGCCAAGGACCGAACAAGCAAAGAGTACCTGTGGTTCGGAGTGATGGAGGCGGCCTATGGCCTGACTGGGCTGTGGCTCATGTGCGTGGGCTTTCTCTTCGCTCTTGGAATCGATCGCCGCAACTTCGTCACCGCCCCATTGTCGGCGACTGTGCTGGTTGCCTCCATCCTCTTCCTCTTCCGCTTCGTCGACCGGCCGGTGACGCGCTGGGCGCGATGGTTCCTCTTCGCCCAAATCCCTTACTTCCTGCTGGCGATGGCGACTCACGCCGGCAGAGTTCTCAGCAACGGACAGATGAGCACGATTCAGACGTTGAATATGCTTCTGTGGTATGGGACGTTGCTCTGGGTGGTGTTCCGGTTCTGGAAGCACTCGCGAGGCGCGCGGCTTCTGGCGGTGCCATTGCTGCTGCTGGAGGTGGCGATTTTTGTGCCGGGCGTGTATGGGCTGCTGTACCGGGTAGGCTGGACCACGTGGCGGACGCCTCTAGTGCCGATCAGCAACTTCGAGTTCGTCTATGCGTGGGTGGCGCAGCTGATCTTCCTTGCGGCGGTGGCGTACTTCCTGGTGGAGCGGTTTGCCGAGACGCAGGCGGAGCGGACGCGGCTGCAGGATGAGTTCGAGGCGGCGCGGACGGTGCAGTCGTTTTTGCTGGGGCGCGAGGCGTCCGCGCAGGGCTATACGGTGGAGAGCGCGTACTTGCCCGCGCAGGAGGTGGGCGGCGACTTCTTCCAGACCATCGCCGGCCCCGAGGGCAGCCTGCTGGCGGTGATTGGGGATGTGGCCGGCAAGGGGTTGCAGGCGGCGATGCGGGTCTCGATGCTGATCGGCGTGGTGCGCACGAGCCCGGAGTACAGCCCGGCGGCGCTGCTGCGCAAGCTGAATGCGGTGCTGTTGCAGGACGGCAGCAGCGGGTTTACCACCTGTCTAGTTGTGCGCCTGGATGCGGACGGGACGGTCACCATCGCCAACGCCGGACACCTATCGCCGTATATCAATGGCCGCGAGCTCACGATCGACGGGGGGCTGCCATTGGGCGTGGCGGATGGCGTCGACTACAGCGAGCAGAGGTTTCCGTTTGCCGCGGGAGATGTGATGTTGCTGATGTCGGATGGCGTGGTGGAGGCAAGGAGTGCGAGCGGGGAGTTGTTCGGGTTCGAGCGCATGGCGCAGACGGCTTCCTCCGTGACCGGCGCGGGCGCGCTGGCGGAGACGGCGCAGGCGTTTGGCCAGGACGACGACATCACGGTGCTTCTGCTCCAGCGGGCAATGGCGCCTGCGGTTTAGAATTGGGCCGTCTCCCAAGATGCCATTCGCCCGGTGCAGTCTTGCAACACCAGTCTCCGGAAAGAGAGCCTACTGGAATGGAACGCTTCGAAGCAGAGATCGAACGGGATGAAGCGCTCTTCGCCAAGCAGCAGGTGGTGCGGCTGCAGGCGCTGCTGGAGGCGGGGAGGCGCATCCACTCGACCATTGCGCTGGACGAAGTGCTGAAGACGGTGCTGGACATCGTGGTGCGCGAACTGGAGCTGTCGGGCGCGTTCTTCACCCACTTTCCCCACACCTACGGCAACGTGCCGGCGGACTTTCTGAGCGAGCAGGACACCATGTCCCTCTCCTCGTCGTCGTCGCGCGCCAGACCGGAGTCTGACCTGTGGACGCACTTTCCTCTGCGCGACAAGCTGGGCATGCCGTTCTCGGACCTGGTCGTCATCCGCCCGCCCGGCCGCACGCTGACCTTTGACGAGCTGGACTTCCTCCAGAGCATCGCCGTCCAGTCCGCGGCGGCCATCGAGAACGCCCGATTCCACGAGCGCACCGTGCGCTGGCAGCGGCTGGAGAGCGACCTGGCCAACGCGCGCCTGGTGCAGCGCAGCCTGCTGCCGCAGGAGATGCCGCACATCGAGGGCTACGCCGTGGCCACGCGCTCGGCCACCTGCTACGCGGTGGGCGGAGACTATGTGGACATCGTGCCCATGCCCTCGGGCGAAACCATGATGGTTGTGGCCGACGTGGCCGGCAAGGGGCTCGCCTCGGCGCTGGTCAGCACCAGCTTCCGCTCAGCCCTCCACGCCATGGTCAACTCCGGCATCCCGCTGGTGGAGATTGCCACGCGCATGAACCTCCTCCACTACAACGAGGGCGAGGAGTCGCGGCGGCGCTACGTCACCGCGTTCTTCCTGCAACTCGACCCCGCGACCGACAGCATCCAGGTCGTCAACGCAGGCCACAATCCCGCGTTCCTCGTCTCCGGCGATCGGGCGGCCGGCGCGCATCAGGTGGTCAGGATCAAGGCTTCGGGGACACCCGTAGGCATGTTGCCTTTCTCGACCTACCATGCGGAGAAATATTCGTTGCGCCATGGGGCGAGGCTGCTACTCTACACGGACGGGTTGACAGAGGTGTTTCGCGGCGACGAAGAGTTTGGCGAGGCGCGCCTTTTGCAGAGCTTCCTCGACTGCAGATCGGACAGCTCGGAGGAAGTTCTGGACTCGCTGTGGTCCACGCTCAACGACTTCTCCGATGAACTGGAGCAGTCCGACGACATGACCGCGCTGTGCCTGCTGCGGCAGGGATGATGGAGGCTTTGAGGTTGATGGAGAAGAACGCAAACAGCATCGAACTCCGCCTGCCCTCGCGGCTGGGATATGAGAAGGTAGCGATGAACACCGCCGCCAGCGTCGCACGGCTGATGGGCTTCGCCGACGAGCGCGTGGAGGACCTGAAGACCGCGGTCGCCGAGGCCTGCATCAACGCCATCGAACACGGCAATAAGCTGGACGACTCACTCACTGTCGGCGTCATCCTCTCGATGGACGAGAACTCGCTTGAGGTCAAGGTCACCGACACCGGCGAAGGGCCCAAGGGCGTCCACGCCGCCCCTGACATCGACAAAAAGATGCACGGCGAGGAGGAGGCCCGCGGCATGGGCATGTTTCTCATCCAGGCGCTGGTGGACGAGGCCGAGTGGGTCAGCTCGCCGCCCGCCGGCAGCTACGCCCGCATGGTCATCCGCCTGCACCGGGCCACCGCTTAACTGCACAACCAACCCCGAATTCCCAACCTCGAAGCCCTGGAGACAGACATGATGCAGGAGCAAGCCGCAACCAAGGTCAAAGTCGAAGAGATCGCCTGCGCCCCGGGATCGCCGGTCACCGTGCTGCGCTTCTCGGGCGACATCACCAGCACCTCGCAGGCCGTGGTCCTCGGCACCTACGAGGGGCTGCCCGACACAGCCAAGCGCATCCTGCTCGACTTCTCCAAGGTCGAATACCTGAACTCCAGCGGCATCGCGCTCATCATCCAGATGATGATCGCCGCCGGCAAGCACGGCCAGACGGTGCAGACCTTCGGCCTCACCCCCCACTTCCAGAAAGTCTTCACCATGGTGGGCATCACCAAGTACACCAAGCTGCACCCGGACGAGAAGACGGCCTGCGCGGCCTTCGTGTAGAGGCGCGCTCGCTTGGCATTGGCTAAGCCGAAATGGAGAACCACGATGCGCTTCCGCCTGCCCCCGCCTTTCGCCGCGTCGCCCGTCGTCCTGCCGCCCGCCGCCCTGTCCCCTGTTTTCCTGCCCGTCGCCTTCCTGATGCTCCTCGCCGCCGTCACCCCCTGCGCCCGCGCACAGACCCCCGCGCAGGTGCAGCGTATGCAGGACCCGCGCAACTACAACGCCACCCGCACCGGCGAGGTGGTCGACCTTGGCCCGCTCTGGCTCTTCCAGCAGGGCGACGATCCCGCGTGGGCGGCCAAGGACTTCGACGATTCAAAATGGCCGGTGATCGACACCAACAAGAGCATGGCCAGCCAGGGCCACGCGGACCTGAACCAGTTCTGGTTCCGCGTGCACGCTCACGTCTCGCCGGCCTCGGAGAGACTGGTGCTTGGCATCACCACGTTCCGTGGAAGCTACGAGATCTTCGTGAACGGGATGCGCATCGGCGGCGAAGGCAGCATGGCCGGGCGCGGAGAGATCCGCAGTGGCCATCTGATCCTCTACGGCATCCCGAGGGATGCGGTGCGCTCCGGCCAACTCACGATCGCCCTTCACGGCGCGGTGGGAGCGTACAGCTATGCATCGAGCGCTGGCGCGGGGGTTGCAACCGCGGGCCGTATCATGATCGGCGGACCGGTCGCGCTCGCGCCCCTGACCTTCGAGTCGTACATTCGAGGAGTCTGGATCGATTGGGTCGACCTCGTCGTGGTCTCCTTCGTGGTCTTCGTGGTGCTCGCTCTCTACCGCGCGCTTCCCGAACACAAGGAGTATCTGGTCATCGCCTTGTGCGGCGGGCTCGAACTCATTGAAGCACTCATCTCCTTCCTCGATGTGCGGCTGCACCTGCCCTATTCAGGGCCCTTGTATGGCATTGAGCTGTTCGCCGGGGCCGCCGCCGAGGTCCTGACGTTCGAGGTTGTGCTGCGGCTGGTGGGCATTCGGCCGGCGCGTTGGATTCGCGTGCTGCAAGGCATTCTGATGCTCTACCCTGTGCTGACCGAACTGCACTTTGCCGGCATCACCCTCGCCTGGGTCGGCCACTACCTGGTTAATCCTGCCGAGATGGCCCTCTATGTCGCGGTGCCGATCTATCTGTATCGCGAGATGCGCCGGGGCAACCCCGACGCCCCCGTTCTGTTCGCCTTCCAGATCGTCTCGTCCACCATCGAATTCCTCCACATGGCAAACTACTACCTGTACCAGGCCCATCTGGTTTCTTCGTCTTCCACGGTCAGCCTGCATTTCGACCTCGGCCAGTTCAGCATCTACGCCGACGAGATTACCACCATTTACTTCTGGGTCACGCTGCTGGTCATCATCGTTCTGCGCACCGTGCGCCTGGCCCGCGAAAAGGCGGAAATCACCGCCGAGGTCGAGGCCGCCCGCACCGTCCAGCAGGTGCTCATCCCCGACTTCCTCCCGCAGATTCCCGGCCTCACCGTCGAGACCGCCTACCTGCCCGCGCAACAGGTCGGCGGCGACTTCTTCCAGGTGCTGCCCATCCTGAATCGGGGGCGCGACGGCGCGGCATTCATCGTCGTCGGCGACGTCAGCGGCAAGGGCCTCAAGGCCGCCATGACCGTATCCCTCATCGTCGGCACGCTGCGTACGCTGGCCGAGTATGAGGCGACCCCGAGCGATCTGCTCGCCGGCCTCAACCGCCGCCTCTACGGACGCCACGCCGGCTACGCCACCTGCCTCGCCCTCAAAATCGCTCCCTC
>JBEKDS010000009.1:0-101062 GCA_050014235.1 Acidobacteriaceae bacterium
CACTTTACTCTTCAGGTGAGGGTCGCTCGGCGAAACATAGTGTTGGAACAAAGCTCCCGATGGTTGAAAGTCGGTTCTGTGGCTTCGCTGCTTCTCTGGTTCACGATCGGTCTTGCCGGTCGCGCCATCGGCTATGTGTAACTCCGGGGAATATATACAAAATATTAGTTTAATTAATTTGACATAAGGAACTAGATGGGATACAAGATGAGTATGGCTATAGTTTCTGTTTTGCGCGCTTGTTGCCTGCACCTGACCATCTCAGAGTGCGGCCGGGCGTATTGTTGCTTCTAATATTGATTGCTAGACCTGCGATCTAATTAGTAACTCGCCCGCTATCTCTGGATAAGCGGGCTTTCTTGCGCCTAAATCGGCTGCGGACTACCCCAAATCATGGTTCCCTCCTGACTGGGAAGGGCTAACTACGTCCTGAATTATAAGAATTCATCCGACGTGTGAGGTTTATTCATGCTGAAGCGTCTTGTGTTGCTGCTCCTTCTATCCTGGGGCGGGCCTCTTCTCGCTCAACAGGCCACTGAGGCTGTCATTCTTGGCTCGGTGTTCGATGCTTCCGGTGCGGGCATAACAAATGCCACAGTGACTGTAGCCAGCGTCGCCACCGCCGCCACGACCCACATTAAGACAGACGGAGGGGGAGAATACCGCACTCCGCCCCTCTCCATTGGGGAATACCAGCTCACGGTCGAGGCATCCGGCTTCAAGCAGTTCAGCGAGAACAGAATTCAGCTCGCCATTGGGGATGTTCGCAAGATCGACGTGGTGCTCCAGCCCGGCGAGATATCGCAGGTTGTCAACGTAACTGCATCGGGTGAGGTCCTCAACACATCGGACTCGACACAAGGAACGGTGATTGGCGGCAGTCTGATTCAGGAGCTGCCGCTGACTACGGCTAACTCCAGCGCCACCAATGGCCGGGATTATCTGCAGCTCGCCTTGTTGTCTGCGGGAACCGCTCCCGCAATCGCGGGCGTTGGAATCAGCATTGGCGGACAGCAGGGGTATAACGTCGGCTTCCTTCTCGACGGAATTGATAACAACGCTCAGTTTATCCGCTACACCTATGGGAACCAGAAGGAGGCGTTGAAGCCTTCGGTCGATGCCGTCAGCGAATTCAAGGTGGAGACCAACGGATATTCCGCTGAATTCGGGAGATCTTCGTCGGGAGTGGTAAGCGTTTCGATTAAGTCGGGAACTAATAAGGTACACGGTACTGCGTATGAGTTTGTCCGCAACGCCGCCCTGGACGCAACACAATTCTTTTCGCCGACCAAGACCGCCTACAACCGGAATGACTTTGGAGCGGCGATTGGAGGCCCACTGATCAAGGACAAGCTATTTGCTTTTGGTGATTTTGAGATATTGCGAGTGATCAAGGACCAAAATGTCCTGGATTCTCTGCCGACGGCATCCGAGAGGGCTGGTTGCTTTGCGTCGCCTGTCTATGATCCGGCGACCTTCAATTCGACCACGAACACGCGCTCGGCCTTTCCCCAGGTGACCGCAGCGAACGCGACGGCCAACTGCCCGGTCGGGGACTATCAGATCCCATCGATCAGGTTCGATCCTTTGGCGGTCACTCTTCTGGGCTTTTTCCCAGTACCGGCGGCCGGAACTACGGTCACCACAAACGACTACAACTACATTTCTCCGGCCAACGCGCTGCCGCTTTCCTTTGATTCACGGGTGGATAGCAACATCTCCGACAAGCAGAAGGCGTTTTTTCGCTGGAGCACGCAAAACCAGCATTATCCTCCAACAATCTCATTGCCGGCGGTATCGGGAATCAATTACACGCCTGCGCAGCCGACGGACGACTATGCCGATTCGTTTGCGATTGGGTACGACAGAATCTGGACCGCAAATCTGCTCAGTTCTTTTCGAGTTGGCTGGAACTATCTCAACTCCGTAGCCTCGAGCCCGACCAGCTTTCCGAACCTCAATGCACAGATCGGCTTCAAAGGGGCGGACACGACGCTCCCCGGCGGACTGGTGAGCACCAGCATCACCAACTTCACAGGGATCGGCGGCGGCGGCAAGGGAAATGTAACCAGTACCGAGACGCGGCAGGTGTCCGGCGATCTGACCTGGGCGCGCCACGAGCACTCGTTCAAGTTTGGCGCTGCGCAGTACTGGTTGCAGACGAACTTCGACAGCGCGCAGCAGTCCGAAGGGACCCTCGTGTTCAACGGCGATTACACGAGAAAAGGGATCAGCGGCACCAATCCTTATGGCGGCTTCGCGGATTTTCTACTGGGCCAGGCATTCTCAGGATCGCTTTCGAACCTCGAGTCGGTGCGAGACAGGCAACCACTTACTGCCATCTTTGCGCTCGACGACTGGAGGGTAAACAAGCGGCTCACCATCAACTATGGAATTCGTTATGAGATCAATCTGCCGCCGGCCGACAAGTACAACAAGACGTCCGACGACAATCTGGATATCACGGGATCTCCTGTGCTTGTTCTGGCCGGCGAGAATGGCGGCAGCTGGACCGACCGGTCGACGATCCATATCGACCACGCGCAGTTTGCTCCACGGCTTGGGTTTGCCTACAGCCTTCCGGGTGACAAGACCGTCATCCGCGGGGCATGGGGTATTTTTTATTCCAACGCGCAGCAGCCCGGCGGCATGCAATCGCTGCAGATCAACCCGCCGTTCCATATACAGCTTGCCTATACGGAGGCGCTTACCACAACCAACTTGACGCTGCAGAACGGCTTTCCCGCAGGAGTACTTACGCCGGGCGGCGAGTCGGACGTGCAAACTGTGTCCGACGACACCAATGGCCGATGGCCTCGGGCGCAGGAGTGGAACGTGAATATCCAGCGCGCTCTGCCCAAGGACGTTCTGGTGGAGGTTGGATATGTGGGCAACAGCCTGACTGGCGCGTGGATGCAGTACGACGGCAACCAGGCCCCTCCGGAGCCGACGCCGAAGGGTGCGCCAAACGCCGATGTCAATCGTCCATTCCAGACGCTGGCAATTCCGGGAACGGGATACACCATCACTTCCCTCGCGGACATCGTGCGAATTGGGAAGATCGGCTATAGCTACTACAACGCGCTGCAAGCCAAGTTTGAGAAGAGATATTCGCATGGTACGAGCCTTCTGGCTTCGTATAGCTACTCGAAGACGATGTCGCTTGGGGAGAACCAGTCCGGTGGAGTCCAGAACTCCTACAATATTCAGGCGGATAAGTCGGTATCGAGCCAGGACATTACGCATCACCTGACTGCCAGTGTTGTCTATGACCTTCCCTTTGGCCGAGGCAGGAGGTTTGGGTCAAACTGGAACCGTTATGCCGATTCGTTTGCGGGCGGTTGGAGCCTCGATCCAATCTTTACTTTTAGCTCGGGCCTGCCGGTCAATCTGTCTGTCAATGGATCTCCCTCCAACACGGGCTCCAGCAGCGACCTGGCGGATAACAATGACAGGCCAAACTTCAATCCCTCCGACAGCAACTTCCACGCACTGTTGAATCCGGCCACAAATAATCCAACGCGGACAAAGGCTCAGTGGTTCAATACGGATGCATTTGTTGAGAATGCCCCGTACACCTTTGGCGATGTGGGCCGGAACATTCTGCGTGCCGATAAAGCGGTCAATCTCGATCTTGCAGCCCACAAGACGATCAAGATTACGGAGCGAGTCAGCACTCAGTTGCGCCTGGAGGCGTTCAACATAGCAAACCACGATGTTCTGGCTGCGCCGAACGCAGTGGTCGGCGCGTCTACTTTCGGCGAGGTCACAAGTTCAAGCAGTACCGCGCGCCAGCTGCAGGCCGCGGTCAAGATCCAATTCTAGAGGTAATTTGTTGAATTTTGGCATAACTAACTACACATCCTGAACCAACAAAGGAGTAACTCGATGAAGAAGGTAATTTTCGGGACGATTCTAGCCATAGGGGTCGCGGCATCTGCGAGGCCGGCGTTCGCCCATCACGCGTTTGCGGCGGAGTACGACGCAAGCAAGCCCATCACACTGCAAGGCAAGCTGACGAAGCTTTCCTGGGTCAATCCGCACGGATGGATCTATGTCGATGTGAAGAACCCGGACGGCACGATCACAAACTGGGCGGTTGAGTTCGGCGGGCCGAATGCGCTGCTGCGCCGCGGCCTGCGCGAGACGGACTTTCCGCTGGGCATTGAGCTGACGGTGAACGGCTATCTGGCCAAGAACGGGCAGAAGATCATCAACGGCACCTCAGTCAAGCTCCCGGACGGCCGGAGTCTCTTTACCGGCTCGGTAGGCACGGGCGCACCCGGCGACCCCGGCGGCGACCAATAGAACAAAACAATCCTCCACCAGAAAGGGAGACCTATGTTGTTTTGCAAGTCAGGTTGCATTACCTTCGTCGCCGGCTTTGCGCTGGTTGCCTCTGCAGTGGGGCAATCGGCCAGGCCGGCGGCTACTGTTCACTCCGCGGCGATTCCACGCCTCGCCGACGGCAGACCCAACTTCAACGGAATATGGCAATCCATCGGCGGCGCGGATGTCGATCTAAAGGACCATGCGGCCAATGCCTACGCGCCCGGCGCACAGAGCGTGGTGGAGGAGCGCACGATTCCGTATCTTCCGGACGCGTTGAAGCAGCGCCAGGACAACTACGAAAAGCGGGAGACGGCCGACACCGAGACGGCGAAGTGCGATCTTCCCGGTGTTCCGCGCATTACCTACGCGCACAACCTTCCCTTCCAGATATTTCAGAAGCCGAAGGGCGACAAGATCACGGTGCTCTATGAGTACGCACAGGCGCACCGGTTTTTCTACACCAATGGGACGGACCATCCGCCGGGGCACATCAACTGGTGGCTGGGGGATTCGCGCGCGAAGTGGGAGGGGGATACGCTGGTGGTCGACTCGGTCGACTTCCTTGATGACACATGGTTCGACCACGCCGGGGACTTCCACAGCCAGGACCTGCATGTGATTGAGCGGTACAAGCTGCTGGACGCGGACCACCTCGACTATCGGGTGGAGATTGACGATCCTAAGACCTTCGCGAAGCCATGGCACATCGACCTGACTCTCTACCGGCGCACGGAGAAGAACTTTCAGCTCCTGGACTATGTCTGCTATGCATTTCCCATCGATAAGTACTACCCATAGCATCGCGACCCCCCATATAAAGACTGCAACCAGATCAGGAGAGACAGAGTGAACACGAGCCATAGAAACCACGCAAGGAAGCTGTCGATGGGCGCGGCGCTGATGGCAGCGGCCTGCGTCCCCGCATTCGCCCAGACGGCCGCTCAACCCCAGACGCTGACGCAAACGCGCACTGCAACGCCCGCCGCAGCGAAGGCCGGCGCGCCGGCCAAACCATGGAAGCCGAAGTTGCTGAGCGATGGCCAGCCGGATGTGCAGGGCACATGGACGACGACATACTACGGCATGGGCTGCCTGACCAATCCAACGAATGGCGACGTCAACTGCGTTCCGCCTCCGGGGCCGAGGCCAGCCGCGGGTACGGCGAATGCCGGTGGGCCACCGCCGGCCGATGCGGCTGGACATGTTCTCGGCCAGCGAGGCAATGGCAATCCCGCCAGCATCGTTGATGGACAACCGCCTCCCGAGCGCCGTGGTGGTGGAGGGCAAGGCGGCCAGCAGGTCGCGGCTGTCGGAGTAGGCGCTGCAGTCGGTGTAGGCCAGCGTGCCGCACGCGGTCCCAGAGTGGCGCGCAACGCGCCCAGCCGCATCCTCGACACCGACAATCATGACATCCCATACACGGCCGAGGCGGCGGCCCACGAGCAGGACCTGTTCGCGCACTACTACGAGCCGACGCGCTATGGCGACATCGATCCGCAGCAACGTTGCTGGCCTCTGGGCGCCGTCCGTCAGTTCACCTGGCACGACGTCACCTTCGAGCAGTTCCCCGGTTACGTTCTACTGATCTACTCGGGATCCGAGGTGTACCGGATCATCTATCTGGATAACCGCCCGCACATCGGCAATGACCTGAAGCTTTGGATGGGTGACTCGCGCGGCCATTGGGAGGGTACGACACTGGTGGTCGACACGACGAGCAACAACGCCAAGGGGCGGCTTAGCCGCGCGGGCGACTTCTCCAGCGACAACGTCCATCACGTTGAGAAGTTCATCTTCACCGATGCGGACCATTTCAAATATGAGGCCACCTTCGACGATCCCTCGGTCTATACGCGGCCATGGACCTTCGGCTTCGACGAGCATCGCGGCTACTTCGGCGGAGACGGAGGCGTCCCCGATGGGCCGATCACGGAGGAGACACAAGCCAAATTCGAGCTGTGGGAAGAGGCATGCCACGAAGGCCTGATTCCGGGAGGCAATACCGTGCCCGGTCTTGCTCCAATCGACTAACGAGCCAGTCGAGATCTCAACTAGACAGAAGCACCAGTAAGCACGGAAGGAAAACATGCGCGACCACAGACTCACTACGCTCATCGCAACGGCGACTTTGCTTCTCTTCGCCGGACCACTCCAGCATTCGCAGGCACAGCGGCTCCCGCTGGCGCCCGGCGTGCAGAAGGTGTGCACCATCGAATTTACGCACGATGAAAAACTCCCGGCGCGTGTGGAGGATTCGGCGCTGCCCTGTCTGGAGCAGGCCGCCAAGACTCTCAAAGAGAATCCCAACGTCAAGCTGGTTCTCGTCGGCGTCTCCCATCCGCTATATGACCATTCGGAGGATGACAAAGGCATGGAGCGCGAGGGCGAGGACATGACCGGAGCGGACATCCGCTACACCGATGTCGCGGCGTATCGCGCAGTCAACACCAAGCTCTATCTCACCCAGTGGCTGGCCGCCGATCCCACCAGGATTATTCCTACCACGGACGAGTATTCACTGGGACGAAAGGTCATCATCTACACGGTCCCGGGCAATGCCGATTTCTTCCACAACTACACCAAGACGACGCCCACGAACGAATCAGTCTGCACCATCAAGCCCTGCCCGGATATACGCGAGGACGTCCTGACTCCTCAACAGCGCCCTCGGATAGGCTATGCTTCCGATGCATCATTCCGTCACTATCCCGAAAACATGGCGCTATCTTCTGGCGTTCCTGTACATCGTCTTAGCGGCGGGTCCTGCGAGGGCCGCCACCGGAGGCAGCATCTCCGGCGTCACCACCGATCCAACCGGCGCCATGATCGCCGGGGCAACGCTCAAGCTGGTCAACACAGCCCAACACACCATCTATCAGGCTATCTCCGACAGGTTGGGCTTTTATTCCTTTCCCAATCTTCCAGTCGGCCGCTACAACCTTGCCGTCGACGCCATTGGATTCGCACCGCAGAAGAAGACGGGGCTGGCGGTAGATACCGACGCCCAACTCAGGATAGACATCGTCCTCGACATGGGCGTGGTCTCGAGCTCCATTACGATATCCATCGATTCCGGAATGCAGGTCGAGTCTTCCGGGACGCACCTGGGCGAGGTCTTATCCAGTGCACAGATGACAGCTCTTCCTTTGAATGGCAGAAGCTATACCGATCTGCTCGCTATCCAACCCGGAGTGGCTCCCGTCTCGACTCTATTGCCCAGCTCCGTCATTATGGCGGGTGTCACTGGCGGCATCGATCCGTCGGGAGGACTCAACCCCGGCAACCTCTCCATCAACGGTCAACGCGAGTCCGCCAACGGCTTCATGGTTAACGGAATCGATGTTCAGGAACACATGAACGGTGGAACTTCCATTATTCCCAACCTGGATTCCATCGAGGAGTTCCGCGTTCTAACGTCGAACTTCGATCCCGAGTACGGCAATTACAACGGAGGCATCGTTACCGTCATTAGCAAGGCCGGAAGCAATGCTTTTCACGGGGACGGCTTTGAGTTCTTCCGTAATACAAATCTGGATGCAAAGGGTTATTTTGACCCTGCACGTTCCGCCTTCAATCAGAACCAGTTCGGAGGCACAATCGGTGGACCGATTCGTCACGATAAGGCCTTTTTCTTTACCGACTATCAGAAGACGCAAACGACCCAGGGCATCTCTACGGGGAACATCTCCGTCCCCACTCTTGCCCAGCGGCAGGGCAACTTCGACGATCTCACCGGCTCAGTCAGCGGTCCTTATCTGGCGTCGTTACTTACTCAAAAACTGGGCCGCCAAGTTAACGCAGGAGAGGCATACACAACTGTCTTTCCCGATGGCAACATTCCGCAAAGCTCGTGGGCCCCGCCCGCCAAGCAGCTGCTTCAATACATCCCGTCGCCCAATTCAGGCCCGGATCATTTCTCAACGTCCGACTTTTCGCAAACAGTCCGCGACGATAAAGGTTCTATTCGTATCGATGGCAACAGCCGTTTGGGCCAGCTCTCCGCTTACTACTTTGTGGACGATTACGATCTTGATAATCCATATCCTGGGTCTGTGGCAGGCGCCAGTATTCCCGGTTTCGATGCACTCTTTGTCGGTCGTGCGCAACTCCTCTCAATTGGCGCAACCAAGCTGATCGGCGCAAATACAGTCAACCAGCTCCATCTGGGATTCCTCCGCAACGCCAACGTTATCGGTCAGCCCAGGGGCGGCCTCGGAGTGAGCCTCGCTTCGCAGGGCTTCTCCTCTGGTCCCGATGGCATATACGTGCAGGCACCCCAGTTTGAAGGCGTAGAAAATATCACCTTTCCCACCTTTGTAATGGGCGTGCCAATCACAAACCTCACCCAGGTCAACAACACCTACTACCTCAGCGACGGTCTCTCCCGCGTCATTGGCACACACACGTTGAAACTCGGTGTTCAATTCCACCTCGATCAAATCAACGAGCATCCCAACGCCACCTTCAACGGGACATTCAACATCAACGGCACGGAGACCGGCGACCCATACGCCGACCTGCTGCTTGGCACGCCCAGCAACTACACCCAGTCCTCCGGCCAGCCGTTCTATCTGCGCAACCAATACTTCGGCACGTATGCGCAGGATAGCTGGCGACTCAATAGCAGCGTCACCGTCAACGCTGGTCTGCGCTGGGACGTCATCATGCCCTGGTGGGAGAAGTACAATCAGATCCAAACCTACATCGCCGGAGCGCAATCGACGCTCTACCCAGGCGCGCCTCCAGGACTCGTCGTTGCTGGCGATCCAGGTGTTCCGAGAACGCTCGCTCCAATCCGCGATACGAACTTCGCCCCAAGAATTGGACTTGCGTACACGCCTTCCTTTGACCGCGGCCCCTTTCGCAAGATCTTTGGAGGTGCGGGTCAAAGCAGCATTCGGGCCAGTTATGGAATCTTCTACACTGCGTTTCCTGGTCTGGCGTCGGGCATCATGTACTCCGTCCCTCCGTTCGGATTCAACTATCTCAGCCCCGGTCCGCCATTGCTGGCAACGCCGTTCATCACCGCGGCCACGGGCGTCGACAACGGACAACGGTTTCCTTTCCCATTTCCTTCCCATAGCGTCTCCGTCACCGATCCAGACACGTCAGTTAACTGGTCCAACTTCCTGCCGCTTGCCGCAGACCCATTCTTCGATCACAAGAATCGCGTTGCCTATACCGAGAGTTATATGCTCTCCTTTCAGCGGCAGATAACGAGAGACACCCTTTTGACGGCAAGCTACGTTGGCAATCAGGGACATCACATCCTCGCGCTTGTCTCGGCTAATCCCGGCAATCCAGCACTGTGCCTAAGCCTTCCCGGCTGCGGCCCCTTCGGGGAAGACTCTGCCTACACAAATGCATCCGGCCAGACAGTGCAGGGAACACGCGTTGGCCAAGGCGCAAACTACGGCGAGAATACAGCCGATAAATCAATAGCAAACTCCAATTACAACGCTCTCGAAGCTACACTCCGCTACCAGCACACGAACTCACAGCTTCTATTGAGTTACACCTACGGGAAGTCGATCGATCAAGGCTCGAACCTGGGCGAGCAACTCAATCCCATCGACCCGCGCCAGAGCCGGGCCGTATCGGCCTGGGATATGAAGCACTCCCTGGTCGCCACTTATACGATTGCCCTTCCAATCGGCCGTCTGCTTCGTCGCAGCAACCGCTTCACGAGTGATTGGAGCGTCTCCGGCGCGACCCGCTTTACCTCCGGTCTTCCCGTAACCCTGTTCGACAATTCCGATAACTCACTGCTCGGCACGCTGGGCAACGGCGTCAATAACTATCTTCTCGATACTCCCCGCTATCTCTCCGGCCCGCTGAAGATTAATACGGACGGCCGCAACGGCCGCGCTGCATTCAATACTTCACTCTTTCCCGAAGAGATTCCCGGACACCTAGGCAATGCCAAACGCCGCAATTTCTATGGCCCCGGAATAGAAAACTTTGACCTGACGCTGCAAAAAAGTCTGCACCTCACGGAGGCGCGATCGTTGGAATTCCGCGTTGAGGCTTTCAACGTCTTCAATCACGCGCAATTCTACGGCCCAGCTGCAGTCGATGGGCAAAGAGAAGATCCCAGCTTCGGCACGATCATTGGTGCAGCCGCCCCGCGCCTAGTCCAACTTGCAGCAAAATTCTCATTCTAGGAGGGCTTCAAAAGTTAGTGCTAACGCTTCGTGGTATCAGGCCGGAATCACAATTTGCCGCGCCTATTCAATAGCTTGGCTATTCTTTCGACAATTTCAGTTGCAAGGTTCCATGTATTTTACTGATAATAAACAGCTTATATAAGCTTGGTTGCCCCCCAGGGATTCGAACCCCGATCGAGCGAGTCAGAGTCGCTTGTCCTACCATTGAACGAGGGGGCACCGGCGACGCGCGATTGCCGGAGCGAAGCGGACTGACGCGACCGCTGGCTGCCTCATTGAGTGTACTGGGGTGGGTGCGCGGGGTCAACGGCGCGGCTATTCGACGGGGCGCTTGGCGTTGTAGCCGTCGCGGGCGATGACGGTGTACTTGAGGGGCTTGCCTTTTTCGTCGGCCATCTGGAGGGGGTGGCCTTCGTTGTCGACCAGGATGACTTTGATCTTGCGGTAGCTGCCGTCGTTGGCCATGTTGGTGGGGCGGTAGGTCAGCAGGTACTGGTTGCGGATGGAGTTATTGATCTGGTTGAAGTCGTCGGGCAACTCACCCTGGAAGACGGGGGCGAAGCTGAGGCCGCCCGTCATCTCGGCGAAGGTGTGCATCTGGTTTTGTGCCTGCAGGTAGTTCATCTCGCGCATGCCGCCGCCCCCGCCCAACTGGTTGAGAATGGCCCCCGTGGAGATCGTGAAGATGGTGACATTGGGCGTGGCTTTGATCTTCGCGAGGATCTTGTCGAGCGTGATCTTGGAGAAGGTGTCGGCGCCGGAGCCGATGAGCAGGATGTACTTGCGCCCTTCGATGCGGCTGGTGCGGTCGAGCGCCTCGTAGAGGGCGTCGAACATATCCGTGTCGGAGAAACCAGGGATGGTCAGCGAGTTGAGCGCCTGAGCAACCACCAACTGGTTGTTGGTGAAGTCGGAAAGGATGTGGGTCTGTAGGTCGTAGGTCATAACGGCGACGTAATCGTCGGACCTCAGGGAATGAAAGAAGCCGACCGCTGCATTGCGCATGTCGTTGATGAGTACGTACGAATTCCTGGCGAACTCCAGCAGCATCACGGCAGTGATGGGAGTCTGCGTGATGCGCACGGTGTCGACTTTCTGCTCGACGCCGTCTTCGAGCACGAGGAAGTTGGCTGGCTTCAAGCCGGGAACGAACTGGTGGTTTTTGTCGAGGATCACGGAGACATCCAGGTTGACGATCGGGACGTCAACCCGCAATGAGTAAGTCGCGCCGTTGGGGTTCTTGACCGTTGGCTCCTCGGGCGCGGGCGGCGGTGGCGGTTCCTCCGACTCCTTCTTCTTGGGAATCACGATCGGACCGTTGTCGGTGTTCGGGCCACCGTTGTCTTGCGTCTGATCTGGGGGCTGGGCTGAGGCCGGCGCGGTTGGGGACTGGGCTTGGCCCACAGTCAGAGGGACGGCAAGCAATGCGACGGCCAGGGCACTGAACAAAGCCGTCAGCGGCCAACTGCGTCGGCTGAGTTCAGAAGCGTTCGAGATCGAAGTCACGGTCGGCATCGTCTGTAGAAACTTTACTCCGGTTAGACGATTCTCATGTCTGTCTGGCTGTGGGCGGCAATCGAACGCAGCCGCTGCCGGTTTTCCTGGCTCGAATAGGGCCGGAATGTTCTAGTCTGTGGAGGTGAGAGTCTTGGCGAGGACGTTTGGGGCTAGCTGGCGGGCGGCGGTGGTGGTTGTGTGTCTTGCGGGCATTAGCGTTACGGCACGAGGACAGCAGGCTATAGCGGCTTCCAATCCCATACCCGCGGTCGCTCCTGTGTCAGCGGGGAGTCCAGCAGCATCGGCAGGAGTCCCTGCTGCCGCGCCGGCCCCAGCGGCGGCGGCGATTCCGACAGTTGCCCCGAAAGGCTCGAAGATTTTCCCCCTGTCCGAGGTGCATCGCGGCCTGCACGGCGTGGCCTACACGGTATTCGAAGGAGTCACGCCGGAACCGATGCAGGTGGAGATCCTGGGCGTGCTGCAGGACGCGATCGGGCCGGGGCAGGACATGATTCTGGCGCGGCTGGGCGGTGAGAAGGCCGAATACACAGGCGTGGTGGCGGGGATGAGCGGCTCGCCGGTGTATTTGGACGGGCGGCTGGTGGGCGCGATCAGTTATCGGATTGGGCAATTCTCCAAGGAGCCGATCTGCGGGATCACGCCAATCGAACAGATGCTGGAGGTACGGGACGGGGCGGCGACGCATCTGCGAGTGGCGAGGGCGAGTAGCGGCGGCGGGCAAAATACAGGGGCTCTTCGCTATACAGGGGCTCTTCGCTCCGTTCAGGATGACGGCGTAAAGCAGGTGTCCGCTGGCGGTGGGGAGGTTCAGCCGATTGAGACGGCATTGGTCTTTGGCGGCTTCTCCCAGGACGCGGTGGCGCGGTTCGGGGAGCGGTTCCGCGCGATGGGGTTGATGCCGGTGGCGGGGCTGGGCGGCGCGGCGGCGGCGGGGACCAAGCAGCCGGAGCCGCTGGCGCCGGGGTCGGCGGTGAGCGCGGTGCTGGTGCGCGGAGACCTCTCGATTTCGGGGACGTGCACGGTGACGTATGTAGACCCAACGCAACTGCTGGCGTGCGGACATCCGATTACGCAGTTTGGGCCGGTGGAGATGCCGATGACCAAGGCGGACGTGGTGGCGACGCTGGCCAGCCCGCTGGGTTCGTTCAAGATCATTAACACGACTGAGACGGTGGGGTCGTTTACGGAGGACCGGGCGTCGGCGATTCTGGGGCGGTTTGGGGTGAATGCAAGGATGATTCCGGTGAGCGTGGAGGTGGTGCCGGAGGGGTCGGTGGCGGATTCGCCGATGAGGCGGGTGTCTTTGCAGGGGACAGGGAGTATTCCCGCGTCAGGCGAGAAGCCGCCTGACATAGGGCACCCAACTAAGAGTGGGATGCACTTTGAGGTGCTGAACAACCGCGAGCTGACACCCTCGGCGATGCTGGTGTCGGTGTACGAGAGCCTATCGGGAACCAACCAGGCGGCCAACGACATGAGCTACCGGATGACGGGCGAGCTGACGCTGAAGGGGCTGCCGCCGGTGCGGCTGGAAGGGATGATGGCGCCGAACGAGATGGAGTCGGGGGCGATCAACGTGGCGCTGTTTGTGAACGATCGGTTCAGCCGGCTGTATGAGAACGCGGAGGAGCAGCCGGAGGTGACGGGGCTGCGGCTGCGAATGGAGGCGATCCCGGAGCGGCGGACGGCAGTGCTGGAGGGCGCGCGGGTGGGCGAGGCGGAGGTGCGCGCGGGCGAGACGGTGGAGGTGGAGGCGACGCTGAATCCGTACCAGGCTGAGGCGCAGGTGGTGCGGCTGAAGGTGAAGTTGCCGGACAGCCTGACTCCGGGGCCGCTGCGCCTGGTGGTGAGCGATGGTGCGACGCTGGACCGGCTGATGGGTCTGGGCGGAGGCGGCGTGGGGATGTTTCAGGTGGCGATGGCGGGCGTGGGGCAGCATCCGCTGGCGCTGGCGGATGCGGTTGCGAAGATGAACCGGATGCATGCGAACGATCGCATCTACGTAACGCTGCTGGACCATGCGGCGCAGGCGCAGCTGGATGCGGAGTCGCTGCCGGGGGTGCCGCTCTCGATGGCGAATGTGCTGGAGCCGCTGAAGGCGGCGCAGCGGTTGCAACTGACGGGCGAGAGCGCGGTGGAGGCGGGGTCGGTGGAGACTGGGTATGCGGTGTCGGGCGCGCAGGTGCTGACGGTGGATGTGAAGTAGGTTGGGTGTGAGCGGGTTTACGGGGGCTGTTTGTATCTGATGTAGCATCAGGGGGCGGGCGCAGGCGCGCGAGCGGTTCGCTGCCCCGAGAGAGTTGAAGACTGCCGATGATTACGACGGAGATCCATGGGTTGGCGGCGCACGCCGCTGGGGCGCAGCTGGTGCCGTACAAGTACGAGCCGGGTGAGTTGGGGGCCAATGAGGTTGAGGTAAGGACCACGCACTGCGGGGTCTGCCAGGGGGACGTACACCTGATCGACAACGATTGGGGACTGAGTACGTTTCCATTTATTCCGGGGCATGAAATTGTGGGGACGGTCTCAGCGGTGGGCGCAGCGGTGCGCGACCGCACGGTGGGCGAGCGAGTGGGGATTGGCTGGCAGGCGGACAGCTGCGGCATCTGCGAGTGGTGCCGGCAGGGCGACGAGCATCTGTGCGCGCAGGCGCAGCCGACGTGCATCGGGCGCAACGGAGGCTACGCGGATGCGGTGCGGGTGAATGCGCGGTTCGCGATCCCGGTGCCGGAGGCGCTGGCGAGCGAGAGCGCGGCGCCGCTGCTGTGCGCGGGGATCACGGTCTACTCGCCGATGCGGAACTTTGGGGTGCGGCCTTCGTCGCGGGTGGGGGTGATTGGGATCGGCGGGCTGGGGCACCTGGGGTTGCAGTTTGCGCGGGCGTTTGGCGCGGAGGTGACGGCGCTTTCGACCTCGAAGGACAAGGAGGCGGAGGCGCTGCGGCTGGGCGCGCACCATTTTGTGAATACGCGCGACATGGAGGCGTTCAAGAAGATTGCGGGGTCGTTCGACTTTTTGCTGTCGACGGTGAGCGCGGACCAGGACTGGGCGGGGTTGGTGGCGAGCCTGCGTCCGAAGGCGACGCTGTGCGTGGTGGGCGTGCCGCAGTCGCCGATTGCGGTGCCGGCGTTTCCGTTGATCGAGAAGCAGCGGACGGTGGCGGGCAGCCCCATCGGCAGCCCGCGCGACCTGCACGAGATGCTGGACGTGGCGGCGCGGCATGGGGTGAAGGCGATCACGGAGCGCTTCGCGATGGCGAAGGCGAATGAGGCGATTGCGAAGGTGAAGAAGAGCAAGGTGCGGTATAGGGCAGTGCTGGCGAATTAGTGGCGGCAAGGTGAAGCAGATTCCTTCGCTTCGCTACGGAATGACAAACAGGGCGGGCCTTTGGCTCCGCCTCTTTGTGCGTCGAGCGGGTACACTGCGAGGATGAGGATGCGGCGTGGTTTGAAGGTTGTTGGGGTGGTGGGGTTGGTTGGGGTAGTGGGGGTGGTGGGGTTGGCGGTCGCGGGTGCGGGTGCGGGCGCGAGGGCGATGGCGCAGGGGACGAAGCAGTGGACGGTCTCGCGGTACGACGAGATGGAGCGGGGGACGACGGACGGAGTGGCGATCCGCGGGGATGGGCGGCTGGAGGCGGGGCCGGCGACTTCTTTGCTGTATGAGACGGGCGGGAACTATGTGTGGTCGGTGGCGGCGGACGGGGCGGGCAACGCGTATGTGGGGTTGAGCGGGACGGCGGCGGGCGGCGCGGTGGCGATGCGGGTGACGCCGGACGGCAAGGCGGCGAAGGTCTTCGAGGGCAAGGAGCTTGGGGTGCAGGCGGTGCGGGTGGGCGGGGATGGGCGGGTGTATGTGGCTACGTCGCCGGATGGGAGGGTTTATCGGCTTGGGGCGACTGCGGCGGACGCGGTTGTGGTGTTCGATCCGGCGCTGACGGCGGAGAAGCCGAAGTATCTGTGGGACGTGGTGCAGGGGGGCGGCGGGGATCTGTATGTGGCGGCGGGAGCGCCGGCGGCGGTGTATCGGGTGCCTGCGGGTGGAGGGAAGGCGGAGGTTGCGTTCAAGACGGCGGACCAGCACATCCGTTGTCTGCTGATGGCGGCGGACGGGACGCTGTGGGCGGGGAGCGATGGGTCGGGCGTGATCTACAAGTTCGATACGAAGCGGGCGGGGGCGAAGCCGTTTGCGGTCTACTCGGCTGCGAAGAAGGAGATTACGGCGTTGGCGATGGATGGCGCGGGCAATGTGTATGCGGCGGGGGTGGGCGCGAAGACCGCGGCGGGGCCGGTGGGGAGCCAGCCGGGGCTGCCGCCGCTGCCGGTGACGGGCGCGGTGGGGGTGACGATCACGTTTGCGCAGCCGGGGTCGGCCAATGCGGCGGCGCAGAATACGCTGGTGCCCGAGGGGTCGGAGATTTACAGGATCGCGGCGGACGGGAGTCCAGAGAAACTGGCGGCGCTGAAGGACGATGTGGTGTATGCGCTGGCGGTGCGCGGGGGGAGTTTGCTGGCGGCGACGGGGAATCGGGGGCGGGTTTATCGGGTGGAGACGGGGGGCGGGGCGGCGAACGGGGCGGGGCGGTTGACGGATGTGGCGCATCTGGAGGCGTCGCAGGGGATGGCGTTTGCGGCGGTGAAGGATGGCGTGCTGGTGGCGACCAGCAACAGCGGGAAGGTGTTCCGAGTGGAGGACAAGCCGGCGGCGAATGCGACGTATACGAGCGAGGTGTTCGATGCGGATGCGTTTTCGAAGTGGGGGCGGGTCGAGGTGAGGCCGGAGGTTGCGGCGGGCGCGGGGTTCGATTTGTTTGTGCGCAGCGGGAATGTGCAGAGTCCGCTGATGGGATGGAGCGAGTGGGCGGCGGTGTCGGCGCAGGGCGCAGTGAGCGTGCCGAGCGGGCGGTTTGCGCAGTGGAAGGCGGTGCTGCGCGCGGGCGGCGAGATCGAGTCGGTGGGGCTGAATTATCTGGAGAAGAACCTGGCGCCGGTGGTGGACGAGGTGGTGGTGCAGCCGGGGGCGCGGGTGCAGGCGAATGGCGGCGTGCCGGCGAACAATACGGTGCAGGTGAGCTTCCCTGCCCCGGCGAATGCGGCGGGCGTGCCGGTGTTTACGCCGGACGCGAACGCGCAGCCGCTGACGGCGCAGAAGGACAAGACGGCGGTGACGGTGCGCTGGGCGGCGCATGACGACAATGGCGACGACCTGATCTACAGCGTGTGGTATCGCGGGGTGGGTGAGCGGAACTGGATGCTGCTGAAGGACAAGATCGGCGACAAGTTTTTGAGCTTCGACTCGGCGCTGCTGCCGGATGGGGAGTACGAGCTGAAGGTGGTGGCAAGCGATGCGCCGGACCACACGGAGGCGGATGCGCTGACCGGCGAGCGGGCGAGCGCAGTGTTTGTGGTAGACACGACACCACCGGTGCTGGGGACGCTGACGGCGACTCTGGTGGCCGGCGCGGCGGCGATTCTCAAGATCCATGCGACGTTTTCGGCGCGGGACGCGACCTCGCCGATCGCGCACGCGGAGTACTCGGTGGACGCGCGGCCGTGGCAGTATGTAGAGCCGGTCGGCGGGGTCTCGGACTCGCTGGAGGAGCGCTACGACTTCACCGCGGTGGTGCCCGCGGCAGATGCAACCACGCAGGTGACCGATGTGCACGAGCATGTGCTTGCAGTGCGTGTATACGACAGGTATGAGAATGTGGCAGCAGTGAAGACCGTGGTGCGGTAGAGTCGATGCGCTTCGAACTGTTCATTGCGGCACGGTATCTGCGGGCCAAGCGGCGGCAGGCAGTGGTGGGCGTGATTACGGTGATCTCGGTGATCGGCGTGGCCGCGGGCGTGGCTTCGCTGATTATCGCCCTGGCGATTACCAATGGCATGCGCCGCGACCTGCAGGAAAAGCTGGTGGGCTCGACTGCGCACGTGGAGCTGATGAAGGTGGCAGCGGACGGCATTCGCGATTGGAGGCCGCTGCTTGCGCGGCTGTGCGCGCTGCCGCATGTGACGGCGGCGGCCCCGGGGCTGTATGGGCAGGTGCTCATCTCACGCGGTGCGCGGAGCGGCGGCGCGCTGGTGAAGGGCGTGATCCCGCGGGATGAGCGGACGGTGGGGGACCTGTTGCAGTCGGTGAAGGAGGGGAGCGCAGCGGAGTTGGAGCCCGTTGAGGCCATCTCCTTACATCCCGCTGCAGCGATGGACGGGGCACCCGGGCTTTCGTTGTCGAATCGGGATGAGAGCGGGATTGAGGTGGCGCAGCAGCTGCCGCCGATTGTGATTGGCAAGGACCTGGCGGAGACGCTGGGCGCGGAGGTGGGTGACAAGGTGATGGTGACCAGCCCGCAGGGCGAGCTAACGCCGCTGGGGATTGTGCCGAAGTACCAGGGGTATCGCGTGGCGGGCATCTTCACGTCGGGGTTCTACCAGTACGACTCGAGCTACGCGTTTGTACGGCTGGCCGACGCGCAACGCCTCTTCTCCGAGCCCGACCTGATCTCGGTGATCAGCTTCAAGGTCGACGATATGTACAGGGCCGGCCTGGTGGGGCGCGAGATCGAGGAGGCCGCAGGGAGAGACTTCGAGACCACCAACTGGATGGAGGAGAACCGCGAGCTGTTTCGCGCGCTGCGGCTGGAGCAGGTGGTAACTTTCATTATTCTGGCGCTGATTGTGTGCGTGGCCGCGCTCAACATCCTGATCGCGCTGACCATGATGGTAATGGAAAAGACGCGCGACATCGCGGTAATGATGAGCTTTGGCGTGCGCGCGGACCAGGTGCGGCGGATCTTTCTGCTGCAGGGGCTGCTGATTTCGCTGATCGGCACGGTGCTGGGGTTGGTGCTGGGCTATGCACTGAGCTGGGTGGGCGGCCACTACCGGTTTATCCATCTCGATGCGGAGGTGTACTCGATTGACTATCTGCCGTTTGCGCCGCGGGTGGTAGATGCATTGATTGTCGCGGGCGTGAGTTTGGGCGTGAGTCTGATTGCTACGATCTATCCCAGTGGGAGCGCAGCAAAGGTGCTGCCGGCAGAGGCGCTGCGATATGAATAGACCGACTGAGCGAGGCGGACATGGCACCTAGATTGGAGTACGGGAAGTTGGCGCCGGAGGGGTTGGCGCGGATGCGGGAGCTGGAGCATTACCTGAACACGGGCACGGGGCTCGAGCCGGCGCTGCGGGAACTGGTGCGGCTGCTGGCCTCGCGGATGAATGGCTGTGAGTACTGCATTCAGCTGCATACGTCGGAGCTGCGCAAGCTGAACGAGCCGGACACGCGCATTGCCGAGGGGGTGGAGTGGCGTAGTTCGGGTGCGTACACGCAGCGGGAGCGCGCGGCGTTTGCATGGACCGAGGCGCTGATCAACATCCAGGAGGGCCATGCGCCGGATGAGGTGTACGACGAGGTGCGGGCGCACTTCAGCGACCTGGAGACGGTGAACCTGACGCTGACGGTGACCACGATCAATGCGTGGAACCGGCTGTCGATTGGGCTTGGGAGCTACCCCGGGCACAAGGACGCGGCGGTGGCGAGTTGAGCGCGGGCCACGGGCCGGCGATGCTGCGGGCGGTGGGGTTGGCGAAGGTGTATCCCGCGGTTGCGTGCGTTGGCCGCGCAGTCCGCGGGGCCGGCGCAGGCGACTCCGGCGCACGTGGGGCCCGCGGCGACGTTGTGCTGTTTCGTGGGCTGGAGTTTGCTGTGGGTTCGGGTGAGATGGTGGCAATTGTGGGGGAGAGCGGTTCGGGCAAGAGCTCGCTGCTGCATCTGTTGGCGGCGCTGGATCGGCCGACGGAGGGGGATGTTTGGGTTGGCGATACTAGGCTGGGCGGGTTGAATGCGCGGCAGGCAGCGGAATTTCGCAACCGGGATGTGGGCTATGTGTGGCAGTTCCACTATCTGCTGCCGGAGTTTACGGCGGAGGAGAATGTGGCGATGCCGCTGCTGGCGCGGGGCGAGCGCAGAGCGAGCGCGCTCAACAAGGCGCGGGAGTGGTTGGCGGAGGTTGGGCTGGCCCAGCGCGCGGAGCACCGGTCGGGCGAACTGAGCGGCGGGGAGCAGCAACGGGTCAGTCTGGCGCGCGCTCTGGTGACGGAACCGAAACTGCTGCTGGCGGACGAGCCGACAGGGGACCTCGACGGCGAGACTGCGGAGGCAGTGTTTTCTTTGATTCAGCGGCTGCACAAGGAACACAATCTGACCAGCATTCTGGTGACGCACAGCACGGAGTTTGCGCAGCGGTGCGGACGGGTGCTAAGGATGCGCGACGGGCGGCTGGAGCAGGTTGGGTAGGCCAGCCTAGAGCAATAGCAAATTCCTTCATTACGCTGCGGAAATCACAAGCGCGATGGGCATGCACCAGATTTGGTGCTAGATTTGCACAATGGGGCGTTGCACCACGGGTGTTACGTTAGTCTGAACTTTTGAGTGATTGGGAAATTCCCACACAACGACTACACTAGAGAGAGTGGGATGGGCGCTCCTCATCTGAAAGCATCCAATGAGGGGCATCCTGAAGGGCCCCGGCGGGCGAATTCGCTCAAGGGGGCGGGCTGGGTAGATGGTGCTGCATCGCGCCGCAGGGCAGGTGCAGTGGCCGGCTTGAAGGGGGAACATGTTCGAACGCTATACGGAGAAGGCGCGCCGCGTGATCTTCTTTGCGCGGTACGAGGCCAGCCAGTTTGGGTCGCCTTACATCGAGACCGAGCATTTGCTGCTTGGGTTGCTGCGCGAGGACAAGGCCCTGACCAACCGTTTTCTGCGCTCGCACGCGTCGGTTGAGTCGATACGGAAGCAGATTGAAGGGCACACAACGATACGGGAGAAGGTGTCGACCTCGGTCGATCTGCCGCTCTCGAATGAGTGCAAGCGGGTGCTGGCCTACGCAGCGGAGGAGGCCGAGCGCCTCTCGCACAAACACATCGGCACCGAACACTTATTGCTTGGATTGCTACGGGAAGAAAAGTGCTTCGCCGCCGAGATCCTGACCGAGCGTGGGCTGCGCCTCCCGGCGATCCGCGAGGAGTTGCAGCGCACGACCCAGGAGAAGGCGCCGGCGCAGCAGGCGGTCAAGGGACAGCGCGGCGAGCAGTCGATGTTGGCGGAGTTCTCGCGCGACCTGACGCAGAGCGCGATGGACCAACTGCTGGACCCGCTGGTAGGACGCGACAATGAAGTGGACCGCGTCATTCAGATCCTATGCCGGCGGACGAAGAACAATCCTGTACTGATCGGCGAGCCGGGCGTAGGCAAGACCGCCATTGTCGAAGGCCTCGCGCAAAAAATCGCCGACGGTGAAGTCCCCAGCTTCCTCGCCGACAAGCGGGTGCTGGCGCTGGACCTGTCGCTGATCGTCGCGGGGACGAAGTATCGCGGGCAGTTTGAAGAGCGGTTGAAGACCATCATGAAGGAGCTGATGGAGAGCCAGAACTCCATCGTGTTTATCGACGAGTTGCATACGCTGGTGGGCGCGGGGTCGGCGGAGGGTTCCTTGGACGCTGCCAATATACTCAAACCCGCATTGTCCCGCGGCGAGATCCAGTGCATTGGGGCGACGACGCCGGCCGAGTATCGCAAGTCGATTGAGAAGGACCGCTCGCTGGAGCGGAGGTTCCAGGCGGTGAAGGTGCCTCCTCCGAACGAGGAGGACGCGGTCAAGATCATCATGGGGATCAAGGACAAGTACGAGAAGTTCCACGCCGTCTCCTACACGGATGACGCGATCAACTTTTCCGTGTCGCATTCCAGCCGCTATATTCCTGACCGGTTCCTGCCGGACAAGGCGATCGATTTGATCGATGAGGCGGGCGCTCGGGTGAAGCTGCGGCAGACTTCCCTGCCCGAAGAGCTGACCGAGGTGCAGAAGCGGATCAAGTTCATCGTGCACAGGATGGAGAACGCGATCGCGAACCATGAGTTCGAGAAGGCGCGGTTCTACTCGGACGAGGAGCGCAAGGAGCGGGAGAACCTGCGGTCGCTGCGCGACAAGTACCATCTCGACGATTCGTCCGCCGGGATTGTGACGCGCGAGGACATTGAGGATGTGGTGAGCCGCTGGACGGGCGTGCCGATCACGTCGATCAAAGAGGAAGAGACGCAGAAGCTGCTGCGTGTGGAAGAGGAGCTGCACAAGCGCGTGATCTCGCAGGACAAGGCGATCTCTGCGCTGGCGCGGGCGATTCGGCGTTCACGGGCGGGCTTGAAAAATCCCGCGCGTCCGATTGGCAGCTTCCTGTTCCTGGGGCCGACCGGCGTGGGCAAGACGGAGATGGCGCGCACGCTGGCGCAATTTTTGTTCGGCTCGGAGAAGTCGCTGATCCGCTTTGATATGTCGGAATTCATGGAGAAGCATTCGGTGTCGAAGCTGATTGGTTCGCCTCCGGGTTACGTGGGTTATGAGGAGGGCGGGCAGTTGACCGAGCGGGTGAAGCGGTCGCCTTATTCCGTAGTGCTGCTGGATGAGATCGAGAAGGCGCACCCCGATGTCTTCAACCTGCTCCTGCAGGTGTTTGAGGACGGGCAGCTCACCGACGGGCTGGGCAACACGGTCGACTTCAAGAACACGATCGTGGTGATGACCTCGAACATTGGCGCCAAGCACCTGCAGAAGCGCGAGGGGCTGGGCTTCCAGAGCGGCAAGGAAGACATGATCCTGGACAAGATGGAGGAGCTGGTGAAGGGCGAGGTCAAGCGCACCTTCAATCCGGAATTCCTCAATCGCGTGGACGAGATCATTATCTTCACGTCGCTCTCAAACGCGGACCTGATGCAGATTCTGGAGCTGCTGGTGCAGCAGCTCAACACCAACCTGGTGCACAAGGCGATCACCCTCTCCGTTACCGATGACGCCAAGCAGTGGGTGCTGGAGAAGACCTCCTCGGAGCGGAGCTATGGCGCCCGACCGCTGCGGCGCGCGCTGCAGCGGTTTGTCGAGGATCCGCTTTCAGAGGCCCTCATCGCCGGTGGTATAGCCCAGCGGCCGGCGTTCCTCGAGGTCTACATGGAGAACAACCAACTGTTCTACCGGTCGGTCTCGCCCGATGGCGCGGAGGGAGACGAGAAGGTGGACGGGCTAGCGCTGACGGCGGTCTAGAGCAGTTGCAGCTCGCAGGTGTCAGATATATGAGGGGATTCGCGAGACTTGCGAGTCCCCTCTTTCGTCTTGCGTGTATCTTGTTTGGCGAGGTGATTTCTGATGATGGATCGACGTGAGTTTGCTTCGATGGTGCCGGCGCTGCTGGCGATTGCTGGAGCGCTGCCGACGGCGGCTGAGGCGCAGACGGGTGCGGCGGGTGCAGCGCCGCAGGGGGCGGGGGCTGCTCCGGCGGGTGCGGGCGCTGGGCCGCGCGCTTTGAAGGACTTGGCCTCAGGCGTCTTCAAGCCGCAACCGGGACGCGGCATGCAGGGTGGACATGAGTCGCACCAGTTCCTGACCGGGATGCTCTCGGGCGGAACAATCCGGCTGGAGATGCATGAGTCGGTGCAGGCGGTGGGGGCTCCACATGAGGCGGTGGGAACCCACAAGCATAGCGAGATCTGGCTGGTGCAGCGCGGGACAGGGACGCTCTACCTCAACGGCACCGAGCACACTATGGAGGCGGGCGATGTCGGGCTGTGCTGCGCGGGCGACGAGCACTGGATCGCCAACAAGGCCGATACCGAGCTGGCTTACTTTGTGGTGACGGTGGGACCGCCTGAATAGCCGCTACGTCCGAGGCGCACAGGCACCCACATCCGTGTGCCTTGCGTCTCTTATCCCGGAACTCGCTGATCGGATTGATCGATGCGCTCAGCATCCGATGGGCGGCTACATGAGCGATTGAACGCTCTTGACCGCGCCAGTCACTGCTCCGGTGGCCTTGTCGACAACCTCTTCCACCTGTCCTCGGGTGCGCTTGATGGTCTTCTGCGCCTCCTTGCTAAGGTAGTCGGCCTGCTCTTTCAAATAGCCTGCGGCGTCCTCGAGGTACTCGACGCCTTCATCGAAGTTTCGACGGAGTTGCTTGCGGGTCTTAACTCCGGCTTGAGGAGCATACAAGAGAGCAACGGCGGCTCCTGCCGATACTCCCAGCCCAAAAGCGATCCAGATACCTTTTGCACTCATACAGTCTCCTCATGGCGTAGATTAATTTGCTCAGAATAGGATTCGCGAGGGTCAGGATAGGTTGCGTTTGTTAGAACCTTATCCGAGAAGCCTCGACACCGCAAAGTATTGTGCACACAAGCTAGCGATCGGCCGACAGTCCAATCCTAAACTAGCGTATGCCGGCCAGCTCCCGGGCGCGGACGAAGACGCGGGAGAACATGGCCCGGTCGAGCCGCCCGGTGTTGGTGTTCCGCAACGAAGGATGGTAGCTGCCCAGCAGATGCAGCCCGTTGGGCAGAACGTATTCTGCGCCATGGGAGAAAAGGAATTCCGACCTGCGGCTGATCACCCCGGCAAGCAGGAGGTGCGCGAGCAAGCCGTCCCAGGCAATCCTGCCTAGGCAAACGATGGCACGAATATGCGGCAGAGCCCCGATCTCAGCGGCCAGGTGAACGGCGCAGTTGCGCACCTCTTGCGGGGTCGGTTTGTCGCCGGGCGGGGCGCAGCGGACGACAGATCCGATCCAACAGTGGCGCAGGCGCAGGCCATCGTCGCGCGAGATCGCACGTGGTTTGGAGGCGAGGCCGAGCTCATGCAGAACGGGATACATGAAGTCGCCGGAGCCGTCGCCGGTGAAAGGACGGCCGGTGCGGTTGGCGCCGTGGGCTCCAGGCGCGAGGCCCAGGATAAGAATGCGGGCTTGAGGGTCACCGAAGCCGGGAACAGGACGCGACCAGTAGGTCTGATCGCGGTAGGCGCGGCGTCGGGTCTCGCCGATACGAGCGCAATAGTCACGGAGGCGACTGCAAAGCTCGCAGGCGACAATGGCGTCGCGGATGCCATCCAGAGTCGGCGCTATCGGAGGATGCGCCGGGCGCCCAGCGAGAATCTTCGGAAGAGCTTGCGGCGTGGATGCGGTGCGACCGATTGAGGTCACCTGTTCGTAGTGGCAGCTATGGTGCGCAGCCGGCGGAAGCCATTGCCGGATGGATAGAATACATCCGAACCAAATAAGAGAGACGGTGCGGACTTGGAAGAGCCACGAATTGGCGGGATGTATTGGGAGATGGCCCGGGAGTGGCTTGCGTCGCTGTTCGATAGGTTCTGGCGCAGGGGGCTCATGCGGTCGGGGATGGTGACCGGGCTCATTCTGGCGCTCCTGGTGTTGGGCCTAAGCGTGGCCTACCGCGAGCGTGGGCGCGGTAATCTTCATAAGCTGAAGGCAAAGATCCAGACCGAGCGCAAGGAGCTCGCAGTGCCGCTGCCCGGCGGACAGGAGGCGATCACTCTGATGCGGACCCGATCAGAGGGCAGCTCCAGCCCGGAGTTTCTCTCAGCCACGCTGCTGCCGGGCCGGGGGATGAACGTGCTGCAGATTACGGCCTACGTGCCCGGGCGAGGCGAGGCCAAGCTGCTGGCTTCCCCCTCAATCGAGGATGCGGACAAAGCGATGACAGGCGCGGGACAAGACGCGGGGGGTCGGGCGAGCCTGGCGATGGGCGGTGCATTTGAGGTGCCATGGGCGGGTGAACTATGGGGCGCGCCGGCGCAAGCGAAGGGACGTCTGACGGCAACATGGCGGTCGCACCAGATAACGCTGACGGCAGCACCAGGCAGCGCTGTGGCGCTGGGCGGACTAATGCTCTCGGAACCTGCCGACGCCGTGGCAACGACCGCGATGCCGGATGGCGGACAGACGCAGGCGGTCTTCCATGGCGGGGACTTTGACGCGCATTGGCCCTCCAAGTCGGAGGTGACGGTGACAGCCCTGTTGAGCAGTGGGGCAATCGACCTGACTGTTATCGTGCGCAACACAGGCGATCTGGCGGAGCCTATCGGCATCGGGTGGAATCCGCGCTTTGCGATTCTTGATGGCCGGCGGCAGCAGATGCGGCTGCGAATTCCCGGCCAGATGCGCGAGGAGGTGCGCGACCGGGCGAACGGCCAGCCCACCGGGGTACTCCTTCCGGTGGCGGGAACCGATTATGACTTCACGATGCGCGGCGGAGCTGCGCTGCGGCAGATGGAGCTGAACGACTGCTTTGTCGACCTGCACCAGGAACTGCTGGATAGTGGACCAGTGGCGGAGCTGAACGATCCCTCCAACGACTTTGGACTGCGCCTGACGGCACTGAGCCCCGCAATCAAAGCGATGCGGGTCGTCGCGCCGGCCGATGGAGATTTTGTGTCAATCGACCCGCAGTACAACAACGACGACCCGCTGGGACGAGAGTGGGACAAAGACGGTGACGCAGGAATGGTGGTGCTGCAGCCGGGGCAGACGACGCAATGGAAGGTGCGGCTGGAGATCTACTCGCTCTCGCAGAGCCAGACCCCGAACTAGCGCGAACTGAATCGGCCGCCGCGGCGAATCGGCGGGTTTGACCCCTCCCAAGCAAGACTCGTAGAGTGGATGTGGACGCCGGAGTTGGTCCGCGACCGATTGTGGCGCGTAATTTGGGACATGTTTGGATGTCCGCGGAAGGCATTGATTTGAACCCGACAGGATTGACGGAAGAGAACGAGACGATGGTAGACGACGCAGTGACGGCGTTGGGGACGCAGTCGGAGGCGCTGCCGGGAGCGGAACATCAGCACAAGCACGAGCATGGGGAGCACGATCATAGTGGCGGCCACGACGCCCATCAGCAGGCCCCCGCGCTGAACCCGGAGCTGACTCGCGAAGTCGAGGTGGAAGTGCCGGCCGACGAGGTCTCGAAGGCCTACAAGACGGTGACAAAGCGATACCAGAAGCTCGCGCGGATTCCGGGCTTCCGCGCAGGCAAGGTGCCGGAGTCGCTGGTGCGGTCGAAGTTTGCCAAGGAGCTGCGCCAGGAGGTGCTGGAGGTGCTGGTGTCGGAGCGGTTTCGCACGGCGATCGAGGAGCGCAAGCTGAGGCCGGTGTCGGAACCGCAGCTGCTGGAGCTGCAACTGGACGATGGCGAGCCGCTGCGCTTCAAGGCGGCGTTTGAGGTGCTGCCGGAGTTCGACGTGGCGGGCTACGAGACGGTGAAGGTGGAGAGGCCGAAGACGGAGCTGACCGACGAGGAGTTCGAGACCGAGTTGCGCCGCGTGCTGGAGAGCCACGCGACCATCGAGCCGGTGGAGGAGGAGCGCGCGCTGGCCGATGGCGACTGGGCGGAGATCGAGTTCCGCGGAGAGATCCAGCCGCTGGCGCAGACGGTGACCGAGCAGGGGGTTTCCGGCGAGGCGCCCAGTGAGCCGATCACGGGCGAGGGTGTGCTGATCGAGATCGGCGGGAAGAGCACGCTGGCGGCGTTCAACGATGCCCTGCGCGGGTCGACGGTGGGGCAGGAGCTGGAGTTCGAGGTGGACTATCCGGCGGACTTTGGCGAGCGCAAGCTGGCGGGGCAGACGGTGGGCTACGACGTGACGGTGAAGGCGATCAAGCGCAAGACGTATCCGGAACGCGATGCGGACCTGGCCAAGCAGATTGGGAACGCGGAGAGCTGGGAGGAGTTTGAGGGCGTGCTGCGGGAGCGGACGGGGGCGCGCAAGCGCGAGGCGCTGGAATCGAACGCGAAGAACCGGATGCTGGCCGAGGTGGTGGGGCGGTTTACGTTCCCGGTGCCCGAGGCGTTTGTGCAGCGCCAGGTCGACGCACGGCTGGAGCGCGGGCTGCGCGCGCTGGCGCAGCAGGGGATGAAGGCGGAGGACATGCGGCGGCTGGACTTTGCGCGGCTGCGCGCGGCGCAGCGGGAGGAGGCCGAGCGCGAGGTTCGGGCGTCGCTGGTGGTGGACCGGATTGCGGAGGCTGAGGGCGTGGCGGTGAGCGATGAGGAGCTGGACAACGAGGTGATGCTGCTCTCAATCCAGAGCCGCGAGCCGTATGAGCCGCTGCGCGAGCGGCTGGCCAAGGAAGGCGGATTGGAGCGGCTGCGCGAGGAGATGCGGCGGGAGAAGACGGGCAGCCTGCTCTACGAGAAGCTGGCTGGGTAGGAAGAGACAAGGCAAATACTGAGATTCTGGCTACGCCAGAATGACGGCGGAAAAAGGACAACGCAGCATTAAGCGGGAACGAGAAGAAGGAAGAGAGAGCGACATGGGATTAGTACCGATGGTGATCGAGCAGACGAGCCGAGGCGAACGCGCCTACGACATTTACAGCCGTCTGCTGCGCGACAACATCATTTTTCTGGGCACGCCGATCGACGACAACATTGCCAACGTGATCATCGCGCAGATGCTGTTCTTGAGCGGCGAGGACCCGGAGAAGGACATCCAGCTGTACATCAACTCGCCGGGCGGGTCGATCACGGCGGGGCTGGCGATCTACGACACGATGCAGTACATCAAGAACGATGTGGTGACGTTCTGCATTGGGCAGGCGGCGTCGATGGGGGCGTTTTTGCTGATGGCGGGCAAGAAGGGCAAGCGGTTCGCGTTGCCCAATGCGCGGATACTGATCCATCAGCCGTCGATGGGCGGGCTGAGCGGGCAGGCGACCGACATCGACATCCACGCGCGGGAGATTCTGCGCATCCGCGAGATCACCAACAAGTTGATGAGCAAGTCGACGGGGCAGTCGCTAGACCGGATTGAGCGGGACGTGGAGCGCGACTTTATTATGACGGCGGCGCAGTCGAAGGAGTACGGGATCATCGACGACATCATCGACCGGCCGAGGACGTAAGGCCGGACAAAGCGACGCAGGGGGTGCGGCCTACGGTCCCCGCTCTCCTCTTGCGAATGAAGTCAGCGGATCTGAGAGAGCAGAAGGGAGCGCAGCTCGCCTGACTGCATCTCGCCCAACGGGCCCTTAGGAACGGTGCGGAACGTCTTTCCGTCTCCGAAGGTAAAGACCGAGTTGCCTTCTTGCCATCGGTGGATTGCAGACCAGGGCGTGAAGTTTTTGGAGCCATTGGTACTCTCCGCGGTTACGCCCTGGGAATCAATAAGGAGGCTCACGCAGGATTCGTTGAGCGCCTTCGCAGCCTTCATGACGGAGCGATGCAGGCGCCATACGAACAAGCCGAGAAACAGAGCGGCGAGGCCGCCCACCGAGAGGACCTGCTGCCACTCAATCGATCGGCCGCGCGAGACGAGGACGGCGATAAGAACGGCCGTATAGATAATGGCGCGGGGATTGCTGCGCGCTGCCTTCCACCAGAAGGAAGGGGTAAGGTTGAGTCGGAACGCCTCGCGCATCTCGGACGCGCTTACCTGGCAGGAAACAGTCATCGAAATTGCTCCAATCCGGATGCACGGAATATACCATGCACCGCCGAAAGGGGCCGGCTTCCCAGCCTTGCCATCGTATGACCTGAAAGGGGTATCCGGGTGACTTCCGTGTAGTGGGCGAAAGTGGGTTCGGGTGTAGACTTATCACTGTTCCCAGCAAGGCCGGTCGACCCCCAGGAGTTGCCGCAACATGAAAACATCCCGCGGTTCCGACGAATCGCTTCGCTGCTCGTTTTGCCACAAGTCGCAGGATGCGGTGGCCAAGCTGATCTCCTCGCCATCGGATTATCCCCGGGCCTACATATGCGACGAGTGCGTGGGTGTGTGCAACTCGATTTTGGAGGATGACCGCGGCGAGACTCTGCCGGGTGTCGCCCCGGCGCAGCTGCCCAAGCCGCAAGAGGTGAAGGCGTTTCTGGATGAGTATGTGATCGGGCAGGACCAGACCAAGAAGAAACTGGCGGTCGCGGTCTACAACCACTACAAGCGCATCCAGATGAACAAGGCCCGCGGCAACGACGTGGAACTGGCGAAGTCGAATATTCTGCTGGTCGGACCGACGGGCTCGGGCAAGACGCTGCTGGCGCAGACGCTGGCCAAGATGCTGGATGTGCCGTTCGCAATTGTGGACGCGACCACGCTGACCGAAGCCGGATACGTGGGCGAGGACGTGGAGAACATCATTCTCAAACTGCTGCAGGCCGCGGAGGGCGATGTGACCCGCGCACAGAGCGGCATCATCTATATCGACGAGATCGACAAGATCGGGCGCAAGGACGAGAACCCTTCGATCACGCGCGATGTCTCCGGCGAGGGCGTGCAGCAAGCGCTGCTGAAGATTCTGGAAGGCACCGTGGCCAATGTGCCGCCGCAGGGCGGACGCAAGCATCCGCACCAGGAGTTCACCGCGGTGGACACGACGAACATTCTGTTCATCTGCGGCGGGGCTTTTGTGGGGTTGGAGAAGGTGATCGGGCGGCGCGTGGGCAAAAAGGCGCTGGGTTTCCGCGCGATCGCAGAGATGGACGCAAAGGAGGGCGAGGTGCGACCCATCCGCGCGCAGCGAGATACCGAGCTGCTGCGCCAGGCCGAGCCCCAGGACCTGCTCAAATATGGCCTGATCCCCGAGTTTGTGGGCCGGCTTCCCGTTCTCGGAATTCTGGATGAACTCGACGAAGCAGCGCTGATCGAGATCCTGACCAAGCCACGCAACGCGATCCTGAAGCAGTATGCCAAGCTATTCGACTACGAGGGCGTGAAGGTGACATTCTCCGACGAAGCGGCGAAGGAGATTGCGCGCGAGGCGCTGCAGCGCAAGGTGGGCGCACGCGGGCTGCGCATGATCCTGGAAGAGCTGATGCTGGACCTAATGTACTACGTGCCGGGCAACAAGAAGATCGCCGACCTGACGATCACACCGGAGATGGTGAAGAAGCACAGCCTGACCTTGCCGATCCTCTTGGAGAAGGCCGGGTAGTAGGTCCTTGTTACCGAAGTAATGGCGGCGTACCCAAAACGACAAATTGATTGGGCTGGAAGGCGATAAATCGCCTGCATTGGCGCGGCTTTGCACGCATAATGGACGCTGCGCAGCAATTTATTTTTTCGATCCCACAAAAGTGCGGATGCGCGCCGGGCCGCAGGCATTACAATCGCTGGAAGTGTTAACCGCAGATGCACGCTGACAGCGAGACACACTTGGAATGGGGAGAACGATGGCAAACCAGGCTAAGAGCGTTTTGACCGGCGATGTCCGGAAGCTGCCGATGATGCCGATTCGGGACATGGTGATCTTTCCCCATATGATGACCCCATTCGTGGTGGGGCGGGAATCGAGCGTGCGGGCTCTGGAAGAGGCGCTGACGGGGGACCGCAAGATCTTCCTCGCGACCCAGCACGACGCGTCAGTAGACGAGCCGAGCGCGGACGATATCTACGACACAGGCACCATCGGCAACATCGTGCAGAGCGTACGCATGCCGGACGGCAACATCAAGGTGCTGGTGGAGGGCGTGGAGCGAGCGCGCTCCATCGAGGTGAACGACGAAGACGGGTTCTTCGTCGCAACCGTGCGCACCGGGAAGACGCAGCTGGAGATGACGCCGCAAGTGGAGCAGCTGATGCACCGCGTGCATACGCTGTTTGAGCAGTACGTGAAGCTGCAGCAGTCGCTGAACCACGAGACCATGGCCGCGAGCGTGCGCATGGACGAGCCGGCCAAGCTGGCGGACACGATCGCCGCGAACCTGCAACTGGGCATCGACGAGAAGCAGCAGTTGCTCGATGTCTTCGATCCGGAGACTCGGCTGGCGCGGGTGGGCGATGTGCTGGACGTGGCCATCGAGAAGCTGAACATGGACCGCACCATCCAGTCGCGCGTGAAGCGGCAGATGGAGAAGGCGCAGAAGGAGTACTACCTCAACGAGAAGATCAAGGCGATCCAGAAGGAGCTGGGGAGGGGCGAGAAGTCGGAGTTCGACGAGCTGAAGAAGAAGATCGAAGCCGCAGGAATGCCCAAGGATGTCCTCGAAAAGTCTCTCCAGGAACTGAAGAAGCTCGAAGCGATGCCGCCAATGTCGGCCGAGTCCACCGTCTCTCGGAATTATCTCGACTGGCTGCTCGCGGTGCCCTGGAAGAAGCGCTCCAAGGAGATCCGCTCCATCGAACACGCGGAGACGATCCTGAACTCTGACCACTATGGCCTCGAAAAGATCAAGGAGCGCATTCTTGAGTTTCTGGCGGTGCGGCAGTTAGTGAAGAACCCCAAGGGATCGATCCTCTGCTTCGTTGGGCCTCCGGGCGTCGGCAAGACCAGCCTGGGGATGTCGATCGCCAAGGCTACGGGCCGGAAGTTTGTGCGCATGTCGCTGGGCGGCGTGAGAGACGAGGCGGAGATACGCGGACACCGCAGGACCTACATCGGAGCGCTGCCGGGGCAGATCATCCAGTCGATGAAGAAGGCGGGCACCAAGAACCCGGTGTTCATGCTGGACGAGATCGACAAGATGGCGTCGGACTTCCGCGGCGATCCGGCGAGCGCGCTGCTCGAAGTGCTGGACCCGGAACAGAACACTTCTTTTCAGGACCACTACCTCGACGTAGAGTACGACCTCTCCAACGTGCTGTTCGTGGCGACGGCCAATGTGCTGCACACCATCCCCGGGCCGCTGCAGGACCGCATGGAGATCCTGCGGCTGCATGGCTATACAGAGATTGAGAAGCTGGAGATCGCAAAGCAGTATCTGGTGAAGAAGCAGCGCGAGGGCACGGGGCTGACCGAGGAGCAGATCGTCTTTGAGGACGATGCGCTGAAGGCCATCATTCGCAACTACACGCGCGAAGCTGGCGTGCGCAATCTGGAGCGCGAGATCGGCAACGTCTGCCGCAAGGTGGCGCGCAAGGTGGTGCAGAGCACACCGGAGCACCGCGAGGTGCTGACCGGCGAGAACCTCGGTGAGATGCTGGGTGTGGCGAAGTTCCGCGACTCTCAGATCCACGAGAAGAGCGAAGTGGGCCTGGTGACCGGCCTCGCGTGGACCGAGGTCGGCGGGACGATCCTGCAGACCGAGGTGCAGGTGCTCGACGGCAAGGGCAAGCTGACCACGACGGGGCAACTGGGCGAGGTGATGCAGGAATCTGCGCAGGCAGCGATGAGCTATATCCGCTCGCGCGCGCAGCACCTGGGGCTGAACAAGGAGTTCTACCGGCACGTCGACATCCACGTGCATGTGCCGGAGGGAGCGATCCCGAAGGATGGTCCATCCGCAGGCATCACGCTGGCGACGGGCTTGGCGAGCGCGCTGACCAAGATCAAGGTGCGGCGCGATATCGCGATGACCGGCGAGATCACGCTGCGCGGCAAGGTGCTGGCCATCGGCGGGCTGAAGGAGAAGCTGCTGGCAGCGCACCGCGCGGGAATCTTCGAGGTGATTGTGCCCGAGGACAACCGCAAGGACATGGCCGACATGCCGGAGCTGCTGAAGGCGGAGATGAAGCTGCACTTCGCCGGCCAGATGGACGAGGTATTGCAGATCGCGCTGGAGGAGAAGCTCCCGGAACTCGCCGAGGAGACGCCTGTGGCCTTGGCCGCGGTCATGCCACCGGTGTTGCCCGGGCCGCAGCCGGTGGCGCACCAGTAATTCGTTGTCGCAAGCAAGCCAAGACCGAGCCTCCGATGGCTCGGCCTTGTCGTTTCATGCCGCATGGGATTGAGTTAAATTGAGCTTCGGCTGCCCGTGACGAAGTGCATGATCAGCGAGATGACTGCGAAAAGAAGAAGCAGGTGGATGAGCAAACCCGCACTCTTGAATACCACGAAGCCGCCAATCCAAGCTATAACGAGAACGATTGCGAGTATCAGGAACATGGGCAACCCTGCTTTCTTCCATCGAGAGTCTCACGCTAGGTGTGAGCGCTGCCCTTATTGAGAGTGGGGAAGTGTGCGCGGCGTTGCTTGAGAGGAAGTTGTCGGTTGCCTGTTGTCAGTCGACGCCGCCGGCGATGGAGGGGATGAGCATGACCTCGTCGCCATCCTGGAAGGCGTAGGTGTCTCCGCCGAGGAAGCGGATGTCCTCATCGTTGATGTAGATGTTGATGAACTTGCGCAGCTTGCCGTTCTCGTCCTTGATCTGGGTGGAGAGAGCCGGAAAGGTCTGGTCGAATTCGGCGAGCAGAGCGGGCAGATTCGGCGCGGCCGACTCCAACTGTTTGCAGCCATCGGTGTGGCGGGTGAACGCGGTGGGAAGCACGACTTTGATGGACACTAACGTTCTCCTGCGGCAGCAAGTTCGGGTTCGGGTGTTGCTCCGTCGAGTGAGCGCAGGTAGGCGTCGAAGTCGGCGAGGCGCGGGCGGATGGCGCGGGCATCGATGTGGTCGTACTGGCCGGCCAGCGCGTCGGTGGTCTTGAGGCCGTTGCCGGTAATGCAGATGACCGTGGTCTCATGGGGCGCGATGCGACCGTGCGCGTAGAGGCGCGCGGCGACCGCCGTGGTAACGCCGCCGGCGGTCTCGGTGAAGATGCCCTCGGTCTCGGCAAGCTCCTGGATCCCCGATACGATTTCGACATCCGAGACATCCTCCGCCCATCCGCCGTCCTCGCGGATCATCTTCGCCGCGGCGGGGCCGTCGGCGGGGTTGCCGATGGCCAGCGACCGCGCGATGGTATTGGGCTTCTGCGGGATGATGTCATCCGTGCCGTCCTTCACCGCGACCGAGATGGGGGAGCAGCCGGTGGCCTGCGCGCCGAAGAACTTGACCGGCTTGTCTTCGACCAGGCCGAGGTGGATGAGCTCCTTGAAGGCCTTGCGGATCTTGCGGATCAGCGAGCCGCCGGCCATGGGCACCACGACATTGTCCGGCAGGCGCCAGCCAAGCTGCTCGGCGATCTCATAGCCTACCGTCTTGGAGCCTTCAGCATAGTAGGGGCGAAGGTTGACGTTGACGAAGCCCCAGTTGTACTCGTCGGCGATGAGGGTGGAGAGGCGGTTGACGTGGTCGTAGTTGCCGTCGATGCGGATGAGGCGCGCGCCGTAGACCAGGGTGTTGAGGATCTTGGCGGGCTCGAGGTCAGCAGGCACGAGGATGCAGGCCTTGAGGCCGAGGCGCACGGCCTGAGCCGCGACCGCATTCGCCAGATTGCCAGTCGAAGAACAGCCGACCGTGGTGAAACCGAAGCGGCGCGCGTTGGCAAGCGCGACGGAGACGACGCGGTCCTTGAAGCTGAGGGTAGGAAAGCAGACGCCGTCGTTCTTGACGTAAAGATCGCCGGCGCCAATGCGTTTGCCGAGGTTGTTGGCACGGAGGAGCGGCGTGAAGCCGACGGGAAGATCGGGCTGGAAACCCTCCGGAACCGGCAGAAGCCGCGCGTAGCGCCAGATGCTTGCCGGGCCTTTGGCGATGGCCTCGCGGGTAAACTCACCACGAGCGGAGTCGAGATCGTAGACAACTTCGAGCGGCGCAATGCAGTCGGGGCAGGCGGAGAGCGGGATATTGCCGTAACGTTTGCCGCACTCGTTGCAGGTGAGCTCATACGCGGTACACGAATAGTTCATCGAGCGTCGATCTCTCTCCGAGGGGGAGGGGGTTCGATGCTCTGAGACGTTCTCTTCTGGGGGTTCGGCGAGGGAAGGAGAATTGCGGGTGCGTCTGGAGTTTGCCCCTCCGGACTGCGTGGTCCGAATCTCATGTTCCCCGTGGCTTGCGCCTTCCAGGAGAGAGTTGACACCGGTACGACTTGTTCTGTCCGGTTGTCGTGGCGTCTCAGGGCTCGTCCCTCAGCCACTCTGCATGAAATTCAAATCTGCGGTGAGGCAGACTGGAATAATTACTTTTAGCACAATCAACCCTCAGATACAAGTTCATCCTTTTTTTGGATACGCGGCAACAGAAGTTGGATGCGACTTCGCCAGGTTGACGACCAGGCCGAGGTCTTCGCCGGTCATCTCCTTCGGCTTGCCCAGGTGGAGCAGCGAGAGCATCGTCGGCGAAATATCCCGCAGGCTGCCGTTGGGCCTGAGGGCGAGCGTGCCGCTGGGCGCGTCGGTGACGAGGATGAAGGGGACGGGGTTGGTGGTGTGCGCGGTGTGCGGGCCCCCGGTGGCGGGGTCGATCATGAGCTCGGCGTTGCCATGGTCGGCGGTGACGAGGAGGCGGCCGCCGCGCAGTTTGATCTCGTTGTAGATGCGACCGAGCTCGCGGTCGACGGTCTCGACGGCGCGGATGGTGGGTTCGATCTTGCCGGAGTGCCCTACCATGTCGGCGTTGGCGAAGTTGACGATGATGACGTCGAACGCCGTGTCGCTCAGCGCCTTAATCACCGCATCCGCGATACCCGCGGCGGACATCTCCGGCGCAAGATCGTACGTCGCCACCTTCTGCGATGGCACCAGCGAGCGGTCCTCGCCGGCGAAGGGCTTCTCGATGCCGCCATTGAAGAAGTAGGTGACGTGGGCGTACTTCTCAGTCTCGGCGACGCGCAGGTTGCGCAGCGCAGCCTGCGCCATGAGGTGCGCGAGGAGGTTATCCATGGACTCGGGCGGGATGATCTGGGGCAGCGTGTAGTTCTTGTCGTACTGCGTCATGCAGACGTAGTGGATGTTGTTGGGCACGAGGGATCGGGGGATTTCCAGGTCGAGCTCGGCGGCCTTGGGCAGGTCGGTGCCGGCGTTGGTGGTGAGGCCGGAGTTGCGCGCCAGGACGCGGGTGATCTGGCGGGCGCGGTCGGCGCGGTAGTTGAAGTTGACGACGACGTCGTTGTCGCGGATAGGGCCGATTGGGCGGCCGGCGGCGTCGACCACAGTGAAGGGCGGGATGAACTCGTCGGTGACGCCGCTGGAGTAGAGCTCCTTGATGCGCAGGGATGCGTCGGGGTACGTGCCGCCTTCGGGGTGTCCGGTGACGAGGGCGTCGAAGGCCTGGCGCTCTTTTTCCCAGCGGAGGTCGCGGTCCATGGCGTAGTAGCGTCCGCTGACGCTGGCCAGCGCGCCGACGCCGGTCTCGCGGAACTGCTTCTCCAGTTCAGCGATGTAGCCGAGGCCGCTGGTGGGCATGGTGTCGCGGCCATCCATGAAGGCGTGGACGAAGACGCGGGGGAGCTTCTGCTGCGCGGCGAGGCGGAGCAGTGCGTAGAGATGGCGCTGATGCGAGTGGACGCCGCCATCGGAGAGCAGGCCGATGAAGTGGAGGGCGCTCCGGTGGGCGCGCGCGGCGGCGACGGCGGCGAGCAGCGTGGGGTCGGTGAAGAGGCTGATGTCGGCGATGGCGGCGTCGATGCGGGTCATGTCCATGCGGACGATGCGGCCGGCGCCGAGGTTGAGGTGGCCGACCTCGGAGTTGCCCATCTGTCCGTCGGGCAGGCCGACGAAGTGGTCGCTGGCGCGGATGAGGGTGTTGGGGAAGTCGCGCAGCAGGCCCTCGTAGTTGGGTTTGCGGGCGAGCGCGATGGCGTTGCCGTGGGTCTCGGCGCGGTAGCCCCAGCCGTCAAGGATGGTGAGAACGATGGGTTTTGCCATGTGCAGACAAGGATAGCAAGAGTGCGGGGAGGGGTGGTCTATCGCGGGGGCTGTGTGGGTGATATATTTCCGGTGCGTTGGGAAGGCGAAGAGCAACAGCAGGTTTCGTGAGCTGTAAGCTTTGAGCCGATCAGCCATAAGCTCAAAGCGTGCTCAATCAGAGTGTCTCCAGGATGACAATTTCCAAAAGGGTGGCACACGGCGATGGAGTGGGTGCGCGGTTGAAAAGGAGTTTTGAGATGCGGCGTCTTCAGAACATAGTTCTTCTGGTTGGTTTGGCGATGGCGACGGTACGTGCGGGGGCGCAGGGAACCTCGACGCCTCCGATGGTGAGTCCGGCCCCTCCTGCTGCGGCGCGGGCGGCGCGGGCTCCGCGTCCGCCGATGCCGACACGCGATCCGAATGCGCCGGGATATGTGAAGGCGACGGAGCTGGCGGATGGCACGGTGCCTTCGCCAAGCGCGGACGGCAACTTCATCATTGGTCCGACGCACACCGCCGCGCCGGAGATGACGGCCGACCCAAACGTGCCCAAGGGGACGGTCTACACCTTCACGATGAAGTCGGAGGACAGCAAGATCTATCCGGGGATTGCGCGCGACGATGGGACGTTTGGAACGCCAGACCCCAACGATCCGGCGAAGCTGGTGGTGACGACGAGCCATCCCGCGCCGTACACGCGGCGGGTGGGGGTGTATGTGCCGAAGCAGTATGTGCCGGGGACGGCTGCGCCGTTTATCGTGGGCGCGGACGGGATCGACCAGGGGCTGTTTACCGCGCTGGACAATCTGATTGCGACGCACAAGGTGCCGGTAATGATTGCGATCTCAATCGGCAACGGCAGCGGCGATGCGCAGGGCAGCGAGCGGGGACTGGAGTACGACACGATGTCGGGGCTCTATGCGGAGTTTGTGGAGAAGGAGGTGCTGCCGCTGGTGGAGTCGCAGTACAACGTGAAGCTGACCAAGGACCCGGATGGGCGCGCGACGATGGGTGGCAGCTCCGGCGGCTCGTGCGCGCTGATCATGGCGTGGTACCACCCGGAGTGGTACCACCGGGTGCTGACCTACTCCGGCACTTACGTGAACCAGCAGTGGCCGCACAGTGACCAGACGCCGCACGGGGCGTGGGAGTTCCACGAGCACCTGATTCCCAATACCCCGAAGAAGCCGCTGCGGCTGTGGCTGGAGGTGGGCGACCGGGACAACTACAACCCCAACGTAATGCGCGACGAGATGCACGACTGGACTGTGGCGAATGAGAACATGGCGAAGGGGCTGGCGGCCAAGGGCTACCACTACCAGTTTGTGTTTGCGCGCAATGCGGGGCACACCGACGGCGCGGTGAAGCGGCAGACGCTTCCGGAGGCGCTGGAGTATTTGTGGCAGGGGTATGCGAAGAAGTGAGTTGAGCGAGCGCAGGACGGAATTGCGCTGCGTCTTGCGTTCGATGAGAGAAACTAGAGCGGATTCCTCGATGGTGTGTAGTGAGGTTTTGTGCCGGGCTTTCAGCCCTTGGATTGGCCATTGGCCACCAACCTAGGCCTTCGGCCTAGGCTGGTATGTAACGGGCCTTTGGCCCTTGACGACAAACTCTATAGCAATGCAATGCGAACTCTGCTCTAAGCGTAGCTGGAGACGCTGTTGGCGTTGCGCGCGCCGCGCTCGCGGCTGATGGCCTCGACGTAGCCGCTCTCGCGCAGGGCAGCGAGCGGTTCGGCGGGGAGCTTGCGTGCCTCGCGCCATTCTTTGACGGCGGGGCGAACGTCGGTCCAGAAGGCGGTGCGGAAGGTCTCCTCCGCCTCGACCAAGCTGCACGACTGCTGCAGCGCGGCGAGTTTTTCGCGGTCGACCAATGCGGCCTTGGCGAAGAGCTCCTGCGCCATCACGACGGTCTGCACCATGGCCTCGACCTTGCCCTTGAGGTTGTGGCTCTGGTCGATCATGTAGGCGATGCCGCTGGTGGCGGCGGTGTCCGGGCAGCTGAGGATCTCGTGGAAGATGCGGAAGACCTGGTAGGGGTCGATGGAGCCGAGGGTGAGGTCGTCGTCGGCGTATTTGCGGTCGTTGAAGTGGAAGCCGCCGAGGGCGTCGCAGTGGAGCAGCCAGGTGACGATCTGCTCGATGTTGGTCCCTTGCAGGTGGTGGCCGGTGTCGACGAGGACTTTTGCTTTGGGGCCGGCGCGGCGGGAGAGTTCGAGCGCCATGCCCCAGTCGGCGATGTCGGTGTGGTAGAAGGCGGGCTCGAAGGGCTTGTACTCTACCAACATGCGCTGGTCGGGGCCGAGGGCGGCGTGGGTGGAGGCGAGGACGTCTTCCATCCACTCGATGCGCTTGCGCATGGACTGCGTGCCGGGATAGTTGGAGCCGTCGGCGAGCCAGATGGAGAGGTCGCGCGAGCCGAGCTCGCGGCCGATCTCGACGGAGTCGAGCAGGTGGGCGAGGGCGTTGCCGCGAATCTCCGCGCTGGGGTTGCAGATAGAGCCGTACTTGTACTCCTGCGCCTGGAAGAGGTTGGGGTTGATGGAGCCGGCCATGACGCCGAAGCGGGCTTCGAGGCGCTTGATCTCGGCGACATCGCCCTTGCCGTTGGGCAGGTCCCAGAGGACGTGGAGAGCGACGGTGGGGCTGGCACCGGTGAGCTGGTTGACCTGGCCGGCGTCGGCGAATTTCTCTTCGAGCGTGGTGGCCGCGCCGGCCTGGGCGAACTTGCCGAAGCGCGTGCCGGTGTTGGCGAAGCCCCAAGAGGGAACTTCAATGCGAAAGCCGTCGAGCGCGGCAAAGATTTTCTCCGTCGCACGCGCGCCGGATGTTGCACCATTCATGCCCATTGGAAGACCTCTCAGTAAGTCAATTACGAAAATATACTCTCTCTTGAAATTGTTTCGCCAACGGCAGCGGGAGGGTGGCGGACTACCTTTCAATTTTTTCGCTGGGGGATGGCCGACCCTGTGCCCTATGGACAGTGAAGAGCCGGGCAGAGAAGGGCGGCCTAAATGACCTCATGAATGAGCTGGAGCGATGGGCGAATTTCCATCTCCTCATATCGGCGGCAGCCGCGACCCTGCTCGGCCTGATGTTTGTCGTACTCACACTCGCGGCTGAGCGAAGGCAAGGAGACGCCGCAGAGATTCCCATTTACCTTACGCCGACAGTCATCTACTTTGCTTCCGTACTGTACCTTGCTGTGCTTCTGACCATCCCGAACCACACCCGGTTGACGGCCTCTCTTTGCATTTGCCTCGCGGGTATCGCCGGCTTGATTTACTCGGGATCCTTTCTTATTCGGCGCGGCGGCAAGAAGATTTACTACAGCCTGCAGGACCGGCTCACTTACGCGGTGGTTCCATTTGCGGCATACGGGCTCCATGCATTCGGCGGAGTCTTGTTCTTCTACGCTCCCCAACGCGGACTCACCTTGGAGGCTGCGGGCATGCTGTCGTTGCTTGCGCTTGCCATTCGCAACTCGTGGGCCATCGCAGTCGATGTCTCCACCCCTCGCGGGGAGCAAGATTCAAAGTAGCCCGCGCCCTGCGAGTTGGGCTAGACGACCAGAATGACGTCGAGGAAGCGCGGGCCGTGGACGCCCTTGACGCGGGTCATCTCAATGTCGGCGGTGGCCGACGGGCCGGAGATGAAGGTAGTGGCGAGCGTGGCGGTCGGGGCGAGACGGTCCATCGCTTCGGGTACGGTCTCGACCACGTCGGCGGCGCGCACGACGCAGAGGTGGTAGTCGGGGATGAGCGTGGAGGCGCGTCTTCCCTGCCCCGGCACGTTCTGCAGAACGATGGTCCCGGTCTCCGCGATGGCGAGGGTGGAGGCAGTGACGACTCCTTCGAAGGCGTCGAGCTCAACCGGGGAGAAGCCGGTATCGACCGTGAACTCGAAGCCGCCGGGCAGCGGCTCGCCAAGGGCCTGGGGCAAACCGGCTGGAACGATGAGGCGATGCAGGTTGCGCGCGGCGATGAAGCAGGCGATCTCCGCGGTCACGGCCCCGGCCCGCGCGCGCACGACGGTGGCGTCGTAGTCGCGTAGGCGATCTTCGAGCATGTCGAGAATGGCGTCGCGGTCGAGCGAGGCGGAGCGCTTGTAATCGCGCGGGAGGGCGCGCCACTCGGCGTCGATGTCTGCGGCGTCCGCAGCGGGCGCGGCGATAGCGGCGCGGATGCGGCCGAGCACCTCCTGGCGCGCGGCGGCCGTTGAGGTCTGGTTAGCGGCCATCGGCCACCGCCTTCTCCGAGGCATCGCCGCGGCGGCGGCGTGGCGCGGCGGCGGCGCGCTGCTCGAACCACTCGCGGAAGGTCTGCTTCGGCATCTCGCGCAGGTCGCGCACCTCGGTCCATCCGCCCAGCAGTCCGGGAAGCCAGCCGATCCAGCCCTCGCCCTGGCCGTCCTTGCGCACCAGCGGCCACTCGGCCATGCGGCCCAGGCGCTGCGCGGCGCGGAAGCGGCGCTCGTCGCGAAAGATCATGGCGACGGATTTGAGGGCGAGCGCTTCGGGTTTGGCGAGGACCCTCAGGCCGGCGGTCTCCTGCTTCACCACCTTGTTGCGCAGATGGATCAGCACCTCGGGGATGTTGATCTTGACCGGGCAGACCTCATAGCATGCGCCGCAGAGGCTGGAGGCGTAGGGCAGCGACTGCGCGTGGTGCATCTCCTGCAACTGCGGTGTGAGGATGGCGCCGATGGGCCCGGCGTAGACGCTGCCGTAGGCGTGGCCGCCGGTCTGCTGATACACCGGGCACGAATTCTGGCACGCACCGCAGCGAATGCAGTGCAGCGTCTGGCGGGCTTCGCGGTCGGCGAGTATTTCGCTGCGGGCATTGTCCATGAGGACGACGTGGAAGGAGCGGGGGCCGTCGATCGCGGTGCCGGATGCGGGGTCGACGCCGGTCCAGATGGAGTTGTAGGGGTTCATGCGCTCGCCGGTGGCAGAGCGCGGGAGGAGCTGGAAGAGGACTTCGAGGTCGGCGAAGCGGGGAATGACTTTGTCGATGCCGGCGACGGCGATGAGGGTTTCGGGGAGAGTGAGGCACATGCGGCCGTTGCCCTCGCTCTCGACGATGGCGACGCCGCCGGTTTCCGCAATGAGGAAGTTGGCGCCGCTGACGGCTGTTTTGACGCGCAGGAATTTTTCGCGGAGGAAGCGGCGCGCGGCGTCGGCGAGGTCTTTGGGGGATTCGCCGAGCTGCGGCAGGTGCATCTCGCGCATGAAGATTTCGCGGATCTGCGAGCGGTTTTTGTGCAGCGCGGGGACGACGATGTGCGAGGGCTGGTCGTGGCCAAGCTGGATGATGAGTTCGGCGAGGTCGGTCTCATACGCGTGGATGCCGGTGGCTTCGAGCGCCTTGTTAAGCTGAATTTCTTCGGTGGTCATCGACTTGATCTTGATGACTTCGGTCGCGGAGCCGCCTTCGGCGCCGCTGGCTTTGACGAGGGCGATGACGATGCTGCGGGCGTCTTCCGCGTCGCGCGCCCAGTGGACGTGGCCGCCGGCGGCGGTGCAGTTGCGCTCAAACTGATCGAGGTAGAAGTCGAGGTGGCGCATGGTGTGGCGGCGGATTTGTTTGCCTGACTCGCGCAGCTGCTGCCAGTCGGGCATCTCGTCCACCACGCGCTGGCGCTTGGCCTGGATCACGTTGGTGGCGTGGCGGACGTTCTTGCGCAATTGGGCGTCGCCAAGCAGCGCGTGTGCGGCGGCGGGGAAGGAGGGCGCGGTCTTCGGATCGAGCGCTTCACTCATAGCAATCCCATGACTTGACTCTACAGCGCAGATGGATACTTGCCTCGTCTCTTGCGATCAGGCCACGCGAACGACGAGCCATGCGGTCACGAGCGCGCATACGGGAGCTATTACCAGGCCGAGGATGACGCCTCCCATCGCGGCCATAGCACCCGTGTCAAGATGAAGCCAGTCTGCACATAGGCTGTAGGCAACATTGGTGAGGATGAAGCTGACGACCAGCATTAACACCCCTGACGCTAGCGCAGCTAAGACCCGTTTCCGTGTCATACGGCAATGTCCCCGCGGTACAACTATCCCTCCTGACTCGCTAGAATCTCCGCCAGATGCACCACGCCCACGCCGGTCTTCTGGCGGTGGAGGGCGCCACCGATGTGCATGAGGCAGGAGTTGTCGCACGCCGTACAAGCCTCGGCGCGGGTGTTGAGGACGCCGCGGACTTTTTCGCCGAGCATGGCGCTGGAGACTTCGGCGTTCTTGACGGCGAAGGTGCCGCCGAAGCCGCAGCACTGTTCGAGGTTTTCGATCTCGACGAGATCGATTCCCTTTACCGCGCGCAGGAGCTTCATGGGGCCATCGCCGAGGGCGAGGTTGCGCAGGCCGTGGCAACTGGCGTGGTAGGTGACGCGGTGCGGATAGTAGGCGCCGACGTCCTCGACGCCGAGCTTTTTGGTGAGGAACTCGGAGAACTCCCAGACCCTGGGCAGCAGCGCGGCGGCTTCGGCCTTGAGCTGGGGGTCGTTGAGCTGCTCCGCCATCATGGGGTAGTGGTCGCGCATCATGCCGACGCAACTCGTCGAAGGACATACCACCGCCTCCGACCCTTTGAACTGCGCCACAAACCGCTCCAGCAGCGGCATGGCCTCGGCCTGGTAGCCGGTGTTCCAGTGCATCTGGCCGCAGCAGGTCTGGCCGGGGGGGAAGTCGACGGTGTGGCCGAGGCGCTCGAGGACGCGGACGACGGCTTTGCCGGTCTCAGGAAATAGCGTGTCGTTGTAGCACGTGATAAACAGCGAAACTCGCAATGCTTCCCCTTGCTCCTGACCGGTGTCCCAGCGGCCCGATCGATGCTAAGCCTTTGTCCACCCTCTAACTTATTCCAATCGACAATCGTTTTCCACAAGACAACTCACTCAGGTACGATGGTACGCGGTTCACCTATTTTTTGACCGCACAGCGAGGCATCTTGGGACCGAATCCGTTTCTCGGCGTCATCTTCCACTGGATCGGCGGCTTCTGCTCCGCCACCAACTTTATCCCGTTCCGCGGCATCAAGCGCTGGTCGTGGGAGGTCTACTGGCCAATCCAGGGCTTTGCGGCGTGGATCATCGCGCCCACCGTGCTGGCCACTATCTTTATTCCCAACGTCTTCGGCATCCTTGCCGCCGTCTACGCCAGCAACCCCCGCGACGTTCAGTTTGCCTTCCTCTTCGGCGTGCTGTGGGGGGTGGGGGGCATCACTTTCGGGCTGGCGATCCGCTACCTAGGCATCGCGCTGGGATATGCCATCGCGCTTGGGCTCTGCGCCTTCTTCGGAACGTTGGTGCCGCCGGTCTATCACGGGCAGATTGTCACTCTCTTCCACCAGACCTCGGGCAAGGTCATCCTGGTGGGTGTGCTCGTCTGCTTGTTCGGCGTCGCAGTCAACGGCGCGGCGGGCTACTCCAAAGAGCAGGAGATTACGCCGGAAGAGAAGGTTGAGGCCGGCGAGCGCGACTACAACTTCGGCAAGGGCATCGCCATCGCGATCCTTGCGGGCTTCATGAGTTCCTTCTTTGCGTTTGGTCTGGACGCGGGCAAGCCGATCGGCGACCTCACCGCATCGCACCTCATCGCCGCCGGGATGACCGGGCGGCTCGTGCTCAAAAACCTGCCGATCCTGATCGTGGTGCTCTGGGGAGGGTTCGCGACCAACTTCGTGTGGTCGGCCATCCTCATCTTCCAGAACGGCTCGATCAAGCAGTTCTTCGGCGAGCCGGGGATCAATCCCATGCGCGCCGCAGCGACCTCAGGCGACACGCTGGTGGATTTCGACCCGCTGGACCCCTCGACCTACGATCGGCTGGCCCCGGCAACCCTCGTCGCCAACTATATCTTCGCCGGCATGGCCGGCGTCATCTGGTACTTCCAGTTCTTCTTCTACTCCATGGGCCAAACCAAGATGGGCAAGTACGACTTCTCCTCATGGACCCTCCACATGGCGTCGATCATCATCTTCGCTACGCTGTGGGGGCTGGTGCTGAAGGAGTGGCACGGCACCAGCATGAGGACCAAGCTCCTCGTCACGTGCGGCCTCGTCCTCCTCGTCGGCTCAACCGTCATCGTCGGCTACGGCAACTACGTGCACGCCATCACGGGTTATTAGGGCCACCTCGCAGCTCAGGTTGAATAGTCCGCATTGATGTGTACGTACTCGACCGTGAGGTCGCAGGTGAGGAAGCGGCAAGCCCCATCGCCCGCACCCAGATCGATCGTAATCGTATACTCCGGCTGCATCATCGCCGCGTGCGCCGCCGCCTCGTCGAACCCGGCCGCCCGCACCCCATACCCAAACACCGGCTCCGCCCCAATCCATATCCGCACCCGCTCCGGCTGAAACACCGCGCCGCTATACCCCGCCGCCGCCAGCAGCCGCCCCCAGTTCGGGTCCCCGCTCGACCAGGCCGTCTTGCACAGCGGGCTGTTCGCAATCGCCCGAGCCACCTGCTTCGCCTCTGCCGCCGTCGCGGCACCGCGCACATCCAGCGTCACCACATGCGTCACGCCCTCGCCATCCGCGATGATCTGGCGCGCCAGCGATCCGCAAACCTCCTCCAACGCCGCATCGAACGCCGGCACTAGCTCCCGCGTCAGCCGCACCCCGCTGGCCCCACTCGCCAGCAGCAGCACCGTATCGTTGGTCGAAGTGTCGCCATCAATCGAGATGGCATTCAAACTCGGCTCTACTGCCGCCGCCAACGCCGCATTCAGCTCCCCCACCTCCCCCGCGACATCCGTAAATAGGTAGACCAGCATCGTGGCATGGGGCGCACCCACCTCCCCGCCCGCGCCTACCGGCGCCCCCAGCCGCGGATGAATCATCCCCGCCCCCTTCGCCGCGCCCCAAATCCGCACCTCAGCTCGCCCTGACGGCTCCGCACCCTCTACCACAAACCCCGCCGAAGCCACCTTCAACCGCGTATCCGTCGTCATGATGGCGCGGGCGAAGGCCTCGGCGTGCTCGGCTGTGCTTCCCACCGCCGCCTCCAGCGCAGGCATAGCCGCCACCACCTTCTCCGCCGGAAACGGCACCCCGATAATCCCCGTCGACGAAGGAAACACCTCATCGAAGATGCACCCAAAAGCCTCCGCCGCCGCCGCGCACGTCGCCACACATCCTGCAATCCCCGGCTCGCCCGTCGCGCAGTTCGCATTCCCGGCATTCACCAGCAGCGCACCCACGCGCCCACCCGTCGCCACCAGATGCCGCCGCCCCACCGTCACCGGCGCCGCCACCACCCGGTTCGACGTATACATCGCCGAACCCACACCAACGCCCGGTGTCACAACCGCCGCCGCCAGATCCAGATTGCCGCTCGCCTTGATCCCCGCCCGCACCGCGCCCCACACAAACCCCCGGGGTAGCGCCCCCACCGTCAACGCCTCATCGTCCGTCATCGCTTTACTCTACCAAGCGCAAACCGACCGCGCCGACCCTCAGGGCAGCCTCTCCATAACAACCCCAACTTCGAGATGTCGTGTGCTGTCCGGGATGTCGGCCGAACCAAGCATCAGCGGGTCGCCGGCAATCAAATGGGCCTCACCTTTCACGGAGGTCGACCGCACCACAGGGTCCTGCGGACCGACGCCAGATACTTCCGGCGCCACGCTCGACCGCTCCACAGTAGAACGAAGCTCGGCGCCATTGCCCGACTCGCTCAGGGTTGCATCGAAGTTCATTCCAACATCGATGTAGCTGACCTGGGTGGACTGCGTCTTGCCGCCGGCATCTAAGGACCCAGTCACCAGAGGCACGCGGCTGCCCTGCTTCAGCGTTGTCTGCTGCCCCGACGCGACGACCATCGAATAGTGTTGCACGCCGACAGGCTTAGTGCCGTCGACCTCCGTCACGGTGAACGTCAGACGATAGGTCTTCCTCGGCCGGTCGAAATCGTCGATGATCTTCTGTGCGAGCGCGGTGTCGTCTGGGGTGGCGCGAATGATGATCGCGTTCTGGCTGGGGATAAGAAAGGCCCTGCTATTCGCAGGGAGCACCTGACGAATCGCTGTAAATATTTCGTTGGCCTCGCTCACCTGGCTCATGTTCTTCAGATAAAAAGTGCGCTCGGGCAACGTGTCCGCGTTTGGCACGGTCGCCCTGTTCCCCGCGATCGGCTCTGGGTTGGGCTTCGTAGCGGATGCATCAGACGTGGGCTTGGGCGCGGGGGACGCGGGCTGGGAGAGCGCGCCTGAGACACAAAAGGTCAGTGCAACGGCTGTAGCTAACAACGGAATTGCAGGTTTCATTTTCGTTCTCCCTTTTCAATCATTCGCGATTCATTCACTCGTTCTCTTCTGTAGCCGGCAGTGGCGGAGCAGGCGGCGGCGTAAAGAACCTCTCGAACTCCGCCGCGTCCTCCGCCTCCATCTTCGCTTGGGTTGTGTCGTCCAGCGCAACCAGTTGATTCGGATCAACCGAACGCGCCAGCCGCGCCAATTCACGCTCCTGCGCGGTCAATGGCAGCTCCGGCGCCGGTTTGGACGGTGCCGTCGTCTCCGCCCGCAACTCGTCTTGGGTCGGCACCACAGCTCCCGGCGACACAGCCAAGATATGCGTGTGTTGCGAGACCCTGCTCGCGCAAGGAACGCCTCGATCGCTCTCTGTCGCGTCGCGACTCGCGTACGCCGCGGTGCGCACTCCAGCATCCCGCGTGCCCGCAACCCGTGCGACCGCCTGTCCCCCTTCCGGCGTCCCCCGCCAATGACGCTGAACGAAGATCGCCCCTGCAATAGCAAGGGTCGCGACCGCCGCCCCGCACACCGCCCCACTCCACCAACCCCGCGCAGCCGTCGTCTCCCTACGCGACTCAGCAGTCCATCCCTGCAATCGGCCCGCAATCCGGTTCGCCAATCCCCCAGGCGTCGCAGCCCCTCCCAGCGCTCTCAGCGCCCGGTCAATCGCCTCGTCCCGTTCATCCCGCATAGCCCCTCCTCCATCCTTCTCGAACCAATCTCTCAATCCCGCAATCTCTCCCGCAGATGCGCCCGCGCCCGAAACAGCAGCGACCGCACACTCGATTCGCTCCTTCCCAAAACAACGCCAATCTCCGCCGTACTCAACTCCTCCATCGCCGAGAGCAGCAACGCCTCCCGCTCCCGTCCCGGCAACCTCTCCATCGCCGCCAGCACCTTGCCGATCCGCGCCGCCTCGGCCAGCGCATCGTCCGCCGCCGCCGCCCGCGCGACCAAGCCCGCCGCAAACGCCTCATCCATCTGCTCCGGCCGCATTCTCCGCCGCCGGTCGAGCGCCAGGTTCCACGCAATCCGCACCAGCCACGGCCTCACCTCCGCAATCCGGCCCAGCTCCCCCTTGTGCTGCAACACCCGCACAAAGGCGTCCTGCACCACGTCCTCGGCCTCGGCCTGATTGCGCAGAATCGAAAGCGCCACGCGATACAACAGAGCCGAGTGGTCCCGCACCAGCACCGCCAGATCGGGCTCAGCCTCCACCCGCTCTGCTGCTGAGAACCATCGCAAGCTCTGTTCCCCGATCGCCGTCATCTGTTCCTTCTACTCCACAGACGCGCCGGTTGTCGGTGCGCTCGGAATTATTTTTTGGCTTCCGTATCCCAGATCACCCCCAAGCCAGCGCGCCGGGCCCCGCCAATCCCGATACAATAGATCGGCGGTAATATCCGCCCCCAAGGACCTCCGGCATGACCTGGTTTAAACGGGATGACAATGAGATCGTCAACGATGCGCGCAAGACAGTGCGCACCGAAGGCCTCTGGATCAAGTGCGTGGGCTGCGGCCAGACCATCTTCCGCAAGGAGATCGAGGAAAACCTCAATGTCTGCCCCAAGTGCAGCCACCACTTCCGCATCGACGCACGCTGCCGCGTCGACCTGCTGCTCGAACCCGGCTACCAGCTCGTCGACCTCGATCTTCGCTCGACCGACCCCCTCGACTTCAGTGACCTGAAGCGCTACAAGCACCGGCTGGCCGAGGCGCGCCGAAAGACCGGGCTCAATGACGCGATCGTCAACGCGGTGGGCCACATCGGTGCGCGGCGGGTGGTGGTTAGCGCCATGGAGTACGGCTTCATCGGCGGCAGCATGGGCGCCGTTGTGGGCGAGACCATCGCCCGCGCCGTCGACCGCTCGCTCGCCACCCGCGATCCGCTCATCGTCATCGCGGCCTCCGGCGGCGCGCGCATGATGGAGGGCATCGTCTCCCTCATGCAGCTGGCCAAGATCTCAGCAGGGCTGGCCCGACTCGACGACGCCCGTCTGCCCTACATCTCGGTGATGACAGACCCCACCACAGGCGGCGTCACCGCCAGCTTCGCCATGCTCGGCGACCTGAACATCGCCGAGCCGGGCGCACTCATCGGCTTCGCCGGCCCGCGCGTCATCGAGCAGACCACCCGGCAGAAGCTGCCGGAGGGCTTTCAGAGGTCGGAGTTCCTGCTGGAGCACGGCTTCCTGGATGCAATTGTGCAGCGCAAGGATATGAAAGCCTACCTAGCGCAAGCGCTGGGATGGATGGCTCCGGCCATTGAAATCGCGGCAGCGGAGAGCCTGGCGAGCTAAGGGACGACCGGCGACTGCACGCGCCGCAAATGCGCTTAGTGTGGCGTGGTGGACGAACCGGGAGACGCGGTTGAGGCTGCCTTCGCGGTGGGCTTGGCTTTCTTCTTCGCTGGGATGGGTGGGCAGACGGTCGGGGCTGCGGGTGGCGGAGCTGGCGGTGGAACTGCCTTGGGTTGAGCTCGCAGCGTGGTGATCTGCCTCTGCTGCGCCTCGGCATTCTGTTGCAGTTGGTCTCCCAGGGCCCGCCGCCCGTCATTCAGGGTGTCGAGGGCCTGCTGGAGAGCGGACGCCTGGTCGCGCGGAGCAGCAAGCTGCCCCGCAGCCTCGAGCCGCAGTAAAACATCGTAAAGCGCCTCAATGTTGCGATACGCAGGCAGCGTCTGTGCGGGCGAGTAGGGGGCGGTGTCGGCCGCGGCGAGGAGAGGTGGAAGAGTGGCGTCGACGTCGCGTTCGATCGACCGCAGATTGTTCTGCGCCTCGTCACGGACCGCGCCTGACGCCTTCCACCTGTCGATGTTGGTCTCCTCAATCGCCTGTTTCAGAACGTCCAGCGCGGGTCCCAGCGCGGCTGAGGGCGGCATCGCTTTGGGCGCGAGGTTCGAGAGGTCGGCCGGCGAACCGCTGCCGGCGGCGGCAACGCTTTGGGCTGCCAGACGGCCAGCCGCCAAAGCGAGAGCGAGCAGGACGATCGGAGCTCGCAGTGAGATCGGACGATTCGGTCGGGCGCTACCATCTTTGCTCGGCATTTCTCCTCCAGTCAGATACAGAAATAGGATGCAGGGACCAAGGGGCCGCTGTCTGGCATCGCTGTCCGGAAAGCTCGTGCGTACCTCTCTCAGGAATTGGGCGTACCTCATAGACGAGCGCTCAGCAACCGGCCTGCGCTGCCCAGGACTTTGAGTCCGTCCATGCGGTCGGTGAAGTAGCGCGCATTGATCTCCAGCGACCCCAGGTCCTCAGTCTCGCGGAAGGCAGCAAGCTCTACAGCAACCTGTTCGGGCGTAAAGAACAGCCGGAACGGCTCACCGGCATGCCGCACCCGCAAGGCGAGCGAGTCGTGGGCCAGTTGCTCGCGGGGCGAGAGCGCGGCGCGTGGCTGGCCATAGTCGAAAACAACGCCGCTGCCCGAGGGTTGCCCCGCGATAAAGCGCACGGTCGCGCGGAAGGCCTCGAGCGTGAGGTAGGGGACGACCCCAAGCCACGCGGACAAACTGGGCGCAGCCGGATCGAAGCCCGCGGCGCTAAGCTCCTTCGCCAGCGATTGCCGCTCAAAGTCGACCGGCACATAGGTCAGCTTGCCGGGCTCAGGCAAGCCAGCAGCGCGGAGCAACTCGCGCTTCCAACGCTGCGTAGCTGGATGGTCGACCTCGAAGACGCGCACGGAGGAATACAGGCTGCGATGGGCGAAGGTGTCGAGCCCCGCGCCCAGCAGGACATACTGCGTCACGCCGCGCCCTGCCGCCTGCGCCAGCTGGTCTTCAGCATAGCGGCTGCGGGCAACCACGAACGCGCGCAGGCCGATGGAGAACGGCCGAGGCTTGAAGAGTGAGCTCCGACCAGGCGTGCGATGAAGCTCCTCAGCATACTGGCCCAGAATGGCTACGGCGATTGGGTCATCAAGCACCAGCGGACGCCCGTCAAAGAGCTGATGGGCGGCGCGGCGCATGGCAACCCGCAGCGCCGTGCGTGAAGGACAGGCCTCCTTCATTCAAATCAGCTCCGGCGCAACGCTCGCCTGAGCCAAAGACCGCCCAGGTACGTGAGCGCGATCGCCATGACCGTCACGCCCAGAGGAAAACCGACCCGGCGGTAGCTCAGGGCGAAGTCGACATTGCCATGCAGCACGCTGTTGTAGAAAAGGATCGCGACGATCGCGCAGAAGGTGGAGGAGAAGAACACCAGAAAACCCGACGCAACCCCGATCAGCAGGCTCCCGAACCAGCCAAGATCGCCCAGCGGCACGCCGAAGAGATGACCTGCGCCAAAGCTCCGGGGAGTGGAGCGGGTCGCGGTAGTGGAAGTCTGCGTCATACAGGTAGAATACCGTTTTATGGCGGAAGGCGTGGGCACGATGGCGGAGAGCGTAGATGGCGGGTTGGTGCCTGCGGCGCAGGTCGCGCGGGAAGTCGCGGTGCGCCGGTCCCTGAATGGCCTCCGGTTTGCCGCATTCGGCGAGACCGGGATCGACGAGGCCGATCTGGAGCGTTTAGTGCAGGCGGTGCCCTCTTCCATCACAGCGGCCCTGGGCTGCAAGACCTACTATTTCGTGCCGCTCGCGATGGCCGATGGCCACACCGGCGGGCCCGCCGGGCGTCCCAGTGGAAAGGAAGAGACCATGATCTCGCCCGCCTATACCTCCAGGCTCGCGGACCTCGCGATCTGCCATCGAAATGTCGCGCTCGAAGCGGAGCCGCAGAACGAAGGAGTGTTCATCTCCACCCGGCTGCTCAACGACCGCTTCTCCTTGGCCTTCGAATTCTTCATCAACGTCGGCCACGCAATCGTCGAGGAGGCCGGTGTCCCGCAGAGCTTCTCTGAATTGGCCTGGAGCCAGGCCGTCGCCGATGTGCGCGGGGAGACCAGCCAGGATGCTTGGGAGAGCCGCTCACAGGCCATCAGTGGCAGGGAGAGCGGGGCCTACGACGGAAAGCCGCGCATCGACGAGAAGGCCAAGACGGAGTATCTGGAAGCAGCTTTTGCGGACACAGTTGCAATCTATATGCTGTCCCTGGCTGTCGATTTCGACTACTCCGAGCTGCGTGAGCGCGAGTACCCTCTGCTCGCCCCACAGGCCCTGGCCGAGCGGTTGCGCATGGCGGCTCAACTCTTTCCGCCAAACCCGAACTACGAATTCTCCATACGCTATCGTCGCCGCGCATGACCGCCGCCGGAGCCCAGTGGGCTAGTGGATGCCGTGCTGCTGCGCTTGCTGTTGCTGTAGCTGCTGCACCCGCAGCAGGTTGTCCTGCTGGGCCTGGTACATGTCCGCGCTAGGCCCAGCGGCGCCGGATCCAGGTGCTCCGGGTCCAGCTCCTCCAGGCCCAGGCGCGCCGCCCGCCATCCGGCCGGGGCGCGGAGGCCCTGGTGGGGCGAGCGCTTGCCAGTCGCCAGGCGCGGTGCTGGGCGTTGCGGCGACCGGCGTGAGGGGCTGCGGGGTCGGAATCTGGGGCTGTGGAGGCGTGGGTCCACCCTCCCGTGGCGTGAGGATGAGCTCCGTCGGAACGTTTGAGGCGGTCTCCCGGAGGAGCATGTTGCTGCCGGTGCCGTCCAGCAAACTGGCCAGAATCCCAGCCACTGTGGATGGGCCGTACTTGCCATACACACGCTCGTCTTTGACGCCCCCCGTGATCTTCATACCGGTCAGGCGAGCAATCTCCTCCAGGATTTGGTTGAGGCTGGAGTTGTCGGCGGCAATCTCGAGCAGGCCTTTGTTGTAGGAAACCTGCGCCATCTGGCCGGTCTGGGCGACGTCGCTCAATGTGGAGGAAAAACTCGCGTTCACCGGGGGCCCGACTTGGGCTGGATCTTGGGCGAACACCCGGGCCCCCCAAAGAAGAAGCAGGCCTGCGAAGCAGCGGATTGGAGCGATGCGGCCCATCTTCAACCTTGAAGCGCCAGCAATACCATGGACAGCCATTCGGTTTGTCGGCTTCTTCTATCCGGCGGCTGTTTGGATTATCCCAATCGGTTCGGCTCAACTGGGCGAGTAAAGGGCCACGGGAACGAATGTCGATCGAACGGGCCTTGAACTCCTCGATGGTATCAAAGGGCCAACTCCTTCGGAGCTCCAACTTCTCAAACGGCATGGCACTTTTGCGGTAGACGAGCATCCTGACGATCCGGACGCCGTATTTGGAATACATAATGGCCGAATACCTCGCCCAATTTGGGCCTCCAGGGAGCGATGCGTTCGATCGACACAAGCCTTCGCCGGCGCCCTCCCGCTCACCGCGCAGCAACGCGAACACCTCCCCGCAATGCCAAGGGAGTTACACTGGGAGACGAGAACATCCGGGACCGCGCGAAAGTGGCGAAATTGGCAGACGCACCAGACTTAGGATCTGGCGGAGAAATCCGTGGGGGTTCAAATCCCCCCTTTCGCACCAACTCGACTCACCCCGCATCTCGTTTCTCTCATACCGCATCGAGACCCCTATGAGCCAGCCAAACCAGCCCCCTCACCAGTCTCCCGATTCGCCTACCGTGACGGCCAAACACAGCGACAACTACCGCGAGAGTTACGCCAACAGCGTCCAAGTCCGCATGAGCGTCTGGGATTTCTTTCTTGTCTTCGGCACCATGCACCAGGAGTCCGCCGAGTCGGTGGTGGTTGAGAACTTTCAGGGCATCTATCTCAGTCCGCAGCAGGCCAAGGCCCTGCTCAACGTGCTGGGCCACAACCTGGCGCAATATGAGAAGACCTTTGGCGCGCTATCGCTCGAGCCCAAGTTCGTGCCGCCGGGCGGGCCCGTCCACTAGCGCGTGGCAGAGCCAGTGCGGACCCGGACGAGCAGAGGTGGCGCAGGCGAACCCGTAGCGCTTTGGATACTCTTTCCGCTCTTCTTCGCCGCGGTCTATCTCTCGCACCTGACCCTCCTGCGCCTGCCCTACTTCTGGGACGAGGCCGGCTACTACATCCCCGCCGCCTGGGACTTCTTTCGCACCGGTACACCCATCCCGCAGACCACGGCGACGAACGCGCACCCGCCGCTGCCCTCAATCCTCCTTGCCGCCTGGTGGCGCCTCTCCGGCTTCGTTCCAAGCGGGACGCGTACCCTCGTTTGCATGGTGGCAGCGGCCGCGCTGCTCGCCGTCTTCCGCCTCGCACGCTGCCTCCTCGGCACGCCTGCCGCCATCGCAACCACGCTTCTGACCGCCATCTACCCCATCTGGTTCGCCCAGAGCACCCTGGCCCACGCGGACATCTTCGCCGCGGCCTTCACCCTCTGGGGGCTCGCGCTCTACCTCGAACCAGTCACAAATCCGGGTGCCCCTTCCTTTGCGGTTCCATCGCGAAGGGTGGGTTATTCGCGCCCAGCGCGAACCGCCTTGTTCTACTCTGCCACCCTCTTCTCCCTCGCCGCACTCTCCAAAGAGACGGCGGTGATCACCCCCACCGCCCTCGCGCTCTGGGAGGGGTTCGTTCTCCTCCGCGAGCGTCGCGGCGAAGGCGATTCACGAGTTCGCATAACGCAGAGCTTGCAATGGATCGCCGCTCTGCTCACCCCCATCCTTCCGCTCACCCTCTGGTACGCGTATCACTTCCATCGCACCGGCTTCGTCTTCGGCAATCCCGAATACCTTCGCTACAACGCCACCGCCAATCTCGACGCGCACCGCATCGCCCTCTGCCTCTATCATCGCTTCCTGCACCTCACAATGCACATGAACATGTTCGTGCCCGTCACTTGCGCCGTCGCCGCGTTCTTCATCCCCGCCATCCCCGACCGCCCCCACCTCTCCAAACAAACGGCCCGGGCCATCGCCGTCATCCTCGTCGCCAACTGGATCGCCTTCTCCGTCCTCGGCGGCGCCCTTCTCACCCGCTATCTCCTGCCCATGTATCCGCTCGTCCTCCTCGTCTGCGTCGCCGAGTGGCAGCGCCACGTGCGCGCATGGGGCTGGCTCGCCGCCTTCAGCGCTGCCGCCTTCCTCTGTGGCATCTGGATCAACCCGCCCTACGCCTTCGCCCCCGAGGACAACCTCACCTACCGCGACTTCATCGTCCTCCACCAGCGCGCGGTCGCTCTCATCGCGCAGAACTGGCCCCAGGCCACCGTGCTCACCGCCTGGCCCGCCGTCTCCGAACTGGAGCGCCCTGAACTCGGCTACACCAAGCTCCCCATCAAGGCCTTCGCCATCAAGGACTTTTCGTTCGATGAGATTGAACAGGCCGCCGCCGATCCCGACGACTACGACACCGCCCTCCTCTTCTCCACCAAGTGGGCGCCCCCCTCCGGCGCCCTCGACCTCGCCCGCCACCACGCCCCAGGCGCCTCAGATCCAGACACCCGCTACTTCGACTTCCACGAGGACCTCAGCCCCGCCGAAGCCGCCACCCTCCTCCACGGCCAACTCGTCTGGCAAGCCCACACCCGGGGCGAATGGGTCGCCATCCTCCGCTTTCCTCGCATCGTCAACGCCTCGCTGCAAGCAACCGGGCTCCGCAAGGGAATTACCCTCCGCCCGCCGCCAGCATGACGACAGGACGCGACCGCCCACTCGCCTTCTATAATCATCCAATCGTGGTGAGGATTCCGCTAAGACCCATTCGCCGTTTGCTCACCCTCGCCGCCCTCGTCGCCGCACTCCTCCCGATCTCCACAACTCATTCAACCGCCCAAGTACAAAGCTCGCCTCCCGCCGCTACCCCCGACTCCGACTCCCCCGCCGACATCCGCCAGCCAGGCGGCCGCCTCGTCCTCGTCCTGCCCTTCGACAATCGCTCCGGCCAGCCCAACCTCAACTGGATCGGCGACTCCTTCCCCTACACCCTCGACCAGCGCCTCACCTCCGCCGGCTTCCTCACCATCTCCCGCGACGACCGGCAGTACGCCCTGGACCACCTCGGTCTCCCATCCGACTTCAAGCCCAGCCGCGCCACCACCCTCCGCATCGCGCAGACGCTCGATGCTGACTATGTCATCGTCGGCAGCTTCAACGTTGAGGGCTCGGCCCCGGGTGACCAGCGCATTGCCGTCCAGGCCCAGGTCCTCGAAGTCAACCAGCCCCACATGTCCAAGCCGCTTGAGGACTCCGCCGAACTGCCCCGCCTCTTCGACGTCGAAAACGCCATCGCCTGGAAGGTCGCCCAGCGCATGGATCCCCACTTCGCCATCGCGGAGCAGACCTTCCTCGCCGCATCCGGCGGTGTCCGCCTCAGCTCCTTTGAGGACTACGTGCGCGGTACCTCCGCTCCCACCCCTGACGAGCGCCTCAAGCGCCTGCAGGCAGCCGTCGCCGAAACGCCCGACTATACAGCGGCTCTCCTCGCCCTCGGCAAGGAGCAGTACGCCGCCCGCCAGTATGAGGCCGCAGCCGCCACTCTCGCAAAAGTATCCGCCACTGACCGTCTCGCCTTGGAGGCAGGCTTCTACCGCGGCCTCGCACGATTCAACATCGCCAGGTACGCTGAGGCCCAGGCCGCCTTCGCTTTCGTCTCAAGTCGCCTCCCACTCCCCGAAGTGGTCAACGATCAGGGCGTCGCCGCCAGCCGCCAGGGGAAAGACGCAGTCCCCCTCTTCGAGCAGGTCATCGCCGCCGACCCCAACGACGCCGACTACCACTTCAACCTGGCCGTCGCCCTCCTCGGTCGCAACGACATCGCCGGCGCCATCCGCGAGGTCCAGGCCGCCCTCAGGCTGCATAGCGACGATCCCGAAGCCACAGAACTTCTCACCCGCCTCCAGGCGACCCACGGCGCGATCGCGAACCTTAGGTCCATCCTGAACGCCGACGGCTTCGACCCCACAACCCGCATCCGCCGCACTTGGTCCGAAGCCTCCTTCCGCCAGGCCGCCTTCCAGCTCGACCAGATCCGCGCCATCCAGATGGCTGCGCTGCCGCCCGCGCAACAGGCTGTCGAGTACACCAGACTCGGCTCAGGCTATCTCGCCCAGGGCCTCATCCCCGAGGCCGAACAGGAGTTCCAGACCGCGCTCGCCGCCGACTCGAACAGCGCCGAGGCGCACGCCGGGATCGCCCAGGTCCGCGAGCGCAGCGGCTCAGCCGACGACGCCCGTGCCGAGGCCCAGACCTCCATCCGCCTCTCGCCCAACGTGACCGCCTACCTGGTCCTCGCTCGCGTCGACTTGCAAGCCAACCAGCTCACCGCCGCAGCATCCGACGTCTCCAACGCCCTTCGCCTCGCCCCCGCCGACCCCACCGCCCTCGCCATGAAGACTGCCCTCGCCGCCCGCGGCCAATCCCTGCCCTAGTATTGTTGTGTGGTTAGCTGAGGTGGCGCCCATGTCCTGCAATCTTCTCACCCCACAAAAAGCCCGGGTGCCCCATCCATCACAGTCCTATTGCGATGGGTGGGACGCAAGAGATTTGCTGGCAGGCGTCTTTGCTCTGGCGGTTGCATTCATGGGGTCGATCATCCCGCTGCGAGCGCAAGCGCCTGCGGCCAGTCCAGAAGTCCTCAAGCTCACCATCCACGACACCATCCAACCCATCACCGCCGCCTACCTCAAGCGCGGCCTCGACCAAGCCGCCTCCCGCCACGCCGCCGCGGTCCTCATCTCCCTCGGCACCCCTGGCGGCCTTCTCGACTCCACCCGTGAGATGGTCGCCGACATCGAAGCCTCCCCCACCCCCGTCATCCTCTTCATCGAGCCCTCCGGCAGCCGCGCCGGCTCCGCCGGCTTCTTCCTCCTCGAGTCCGCCGACATCGCCGCCATGGCGCCCGGCACCAACGCCGGCGCCGCCCACCCCATCATCGAAGGCGAGACCATGGACCCTGTCCTCAAGGAAAAAATCGAGAACGACGCCGTCGCCTTCCTGCGCTCCTACACCACCATCCGCGGCCGCGACTCCGCCGCCGCCGAAGACGCCGTCCGCAACTCAAAATCCTACTCCGACTCTGAAGCGCTCAAACTCCACCTCATCGACGCCGTCGCCCCCGGCGACGCCGCCCTCCTCGCCCAGCTCAACGGCCGCTCCATCAAACGGTTCAACGGCGCAACCCAGACTCTCAACCTTACAAACGCGACCATCGAGCCCCTGCCGCCCTCGCTCCGTGAGCGCCTCCTCACCCGACTCACCAGCCCTGACCTCGACGTCCTCCTCCTCATCTGCGGCGCCCTGCTCATCTACCTCGAGTTCCACGTCCCCGGAACCATCGTCCCCGGCGCACTCGGCACCCTCCTCGTCCTGCTCGCCATCTTCGGCCTCAACCTGCTTCCCATCCAGCACACCGCCGTGCTCCTCCTCTTCGCCGCCCTCATCCTCATGGGCCTCGAAGCCAAGTTCACCAGCCACGGCATCCTCGCCCTCGCCGGCGTCCTCTGCCTGGTCTTTGGCCTCGCCACCCTCGTCGATGGCCCCACCCCCGAGATGCGCGTCCACTTCGGCGTCGCCGCAGGCGCAGGCGTTGGCTTCGGCGCAATCTCCTTTGGTCTCGCCTGGCTCGCCCTCAAGGCCCGCCGCAACAAACGCCTCCTCGGCCCCCAGGCCCTGCTCGGCCAGGCCGCCCTCACCGTCACCCCCCTCGCCCCCACCGGCCAGGTCGAAGTCCGCGGCGAGATCTGGCGCGCCACCCTCCCCCCCAACACCCCATCCATCCCCAACCACACCCACGTCACCATCCGCGCCATCGACGGCCTCACCCTAACCGTCGCGCCCTAACCGCGCCTAGTCGATGATCCGCGCCACCACATCGTAATCATGCGACTCCGTAATCTCCGCCCGATAAAAACTCCCCGCCACCAACCCCTCATGCGGCCCAAAGTCGTTGATCAGCACCTTGCCATCAATCTCCGGAGCGTGCAGCGCAGTCCTTCCCTCCCACAACAGCTCCGTCTCCTCGCTCTCACCCTCCACCAGCACCTCGACCTCGCGCCCCACCCACCCAGCCTTCGCCTTCGCGCTCACCTTCTGCTGCAACCGCATCAACCTCCGCCGCCGAGCCTCGATCGTCCGCTTCGCCACCTTCAGCTCCGCATCCAACCCAAACGCCGCCGCCCCCTCCTCATCCGAGTAAGAGAACACGCCCAGCCAGTCGATCTTCGCTGCGCGCACAAACTCCTCCAGCTGCCGGAAGTCCTCCTCCGTCTCACCCGGAAACCCCACAATAAAACTCGTCCGCAACACAATCCCCGGAACGATCGCACGCGCCTTCTCCACCAACCGCAGCAACACCTCCGGCGTTCCGCCGCGCTTCATCCGCTTCAGCACACTCGGGCTAGCATGTTGCAGCGGCACGTCCAGATACTTCGCAATCGTCTCGTGCCGCGCCATCGTCTCCAGCAGCCGCGTCGTTACCTTGTTCGGGTATGCATACAAAAACCGCAGCCACTTCAGCCCCGGCAACACAGCAAGCGCATCCAGCAGCGTCGCCAACCCGTCCTTCAACCCCAGGTCTTCTCCATAGCACGTCGTGTCCTGCCCAATCAGCGTGATCTCGCGCACCCCCTGCGCGATCAGCCGTTCCGCCTCCGCCACAATCGACTCCAGCCGCCGCGACCGGAACTTCCCTCGCAGCTGCGGAATAATGCAGAAACTGCACGGATGGTCGCACCCCTCCGCAATTTTGATATATGCCGAAGCCCTCGGCGTCGTCAAAATGCGCGGCGTCTCGTCGCTGTACAGATACTCCGGCAACGCCGCCGTCGCCCCATCCCACGTCGCCCGCGAAAATCGTCCCGACCGCTCCCGCGCATCCCCCTCCGCCCTGGAGGGTTTCGCACCAATCGAATCGCTTCGCGTGGCAGTTCGCATTCGCTCGCCGGTCGATACCTGAAGCTGCGCCCCAACCTCCGTCGGATGCGAGTGCTGATGCACCGCGCTCGCCGCCCGCCCCGCCAAAATATTGAAGGGCGAATCCGCCCGCAATGACGAAACCCCCACCGGAGCACTCAACCCCGCCGCCTCCAGAATCGCCTCCAACTCTCCCGTCCCCACCACCGCATCCACATCAGGAATGTTCCGCCGAATCTCCTCGCGATACCGCTCCACCAGACATCCCGCAACAATCAGCCGCCGCGCCTTCCCCCCATGCGCGATCTTGTGCTGTGCCATCTCCAGAATCGCATTCACCGACTCCTGCTTCGCCGAGTCGATAAAGCTGCACGTATTCACCACCAAAATCTCGGCATCCTCAGCCCGCGCCGTCAGCTCCCCGCCCGCCCGGTCCAGCAGCCCCATCATCACCTCAGAGTCGACGAGGTTCTTAGGGCAGCCGAGCGACACAAACCCGATCCTCGGACGCACAGACACAACCTCCGCCGCGGAGGCGGAATGCGGCTCGAGGATAACTGTGGAAGATTCGCGCGGCGAATCGAGGACGCAAGACTTCACGCCTCATTCTAGCAGCGCCGTGTGGCCAGCGACCCTCGCAGCCTAGCTGCCGTTGCTGAAGGGCGAACCCGGCATCTTCGATCTCACCTTGGCGTAGATGCCTTCGAACCCGTATCTCAGCTGTGAGGCGATGCCCGCTATCTTCTGCGCGGGAACCCGGATGCTGTTGCTCATGCTCCCGACGATTTCGGTTGTCGTCGTGAGCACGGCAGTGACCATGTCGTCGATGCGGGCCACCTGACGCTGCGTGCGTACATTGGCATCCGCTATGGTGAGGTCGAACTGCCGGGCCGAGGCTCGCACGACGTTGCTGGTCTCCACCAGGGCGTCGCTCGCCTTCACCAGGTTGTCGCTGATGACATGTATCTTCGGAGTTGTCTGCTGCAGCAACTCCTGGGCCGATTGGCTCACCTCCGTCACGGTGTCGATCAGAGGCAGCAGCTTCGCCTTCAGCTCTTCAGCCGTCGCGCTCACTCCCTTCATCAATCCGGTGGTCTTTGCCGCGAGCACAACCATCACGATCGCCTGCACCACCATGGACACAGCGACCAGTCCGATGAAGATCATCAGCAGCTTCGCATTGCCGGAAGAGAACATGTAGGTCTCTTGAAACAACATCGCCAGCGCCATTCGTTCCTTTCCCATCAACCCACGCGGCACACTAAACTGCCGAACTTCCAGCCGTCACCCATGCCGAGCCGAGTGGCGTTGCTGCTGTCCCGTCCCGACGGGTTAGACCGGAGTCTCGATCTTTTCGTTCGCGTAAGCGTCAGCGGCTGCTTCGACTGCCGCGGTGGCCTTCGCCTGCTGCTCCTGCGCTAATCCCTTGCCCTTCTCAACATATTGGGTCCACTCGGTACGCCCCTTCTCATAGTACTCGCGGCCTTTGTCGACCGACTCCTTGGCCTGCCGCTTGCCCTCTTCCACCAGTTCGGCTGCCTTCTGTTTGCCCTGCTCGACGTACTCCGAGGCGATCCGCTTGCCCTGTTCCACGTACTGCTTGCCGGTTTGCACGTATTCGGCGGCCTTCTGCTTGCCCTGCTCGACCAGCTCGGTCGCCTTGTCCTTCGCTTCCAGCGCGCCATTCATCAGGTCCTCGCGGGTTTCCTTGCCGGCCTTGGGCGCATAGAGCACCCCGATCAAAGCCCCAACCCCAAGACCCGCCAGAAACCATCCAAGCCCGCTCGTTCCGCCTTCATTCTCAGCCATCGTCTTCTCCTATCCAGCTATTGCAGTTGGGCGAGGGCCTTTGCTTCTCGCCATAAGAAACTCATAGGGAACCCGACCATCGCTTCGCGAAAATCCTCGCCAGACCTCTCCAACGTCGATTTTAACAGCGCGCCGGCGTTTCTGGCCAGCTCTCCTCAGGTGGATGCCATACCTTGAGTTCGGGTTGCGCTTTCTATCAAGGCCCGCGGAGCCCCATGCTCCGCTCCGTCACCCGGCCAACTCTTCAGGTCGGGCGTGCGCATGTGATGTCCGGCCCAGGGTTGCGCCAACATCCCCTGAGATTGCTTACAATATCACCTTCCCGAGTGCCTATGGGGCCGAGGATCGGACAAAATACTGGCGTCGGCGTTTCGGCCGAAGAGATAGGCAGCCGAGGCCGCGGCTGGCGCATCAATCTAGATGGGCGTCAGTCCGGTCGTGGCTTGCGCGGAAGCCATTCCCGCGGTGTACTCTGTGGGAGGGCAGGCGTGTCCCCTGCGAGAGAGACTTCACCGGACGGTTATCTTTGGAATCGCGGCCATCGCGAAGCCCCGCGGAGAAGACGCGCAGGAGCGAGCGCTCAAGAGGGAGTCAATGAATACCCAGACCTTTCTCATCAGGCAACAGACCGTTCTGATTGTGTTGTCGCTCGCGACCACCTTGGCGGGCTGCAAGGGCACTGCGCCAGCGACGCCGGACGATGCCAGCTTGAACTCCGCGATCCAGAGCAGGCTGGTCTCGGACCCGAACCTCAGCGGCCAGTCAGTCCAGGCCTCAGTCAGCAACGGCGTCGTGACCCTCACTGGCACCGTCTCTAGCGATACCGTGCGAACCATCGCCAGCGGAGACGTCGGGCAGATCGCCGGGGTAAAGACCGTGGTGAACAACCTGCTGGTGCAGGCGCCTCCCGCTGCGGTCACTTCAACGACTCCTCAACCGCCGGCTCCAGCCCAGGTCAAGCCGAAGAAGCCCTCGGCGGCGATCGCGCGGCAAGCTCCGCCCCCGCCCGCGCCGGTTGAGCGCGCGGCCCCGGCCCTACAACCTCCTCCGAGCCCGTCTCCCGCGGTCGCTCAGGCGCAACCGCCTGCTCCTCCACCGTCCCCACCCGCGCCGGTCGTGCATGACATCACGTTGCCCGCCGGCACCGCGTTGCCGGTGCGCATTACGGAGACTCTGGACAGCGCCACCACGCAGACGGGCGACAAATTTTCCGGCGCAATCGCCTCCGACATCATCGATGACGGCATGGTCGTCCTGGCCCAGGGAACGCCCGTGACCGGACATGTCGACGAGGTTCAGGATGCCGCGCATTTCAAGGGCAGCTCCCTGCTCACCATTTCGCTCAGCGCAATCACCCGTCATGGCGAACGTATCCAGGTCTCGACCGAGCCGTACAGCAAGCAGGGCGAAGGCCGGGGCAAGAACACCGCAGAGAAGGTTGGCGGCGGCGCTGCGGTAGGCGCAATCCTGGGCGGCATTCTCGGTGGCGGGAGGGGCGCGGCCATCGGCGCGGCAGCCGGCGGCGGCGTTGGCGCCGGCGCCAACGGCGTCACGCGCGGCCAGCAGGTGCAGATTCCGTCGGAGACCGTAGTGCGCTTCAAACTCGCCGATCCGATCATTCTCCACGTCACCACCGGCGCGGAACACGAAGGCTCTGGGCCGGCGCTGGAACGCCGCAGCGACCAGTAAAAGTTGGCTCTATTATTGGCGGGATTGGCCCCGCGGCGCGCTTTGGCCTTCGCGTACGTTGCGTAAATCACAGGGACTCTTTTTGGGACGATTGGCCACACCTTTTGACTCGCCGTCACCTCGATGACGGCTTTGTAAGAGTTGCCACTGTAAGCTACGGAAGAGAGTACGGGCCTCGGAAATCCAGGGTTCGAAGCTCGATGTGAGCAGCCCGCCAACCCACTTCCTATACCTAACCGCCTTATTCAGCATATCTTGAAGCGAATCAGGGGTTCGTCTCGTGACCAAAGCATCGAAATCTCCCGCGGGCTTTCTGGCCATCACCCTGCATGCACACCTGCCCTACGTGGTGAACCACGGTACCTGGCCGCACGGCATGGAGTGGCTGCACGAGGCCGCCGCCGAGACCTACCTCCCCCTGCTGCGCATGCTCGCCAATCTCGAGCGCGATGCCGTTCCGGCGAACTTCAATATCAATCTCTCACCCGTCCTGCTGGAGCAACTTGCGCACCCGTTTTTTGTCGCGGAGTTTCCCAAGTACGTCACCCGCAAGATCGTCGCCGCGCGCGAGGATGAAGCCTACTTCATCCAGTCCGGCGACGCCCACCTGGCCGAAACCGCCCGCTTCTGGCGGCGCTTCTTCGAGATCACGCTGGATGACTTCAACGCACTCGGCGGAGATATCATCCGAGGCTTCCGCCACTTCAACGACGCTGGTCTGATCGAGATCATTACCTGTGGCGCGACGCACGGATACCTGCCCCTGCTCGGCACCGACGAGAGTGTGCGTGCCCAGGTGCGCACCGCCGTCTCCACCCACCTTCGCCATCTCGGCAGGCAGCCGCGCGGCATATGGGCGCCCGAGTGTGGATATCGGCCGGCAGGCTTCTGGGACTATCCAGTCCCCGACGCAGGCGAGACAGAGCCCGCTCCCGGGTTCGAGCGCATCGGAGTCGAGCAGGCGCTCTCCGAATCGGACCTCGACTACTTCTTTGTCGATACCCATCTGGTTGAGGAGAGCTATCGCTTTCCGTCGCCCTATGGGCCGGCGAACAGCTCTGTGCCACGCGACCCCCAGATCGAACGCATGACACAGAGACCCCAGCGCAGCGTCTACCAGCCGTACTATGTCGACGGACCATACGACAAGCGCTTCGCCACCAGCGTCTTTCCACGCGATCCCCAAACCGGGCTGCAGGTATGGTCCGGGGACACCGGATATCCGGGAGACCGCAACTACCTCGACTTCCACAAGAAGCGCTTTCCCGGCGGCCACCGCTACTGGCAGGTGACCGGGCACAACATCGACATCGGCGACAAGCTGCCCTACTGGCCTCAGGAGGCGGCGGAGCGTGCGAGAGAGCACGCTGGCCACTTCGTCCAGCTGGTCTGCGAGACGCTTGAGCCCAGTTCCAAAGACCCGCTGAACCGGCAGGCGCCCCCGGTGCTGTGCTCGCCATTCGACGCAGAACTGTTTGGCCACTGGTGGTTCGAGGGACCGCTCTGGCTGGAAGCGGTGTGCCGCACCCTGCATGAGCGAGATTCGGACATCGAGACCATTGCATGCAGCCAATATCTCGACCGCTATCCGCGGGCGGCCTTTATCGCCATGCCGGAGGGCTCGTGGGGCGTTGAAGGCAAACATCAGGTGTGGTTGAACCCTGACACCTCGTGGACCTACACCCACATCTATCCCGCCGAGCGCTATACCCGCGAGGTCTGCACTCAGGGCAGGTGGCGCGACTCGGGCCTTGGCACCAGGATCGTGCAGCAGCTATGCCGGGAGCTTCTGCTGCTCGAGTCTTCAGACTGGCAGTTCCTCATCACCACCGGCGCCGCGCGCGACTACGCCGAGATGCGCTTCCTCACCCACAACGACCAGTTCCTCGAACTGAAGTCGACCTGGCAGGCCTTCGAAGCCACCGGCGTGCTCAGTGAACACCAGGCTGCGCGGCTGGCCGAGATCGAGCGCCGCGACAGCATCTTCCCCGATGTCGACCCGTGCTTGTGGGCGCAAGGTGCCAGCCAGACGCGCAGCGCAGCGGACATAATCGACAGCCAAAGCCTCGCAAGCTAGTGCAGCTTCCCTGTAAGTGCAATCGCCGCAACAAATCGGCTCGCAGCTTCTTCCCAGAAAAAAACGGCTCTTCGACGGATCGTCCGCGTCATAGCATCAGGCGAACCGCTCTAGTCTGCCGATCAGGCGAACCGCTCTAGCCTGCCGTCTTTTTTCCCTCCCCGGCGCACATCGTCGCCGCACATCCTCGCCTGATTAAAGCGCCCCCGGCAGCCTGGTCAAGGCCTCCCTAACACCAAAGTGGAATGGCGCACCACTTCCGTGGGGGTCAATGCTTGGTCTGTCAGGAGTGGTCAAGAAACTCCGGCGGAAACGATGCAGCGGCACCCATACCCTCCCCGGTCGCAGAGCGCACATTTCGGCGCGCTTTCTCGCGTTAGGCTCCGCGAGACCGACTCCTGCCCTGCATAGCTGAAACACCCGCACCGATACCAGATTCGTGGACTTGACACTCGGGTTGCCGCACTCAACTACGCCCGGTGCCGTTCACATTGATGAAGTCGAGTTGATCAGGAGACTAATAATGAATCATCCAATGACTTACTTTGTTCATATTTCCGCGCTCAATCTTGGACGCAGGCTGCGCGGCCGTTCTGCAGTGCTCTGCTTGGTCGGCTTCTTGGCCTTCACCGCATCCGTGCACGCTGCGACATGGTGCGTCGATCAGCATGGCAAGGCGGGCTGCCTGTCTACCATCTCCGCAGCGGTCAGCGCGGCCGCTCAGGGGGACACCATCCAGGTCGACGAGGGCACCTACACGGAAGACGTCGTCATCGGCTTGCAACTCTCCCTGATCGGGCAAGACCGGGAGAACACTATCATCGACGCGTCAGGACTGCCCAACGGGATTTACGTCGATGGGCTCGACAACCCCGGCCTGACCCAGGTCGTGATCAACGGCTTCACCGTCAAGAACGCCAACTTTGAGGGCATCCTCGTCAACGACGCGACCGATGTCACGATCTTTCACAATAAGGTGCGCGAGAACGACCAGAGTCTGCAGCCCTCGGGCCCATCGTGCGCCGGTGAACCGGTGTTCGAGACCGCCGAATCCGCCGACTGCGGCGAGGGATTGCACTTGATCGGCGTGGCCCATTCCACCGTGGTGGACAACATCGTGGTCAAGAACGCAGGGGGGATTCTGGTCAGCGATGAGACCGCAATTAGCCATGACGACCTGATCACGCACAACCTCGTGATGGATAATCAGTACGCAGGCGGCATTACGCTTGCCTCAAAGCCTGCCTATCAAGGGACCGGACCGACCAAGAATCCAGCGTATGGAATTGACTACATCGTCGTCTCCGACAACGATTCCGTGCACAACGGCTTTGGCGGCGGGGGAGGCGGCGCCGGAGTCGGCCTCTACGCCCCGGCCGCGGGCAACCTCACCTCGACCAACACAATCATCAGCAACCGGCTGATCGATAACTTCCTTCCCGGAGTCGAGATTCTCGACAACGGCTATGTCCCCGGGTCATCGAACAATCCTGACGTCAACCGCAACGTGATTGCCCAGAACTTCATCGCCGGTAACGGGGCCGACCCCAACGCACCCACCACCGTCCCCACCGGCATCTCCGTCGTCGGCGCCACACCGGTGGTCGATGTGCTGGTCACAGCCAACAGGATCGAAGCCGAGCAGATCGATGTCGCCTTCAACAGCTCCTCAACCTTGAGCCTCCATCTGAACGACCTCGGAAACGGTGAAATCGGCGTCGACCAGTTCGGCAAAGCAGGCAAGATCAATGCCACCGAAAACTGGTGGGGATGCGACGGCGGTCCGGGGGCTACGGGATGCTCCACAATCGTCGGCAAGGGAGTCCTCTACACGCCCTGGCTCACCAAGCCGATGCCGATTGCCATCGACCACCACTGCGACCACGGCTTCGACCACCACTTCATCTACGATTGCGATCCCGACTGCCATCACGAGTACGATTTCAGCCACTACGATTGCGACCATAATTGGTGCCCCTAAAGAAAGAGGCCTCCTGGAGCATTCAACGCTGACAACTCAACCAGCAGAAGCCGTCGCTACTTCAGGACGGCTTCTCCGCGTGGCTGATCCAGCCTTCTTCGCCTGGCTGGCCTCCTCTAGTACGCACTCCAAATAGAATTGGACCGTGGCAGCCACAGTCCAACTCGCCGGTCCGGCCAGGGAAGCGAGCCCCCTTGCCTTGTGGCACCTGCTGTCGCTCGATGCGCCGACGGTTGCGGCCCTCTGGACTTGGTTTGTGGCCCGCACCAGCCATGTAAGCCTGCCGCTCGCCTCGCCGCTGGCGACCGCGCTCGCGGCATGGGTCCTCTATGCGACGGACCGGCTGTTGGACGCCCGGCAGCTTGACGGGTGCGAAGTTGGCCCGCGCGATAAGTTGGAAGCACGCCACCTCTTTCATCATCGCCATCGACGCCTTTTCCTGCGAGGGATTGCCGTTGCCGCGATCGGTGTTGTAGTTCTTCTGCCAAGACTAGACCCGGCCGCGATCCGCCTCTACATGGTCGAGGGGGCTCTGCTGCTCGGCTGGTTTCTCGTCCTCCACGCCACTCACCGCGCACATCGCCTGCCCAAGGAGATCGCCGTCGGCCTGTTCTTCTCAGCCGCCACCTTCATCCCGACGGTCGCGAGAGCACCCGGTCTGCGCCTGGCGCTGCTGCCGGGCGCAATCCTCTTCGCCTCGCTGGGTAGCTTGAACTGCCTCTTCATCTGCAGGTGGGAGCACGGAGACCCTGGGCTCGCACCTCGTGGGGGCCGCCTCACGAGCGCGCGCCCGGTCCATGCGACAACCCAAATCGCGCTGGCTCATCTCGGGCCCTTGGCTTTCGGCGTCGCCACCCTCGGCGCCGCCCTCGCGATCGTCTCCCCGGCGCATCTCAACGAGTGCCCGATCTCCGTCGCGTGTGCGCTGTCGGCTGTGTTGCTGCTTCTGCTCGATCACAACCGCCAGCGGCTCTCGCAACTGGATCTGCGCGCTGCCGCCGATCTCGCGCTGCTCACCCCGCTGCTGCTGCTCCCCTTCCCGCGATGAAGGCTCGTGCTGCCCAGCCGGACTTTGATCGCGTCGCCCGCATCTATCGCTGGATGGAGTACGCAACCTTCGGCCGGTCGCTGGAGCGGTGCCGCAAGCACTTTCTGCCCCACCTCTCCGGGTGCAGAAGCTCACTTGTCCTCGGGGATGGCGACGGCCGCTTCCTCACTCGCCTTCTCGCTGGCAATCGCGACCTCACCGCGGACGCGGTCGACACGAGCCGCGCCATGCTGCGTCTTCTGGAGCGCCGCGCCGGAGTGGCAACGCAGGACGCCGGCGCGTGCCTCCGCACCCACCACACAGACGCGCTGGCCTTTCTCCCGCAGCACACCTACGATCTCATCGCAACTCACTTCTTTTTCGACTGCCTGACCCAGACCGAGGTCGACGCCCTCGTTACGCGAATCGCTTCGCACGCGAAGCCGCGGGGCCTCTGGGTCGTCTCTGAGTTCCGCGTCCCGTCCGGCGCCATGCGCTGGCCGTCGCACATCATCGTGCGCACACTCTACCTTGCCTTCCGGTTTCTCACAGGGCTGCGCACGCGCAAACTGCCGGACCACGCGACCGCTATGTCCGCCGCCGGCTTCACCCGGACCACCCGGCGCCTCTTCCTCGGCGGCCTGCTGACCAGCGAACTTTGGCAATTTCAGGAGTACACTCCTGCCATGCTGCCGCCGCAACATCCCAGAGCGCAAGAGGTGCCCGATCCGCTGCCCGACCCCGAGCCGCCGAGCCCCTCCCTGCCCGGTCCCGATCCCGATGTCTACCATCGCGAGCCGGCCACTTCGCCCCCTCCCCGCCCCGCGATGTGCGAGCCGTAGGGATGGCTGCCTCCAATAAAGGCCAAGCATTTGCCCTACAATGTGATTAGCTTATGAATATTTACATCCTGCGCCACGCCAGCGCGGGCGTGCGGCGCACCAACCCCATCCTGGACCGCAAGCGCCCTCTGGACAAAGAGGGCAAACGGAGCTGCCTGCAGCTGGCGCACGTGCTGAACGCGATGGACCTCCAATTCGACCTCATCGTCTCCAGCCCGCTCAAGCGCTCCATGCAGACCGCGTCGCTGGTGGGCACCGAGACCGGCTACGAAGCGAAAGTCCTCTCCTCTTCAGCGCTCGCGCCGGAGGCCACCTATGCCCAGTTCAGAAAACTCCTGCGCGAGTGTGAAGACCGCGAGAACCTGCTGCTGGTTGGTCACAATCCCAACCTCACGCTCTTCCTCGGCTCGCTGATTGCGCCGGCTGCGAATGGCGTTGACGGCCCGGTGGCCTCGGTCCGCCTGCGCAAGGGATCGTTGGCCCGGGTAAGCCAGACCCGCGGTCCGGCCACGCTGCAGTGGATGCTGGATCCGCGCACCGTCCGCGCGCTCTACGCCACTTCCACCGCAAGCTCGCGCCGGAAGACCTCGCGGAAGTAAGCCGCCTCCTTCTTGAGCGACCATGCCTCCAGCTCGGCATTGCCCCGTCCCGGGATAAGCTCCAGAACCACGCGTTTCGGGTAGACATGCGTGCGCATCCGCACCACCGCGCTGGCGCGGTCCTGGTTGAGCGCTAGCGCGAGCCGCAGCAACACCACCGCCTGCACCACATTGCCATGCTCCTCCACCGGCACCGCGCGCATCACGCGGTCCATTGCGTAGGGGCGGCTCTTGCCCAAGTAGCGCGCGATCGCGCTCACAATCGCGCGCTGCTCGGGCGAAAATCCAAAGATCTCCGAGTTGGCCAGGATGTACTGCGTGTGCCGGTGGTGGCCCTGGTGGTTCATGTATTTGCCCACGTCCTGCATCATCGCAGCGGCCTCCAGCCACAGCTTGTACTCCGTTGGCAGCGCGTGCGCCGGCTCCAGTTCGTTGAAGAGTTGCACCACATGTTGGCGCACCGGCTCAGCCTTGCGCTGGTCGACTCCGTACCGCTTGCAGACGGCCAGCACACCGGCCCAGCGCTCGATCTCGATCTTGCGGTGGACAGAGGCGCGCAGATCGACCTCGCCCAGCATCTGCGACAGGATCCCGTCCCCCAACCCCAGCGGCGAATAGCGAAACCCGCGCAGCCCCATCCGCTCCAACAGGTGCGCGTAAACCATCGCTCCGCCGATAATGATCTCCGACCGGCGCGGCCCGATGCCCGGTACCGACGCCCGCTCGGCGTTGCTCATCTTCGCCAGGCGGTCGGCCAACCTGCGCACCTCCTCGGTGGTCGCAAGTTCCGGCGTCAGCCGCTTGGGCGCGGTCGCCTTGCCTGATGACCTGCCCAGCGCCTTGCGCACCGGCCGCTTGGCCGCCAGCGCGGCGCTCGCCTCGGCCAGCGCCGCCGCTGTGCCCGACGTCGCGATCACCAAACCCACGTGGACCGGTCCCAGCTTGCGCTCGGCGCGCCTTAGCTCGCGGTCGATGTATTGTTTCAGTCTCGCAATGTCCTGCTTCTCCGGCGTGTCGCCGCGCAGAAACTCCTGTTGTAGCCGTACCGCGCCCAGCGGCAGGCTGATCATCTCGCGGATGCTTCCCTTGTCGGATAGGGTGACCTCGCAGCTTCCGCCGCCGAGGTCGATCAGCAGGCACCGGCCGCGCGCGCCGGGCTCGTGAGTGACGATGCCCAGGTGAATCAGGCGGCCCTCCTCCAGTCCGGAGATCACCTCGACCTGCCATCCAGTCGCCGACTTGACCCACGCCGTGAAAGCGTCTGCATTGCGCGCATCGCGCATGGCGCTGGTGGCGACCACGCGCACCTTGTCCACCACATGCAGCTGCGTGGCCTTTTGGAACCGCTTGAGTGCGCGGATGGTGTTGGCCATCGCGTCCGGCGAAATTACGCCGGTCTGGAAGACGCTCTCGCCCAGGCGCACCACCTCGCGGTCCTGATGCAGCATCTTCAAATGGTGCTGCTGCACCTCGGCGATCTTCAGCCGGACCGAGTTTGACCCGATATCGATGGCGGCAAACGTAGGCATGATGGAGGAGTTCCCTTTAGCCACGATACAACGCCCTCAGCCGTTGCGTGTCAGCTGGACGACACAGCAACAATCTCCCTCGGCACCGGAGGTGACACCGCAACATCGCGTCCAAGTATGCTGTTAGAGCATCTACGAGCCATGACTCTTACCGCCTCTCCCGAGCCCGCGACCGTCTCACAGAGCTCTTCGACCTCCTGGTCCCGCAGATCGCTCGCCATGCTGTGCGGCCTGTGGCTGGTCCTTTTCTTCGCGTCGTTGTTCTCACCGCCGGTGCTGGACGATGCCGACGGCACCCACGCCAACGCCGCGCGGCAGATGATGCTCTCCGGCGACTGGGTGACCATGCGAGTCAACAACGTTCGTTACCTTGAGAAGGCCCCCCTGCCCTACTGGATCGCCGCGACCAGCTTTCGCCTCTTCGGTCTGAACGCCTTCGCGGCACACCTGCCCCAGGCGCTGGCGGTCCTGTTTCTCACGCTGCTGGGATTCCGCTGGGCGCGCGAGTCGTTCGGCGAACGCGCCGCACTTTACACCGGCCTCGGTGTGCTGACCTCAGCGGGCGTGTTCCTCTTCACCCGCATCTTCCTGCCCGATCCGCTTCTGTCGTTTCTCCTCGCCGCCGCGCTCTACGCCTTCGTCCGCGCGCTGGAACCGCAGCGGCCGGCAACCTATGCCTACGCGATGTGGACCGCCCTCGCCCTCGCCGTCCTCACCAAGGGCCTCGTCGCCCTCGTCTTCCTCTTCGCCACAGCCGCCATCTACCTCGCGCTCACCGGCGAGCATCGCAACTGGCGTTGCCTCAAGCCATTCAGCGGCAGTCTTCTGATGCTCGCGATCGCGGCCCCCTGGCACATCCTCGCCGGCTTGCGCAACACAGGCGGCATGGAAGGTCACGGCTTCTTCTGGTTCTACTTTGTCAACGAGCATGTGCTCCGCTTCCTCGGCCGTCGCATCCCACGCGATTACAACAAGCTGCCAGGCTATCTCTACTGGAGCCTGAATCTGGTGTGGCTGTTTCCCTGGGCGCTGTTCTTTCCGTTGTTTTTCGCGGCAAAGATTCGGGCGCTGCGGCGATTCAACGTGGTCAACCCAGTTCAGGCCACCGCGCCTAGCGTCTTGTTGGTAGTGGCGATCTTTCTTCTCCCATTCAGCATCATTGGTCTCCGAGCTGCTGGCGGCATCCTCGGCTTATGCGCGCTATATGTCTGGAGATTTTGGCGAGCCCGCAAACAACTCCCTCCCGTCGATACGATGCAGTTGACAGAGATAGATGCTCGCCAGCGGAGCACTTTCCTTCTCATCATTTTCTCCGCGGTCGTCCTGCTCTTTTTCTCCCTCTCCACCAACCAGGAGTACTACACGTTCCCTGCATACCTGCCGCTGCTGATGCTGATTGCCGCCGCATTGGCTCACGCCGAATCGAACGACTCCGGCAAAAGCGCGGAGGCGATCTCATCCCGGCAATGGATCGCAGTCGCCCATGCAGCGTTTGCGTTCGTTGGCATCGCAATTTCGGCGGCCCTCGCCTACGGCCTCTGGTTCTCCCGCCATCTCGCCTTCGTGCCGGACATCGGCGATCTCCTCGCCCATCGAGGCGTGGGTGATTACACTCTCTCCATGTCCAGCCTCTTTGACCTCACCGGACCCAGCTTCGCGGCGCTGCGCCTGCCCGCCGCACTGGCCCTTGCCGCGTTCGCGATCGGCCCAGCTGTCGCGTGGCTGCTGCGCGCACGCCGCCAACACCTTGCCGCGACCGCTGCCGTGGCCATCACGTCGGCGACGTTTCTTATCGCCGCGCACATCGCTCTCGTGCGCTTCGCCCCCATGCTTTCGTCGCAAGACATGGCAAGCAGGATCGAACAGCTGGGGGCCACAGGTGCGATCTCTCACAACAACACTCTGCTGCTCTACGGCGACCAGGCCTACGGCTCTTCAATCCCCTTCTACCTCAATCGCCCGCTCGACCGGCCCGCGCTGCTGGTCGATGGCCGCTCGTCCTCCATGCTCTTCGGCTCAACCTTCCCCGACGCGCAAGGCCTCTTCCTCACGCCCGCCCAGTTGCGGGCGCAATGGGGGACCGGCGAGCGTAAGCTGCTCTTCATCCCGCCGGACCGGCGCGACGAGGCCGACCGGCTGCTGGGCGCGCGGCAACTTGTCCTGGTTGAGACCTCCGGTAAGGCGCTGGTAACGGACAGACCTTTGGACCCGATCCCAGCGAAAGGGGTAGCCAGCACGCCTTGATTCAGAGCTTGCCCCAGTCCGCCCAGCCGCGGATCGCAGCGAGTCGCCGCTGGAATCCCCGCTCCATCGCCTTGATCGTTCTCGCATGGCTGGTCCTGCACATCGGCGGGCTCTTCACGCCTGGCCTGCTTGACGACGTCGACTCGGTATACTTGGAGATCGCCCGCGAGATGCTCCAGCGCCACGACTACGTGACCCCCTACATCGATGGCATCCGCTTCTTCGACAAGCCGCCGCTGATGTACTGGCTCGCAGCCGGCTCCATGCATCTCTTCGGCCCGCGCGACTGGGCGGGCCGGCTGCCGCTTGCCCTCCTCATGCTGGCCCTGCTGCTGGCGACCTACGCGCTCGGCTTGCGCCTCTTCGCCGGCGTCTCGCCCCAAACCGCACCCGACCGCGCCGCCCTCTACTCCGCACTGGCGCTGGCCACGTGCATAGGGCCGTATCTTTACACCCGCTTCTTCATCCCGGACATCGTCGTCGCACTGTGGATGACGCTCGCGGTGCATCTCTTCCTGCTTGCCTTGGACCGCACGCGCACCGGGGCGCCCAGCCTTCTGCCCTGCCTTGGCTTCGCCGCGGTCACTGCGCTGAACCTGCTGACCAAGGGATTCATCGGCCTTATCTTCCCCATCGCCTTCGTCCTGCTCTACCTCGCAATCACTCGCCAGCTTCGACTGCTGCGCAAACTCCATCCGCTCGCGTCCACCGCGGCCTTCCTGGCAATCGCGGCGCCATGGCACATTCTGGCCGCGCTGCGCAACCCCGCCATCGCGCTCCCCCCCGGCCTGGGCCTGCCCGCGCGCGCAGGGTGGGCCTGGTTCTACCTCTATAACGAACACATCGCGCGCTTTCTCTCGCACCGCATCCCGCATGACTACGGCCAAGTCCCCATCCCGCTCTTCTGGCTGCTCGCCGCAATCTGGATCTTTCCCTGGACCGCCTTCCTCCCCGGCGCGATCGCATCCCACGCCCGCGACCTCCGCTCGCGCGTGGCGGCCGGGCCGCGTCGCGATGAAGCAGGACGCGCCCTGTTACTGTGGGCCGCAATCGTCATGGGCTTCTTCACTCTTTCGGCACGTCAGGAGTACTACTCGATACCCGCGCTGCCCGCTTTTGCGCTGATGGCCGGAGGCCTGCTGGTGCGCGCCGAATGCACCTCGCGCGGCATTGCCGACCCGGTCGCCAATCGCAGCGCGCTGCGCTGGCATCGCTGGCTGCTGGTTCCGATCGGCTCGCTCGCCGCGGCAACCGCAATCTTCTTCGCAATCGCCGCGCCGCATGCAGACCCGCACACCGACATCGCCACGCTGCTCGCGCAGGGAGGCGCCTACAACCTCTCGCTCGGCCACATCTTCGACCTCACCGGCCGCGCCATGGGACTGTTTCGAGGCCCGCTCACCTTCTCCGCGCTCAGCATGATCGCCATCGGCCCCCTCACCTATCTGCTGCGCTACGGCGGGCGCACCCACGCGGCGAATCTTTCGCTCGCCGCGGCGGCCATGTGCCTGCTGCTCTGCATACATCAGGGTCTCGTCCGTTTCTATCCCACGCTTGGATCGAAGGGCCTGGCCGTCGCCATCCTTGCAGCACAGGCGCGCGATCCCCGGTCGGGCGACCTGATCCTCATCGACGGCGAGCTGACCTCAGGCTCGACCCTTCTTTTCTATACGCGCGAGCCGGTCCATCTGGTCAACGGCCGCATGAACGGGCTCTGGTATGGCAGCTTCTGGCCTGACGCGCCGCGAATCTTTGAGACCGACGCCACCTTGGACCGCCTCTGGGTCGGCCCGCAGCGCATCTTTCTGCTGACGTATCACCCTGACGCCCGAACGCCCGGCCTCTCACCCTTCGGCCCGGTATATGTTCTCGCCGCCGCGGGGGGCAAGTCCATCCTCACGAATCAGCCCTGAGCCTGCCGAAGATGCGCGCGGTCACTCCGCCAATCGCCAGGTCGATCGCCGCGACTATTCCCTCCGCACATGCGCGTTCGGCAGCTTTCCACCGGGCAGGTTCGTGCCGCCGGAGGACTTCGGCCTGCGGTCGATCGGCTCGAACCGACCGCCAGCCCCCAGCGAGTAGGCCCCGCCGTGGTACTGCATCCGGTCGCCCATGTAGCTGGCGACCCACACCGCAAATCCCATAAGATCGCGCAGCGGATAGATGAAGATAGGCAAGCCGGCTTCTTCGTCCTCCAGCGCCCACAGCACCACCGCCGCCATCGCCCAGCGATTGACGCAGGTTGCCAATAGCCACACCGCGCCAAGCGCGGTGTGGCCAGTCGTAATCCCCCACACAAAACCCAGCACACCGAAGGGCACGGCAAAGGTTAGCCCCGTGCCGAGGTGGCCAACCGGACGCGACCGCCGCGTGCTCTTCATCCAGCGAAGCTGGTCGCGGAACGATGCGCGCAGGCCCTGGGGCAGCACCATCAGGCGCACGACATAGTTCGACATGCGCACGCCAAACCCCTGCGCGGCGAGCCGTTGGCCCAGCACAAAATCCTCCGCGTAATACTGCCCTAGCTCCTCGAACCCGCCCGCCCGCTCAAACGCGCCGCGCCGCAGGATCATAGTCACTCCAAGCGCGAACCGCGTGCCGCCTTCCAGCATATCCGCGACAAAAATTCCGCCCGACATCTCGACGCTCTTGCCCACGGCGTCGAGCTGCGCCGCCAAACCGCCGCTCGTTCGCCCAATGTACAGGCAAGATGCCAACGCTCTCCTGGGGTCGGCCAGCTCCTGCACGCAGCGCCGGAGATAGTCGCTCGAAACGCGCGCATCCGCATCGCTGGTCACCAGCGTCTCGTAGGAAGCCGCCTGCACAAGCGCTGCCATCGACCACATCTTTGCATTGGGAAATCCGGGCTCGCCGCAGAGAAGGAACCTCGCGCGCACCAGCGGGTAGTTCGCCGCGACCCGCTTGGCCAGGCATAAGCCCCCATCTTCCGCATGGCGCGCGCAGAAGATCAACTCATACTCCGGGTAGTCGAGCTCGAAGAAGCGGATGAGGTTCTCTTCGAGGTCCGGCTCCAGGCCGTGCAGCGGCTTCAACACGCTGATCGGCGGCAGAAAACTCGGCGCCAGACGGTCCTCCCGCCGCTTGCGGACGGCAAACCGCACCGCGCCAACCACCACCAACAGGCAATAAATCGCCGATGTCACCGTACCGGTCAGCGCGACAGAGAACACGATCCGCGAAAGCAAACTCATCTCACCTTTTCAGTCGTCCATCTGGCGGCCTCGAGCCGTCGCGTGGGCAATACCGTCATCCAGTCTAGAGCATCGCGCGTCTCCCCCGCCAACGGCCGGCGCCGTCGGATCCAAAGCGGCCTCTACCTCGACCTGGAGTTCCTTGCGCCCTTTGCCCCCGCCACCGTCGTCTGCATCGCAATGGTCTTGGCCGCGCCCCCGCGATGAGAAACGATCGCTGGTCTCGGCATCGGCACCAGCCCTGGGCTGTTGGGCTGCTGCTGTTGCATCCGCGCCAGCATCTCGGTGCGCACATAATCGACGAACCCCTGCATCTGGCGGTTCATCTCCTCCATGCGCTCGCGCATCTGCAGCACAATAGCGATGCCGGCAATGTTAACCCCCAGGTCGCGCGCCAGATTCAGGATGAACTCCAGCCGCTCCAGGTCCTCATCGGTATAGAGCCGCGTATTGCCCTCCGACCGGCTGGGCAGCAGCAGCCCCTCGCGCTCATACAAACGCAGCGTCTGCGGATGGATGTCGTACATCTCCGCAACCGCCGAGATCATGTACGCACCCTTCGATTTGCGCTTCGTCGCCATAGGTCATCAATGTACACCGCAATCGTGAATGATCGCGTCTACGCCATCACACCTCGCTCAACAACTCCGCTCTTGGGTCCTCCGGATTCAGCTTTGCCAGCTCGCGCAGGATCTCTTTCGACCGCTCGTCCTGCACCTTCGGCACCACAATCTTCACCTCCACAATCTCGTCGCCGCGCACGCCCTCGCGCGACGCGCTGGGCACGCCCTTCTCGCGCAGGCGCAGCTTCTGGCCCGTCTGCGTCCCCGGCGGGATCTTCAGCTGGGTGCGCCCACCGCCGTCGTGGGTGTCGATGGTAGGCACGTCGATCTTCGCACCCAGCGCGGCCTCAGCCACTGTAACCGGAACGGTTACATGGATGTCATCCCCCACGCGCGCAAACACCGGATGCGTCCCTACCTTGATGATGAGGTAAAGATCTCCCGCCGCGCCGCCATCGGTCCCCGCATTTCCCTTGCCCGCAAGCCTGATCCTCTGGCCGTCGCGCGTGCCCGCCTTGATGCGAAACTCCAGCGGCTCCCGCCGCGTGATCACGCCCTCGCCGTCGCACGTTGCGCACGCGTTCTGCACCTTGCCGGTGCCGCCGCAGCGCGGGCACTGGATGTTGAACTTCATGCGCCCGCCCATCTGGGTCACCTGGCCCGTGCCGTGGCACTCCGGACACTCCACGCTTCCGCCGGTCGTCGATTTGCCCTTGCACGCCGGGCAGGCCTCCTGCCGCTCGATCTCCAGCCGCGCCACCCCGCCCCGCACCGCCGACCAGAAGTCCACGCTGACCTGGTACTCAAGGTCCGTTCCCGGCCTTGGGCCCCGCGCCTTCTGCCCACCGGAGAAGATGCCGCCGAATATGTCTTTGAAACTGCCCCCGAAGCCGCCGCCAGAGCCGCCACCGGCGCGCTCTTGCGCGCCCCCGCGCTCCCGCCCGCCGCTGGGGAAGCCCGAAAAATCGAAGCCCTCAAAGTCGAACGGCACCTCCTGTCCGCCGCGCCCCGCGCCGCCCGCGCCGGTGGTGTAGCCGCCTCCAGCAAACCCTCCACCTCCACCGAAGCCGCCGCCGTATCCCCCGCGCGCCGCGGCCTCCGCCGCCGCCGGGTCGATGTTGTCCGAGTAGAAGCCGAACTGGTCATACACCTTGCGCTTCTTCTCATCGCTGAGCACGTCGTTGGCTTCGGAGATCTCCTTGAACTTCTCCTCCGCCTTCTTGTCGTTCGGATTCACGTCGGGGTGGTATTTGCGCGCGAGTTTGCGGAAGGCCTTGCGGATCTCCTCCGCGGTGGCCCCCTTCTTAACGCCCAGCGTGCTGTAGTAGTCCTTGGTTGGTGTCGTCGCCATCTCAAATGCTCTCTTACGCCAATTCTAAAAAAGGGCACGGCCGAAGCCGCGCCCTTCTTGTTCGGTACTCCGTTAAAACCTCAACCAGTCCGGCTTGCTCCCGAAGCTCAGTTCCACACCTGCCGCGCGTCGATCGCCTCAATCGAGATCGTCTGGTCCGGCTCCATCTGTCGCATCCGATTCATGAACTTCTCAGCCTCTTCGCGCGTGTCGAACATCATCCGGTTGTACAGCTGTCCGGCGCGAAGCTGGTCGCACCGCCACAGGGTCTCATTCATTCGCCTTGCCTCCAAGCTTCCGATTGAGTTCCATGTCTCTTGATGTCACTTGCGCAATACCGCTGCTTCTCAATTGCGTCGTCGGTCCTAAAAGACTTCAGCCATTCGGTCCGCATCCCCACAATGCAAGCTCATTTTTGTCTGATCCAATGTCTCACGTCTTGGACGAACCCGACACCCCAACCATCACGAATGATCTGTGGAGAACCAGACCGCATACCTCCCCGCCGCGGTCTGCTCACGCCCGTCGCTTCAGTTCCACACATGCTGTATCGGCATGGGCTCGATCTTGAGCATCAGGTCGGGCGACATATCTGCCAACCTGCGCGCGAACTCCCGCGCCTGAATCTCGCTCGCAAAAACGTCCTGCTCTCTCACCTCGCCGCCGAACCACTGCTCGCACTTCCAAACTGTCTGCTCCGTCATACGCTCCCACCTCCTGGCCCCTGGCTCGGCCTGTATCCCTCGATTTGATGCAAGAAGAGCGCTCCAGGCCCATTGGGAGCGCTCTCGCCCTGCCTTCTGCCATCATTCCCTGCAATTCGATGCCCACAGCCCGACGCCGATTCCTTGGCGTCGTCTTACTTCTCCACGTCCACGTACTCCGCGTCAATCACGCCTTCATCCTTCTTTGCCTCTTCCTCCGTGCCGGAGGCGCCATCCGCCGCCGCACCTTCCGCCGGAGTCGCAGCAGCCGCCTTGTACATCACCTCGGCCAGCTTGTGGCTAGCGGAAGTTAGACGCTCCTTCGCCGCATTTAGCTCACTCGCGCCGCCGTCGCCCGAAAGCGTCGTCTTGGCCTCGGCCAGCGCGGTCTCAACCTCGGACTTGTCCGCCGCCGGCACCTTGTCGCCCGAGTCCTTCAGCATCTTCTCCACGTTGTAGACCATGGAGTCGAGCCCGTTGCGCGCCTCGACCTTGTCGCGCTGCTCCTTGTCCTCGGCCGCGTGCGCCTCGGCGTCCTTGGCCATCCGCTCGACCTCTTCCTTGCTCAGGCCCGAAGAACTCGTGATCGTGATCTTCGCGTCCTTGCCCGTCGCATTGTCCTTGGCCGTCACGTTCAGAATGCCGTTGGCGTCGATGTCGAACGTCACCGCAATCTGCGGCACGCCGCGCGGGGCCGGCGGAATCCCGCCCAGCTTGAACTTGCCCAGCGTGCGATTCTGCGCCGCCATCGGACGTTCGCCCTGCATTACATGCACCTCAACCTCGGTCTGGTTGTCGGCCGCGGTCGAGAAGGTTTCCGTCTTCTTCGTCGGAATGGTCGTGTTGCGCGCGATCATGCTCGTCGCCACCCCGCCCATCGTCTCAATCGACAACGTCAGCGGAGTCACATCCAGCAGCAGCAGGTCTTTCACATCGCCTGCCAGCACGCCGGCCTGCACCGCCGCGCCGATCGCAACCACCTCATCCGGGTTGACGCCCTTATGCGGCTCCTTGCCGAACAGCTTCTTCACCAGCTCCTGGATCGCCGGCATGCGGGTCTGTCCGCCCACCAGCACAACCTCATCGATCTTGCTGGCATCGACGCCCGCGTCCTTCATCGCCTGCTTCGACGGCCCAACCGACTTCTGCAACAGGTCGTCCACCAGCGACTCAAGCTTCGCCCGCGTCAAATTCCGCACCAGATGCTTCGGCCCGCTCGCGTCCGCCGTAATAAACGGCAGATTGATCTCCGACTCCTGCGCCGTCGAGAGCTCGATCTTCGCCTTCTCCGCTGCATCCTTCAGCCGCTGCAGCGCCATCTCGTTGCCCTTGGCGCGCAGGTCCAGCCCGGTGTCGCTCTTGAACTCGTTGATCAGCCAGTCCACAATCCGCTGGTCCAGGTTGTCGCCGCCCAGATGTGTATCGCCATTGGTCGACTTCACCTCAATCACGCCCTCGCCAACCTCAAGGATCGAAATATCGAACGTACCGCCGCCGAAGTCGTAGACCGCAATCGTCTCGTCCTTCTTCTTGTCCAGCCCATAGGCCAGCGCCGCCGCGGTCGGCTCATTCACAATCCGCTTCACATCAAGCCCTGCAATCTTCCCAGCATCTTTCGTCGCCTGCCGCTGCGCGTCGTTGAAGTACGCCGGAACCGTGATGACCGCCTCGGTCACCGGCTGGCCCAGATAGTCCTCCGCCGCCTTCTTCAGCTTCTGCAGGATCATCGCCGAGATCTCCGGCGCCGTGTACTCCTTGCCCTGCGCAATCACCGCCACGTTGTCGCCCTTCGCGACAACCTTGTACGGCACCATCTTCAACTCGTCGCCCACCTCGCTCAGCCGGCGGCCCATAAACCGCTTGATCGAGTAAATCGTGTTCTCCGGGTTCGTAATCGCCTGCCGCTTGGCCACCTGCCCAACCAGCCGCTCCCCGCTCTTGGTAAACGCAACGATCGACGGCGTGGTCCGCCCGCCCTCTTCATTCGGGATCACCTTGGGCTCGCCGCCTTCCATCACCGCGACGCAGCTGTTCGTCGTTCCCAGGTCAATACCAATAATCTTTCCCATAAACCGCCTCCTAAGTATCTGAAACTATTACCAATCTCTCGGCCCGTACCTGCCCTTTGTGAATCTTGACCAACCCAGTCTCACATATGAGTGACTTACTGTCAATGTATCTGATGCAGGCAGCGAAGCCGAGGATGCGGCCCTGGCAGACAGAATTTTCGCTTGCTCCCCTGCCAATCCCCCAATCCTCCTTGCAGCCCAGCCATCCCGGGGCATACCATCGCGCCATGTCGCCCAACCTGCGGATCGCCGGGCTGATCTTCTTGGCCTCCCTCCTCGGCTGCGCCAGCTCATCCTCCATACCTGTTGCCACCACGCCCCCGTCCGGCCCCAGCAACACCTTAGGCCCAAGCGGCTATTGGTAGTTCCAGACTTCGAGCACCCTCCCGCCTGGCGCGGTCATCTTCTCCGGCGTGTTCCAAACCCAGGACTCCCAGGTCATCGGCATCTTTGGCCAGGGACCAGGATGCAGCCCGACGATCACCAACTTGGCCGGCGCCATCGACTCCACCGGAAATGTCGTGCTCACCGCACCCTTCGCCGAAGCGAAGCTCCGATTCTCCAACGCCGATACCACCGCATCCGGCGTGCTCAATGGTGGGGGAGACCTCTGCCAGGTAGTCGGGGGAGGCCCAGTAACCGGCACCCAGGTCGCCGCCGCTCCCAGCGCATCGCTCACCGGCACATTTGCCGGATCCGTCTACCCCAGCCCCGCCGGCTCCGGTTCGGGGCCGGAGACTGTCGGCACCGTCAGCATCGTCCTCACCCAGTCGACCACACCAAACTCCGCCGGCCAGTTCCCGCTCGCCGGCACCTTCACATATACTAGCGGCGCCTGCTCTGCCACAACCTCCCTCACCGGCCTCTTGTCCGGCCTCTGGATTACCCTCGCCTCCGCCACCGGTCCAAGCAGCGGCAGCCTCACCGCCGCGACCAATCCCGCCGTCTCATTGATTGACGCCGGCCAGATCACCTTCACCCCACCCCCATGCTCCACCGCATCCGGCTCCGTCACCAGCCTCGGCATCCTCACCCGCCAGTAGCCATCCAACCTCACTTCACCCCGTTCCCATCCCCCGAATGGGTGATTGCCTACTTGTGCAAGACCCCGTAACGTTACCCCCAGTCACGCCGATGTACCTGTTGTCCCTGCTGCACTTGGAGCGTCGCTCATGAGCCGTCTGCATCCGTCCCCATCCACCCGTCGCGTTCTCCCCCGCCGTCTCCTCCAGCTCACCTCCCTCTGCCTCGCCGGACTACTCGCAGGCCTCCTCGCCGGCTGCTCCTCCGACACCTCGGCCCAACTCCTCCGACCCCACAACGACACCGACTGGCAGACCACCTCAAACTACGCCTCCGCCACGGCCTCCCTCGGGCCGAACAACTCGGTCCGTGTGCCGCACATCCGGTCCTGCGAAGCCGGGCCCTGCGAACTTCGCGTCTCCTCCACGCATCCCTCGCGCCGCCCCGGAATGTAATGCCGGCCCGGTCGCAACCCGACCAATAGCCTGCCACGCCGCAACTGCCCGATTCCCCTTGCCGCCTTGATTCCGGCCCGCGTACCATGGCCCCTATGCGTCATGTGCGTCACGGGCTGCGATTCTTCCTCCTGCTTCCACTCTTCGCGCTGCTCGCCTGCGGATCGAGCTCACCGTCCCTTGGGACCATTGGCCCCCCAAGTGGGGACTGGATTCTGAACATAAACTCCGTGACCGCCACAGGCTACTTTGCCGGCTCGCTGACCATCCAGGGATCGAACGTCTCCGGCGTCTTCCAGTACCTCAATCCGTCCTCCACCTGCTCGCCGGGCACGCAGCCCATCTCAGTGACCGGCACGATCTCGAGCACCGCCATCAACCTGACCTCGGGCAGCTTCGGCAGCGGCAGCGTGGCGACATTCAACATCCAGCTGCCGCTGATCCAAACCACCACTCCCAACTACACCTTTGGGACCGTCCAGATCGCCGGAGGCAATTGCGCTCTGGCTTCCACGGCACTAAACATCGACTACATCAGTTACACCGGAAACTACAGCGGCACCCTGACGGGAGGCTCGGTCACCGGCCAGGCGACCCTCTCCGTGACCCAAGGACCTCCAAATTCCGCCGGACAGTTCACGGTCAGCGGAGCCAGCCTGTCCTTCAGCAGCTCCTCGTGCAACTTCTCCGCGACAGGTACCCTCACTGGCCTTATCACCGGGTACACCATGCAGTTGAGCAGCGGTACAATCGGCGTCACCGCCAACGCCGAATCCTTGCCCATCAGCCTTTCAATCAGCGGCGGCTGCACGGGCGCCCAGGCAGGCACAGTCCTGACCGGCTCGATCACTCCGTAGACGCGAGCTCGCCGCGGAACGCACCCGCGGCGCGGCGCCTTGGCGCCAACCCGCCGGCGCCCTCTGCTATCATTCAGCTTCCCATGGCAGCAGAAGAGCAACCACAGCCTGCGTTCCCCGACCCAGGTGTCCCCGATCAAGAGGCCTCTTTCGCTCACTGGTTCGAATCGCACCGCAGCCTCCTCACGGCCCTCGCCGTGCTCTCCGCCCTGCTCTGGACCGCTCTTTACCTCCAGTACACCGTTGACGACGCCTACATCAGCTTCCGCTACGGCAAAAACCTCGTCACCCACCACGTCTGGAACTGGAACTCCACCGGCCCTCACGAAGAGGCCTACACCAGCGCGGTCTACACCGCGCTCGGCGTGCTGCCAGCGCTGTTGCATCTCTCGCCCCCCCTCTTCTTCAAACTCCTCGGCGTCGCCTGCGTCGGAGCAATGCTCCTCCGCCTGCGCGCTCTGGCCGCCAGTCAGTTCGCCGTGCTGCTGGGAACACTGCTGATCGCAGTCCATCCCTTCGTCTGGATCCACGCCTACGCCAGCCTCGAGACTCCGCTCTACATGCTGCTGCTGCTCGAGCTGGCCATCTGCGTCTGGCGTGCGCCTGTGGTCTCACCCGCATGGGTCTACGCGCTCTGCCTCCTGCTCCCGCTTACCCGCCCCGAAGGCATCGTCTTCAGCGCGGTAGGCGTGGCCCTCTTCTGGCGCCGCCGCGGCCGCGCGCCCAGGCACCTCGCGTGGTTATTCGCCTCGGCGCTGGCCGGGGTCGTCTACTTCCTGGCGCGCTGGCATTACTTCCACCACCTGCTGCCCAACCCGTTTTATGCCAAGGTCTTTGAATCCTCCTGGCACACCGTTGCCCGCACTCTGGCGGACAATCTGATGCAGGCAGACCTCTACTGCTTCACCCTCGTCCTCCTCTTCCTGCTGGCGCGCGAGAGGGTGACGCGCGTCTTCGCGCTGACCAGCTTCCTCCTGCTGCTGCTGCTCTTCGCACCTCACGACATGCCGATGAACTATGCAGACCGGTTCTACTTCCAGTTGACCTTCCCAGTGCTGCTTCTGTTCTTGATCGTCGAAGATGCCGCCCGCAACGCGCGCATCCTCGGCATCGTCTCCGCAGTCTTCCTGTTGGCGCTGTCGCCCAGCGGCCTCATCACCGGCATAACCTACTTCCCCAGCCTGCGCCGTGCGCAGATGGAGATCGGCCAGCGGCTCGCGCACTTCTCTCCGGACCACGTCGTCTTTACCGGCGAGGCCGGCGTCATTCCCTACTACTCCGGCTGGGAGGCATACGACTTTCTCGGCCTCGGCACCTATAGCTTCGCGCGCGACGGCATCACCGTGGAACAGCTGCAGCGCATCCACCCCGACCTCATTCTGGTCTTCGCCGACGCGCCCGGCCCGGAGGCAATCCAAGACTCAAATCATCCCGGGCCGATGCGCTCCAACACCATCGTCGCCCAGTATCTCCGTGGAGCGAACGACTACGACTACGCGGGCGCCTCGCGCTGCAACGCCTTCTTCCTGATCTCCTTCGTGCGTAAAGACACCCCACAGCACGACCAGATCGTCGCCACGTTGCAGCAGAACACCCAGACCTCCGCCGCCACCCACCTCTCGCTCAAGTCGCTCCTGCTGCAGCAGTACGTGCCCTGGTCGCAATAGGCGCGCGGCGAACCGCGGCCTGCTCGATCCGGCAGGAAAAAGCATCCATCCCCCCACCGCACGCCTCTATATACTGACACTTTCCCCCGTTGCCGTCTCCCCCAAAGGAGCCTCCCCAACGAATGGCTGCGACCGCCACAGCCCCGCCCGGCCTATCCGCTGAGGTCAACGCCCCCGTCAACCCCTGGCTGATCGCGGCCGCCGTCATGCTCGCCACCTTTATGGAGGTGCTCGACACCGCGATCGCCTCAGTGGCGCTGCCCTACATCGCCGGCTCACTCTCCGCCACCACCGACGAAGCCACCTGGGTGCTCACCAGCTACCTCGTCGCCAACGCCATCATCCTGCCCGCCAGCAACTGGTTCTCGCTGCGCTTCGGACGCAAGCGCTTCCTGATGACCTGCGTGGCCATCTTCACCGTGGCCAGCTTCGCCTGCGGGGCCGCTCCCACCCTGGCTTTCATCCTCATCGCCCGCGTCGTCCAGGGCGCGGGCGGAGGCGCACTCCAGCCGCTCTCGCAGGCCATCCTGCTGGAGTCCTTCCCGCCGGCCAAGCGCGGCGCCGCAATCGCCGTCTTCGCCTTTGGCGTGGTCGTCGCCCCCGTCCTCGGCCCCACCCTCGGCGGATGGCTTACCGACTCCTACTCCTGGCGCTACGCCTTCTACATCAACATCCCGGTCGGCGCGCTCGCACTCTTCATGATCAACCGCTTCGTCCATGACCCGCCCTATATCAAGAACGCGCGTGTGCCCGCCTTCGACAACATCGGCTTCGGCGCGCTGATCGTGTGGACCGGGCTGCTTCAGGTGATCCTGGACAAGGGCCAGGAGGACGACTGGTTCGGCGCCCTCTGGGTGCGCTGGGCCTTCTTCTTCCTCATCACCAGCTTCGTGCTCTTCGTGTGGCACTCCTGGCACAAGTACGAGCCCATGGTCGACTTGAAGCTGCTGAAGAACCGCAACTTCGGCATCGGCTGCCTGCTGATCTTTATGTTCGGCATCGCCATCTACTCCACCATCGTCGTCCTGCCCCTCTTCTTTCAGGAGCTGCTCGGCTATACCGCCTTCACTGCCGGCCTGGTGGTTGCGCCGCGCGGCCTCGGCACCATCTCCGGCCTACCCCTCATCGGCTACCTCTCCAACAAAGTCGCCCCGCGCTACCTGCTCACCGTCGGCTTCCTCACCTTCGGCTGCACCACCCTCTACTTCGGCAACGTCACCCTGGACATCTCCCCCACCACCTTGCTCGTGCCCATCCTGATCACCGGCTTCGGGCTCTCCTTCGTCTTCGTCCCGATCAACACGGCGACATATGGCACGCTACCAAACGGGCAGATCGGCAACGCCAGCGGCCTCTTCAACCTCATGCGTAACGTCGGCGGCTCCATCGGCATCTCCGTCGCCCAGACCCTACTCACCCGCCGCGCCGACGTCCACCAAAACGAAATACTCAACTCCGTCCCCATCACCGGCCAGCAGTTCCAGAACTCGCTTGGCGCCACCCGCCAGTTCCTCGGCAATCCCTACGGCCCCAGCAACACCCTCGCCCCCGCGCAAGCGACCCTCTACCACGAACTCGGCCGCCAGGCCGCCCTCTGGTCCTTCGTCGACGTCTTCCGCTGGCTCTCCCTCCTCTGCTTCATCTGCATCGGCTTCGTCTGGATGCTCAAGAAAGTCAAGCCCGGCCGCCCTCCCGCCGGCGCCCACTAGCTTGCATCGATTAGAAATCGTCATCCTGAGCGCAGCGAAGGACCTGCTTTTGCATTGTCATCCTGAGCGTAGCCTTTCGCAGCTTGACCGCGAGATGCGCGGTCAAAGGCCGTCCTGCTATTTAGATATGACCTGGCTCGTGGCACAATGGTTCGCGAAGCCCGGAGAGCCCATGACCCCCGACGACTTCCGCCGCATCGCCCTCTCTCTCGAAGGCGCCGAAGAAGGCTCCCACATGGGCGCGGCCGACTTCCGCATCGGAGGCCGCATCTTCGCCACCCTCGCCTCCCAGCACCTCGGTTACGGAAACCTCATGCTCACCCCCGAAGTCCAGGCCGGCTTTCTCGCCGATCAGCCCGAGGTCTTCCTGCCCATCCACGGGGGCTGGGGCCGCATGGGCATGACCCACATCCGCCTAGCTCCCGCCACCGAAGACATCCTCACCGGCGCCCTGCGCACCGCCTGGAAGCTCCGCGCCGAAAAGAACCGCAAACCCACCCGCCCTACCCCCGCCAAGCGCAAGTCAAAATCTCCCTAAAAATCCGCCCGCCCGCCCCACATCCTCATCGCCATCGCGTAACATCACCTGAATCCGCGCTGCGCATATTCCAACTCACCCAGAGGCACCACTCATGTCCAACCCCTTCGTTCACCTCGAACTCTGTACCCCCGACACCGCCGCCGCTAAGACCTTCTACACCGATCTCTTCGGCTGGGCCTTCACCGACAACGACATGGGCGGGGGCATGATCTACTCCACCTTCCATCCCTCCTCCGGCCCCGGCGGCGGTCTCTTCACCATGCCCGGCGTTCCCACCGCATGGCTCGCCTACGTCGGCGTGGAGGACATCAACGCCGCCACCGAGAAAGCCAAATCCCTCGGCGCGACCATCTACCGCGGCCCCCAGGAGATCCCCAACATCGGTTGGTTCACCGTCCTCGCCGACCCCACCGGTGCCACCATCGCGCTCTTCCAGCCCAAGACCGCCTGACCCCTAACCTTCCGCAAATTTGGTTGGCCCATCCTTCGACAGCTTCACCGTCGAAGGGTGGGCTATCGACCCTGGAGCGCAGCCGAACCCCCGGACGCCGACCGCGACTGGAACGCCCTGTCGCTCCCCTTCGTCGTCGGCCCCCACGGCCGCATCGGCAAATTCCGTCCCGAAGCCCTCACCACCCGCCGCCGCAAAGACGGCCCAGCCATGAACCTCGCCCAGCCCCCAACTCCTCATCCAGAATCGAGAACACCCCGGCGAGGTTGACCCGCACCTCGGTCCCCTCGATGGTCAACTCCGGCTCCGTCACCTTCACAAAGCCCTCAGCGGTATACCGGGGGACCTCGCGCGCCTCAGGCTCGAAGCACCAGATGTGCTCAACAACCATCGCCAGATAGTCGTTGAGCCGCTCCCGAATCCGCGCCCAGGTGTCCTCCGGACCCAACACCTCGATGCACAACAGCGGAGCCTCGCGAATGATCCGCGTAAACTTTGTCCCGCGCCGCAACACCATCACGTCCGGAATCCGGAATCGCTCCGCCGCAACCTACAAACGGCATTCCGGAGTGGTAACCACGCGCCACTCCCGCTCATTGTTGCTGAAAATCCGGATCAGCATTCCCTGCACGCGGCTGTGCTCGTATTCGCCCACGTTGCGCTCCTCGATCCTGCCATCCACAAAGTCGCAGTCTGGATGAAACATACTGCTCAAATATTGATCGACCGTCATCGTCGCCGGGGCACGATCATCCTCAGACAGCAAATTCGCGGATTTGGGTCGCACTCGCCATACCTCAGTATCCTCCACGCCCTGCTCTGTACCGACACAATAAAACGTAAAGAGGCACCTTCCGCGCCAACGCGCAAAAGGTGCCTCATCCTACAAAAACTCAAACCCAAATAGTTGAGCCAGACACTAACCTAAACACTGAACGACGACCCGCACCCGCAGGTGCTCTTCACCGCGGCATTCTCAAACTTGAACCCAGCCGCCTCCAGCGTCTCCACATAATCCACCACGCAGTTGTTCAGGTACATCGCCGACGTCGCATCCAGAAACACCTTCAGGTCGTCGAAGCGATACACCTTGTCCATCATCCCGCTCTGGTTCTCGAACGACATCGAGTACTGGAACCCCGAGCATCCGCCGCCCACCACGCCGATCCTCAACCCCGCGGGCACCGGGTCCTGGGTCGCCATAATCTCCTTCACCTTGGTGATCGCCGCCGGAGTCAGCGTAACCGGCTGTGCCTTGGGCGCTGCGGTGACGACTTCCGGGCTGGGCGTTACAGTTGCGGTTGCCATGGGCGAATCTCCTTTAAACATCTGCAACTTCAGTGTATCTGGCCCGCCCCGCCGCGGCAAGAAAATCCGCGCCGCCGGACCAGCCAAATATATGAACAAGCAGGAGATTAGATGGCGCCGGCAGCGCCCCGGATGCAGCCCGCGGCCGGTATCCGAATTGCTACTGGCAAATCCCACGCCTGCGAAGAACACTGGATAACGGCCACGACCGGGGCGTATCATCTAGAGCGGCGACTGTTCGTGCGTGCCCCTCCCACCGTTCCCCAGAATTACGCCGGGTCGCCGTGCAATCTGCGCTACGCAAGAAGGGAGTCTACCTCATGATGAACGCACTACCACTCCTGATCGTCCTCTGGGCCGTGCTGACAGGGTTGTTCCTGGCGCTGCTCGCATACAACGGCACCATCACGCGTTACGAGGACAATCAACTCTTCCTGGCCGACATCAACGCCAACGAGCAGCAGCGCCAGAGCTCCATCGTCCGCCGCGTCAACAAGACGCTGCCCTACGTCCGCGTGCTGGGCACTCTTTCCGGCATCTTCACCGTCCTCATCATCGCCATCTACACTTGGGACTCATGGCTGCAACTCCACCAATAGCCCCGAGGCGCGCTCCCGCCAGCCTCTACGCGTTGTAGGTGGTCGAAGAGACCCTGCCTCCGCGTCCCGTCCAATTCGTATGGAAGAACTCCCCGCGCGGCTTGTCCACGCGCTCATACGTGTGCGCCCCGAAGAAGTCGCGCTGCGCCTGCAGGAGGTTCGCCGGCAACCGCGCCGTCCGGTAGCCATCGTAGAAGGCCAGCGCAGTCGAGAACGCCGGAGTCGGCGCGCCAATCTCAATCGCATGGATGATCGCCTTCCGCCAGCTCGCCTGGTACTTGATCAGCGCGCCCGAGAAGAAGTCGTCGAGCAGCAAATTCGCCAGATCGGGATTCTTGTCGTAAGCCGCCTTGATGTTGCCCAGGAAGACGCTGCGAATGATGCAGCCGCCACGCCACATCAGCGCAATCCCGCCCATGTTCAGGTGCCAGCCCTGGTCCTTCTCCGCCGCGCGCAGCAGCATGTACCCCTGCGCGTAGCTCACCATCTTGGAGCAGTACAGAGCCCGCCGTACATCTTCAACAAACTCCTTCTTAAACTCCTTCATCTCGTTCGCCGTCCGTGGCGGCGCGGCGGCCCGGACCGGAGGGCGCTCACCGGCGGTCATCACCCGAATCAACTGCAGCTCCAACGGCCCCTGGAACACCTTCGACGCCTGCACCCGCTCGTCCTTCAGCGCCGAAAGACACCGCGCAAACACGCTCTCCCCAATCAGCGTCAGCGGCATCCCCAGGTCCAGCGCCGAGATCGCCGTCCACTTTCCCGTCCCTTTCTGCCCCGCCGTATCCAGAATCTTGTCCAGCAGCGGCGTCCCGTCCTCGTCCTTCTTGGCGAAGATGATTGCCGAAATCTCGATCAGATAACTGTCCAGCTCGCCCTTGTTCCACTCAGTAAAGATCTCCGCAAGGTCGTCCGCGCTCAGCCCCAGCGCATCCTTCAGCAACTGGTACGCCTCGCAGATCAGCTGGATATCGCCATACTCAATACCGTTGTGCACCATCTTCACGTAGTGCCCCGCGCCGTCCTCGCCCACCCAGTCGCAGCACGGCGTCCCGTCGTCCACTTTGGCCGCGATCGATTGGAAGATGTTCTTCACATACGGCCACGCCGCCGGATTGCCTCCCGGCATAATCGACGGCCCGAACCGCGCCCCCTCCTCGCCGCCCGAGACCCCTGTCCCCACAAACAATATCCCCTTCGCCGCCAGGTCCTTCGTCCGCCGGTTCGAATCCGTAAACAGCGAATTCCCGCCATCGATAATGATGTCGCCCTTCTCCAGATACGGCAGCACCTGCTCGATGGTGTGGTCCACCACGTCGCCCGCCTTCACCATGATCATCACCCGCCGCGGTAGCTTCAGCATCCCGCACATCTCTTCCAGCGAGTGCGCGCCCACCACCTGCGTCCCCTTCGCCTCGTTGGCGAGAAAGTCGTCCACCTTCGAGACCGTGCGATTGAAGACCGCCACCTTGAATCCATGGTCGTTCATGTTCAGCACCAAATTCTGCCCCATCACCGCCAGCCCAATCAGGCCGATATCACAACTTGCCGTCGCCATAAAAGAATCCATCTCCCGTCGAATGCACAACGCCTTTTATCATAGCCTCGTGGCGCTCAATGCGGAAAGCGCACGCTGCCCATAACGGCGGTTCATTTGCCAATCGGGTCTTTTCGCGCCGGAGGGCCGTCTCATCTTCGGACCCATGCGAATCCTGCCACTCGCTCTGATCGCCATCTCCACATCACTCCACGCGCCCGCGCAAGACACCCGCCGCGTGACCGAGCCCAAAATTCCGCCATCCTGCACCGTCCTCACCGCCCGCCTCGACCCCCACGCCGGCGACCTCGCCGAAGCCGACGAGTCCCACCCCGACACCCTCCGCATCCAGCAGGCCATGGACCGATGCAAGCCCGGCCACGCCGTCGAGCTCAAGCCCGCGGCCGGTCCCGCACAGGATAAAGACGCCTTCCTCACCGGCCCGCTTGAACTCCGCGCCGGCGTCACCCTCCTCATCGATAAGGGCGCCATCCTCTTCGCCTCCCGCAACCCGCGCGACTACGACATCGACCCCGGCCTCTGCGGCACCGTCACCGAAAAGAAATATCCCTACACGCAAGGCCTCTCCGGCCACGAGTGCAAGCCCCTCATCGGCGGCCACGACGTCTCCGGCGCCGCCATCATGGGCGACGGCATCATTGACGGCCGCCGCTTCGCCCAGCTTCTCGGCCAACAAATCACCTGGGAAGACCTAGCCGAACAATCCATCATGGGCTGGCCCGTCGAGTACACCCGCTGGGCCCGCGCCGTAGGCAAAGTCCCCAAAGACACCTCGACACCGCCCAAAGTCATCGGCCTGCAGAACAACCCCCGCCTCATCACCCTCGTCCACTGCGACGACTTCACCCTCTACCGCATCCAGCTGCGCAACTCGCCCAACTTCGCCGTCTCCTACGCCGGCGGCAACGGCTTCACCGTCTGGGGCATCATCATCAACGTCCCGCGCGACGCGCTCAACGGCGACGGCATCAACCTCGGCCAGCCCTGGCCCGAGGTTGCAACTGACACCACCAACGTCACCATCGCCCACTCCTTCATCTACGCCGGCGACGACAACCTCGCCATCAAGTCCCGCACCGGCTCCGCCACCGCCAACATCAGCGTCCTGGACAACCACTTCTACGCCGGCCATGGCGTCGGCACCGGCAGCTCTACCTCCGGCGGCATCAGCCACGTCCTCATCTCCGGCCTCACCCTCGACGGCACCAGCACCGGCATCAACATGAAGTCCAATGACAAGCTCGGCGGCCTGGTCGACGACGTCACCTTCAACGACATCTGCATGCGCAACACCGGCACCCCCATCTCCATCGGCGCCCACTCCGGCTCCGACGGCCACCACGAAGTCGACGCCACCAGCCACAACAAGCCCCCGCAGTACACCAACATCGTCCTAAGCAACATCCTGATCCAAGGCGCAACCGGCGGCGCTGGCCCGGCTAGCACAGGATCGGGAAGCGTTGGATCGGGCAGTATAAGTATCGATGGCCTCGACGCCGCCCACCCCCTCACCCTTACCTTCCACAACGTAGTCGCCCAATCCGCCCCCACCCACACCTCCGCCCGCCACGCCGACATCCACATCGACGCCACCAACTTCACCTTCACCGGCGAAGACATCACCCTCACCGGCGCACCCTCCACGGCAATCGCCACCAACTGCGACGGCCGCTTCATCCCCTTCCCCGCACAAGTCAGTGCAGAGTAAGTCCGGTCTTTTCGGTTGCCTGAAATTTTGGTAGCGTTACCGGGGCTCGAACCCGGACTCTCCGCCTTGAGAGTGCGTGCGGGGCTGTTTTGCTTGGGTTTGCCCAAAGGTGCATGGCTTGGCGATTAGGCAGTAAAGACGCGCCTTTTATTGAGGATTGGCCGGTGCAAGGTTTGCCCCCGTGTGACCCCAAATACAACCTCCATCGTCCCGACAGCGTCCCGAAGTTTTAGCAACGCGGGAGGCCTTAGAACGCGCCAATACGATCCGCGATGGGGAAAAACCTCGCGCAAGCGGCGGACGCGCGCTTGTCACGCGCTATTCAGCATCTCCGGCCCGTTGTTGCGGACGTTGCCCACCAGCGGATTGCAGCGCACGGTCCGCATCTCATCGGAGTCATAGGGGCGCAAAAGGTGTGACGGAGGCGGGCGGCTATTGTCTCGGCTCAACCAACTCCTCCCAATCCCTCTGGTGGAGAATGACGGGCATCCGTTCATGAATCGGAGCCATGATCTCATTTGCCTCCGTGGTGACGATGGCGAAGCTCTGGAGCCATTCCCCAGAAGGCTCCTTCCAGGCGTCCCAGAGACCAGCCAGGGCCATCGGCGAGCCGGACGCGAGCGAGATAGCATAGGGCTGCTTCGCGGGCTTGGTGACGCTGTCCAGCCTCTTCCACTCATAGAAGCCGTCCGCCGGGACGAGGCAGCGACGGCGCTGGAAGGGACCGCGCCATGTCGCGGAGGTTGCGAGCGTCTCAGCGCGGGCGTTGAAGGCTGAAAAACCGTTGAAATCGGAGATGCTCTTGGCAAAATGCGGAACCAGTCCCCACCGCATGAGAGCCAACCCCCGAGCATCCGATTGCCGCTCCAGGCGGATCACGGGCTGGAAGGTTGTCGGTGCGATGTTGAAGTCGGATGCGACGGCGAAATCCCCATCCTCCTGGATCTGAAACCTCTCGGCAATTGCCTGCTTTTCGCCGACGCGGTAGTAGCGGCCACACATGACGCCAATAGGCTACCACCGACCCGCAGCTAACCGTTGCTATAGTGCCGACTCCCATTTTCTTAGCGAGAAATTGATTGTCGAGCGGACCGGGGACTTCTCGACGATCTAGAGACCGAAAGTGTGCGCGAATGGGGCCACGGATCACCTACGCCCGATACGATTGGCCCCGACGTTTCAACTCAGCTCTTGCTAACAATCGAATCTGGGAAAAATCGATTGTGCGCGGTTCAAAACGCTCCGTGTCGTAACCGGGGCTTCGTACAAGCGCTCGCGTACGAGTACGCGCTGAGAATGCGGCGCCTTGCTTCCCTGGGGAACGTCTGGGGTTCTGCATAGTTCCTATGGATCTAATCTGTCGGTTTCTTAGTTCTTATCACCCGCGCGGTTCAAGACTTGAATCTTACTCTTCGGCCTCGAACTCGAACGAACGGAACTTTAGCGTCTTGCAGTTCTCTCGCACAGCGCGTTGCACACCCTCATCGAAACCGGCTGCTGATCGGGCTTGCACTTCGACGGTGATGGTGACCTCGCTGCCCACCTTGGTTGTGAACTGCTGAACAACCTCATCAACCACGTCGGCGAACTGCTTCTTTGCCAATATTGGGTCGAGACCAGTGGTCCCAAAGAAGCGCTTCTTCGTTGAACGCGCCGTCTGCGTTGCAGGGGACCCACCAAGGCCATTAGGTTGTGGTGTCACCGTCGGATTGGTCGGCGCAGCCCCATCCGCGCCGCGCCCTTTCACTTCTTCTTCTTTGATGGCCGCTTCATACTCAGCGGCAACCTTCGGCTCGATGATCAGGGTCTCTTCAAGGTAGATCGCTGGCCTGTGACCGAAGCTGAACGATAGGTACTTCCCTTCTCGCTTTCCCATGGCGAGGCCGAAGTAGTCGCGGGTACCCGCACCGTCCGCCAGAGTGGCCTGGAACACATGGCTGTCCTTCAGTCGAGGCAAGTAGAGGTACTGGCAGGTCTTCTGCCAGATGTCTTTGGCCTCAACATCCCGAACGCCCTCTTTCCAAAACCAAGCCCGCAGGATGGTGTCGAGATGCACGGGCGCCCACTTATCGATCACCAGCTCATGCTCTGTCAGAATCCGTTCAATCTCCTTTGTGAAGGAGGGAGCTCCCGTATTCAATCCGAAGCTCTCCCACTTCAATGGAGAAATCCCCTTGGCCTCAACCTCCTCCGTTGGCGCGAGTAGCCAGCGGTAGGTCTCACGGATCGTACGGTTGACCGCTTCCGACGCGCTGTCTCGATTCTTGCGGGCCTGTCTGCTCTGTAATTGGTCGAGATTCAAGGCCATCGCATCGATATCGTTGACGATTGACTCCCACGCCTTAAACGAGCACGTCAAATCTTCGAGCCGGGCCGTAGACTCAGCATCGGCAGCCAGGAAGAGAAGTCGATTCCGCTTGATCCGAGGCTGATCGCCGCGATTGTTCAGTATCTCCAGCGCAACCCTGGTCGCAAGCGGATTAGGTCCCCTGCTGAACGGCGCCGACGGTGGCAGCACCGCCAGGTGCATCCTCCAGTCATCCGGTACATCGGCACTGGGTGTGAAGACATGGACGCCGGCAAACGTCGTCGCGCTGATCAGGCTGAGCAGCCGATTCTGAATCTCCGGCACAAGATCGCCTTTGGCTGTAAAATGCCGCTTCCGGTCCTCCATCTCACGGCGAAGATTCGGTCTCACGTCGAACCAGTAGTGGTCTTCGGACTTGTTCAGGTAGTGCAGCCGGTCGGAGAGCCGTCGCAAGGCGTCCTTGTAGACGCTCACCTGCTGCCCTGGCTGGAGTACCCCAAGCAAGATGTGTTGCGCGTGGATACCCCGTACCGTCTGATTCGCCGTCGTCGGCGCGCTACCGAGAAAGATCGTGCGAGCAAGCCGACGACACGCTTGGAGGCTCCCAAATCGCGGGTCCTGGGCCTCAATCTCGATCGTCTCGGCCCGTTCGCCGTCGATGTCGCTCTCGACGACCGGGTCCCACCCCTGTGGCAGGTAATAGATCATGTCGTTGCGTGTCTGCGCGTCCTGGAGCGGCAGGCTGCCAGGCATGATGAAAGGGTCGTTGTTGCCATCCTTCCAAAGCCGGTGGATCACTTTGGCCATCAGCGTCAATACGCCGCGGGTGCGCTGGAAGTTGTCCAGTGTCGACCAGTCCTCGTACAACCGGTCAAAGACCTCGGGATGGATCGGATACGCGCGAACCATGCGGTCGTAGTAGTGGCTCTCCAGCGTCTCATTCGGCAGATCCTGCCGGTTTTGGGTGTAAGCATCCGCGAACTCCCGGCATACCGCCTCGGCCTGAGCCTGATCCGCAATCTTCGTGAAGAGTCGCCGCCGAACGATTTCAAAGGCTTCTTCCGTGCCCACGGGCTTCCACAGCGCATGTACACGACCCACTGTCTTCTCCAGGCTAGCCAGCGAGAGGGCGCCCTCTATCGCGTCCATAGCCCTCTGGCCGCGCGCGCTACCAGCCTCAGATACCTTCGACGCCGGTAGCGAGACCAAGAGGATGGCTCGCGGGACAGCCTTGAATGCTTGCGTCAGGTTCTGGATGAACGTGAGATTCGAGTCAAAGTTTCCGCCCGGATAACTGCGGCCGTCTTCGAACTGGCGCAGATAGGCTACGAGTTCGTCCACGAGCATCACGACAGGTTGCTGCGCTGCCAGCAAACCCTCAATAAGCGAAGCATCCGGCGCCGTTCCGTTGGCGTCACTATCAGCAACTACGGCGAACCCCTCCGCACCATTCAACTGCCACGCCATTTCCCCCCATAGGGTCCGGACGACCAGGCCGTCATGCTTCTTGGGCTGGCTGGGCGAGAACCGCGTGCCGTCCAGAACGATCGTCTTGGCGCGTGGCAACTCTGTGATGCCTGCTGCGTCCAGAATCGCGGAGACACCCGGTAGTTTGCTCGCGGGCACTTTGCTGTTCGCGAGGTGGTAGACGGCCAGCATGGTGTGGGTCTTGCCGCCGCCGAAGGCTGTCTGGAGCTGGACCACAGGGTCGCCACCCGCGCCGGAAAGCCGGCGCACCACGGAATCCAGCAGCAACCGCATGCCTTCGGTGATGAAGGTGCGTTCAAAGAACTCCGCCGGGTCCTGGTAGCCGGCGGGCGCGGTGCCCTCGTGGACCTTAGCAAGGTCGGCTGCAAATTCCGACTGTTGGAAGGTGCCCTTCACTACGTCTTCGTGCGGTACAGCGACTTCGCGCCAAGGCTTCATTGCGTAACGTCCTCTAGAACAGATCAGCTTGTGTTTCGATCGGCCCAATCTCGATGGCGGCAACCTCGATAGCCGCCCAGGCGCCGATCAACTCATTGTAGGCACGCGCATCGTCAGTCAGACCTTTGCGTTCGCACAAGGTGTAGAGGCGATAGGCAAGCGTACGGACTGGACCACTCACCGCGGGCATTCGCGCCAGCAGGGCCCCGGCGGCCTGTTCGCCGTACGTGTTTAGGCTGCGGATCAGCTGGTGCAGTGCTTGCCACGCTGGCGTCTGGTTGCTATGTTCAGGCGTCCAGCCGTCCTCGAGATCCGACCAACGGAGCAGTCTTACCTCGCCCGCGCCAGATTCGAGCACACCATTACGGTTGAGGGAGCTTACGTCAGTACCCTTGGCTCGAGCGGCCACGTCGGCGGAGCCGTAGACTCCGGGCTTCCAGTAGTTGGTCTCGAACCATTGCAAGCAGAACTGCGTCGCTGGATCGAACTCGTCGTCGGCAAGAAAGCGATTAATGAGTTGAAGCGCGGTACGGACACTCATCGGACTGCCATCGGCCTCGAGCACGGCCTTGTATTTCGAGAAGATGCCCATGCCGGGGCCGATGATGGCTTGGGAGAGATCGACGGGCGCGACGGGTGAGTTTTCGCCGCCGCGCGTCATATCGATTAGGGCATCGGGTAACGCCTGGCCAAGTTCCCGGAGAAAGTCGCGCCGAGAAATGGTCGGAGCCTCAACATCTCGCTTCCGACAAACGAGAACAACTGATGAGGCAAGTGCGTTACTGCCGGTGGCTCGAATGCGCCCTGCGCCTTCCGTTCTTATCGGCCAGGTCCCTGATAGAACGAAACCGGCTCGCAGCACAGCGCCGAGGAAGGTTACCCAACCCGTGCTTGACGTATCGTCGATGCTGCTAGTGTCGGACTGCTTAAATGCGTAATAGATCGTGACCGGAAATGCGGGATGCGCATCTTCTGCGAGCCTCGCCAAGGCTCGAGTCATGCCTTCCAGAAAATAGGACTGCGCCTCTACCCTACCCCCATGACGAATCGGAGAGGCAACAAGTTCCTCTTCTTTGGGAACCGCTAGTGTCGCGTAAAGGTCCGGGAATAAAGGTCGGAGACTCCTTCGAAGCCATATATAAAAGAAGTCCGACAGATCCGCGTATCCAATGTTGTCGTAGTACGGCGGGTCTGTTGACACGATCTTGTTCTTGCTGATGGTTTGCGTAGCGGCGTCGTTCTGGGAGGCCTTTCCGCTGCACGATACAGGCAGGTGAGCGATGGCCATAGCGCCCTTCTCTACGCAGGTAGAGAATCCTCCTCCAACGTCGGCGAATGGATTAGCCTCCGCGAAGTCCCAGATCATCGAGAGTGCTTGTCGGGCAAATGTTTCACGAAAGGCGCTTCGGTCATTCATCCAAGAGGTGAGCGCGGACCCTAAGTTGCTGACTTTGCTTGTGGCGAACGCGAGATAAACGCCTACAGCTTCAGCGTAGGCACGAGCGCCTACGCCACCTTTGTCCACCGACGTTGATTTGCCAGCGGAATCGGCCTCTGGTGATTCCTCGATGCATTTCTTAACTGCTTCGCCCACTAACTCAGAAAGAGTGCTCAAAGTTATTAGCTGTCTTGATGTGAAGAGCTTGTCGAAAGAATCGAAGCCATAAAGTATAGGCGTAAAGGCTCTGGGATCCTTGGGTATTGGCGCGGTTGGAGCGTCTGCCGGCCGTTCCTGCTTGCTGATGACTTCATGCGAATGGACGGGCGGCAGAAACACACGACCGTGGCCCGTATCTGCGACTATTGCAAGCAAACGGTGGCCAACTCGTTGGGAGATGGCTTCCTTCTTTATGTATATCGGATCTATAGGCGTGCCCGACATCAGACACTCGAAGTTTGCACCTCGGGAAAGTTTAGTTCCATTTGTTGCGGATGCTGGAATCTCTCCCAATTTAACAGTGAAGTGATACCCGCCTTCTTCAAGGATCGGTTTCACGTAGGCTTCATTTCCAGCCTTCGAAGAAAGTACAAACGTGGACGCTAAGGGGACTTCAACATGTGAGTAGGCTGGGTTCGGCGACTTAACCGTGCGCGCCCAGAGCCATGCGATGACCGTGAGCGACTGGCCGACAAGCGGCCTTAAATCCGGGCGGTCCGCAGCCATCGTTGCGGTGATCTCCACCTTTGGGTACAGGTGGCCGATCCGCTTTTCGGCTTCCGCCCGCATCCAGGCGCCATAGCGGCGCACGTCCTCGGCGAGTCCGCTTGCACCGGGCCAGTCGGACCGAGAGAGTCCCGGATCGCGCTCACCGGGAGGTACGGGCCCGATGGGTGCGCGCCCAGCAAAGCGCGGCGGGATCTCGATCATCGCCTTGTTGATGGTGACCGCGACCGGATTCAGGTCGGAGGCGTAGCTCTCCAGGCCCAGACGTTGCGCCTCCAGTGGAATCGCGCCGCCGCCGGCGAATGGGTCGTGAAACGCTGGAAGCTTCTCCGGATTGAAGAGCGTAGCTGCATCGGGATGGTTGCGGTTCAACTCACAGGTCTCGCGCCAACTTTTCCAAATCTCCGACCGTGCAGGGGCAAGGAATTTCTCATCGTTGGAGTTCTCCCATACGACGAGGTCCTCGATGATTTTGAAGAGACGCTCGCGCTCCTTCGCGGCCTCCACCTTATTGACGCCGCGATTCAGATGACGCTCATATCCGGGATCATTGACGAGCTGCCCAAATAGAACCGCTCGGGCAGCCGCCAGCGGCCGTCGTGCCCACCAAAGATGCAGTGTACTGGGATGTCCGTGGCGGATGGACTTCTCGCGCGCGGCAGCGGCATTGATCTTGTCGAGCGGCAGAGCCACTTCGATGAGCTTGCGAGGGCTCTTCACTGCAACGGTCTTGCTTGGGGCCATATGTCGATTATCTCGTTAGTGCGGCTCGGCGCGGGAGAGTAGCTGTTTGAGGTCGAGGTTGACGCTGGTGGTGGCCCAATC
>JBEKDS010000010.1:0-146617 GCA_050014235.1 Acidobacteriaceae bacterium
GCGAGGTGGAGGGCGAAGCCGCCCTGGTAGGTGCAGACGTCGAGGGCGCGGCCGCGGGCGTGGCGGGCGGCGGCGGCGTAGTTGAGGCGCTGGTCGAGGAAGGCGCCGGTCTTCTGGCCGGAGGCGACGTCGAAGTGGAATCGCAGACCATTGAGGGTGAAGATGGTCTGGAGGGTTGCGGGGGAGTTGGGGTCGCGAGTGAAGAGCGGGGCATCGGGTGTAGGTGGGAGTTGTTCCAGCTCGCGGATGCGGGGGTCGGGGCGCTCGACGGCGGTGTGGATCCAGGGATGGGCGGAGAGGAGATCGGTGAGGACGCGGCGGACGTCGTCCTGCGCGGTGCCCTGGATGAGGAGTTGGAGGATGACGATCTCGTTGTAGCGGTCGGCGACGATGCCGGGGAGGTTGTCGGCCTCGGAGAAGAGGAGCCTGCAGGCGTTCGTCTGCGGCCCGGTCTCTGAGAATGCCTCGGGGACGAGGGTCTCGCGGAGGGTGAGGGCGGATTGGGCGCGGGCGCGGAGGTCGTCGAGGTACTGGGTGCGGGTGAGTGCGGGGTGGGGGGAGACGAGGCGGAGGGCGATCTCAGAGGCGGTGCTCAAGAGCGCGGAGCCGAGAGGGATGCCGCGCGTGTCGGCGACGGTGACAAGCGCGCCGGGCGGGATGGTGGCGATACTGCCCGCGGATGGTTCGACGGCAGCGGCGGGGTCCGGCGTGAGTCGCTCCACATCCGAGCGGTAGACCCAGAGATGGCCTGCGCGGAGACGCTCCGCGGCGCGGCGAGTGGTGGTCGCGACCGGGCCTAAGGGGAGCTTGCTGTCGACTGCGTCGCGAGCCATTCCCCATACTCGCACAGCCGGGGCGGCCTGCCTGACGGGTGGAGTCTCGCCCAGGGGGAACAAAACAAAGGCCCCGCGCAAACTTGCTGCGCGGGGTCATTCAGTGAGGCAAGTTCAGCAACTTGTGGAGGGCTAGCGGCCTTTCGCGCGCAGCGGCTGCAACTGCAGCCTGCGGCGCATGATGGCTGCGGTGCCCAACAGTCCTGTACCCAGGAGGAGAAGGCTGGATAGCTCCGGGGTAATGGCGGACGATGTGGCACCGACCCTAAAGATCATGGGCGTTCCAAGAATGCAAGCGACGAGAGAGAAGGACACAGCAAGGACGGCAGGTTTGAATCGCATGAGGAGGTTCCTTGTATGAGTGCTGCCTCTCTCTATGCAAGAGTCAGGCCAAACTCGGCGGATGGGAGCGTGGCGAGGGCGCCGCGACTGCAAATCGTTGCACATCAGTGGATCGGGTAGGGACGCAGGACGAAACGCAGTGTCATTTCGGGCCAATCCGGTGGATTTGGGGCGGGAGAGTGGGAAAGTATTTTCCACTTGGGGAATTCGGCCAATTGAGTTCCCGGAACCGAGGGCGTGTTCCGCGGAGGTTGGCAGGCTACCGGGCGCGCAGCTTTGGGGCCGGACCACGGGGAAGGCTACGGGGAGGGCTACTAGGAGGGCTACTGAGTGTGGCTGTTGAGCAGGCGGGCGAGGGTGTATGCGGCCGCGGCCGCGGCGCCGCCGATGAGGGAGGTCTGGATGCCGCTGCGGATTGCGCCGGTGCCGAGGAGACGGCCTTTGAGAGTGCCGAAGAGGACGAGGGCGAGGACGGTGATGATGACAGAGAAGCCGAGTGCTGTGGTGGTGTTGGGTATGACCGCAGCCCCGACGAACATGTAGGGCACCAGCGGGACGAGGCCACCGGCGATGTAGCTGGTGGCGATGGTGATGGCGGAGCGGCTGGCGCGGTTGGATGCGGGTTTCTCCAGGCCAAGCTCGAAGCGCATCATGAAGTCGACGTAGGCGGGGTGGTTCCGTTGGAGGGCGGCGAGGACGGGGGCTGCGGACTCGCGGGGAACGGAGTACTGGGCAAATATCTCGTAGATCTCTTCGGCTTCGTCGTCGGGGCGGGTGATGACTTCGTCCTGTTCGCGGGCGAGCTCGGAGGCGTAGTGCTCGGCGTCGCCGCGGGCGGCGAGGTATCCGCCGAGGCCCATGGCGATGGAGCCGGCGGCGATCTCGGCGAGGCCGGCAAGGACGATGATGTGGGCGTTGGAGACGGCGCCGGAGAGGCCGGCGGCGAGGGCGAAGGGGACGGTGAGCCCGTCGGAGAGGCCGATGACGACGTCGCGGACGGTCTCGCTGGACTCGAAATGTCCTTCGACATGGGATGCGTTGCCGGCTAAGTCGTGCATTGCGGGAGTGTATCCCAAGCGCGCGCCGGGGACCACGAGCACAGCCCAGGGAGCCTGCATGGGCATGGGGAAATTATTGGGCCCTTCGCGTCCTTTCCCGGCGGCCCACCGTCTGTACTAGCAGATTCCGACAAGATTCCTACGGTAGCGGAGATCGGCAAGTGATTCGAAGGTCCCACTTCACGGGCGTGGTTCTAGCGGCGGCGATGGTGCTTGTGCCGGCTGCGCGGATGCACGCGCAGGGCGGGGGTTATGGGCAGGGCGGTGGGCAGGGTAGTGGTGGGGGACGCGGCGGACGCGGCGGTTTTGGCGGGCAGATGGTGCAGGGGACGGTGACGGCGACTGCGCCGGGCAAGTTGACGATTAAGACGGACGCGGGCGATTCCTACGACGTCACGGTCACGGACACGGCGCGGATCATGGAGAACCGCCAGGCGATCAAGCTGAGCGATGTGAAGGCCGGCGATATGGTGACCGCGGCGGGCGCCGTCGATGCAGACAAGAAGACGGTGCAGGCCATGATGGTGAATGCGGTCGATGCCGCGACGGTCGCGAAGGCGAAGGAGAACCTGGGAAAGACGTACCTCACGGGGAAGATCACGGCGATCGACGCGGACAATTTGAAGCTGACGGTGATGCGCACGGACAATGTGAGCCAAGTGATCCAGGTGGATGAGGGAACCAGCTTTCAGCGAGGGACGCGCGGGGTTGCGGCGGATGTGCAGGCTGCCGGCGGTCTGGCCACGGGCGGATTTGGAGGGTTCGGCGGTGGCCGGCAAGGCGGCGCTGAAGGACAGGGCGCGCCGCCGCCTGCGCCGGAGAGCATTACGCTGGCGGACATCAAGGTTGGCGATACGGTGATGGCGGCCGGCGGATTGAAGAATGGAGTGTTTACTCCGACCAAGATGGGTGTTGCGGAGCCGGGCGCGGCGGCTGGCGGCGGACGACGCCGTCAGGGCGGTGCCGAGGGCCTGGCCGCGCCAACTGCGACTCCGCCTGCGCCAGCTACGACTCCGCCTGCGCCGTCCGGTCCGCCACAGTAATGAGGTCCGAAGCGCCTCCATGGAGAGCGAAGGGTCCCCGTGTGCCGGATGTGCGGGGTGGGTTGGATTGTGGTGAGTTGTAGGAGTTTGCATTTCTGTCTTGGGTCTGTCAGGAGCGTGTTTGTGCAACGAACGGGTCGAATTCGCGCAGTTGGGGTAGCGATGGCAGCAGCGGTGCTGACCGGGATGGGCGGATGGAATGGCGGCGCGCGGGCGCAGGGGGCGGCTGCTCCCGCTGCGGGGGCGACAGCGGCAGCACAGGCCGCGCCTGCCGCTCCGGCAGCTGCTCCGGCGGCGGCACCGGCTGCTGTGGACCAGGCTCCCCCGGCTGCGCAGGCTGCTCCTGCCCCGGCGGCGGCGCCGGTGGTGGCCGCGGTGGCGGAGGGTGGGACGATCAGCGGGACGGTGAAGGCCAGTGGCGTTCCGCTTCCGGGTGTGACGGTGACCGCGACCAACACGCTAAGTGGGAAGAAGTTTGTGACGACCACCGACATCGATGGGCAGTTTGAGATGGCGGTGCCCAAGAACGGGCGGTATGTGGTGAAGTCGGAGCTGGCGGGATTTGCGCCGGTGACGCAGGAGGTAGTGGTCAACGCGTCGAGCCAGAACGGCGGGCTGCCGGCGCAGACGGCTGAGTTCAAGATGGACCTTGCGTCGCGAGTGGCGGCGCAGGAGGCGGTGCAGGCCGCGGCGACGGCGCGGTCTGGCGCTGGGTACGGCGGCGCTGGGATCGCGGGAGCTGCGACAGGCGGCGCTGCGAGAGGCGGCAGTGCAACGGCTGGCGCTACCATTCCGGGCAGGCCGGGAGCAGCGCAAAGTGCGGGCGTCGTCCCGGGGGCGGTAGCGCGCGTGGGACGCGGGACCCAGGCGCTGGAGGTGCAGACGGATGACAACGGCGATGTGACCGACGCGACCGCCGGCCAGGAGAACGCGGGAACGGCCGCTCCTTCGCTGGACGATTCGATCGCCTCCGCGGCGAGCACGGATGCGGTTGCGGTGGTCGGCAATCAGGGGCAGATCAATGGCCTGGCGGGCTTCAGCCAGGATGACCTGCAGAACCGGCTGCAGGACATGCAGCGGCAGGGCTTTACCAATTCCGATATTGTGGGGGCGTTTCAAGGGGCGATGGCCGGCGGCGGGTTTGGCGGGCCGGGCGGCGGGTTTGGCGGACAGGGCGGCGGATTTGGCGGGCCCGGCGGCCAGGGATTTGGCGGCACCGGGTTTGGCGGAGGCGGTGGGCCGGGCGGCGGCGGGCCGGGTGGCGGCGGCGGTGGAGGTGGACGCGGGGGTGGTGGCGGCGGGCGTGGCGGCGGCGGCGGCGGAGGGTTCGGCGGCGGCTTTGGCGGCTTCCGAGGACAGAACCCGAATGCGTGGCATGGTTCGATTGGATACACGGGCGCGGACAGCGCGCTGAACGCGGACAGCTACTCGGTGACGGGGACGCCGATTCCGAAGCCGCAGTCGGATCGGAACTCGCTGGTGGCGAGCTTTACGGGGACGCCTTACATTCCGCATCTCCTGGCGGCAAATCCGAAGCAGTTCCTCTTCTTCAGTCTCTCGGAGACGCGCAACAGCTCGCCTTCGACGATCCAGGCGCTGGTGCCGACACTGGCGCAGCGCTATGGCGACCTTACGCCGTCCCAGCAGGCGGGGTATGTGGCGGGCAAGACGGTGATTGGGCCGATCTACGATCCGACGGTTGCGGGCAACCCGGTGTACGGGAACACCGGCTGTTATTCGCAGCTTGCCGCGGTCGATGCAAGTCCGACGGCGTGCATTCCCGGCTCGGAGCTGAACGCGGCTGCGCTGGCCTTGATGAGCTATTACCCGTTGCCCAACGTGAACGCCACGCAGACGCAGTACAACTACCAGGCGAGCTTCCCGGGGACGTCGCACTCGTCGCAGGTGTCGGCGCGGTATAACCGCAGCTTCGGGGCGGCGCCGGCGCGCGGCCAGCGGGGCTTCGGCGGGGGTGGGGGAGGCGGACGAGGGAACCGGAATGCGAATGCGCCGAAGGTGCTGCGGCAGAGCATCGCGGAGAACTTTGCCTATTCGCACTCGGCGAGCGCGAACGAGAGCTTCTCGCCGTTGCTGGGGGGATCGTCGGAGAGCGATGGGTATAGCTTTAGCAGTTCCTACACGGTGGGCTACGGGCGGATCAACAGTTCGGCTTCGCTGGGCTGGAACCGGTCGCGCAGCACAACGTCGAACTACTTCACCAACGCGGCTGTGAACCCCGCGGTGACCAACGGCGTCTACGTGGGCACGCCGACGATCTACAGCAATCCGTTCTACTTCGGCGTTCCCTCGGTCAGCATTAGCGGGGGGTTGCAGGGGCTGAGCGACACGACGCCGAGCAACGCGGTGAACCAGACGGTCTCGTTCACCGATTATGTGAGCTGGGTGCATAAGAAGCACAACATGCGCTATGGGCTGGATTTCCACCGCATCCATGCGGATTCGATCGGCGGGACCAACGTGCTGGGGTCGTTCACCTTCTCGGGATTCGCGACGGAGAACCCGGCGCTGCAGGCCTGCAACTCGCAGACCGATGCAGGGCACTGCGACGAGTATGGGGCCTCGGGGCTGCCGATTGCGGACTTTCTGCTCGGACTTCCACAGCAATCGGCAATCACGGCGGGGCTGAACAAGATCTATCTGCGGGGCAACTCGTACGACTGGTATGTGCAGGACGACTGGCGGGCGAAGGCGAACTTCACGGTGAGCTACGGGCTGCGCTGGGAGTACTTCTCGCCGTACTCGGAGAAGTACAACCGGCTGGTGAACCTGGCCCTGAGCGGGAGCGGGGCGGGCCTGCAGATCTCGACGGTGTGCGGAACGACGGCGCCGGTGGGGTCTGTGTCCACCGCGTGCGCCGCGGTGAACCAAGGCAGCACACTGGTGAATCCGGACAAGGCGCTTTATTCGCCGCGCATCGCGATCGCGTGGTCGCCGAAGTTCAAGTTCACGAAGAATACGGTGGTGCGGTCGGGCTACGGGATCAACTACAACACCGGGGCGTACTCGCGGTTTGCGCAGAAGATGGCGTTCCAGCAGCCGTTCGCGATCACGCAGACGAACACGCTGAGCTCGGGGGCGAACCCGACGACGGGATGCGTGCTGCCGACGCAACTGGCGACGGCGCCAGCTGGATCGAAGGCGATGACTCTGGCCAGCGGGTTCAACTGCTCCGAGCAGGTGACGCAGAGCAACTTCGGCGTCGACCCGAACTACCGGCTGGGACTGGTACAGGTGTACAACCTGGGGATCCAGCGCACGCTGCCGCAGGGGGTGGTGATCAACGTGGACTACACGGGCGCGAATGCGGTCAACCAGGACATGCTGCGCGCGCCCAACCGGACGCCTTCGGGTCTTCTGAACCAGACGGCGGGCCAGTTCACGTATGAGGACTCGCTGGGCTACCTGCGCAGCAATGCGCTGGCGGTGAACGCGCGGGAGCGGATGCACAAGGGTGTCTCGCTGCAGGCGACGTACACCTACTCGCACTCGATCGACGATGCGTCGTCGATTGGCGGGAGCGGGGGTTCGATTGCGCAGAACGACCAGGACCTGGGCGCGGAGGAGAGCAACTCGAGCTTCGACAAGCGGCATGTGCTGAACGGGTCGTTCATTATTGAGCCTCCGTTTGGGCCGAACCGGGCGTTCCTCAACAAGGGCGGGGTGTTGGCGCAGATCTTTGACGGGTATTCGATCTCGGGCAGCTTTACCTTCGCCTCGGGCAGTTACGCTTCTCCGTCGTACTCGCTGACGCCGGCGGAGGTTGCGGCGGGCGCGGCGGGATCTCTGCGGCCGAACCGGGACTTCACCCAGCCGATCAAGGGGGCGGGGACGCATGAGGTGTGGTTCAACCCGGCTGCGTTTGTGGGGCTGTGCAGCTCGTATGTGGCGCCGGCCGTTCCGCCGGCGGACTGCCTGACGGATGGCGCTTATGGGGACGCGTCGCGCAACTCGATTGAGCTGCCGGGGACGGTGGCGCTGAGCGGGTCGCTCTCGCGCACGGTTTCGTTCGGCGAGACGCGCAGCTTCGAGGCGCGAATCACGGCGAACAATGCGCTGAACACCGTGCAGTATGCGGGCGTGAGCACGCAGATCAACTCGCAGAACTATGGGCAGGTGACGTCCGCGGCGGGGATGCGGTCGTTTACGTATACGGCGCGGTTCCGGTTCTAAGAGCAGTTGTGAGTTGTGAGTTGTGAGTTGTGAGTGCAAGTGCGAGCCAAATGTAGGGGCAAGGGCGAAGGCGAAGTTGAAGGAGTGGCGATGCGGCGAGCGATAGCGGCGGTTTTGATTGCGGGGTTGGTGGGTTCACCGGCTGGGGCACCCCATGCGGCTGTGGCCCAGGAGGACGGCAGCGGCGTGCAGACGATCAGCGTCGAGGTGGACCGCGTATTGACCAACGTGGTGGTGCGCGACAAGAAGACGGGCGAGTTGATCAAGGGGCTGAAGCAGAGCGACTTCAAGATTGAGGAGGACAAGAAGCCGCAGTCGATCACGACTTTCGACTACCAGAATGTGGACGAAGCGGTGACGCTGGCGGAGAAGTCGACGGTGTCGGGCGCCTCGACCACCAAGATCAAGACCATCGCGGACATGGTGAACAACGACTTTGCCGCTGAGCCGCAGCAGCTGAAGGACCACCGGCTGATTGTGATGTTCTTCGACCTGAGCAGCATGCAGCCGGAGGACGTGACGCGCGCGGTGGACGCGGCGAAGGACTACATCGACAAGCAGATGGCGCCGGCGGACATGGTTGCGGCGGTGAGCCTGGTCTCGAGCCTAAGCATGGACCAGGACTTTACGGCGGACAAGAGCGCGCTGCTGAAGGCGGTTGCGAAGTACGACGGGACGGAGGGCTCGGGGTTCGACCTGGGCAGCGAGGGTGGCGGAACGGATGGGACGTCGGACGACTCGTCGAGCTTTGTGGCGGACGACAGCGAGTTCAATGCGCTGAATACGGACCGGCAGTTGTATGCGATCCGGACGATCTGCAAGTCGATTGAGAAGGTGGAGCAGAAGAAGAGCATGCTTTACTTCTCCGGCGGGCTGACCAAGCAGGGGATTGAGAATGAGGCGAGTCTGCGCTCGGCGACCAATGAGTGCGTGAAGTCGGACACGGCGCTTTACGCGGTGGACACGCGCGGGTTGCAGGCGCTGAACCCGGTGGGCGATGCGTCCAAGGGCAGCGTGCGCGGGACCTCGGTGTATAGCGGCGCGTCGATGCAGGGCCAGTTGAACTCCAACTTCAGCTCGCAGGAGACGCTGGGCACGCTGGCCAGCGATACGGGCGGCAAGCTGTTTGTGGACTCGAACGACTTTGGCCCGGCGTTTCAGCAGGTGCAGCACGACACTGAGGCGTACTACATCATCGGGTTCCACTCGACCAATGCCAAGCGCGATGGGACGTACCGCCACCTTACGATTACGCTGTTGAACCATCCGGAGGCGAAGCTGGAGTACCGGCCGGGGTACTATGCGCCGGCGGACTTCAAGCACGCCAAGACGGAGGACCGCGAGCTTGCGCTGGACGAGCAGATGCGCAGCGAGGTGCCGGCGACCGATGTCTCGCTGTATCTGCAGGCGCTCTACTTCCGGCTGGAGGATGGCAAGTTCTACATCCCGATCTCGCTGGTGATCCCGGGTTCGCAGATCAACGCCGTGACGGTGAAGGACAAGGACAAGGCGACGATCGACATTCTGGGGCAGGTGAAGAATGCGCAGCAGATCGCGGTGGGCCAGGTGCGCCAGACGGTGCCGCTCTCGCTGGACGCCAACCAGAAGTTGCAGCAGAGGAACGTGCAGTACTCGACCGGCTTTACGCTGGCGCCGGGCAAGTATCATGTGAAGTTCGTGGTGCGCGAGAACCAGAGCGGCAACATGGGCAGCTTCGAGACCGACATCCAGGTGCCGGACATGAAGAAGGCGCCGCTGAAGCTGAGCTCGATTGTGATGTCCAGCCAGAGCACGCCGAACGCGTCGAAGAAGGACATCAACCCGCTGGTGCGGGATGGCGTGGAGTGGGTGCCGAACGTGCCGCATGTCTTCCGCCAGGACCAGCACCTGAACTTCCTGTACGAGGTGTACGACCCGGCCAAGGAGAAGGGCGCGGCGGCGGAGGCGGCGCTTGTGCCGGGGCAGCCTGCGCCGAAGGGCAGCCCGGTGCGGGTGCTGACCAGCATCGAGTTCCTGTTGGGCGGGGTGAAGGTGTATGAGACCCCGCTGGTGGAGGCGACGGCGATCAATATCCCGGAGCGCGACGCGGTGGGGTTCCAGTTCGACGTGCCGCTGGCGGGGTTGAAGCCGGGGACGTATGTGTGCCAGGTGAACGTGATCGACGACGCGGGCGGGAGTTTCAGCTTTCCCCGCATGGCGTTGCGCGTGACTCCGCCGGCTAAGCCCGCGGCAGCGCCCGCGGCCACCCCTGTGGCGTCGGTCACTCCGGCTAGTTCCTTCGTGGGAGCGCCTACGCTCTAGGCACTGAGTTAGACTCTTGACACTCGCCGGGCTGCGGCGCAGAATACTGCAATTGTTAACGCAGTGTTACTGCGGATAGGCGCAGCGACCTGCCCACGGAGGTGTGCCATGCGCATACCCGTTTCCGCTCAATGGTTTACATTGCCGCCCCACCCGGCGCGCAGGCTTGCGCTGGGCGCACTGTTTCTCTCTCTTGCGGCGTCGCCTGGGACCCGCTCCACCCTGGCGCAGGGCGATTCCTCCGCCACGCCGGTCCGGCAGCGCATGCAGCAGTCACCTCAGTGGGCGGAGATCGAGAAACATCTGCCCAATCCAGCAACGGCGAGCCCGCAGACGCTGGAGACGCAGGGCGACATCCTGCGGGCGAGACGGTTTCCGGAAGACGCGATGGATTATTACAAGTACGCGCTGGCGCGCGGCGGAGATGAGGCCGCGCTGATGAACAAGCTGGGCCTTACGGAGCTCGAGCTGAGGAATGTGGAGCTGGCGCGGGCTTACTTCCGCCGCGCGGTGAAGATCGCGCGCGGCGACGCGAAGGCATGGAACAACCTGGGAGCGGTGGAGTATGTGGATGGCGCCAACGGGGACGCGGTCTCCGACTACAAGCGCGCGATCAAGCTGGACAAACATGAGGCGGTCTACCACGCGAACCTGTCCACGGCCTTCTTTGGGCGCAAGGACTACAAGGGCGCGCGGCGCGAGATGGCGACTGCGTTGAAGCTCGATCCCAAGGTCTTCGATAAGGAGCCGAGCGGAGGGGGCGTCGCCGCGCACGTACTGACGTCGGAGGACCGGGCGCGCTTCTGCTTCGAGATGGCGAAGCTGTACGCACAGGACGGGCTGGAGGAGGATATGCTGCACTCGCTGGCCATGGCGAGCGAGGCGGGGATGGATGTGCAGCGCGAGATGCACAAGGATGTGATACTGGCGAAGTTTGAGCTTGACCAGCGAGTGGTGGTGCTGGTGCACAATGCGGAGGCGCTGCGGGCCAACCGCGCCAGCTCGACCGCCTCGAGCGCTGCCCACCCGGACGCGGAGCAGCCCAAGCCGCTCTGACAGGCGACCGGCCGGAGCGGCGATTTCACGAAAGCCATGGCCTGGTGAAAGAATCTGGCATGGCGAATCTGACGTTGGTCTATGGAATGCGGCTGCTGCCGGCGGACGAGGTGGCGTCGGTGGGCGAGGCTCCGGTGGCATTGAAGAATGGCAACGAGGCGCACGTCACGATGCATGTGCTGGAAGGCAGCCGCGAACAGATTGAGGCGCAGCTGCGGCTGAGCATCGACGCGTTCTTCGACTTCTACCCGGAGATCTGACGCGGGGTTTTCCCCGGTACCATCGGCACATTACTTTCCTCACCGCGGCGCGACTATCGCGCCCAAATCACAACAGAGATGTGTTGGTTCACAACACAGCCGCGCCTTCTGCCGCGCCCTGACGAAAGACAGGGTGACGGAGGTGCGGCATGGCATGGCGATGCGCAAGGCGAATGGTCTGGACCCTTACGCTGATGCTGAGCGTGCACGCTGCGTGTGCGCAGGCGCCCGCCGCTGAGAGCTCCGACGAGGCGCTGCGCGCGATGGAGCAGATGGCGGGGACGATCTTTGCGGGGCAGGTGACTGCGGTGCGCCACCGGGTTGGGAGCAACGGCTCGACCGGCGTGGTGGAGATTGACTTTGCGGTTGACGACGCAGTGAGCGGTGTTGCGGGAGGCAGCTACACGCTGCGGGAGTGGGCGGGGCTCTGGCCGGCGGGCGATGCGCCCTTCCGAGTGGGCCAGCGGTTTCTGATGCTGCTCCATGCGCCGAGCGCGGCGGGGCTGAGTTCGCCGGTGGGCGGGATGGATGGGGCGATCCCAATTCGCGGTGCGGGGCCGGCGCCTATCGTCGCGAGCGGGTTGTCCGGTGGGGCGAGTGTGAGTGCGGCGGCGGTTGGCTCGGCGGCGGTTGGTGCGGTGGCCGAGAGTGATGGCCGCGTTGTGGACCTCCGCTGGGTGCAGACGCGGGTGGTGCGGCCGGTGGCGTATCGCGCGGAGCCCGTGGCCCGCCCGATCGAAAGGCCGACGGGGATCCGCGCGGACGCCGTGGAAGCACAGACTGCGAATACGGCGGAGATGCAGTCGGCGTCCTATGAGGCGCTCCATCCCGCCGTCGCGGTCCCCAGCGGGGTTGCTAGTGTGTCCAGCGCACTGCAGAGCCAGCCGTATGCGACGGTGCTGGGCAAGCTGCGCGGCTGGGCGAGGGAAGACCATGCGACACGCTGAGGCGAGGGCGAGGGCGAGGGCGGTGGCGTGGCCGGGGCTTGGGCCGCGGGGGGCGATGCTTGTGTGGGCTCTCGCGCTGGCGATTGCGTTGGTTCTGTTGTTCGGTCTGTCGGCCCATGCGAGCGGCCCGCGCTGGGTGACTGGCCCGCCGTACTTTACCGGCGCGGGTGGCAACCCGGTGAGCTGGTACACGTGGCAGCCGATGTACTTCACCGATCCAGGCGAACTGAGCGCGTCGGTTGACCATGCGGCGGCGGACGCGATGGTGGCGGCGGCGGCGGGTGTGTGGAACGTGCCGACGGCCGGGCTAACGATCGCGAAAGGTGGCGCACTGAGCGAGCATGTGAGCGGGGCGAATGCCTATCTCACGGGCAATGGGCCGGTGTTTCCCGCGGATGTGCAGGCAGCCAACTACGCGGTGGTGCAGATTGCGGTGATCTACGATAGCGACGGCTCGGTGACGGAGATGCTGCTGGGCGACGGCGCGAGTTCACCGACGGAGTGCCGCGAAAATGGAGTGACGGAGAGCGTGGATGCGATTACGCCGGCGGGCGCGATCCAGCACGCCATTGTGGTGCTGAACGGACGCTGCACGGGGCCGGCGCTGGAGCAGCAGTTGCAGCTGCAGTACCAGTTGGAGCGGGCGTTTGGGCGGGTGCTGGGGATTGGCTGGTCGCAGACGAATGACAATGTCTTCACGCAGACGCCACAACCCACCGCGGCGCAGGCGCAACACTGGCCGATCATGCACCCGATCGAGATTGTTTGCGGGCCCTATACGTATCAGTGCCTGCCCGAGCCGTTCGCGCTGCGGGACGACGATGTCGCGGCGATCTCGGGGCTCTACGCCAATGTCATTATGTACGATCCGACGGCGCCGCCGCCGGCGCTGGGGAAGGTGTGGACGTATCAGCAGGCAAGTTATCTGTACGGGGCGGTGACCTTTCCGACCGGACAGGGGATGGAGGGGGTGAACGTTGAGCTACAGCGGCTGCAAGGTGAGTGGAATATTCCGGAGGATTTCTACGATGTTTCGACGGTGACTGGCGCGCAGTTTCAGCAGAACGCGGGCAACCCAGTGCTGGGCGCTGGGACAGGAATCGCCGACAGCATGGGAACGCCTAACCTGGGCTATGAGGGGCACTACGCGTTTGCGTGGATTCCCGATCTCAACGCCCCGAACGTGTGGCCGGGCCCGATGCTGGCCGTCGAGACCACGGAGGCGATCAATCCGCTGTACGTGGGGCCGCACTCGGTGGGGACATACAAGTTGGGCGAGATTGCGCCGTCGGGTGCGCCGGAGACGCTGCAGCTGAACCAGTATGCGCTGGCGCCCTACATGTATCCCTGGATGGCGGTTGAGGAGGGCCTGGCGCCGGCCGATGCGGCGAGCGGCTGCAGCACGAGCAGCGATGGCGTGGAGGCTGCGCCGCTGGCGGTGACCGCGAGCGGATGGTGGAGCGGAGTGCTGTGCGCGCATGGGCATACGGCGTGGTCGAGCTTTACGATGCAGGCCGAGCGTACGGCGACGATTGAGGTGACGGCGCTGGATGAGAGCGGACTGGCGACGACGCAGAAGGCGATGCCGCTGGTTGGGGTATGGAACGCGACGGATGCGACGGGGACGCTGCCGACAGTCGCGGCCACTCCGTCGGCGTTCAACACGATTGCGCTGGGCTTGACGGCGGTGACGGTGGAGACAGCGCAGGCGCAGGGGCCGGCGCAGGGAGTTCGGTTTGTGGTGGCGGATGCGCGGGGGGATGGGCGGCCGGACTTTGGGTATCAGGCGCGGGTGCTGTACGCGGACTCGGTCCAGCCCGCGGTCACGAGCGCGAATGGCGGGCAGATCACGATTAGCGGGATGGGCTTCCGTCCGGGCAATGAGGTGACGGTGGGGGGCGTGCCGGCGACGGTCTCGAGCTGGACGGCGTCGGAGATTGTGGCTGTGGCTCCGCCGGCCAGCGCTTTCCCGGCGGGTCCGGCGGGGGCGATGGATGTGGAGGTCACCGATCACTCGACGGGCGGGACGACGACGATGAAGGGCGCGCTGAGCTATGGGGCCGGGGTTGCGCCGGATGAGATGACGCTGGTGTCCGCGCCGAGCGGGACGGTGGAGGTGGGGACGAAGGCAGCCTTGAGTTCGTTTGCGGTGCGGCTGACGCTGGGAGATGGTGTGACGCCTGTGGCGGGCGCGCCGGTGACGTTTTCTGTGCCGGTTGGAGGCGCGCAGTTTGGGGCGTGCGGGGCGGCGAACTGTGTTGTGAATACGGATGCGACGGGGCTGGCTTCGAGTGCGGTGACGCCGACGGCTTATGGGGGCGTGACGATCGAGGCATCGGCAGTGGGTGCGAGCGTGAGTGCAAGCTTCAACGCGGTCGCGCGGAGCATTGCGATGGTGCGGCCGGTGGAGTATGTGGCGGCGGGCGCGACGGTGGCGTGGACGCCGCAGGCGACGGTCGAGCAAAATGGTGCGGCGGCGGGCGGGGTCGCGGTGAGCTGGACGGCGGGTCCGGGTCCGGGGATGGCGTTGCCGGCAGGATTGAGCGTGGCCGGGGTGTCGGGTTTGGCGCAGATTGCGCTAGTTGCGGGGCCTCTGACTGCGACGCAAGAGGCGACGGGCGAGGCGTGCGCGTGGAGTACGGTTTGTGCGAGCTTTGCGGCGGTGGGGGTCGATCCGTCGCTGTGGCGGCTGGCGGTGGTGAGCGGCGCGGGGCAGTCGGTTGCGGTGGGTGGGACGTTTGCGCCGGTGGTGCTGATGGTGACGGATGGGAGCGGCGATCCGGTGGCGGGTGCGCCAGTTGCGATCTACCAGACGGTGGATGCCGCGGAGATGCCGTGCCCGGCGCATGGGGCTTGTCCGGTGGTGCCGGTGCTGGCAAGTTCGAGCGGGGCGGCGGTCTCGGATGCGGATGGGCTGGTGACGGTGACGCCGATGCAGGTTGCGGGAGCAGCGGAGGTGACGAACGTGGCGGCGGCGACGGGCACGCAGGGATTCGGGTCGCTGTCGCTGGATCAAGGGCCTTGAGCGGCGACGCGGCGGACGGGCCAAACGGGATGACTCCGAACGTTATATCTTGGATAGGGACGCATTGCGCGGCGAGTCTCCTGGGGAGCGGTCCCGAGTTGCGACGGTGAGTCCGGCCCGATGCGCGAAGCGCGACCGGCGCCGCAAGCGATTTGGAGAATAATGCTGAGGATGAAGAAGAAGTTTGATGCGGTGGGTGAGAACACCGCGGGGGTCCGATGCGGCCTGACGATCGTGGTGGCGGTGGCGATGGTCGCGGGTGTGAGCAGCGCGAAGGCGCAGACCAAGCTGGGGCCGGCCGCGCCGGTGACCTACGACAATAAATACGAGATCTATGGCAGCCTGAACTACATGGACTTCAAGGCGGGGGAGAACCTGCCGAAGCGCATGAACCTGGGCGGCGGCGAGTTTCTGGGGACGTACTGGCTGACGCCGAAGTGGGGCCTGGGCGCGGAGTATCGCGGCGAGGCGGGGACGACGCAGGTGTTTCCCAATGCGGAGATCTATGGCATCCATCGGCCTTTGGTGTACATGAATATGGGACTGGCGGGGGCGCAGTACCGCGGGCCGAGGAACCAGTACGCGGCCATCAACTATCACGCGTATGGCGGGATGGCTTATGGCGTGTTCAATGGGGGGACGGCGGGCGCGGGGCCGGGCGACGTGGGGACGGCGACGCAGAACGCAGAGGAGGTTGGGCTCTACAGCAACCACACGGCGGCGCTGTTTGCGCTGGGCGGCAGTCTGGACTTGAATCGCTCGAAGAATTGGGCGCTGCGGCTCTCGCCGGACCTGATTCTGGAGCACTTTGGCAACGAGACGCGGGAGTTCTTTTCGATCTCCGGCGGGATCGTCTACCGGTTCCCATTGAAGAAAAAGAAGTAGGCGCGAGGGCACGGCATGGAGGCGATGAGGGAGTTATTGCGCGGCAGCCTGGGGCGGAGCTTGAGCGCAATGCGCGACGAGGACCGGCTGGCCGCGGCGTGGACCGTGGCGTGCGGAAGGGCGATGGCGGACCGCGGAGCGGTGACCGGGTATGAGCGTGGCGTGGTGCGCGTGGAGGTGACGGACGCTGTGTGGATGCGGCAGATGATCGCGCTGCGCGGCACATTGCAGCGGGACGTGGCGCGCATCGCGGGGCTGCCGGTTGCGGGGATCGAGTTTGCGTTGAAGCGAGGTTAGAGGCGAGGACGAGGCGATGGGCGAAGGTGCGGGCGTAAGCATGGATGAGGTGTTGCGCGTGGCGGAGCTGGCGAACCTGGAGTTGACGCCGGATGAGGTGCCGCGGATGCAGCGCGACCTGAATGCGATCCTGGGGCACATTGCGGAGTTGAATGAGCTGGACACGAGCGGCGTGGAGCCGATGGCGCAGGTGGGTGGTGTATTGGGCGATGAGGTTGAGACGACGGGGGCCGATCTGCGCGCGGATGTGGCGCGGCCGTCGCTGGACCGGCGTGCGGTGATGGCGGAGGCGCCGGAGACGGACGGGCGGTTCTTTAAGGTGCCGAAGGTGATTGAGAGATAGTCGCGAGGTTCAAGGTTCAAGGTTCGTGGTTCGAGGGACCCGATGGGATTGGGCGAGATGACGATTGAGGAAGTGCGGGAGGGGGTGGCGAGCGGGGCGGCGACGGCGGCTGCGGTGGCGGAGGCGTGTTATGCGCGGGTGGAGGCGGAGGATGGGCCGGGCGGGAAGGACATTCACAGCTTTCTGGCGCTGAGCCGGGAGCGGGCGATGGCGCAGGCGGCGAAGGTGGATGCTATGGCGGCGAAGGGAAATGCGCTGCCGGTGCTGGCGGGCGTGCCGGTGGGGATCAAGGATGTGCTGGTGATGCAGGGGTCGCCGGCGACGGCGGGGTCGCGGATTTTGAAGGGGTATATGCCGCCGTACGACGCGACGGTGGTGACGCGGCTGGAGGCCGCGGGCGCGGTGGTGCTGGGGAAGACGAACTGCGATGAGTTTGCGATGGGCTCGTCGAATGAGAATTCGGCGTATGGGCCGGTGAGGAACCCGCGAGCGCTGGACCGGGTGCCGGGCGGGTCGAGCGGCGGGTCGGCGGCGGCGGTTGCGGCGGGGTTTGCGGTTGCGAGCCTGGGGACGGATACCGGCGGGTCGATCCGGCAGCCGGCCGCGTTCTGCGGTGTGGTGGGGATGCTGCCGACGTATGGGCGGGTCTCGCGGTATGGGCTGATTGCGTTCGCGTCGTCGCTGGACCGGGTGGGGCCGTTCACGACCAATGTGCGCGATGCGGCGACGATGCTGGGTGTGCTGGCGGGCAAGGATGCGATGGACGCGACGAGTTCGGACAGGCCGGTGGGGGACTATGTGGGCGCGCTGGCCAATCCGGTGGATGGGCTGCGCATCGGCGTGCCGGCGGAGTACTTCGGCGAAGGGTTGGACCCGGAGATTCGCGCGGCGATTGAGAAGGCGATCGATGGGTTGCGTGGGGCGGGGTGCGCGGTGAAGACGATCTCGCTGCCGCACACGAAGTACGCGATTCCGACGTACTACGTGATTGCGACGGCGGAGGCTTCGGCGAACCTGTCGCGGTTCGATGGGGTGCGGTATGGGTTTCGGGCGGATGGAGTCAAGACTTTGTCAGCGATGTATCGCGAGACGCGCGAGGAGGGGTTTGGCGCGGAGGTGAAGCGGCGGATCCTGCTGGGGACGTACGCGCTGAGCGCGGGATATTACGACGCGTACTACCGCAAGGCGCAGCAGGTGCGCACGCTGCTGACGCGGGATTTTCTGGCGGCGTTCGCGGAGGTGGACGCGATCGTGGCGCCGGTGACGCCGACGCCGGCGTTCAAGCTGGGCGAGAAGGTCGACGACCCAGTGAAGATGTATCTGGAGGACATTTATTCGGTTGCGGCGAGTTTGGCGGGGATCTGCGGGATCAGCGTGCCGTTCGGGGAGACGAAGGAGAGGTTGCCGATTGGGGTGCAGGTGCTGGCGCGGCACTTCGACGAGGAGACGATGCTGCGGGTAGCGCTGGCGGTGGAGACGGGGCAGGCGTGAGTCCGGGCGAAGGCTTGCCTGGGGGTGGTGCGGCGCCTGAGCAGGTGCGCCGGGTGGTGGGGTTTGATGTGGGGGATAAGCGGATTGGGGTTGCGGTGTCGGACCCGCTGGGGTTTACGGCGCAGCCGCTGTTTACGCTGCACCGGACGAACCGGCGGGCGGACCTGAAGGCGGTGGGCCGGGTGCTGCGCAGGCAGGGCGCGGCGGAGGCGGTTGTGGGGAATCCGCTGCATATGTCGGGCGACCAGAGCCCGCAGGCGGCCAAGGCGCAGGCGTTTGCCGAGGAGCTGCGCGCGGAGTTCGGGATTAAGGTGCATCTGTGGGATGAGCGGCTGACGACGGCGGAGGCGCACCGGCATCTGGATGCGAGCGGGCGGGCGGGCGGGTGGGAGCGCCGGGAGATTATCGATCAGGTGGCGGCGGCGATGATCCTGCAGTCGTTTCTGGATGCGCGGGCGAATGAGGCGGCGCGGGAGGCCCTCAATAGGGGGGCCTAGTGGACTTCGGCGTCGAAGACGCCGGTTTCGATGGTGTCGGCGTGCTTCATCTGGATGAAGATGCGGTAGCGGCCGGGGGATGGGAAGCCGTAGGGGAATTCGACGGTGGGGGAGATGGGCGTCGGGGCTGGGGTCGTGCCGGGCATCCCGGACATATCGTTCCTGGGTGCCGGGCCGGTCATGCCAGTCATTGCGGAGCCGGTCATTGACAAACCGGGGTTGGCGAGCATCATGGCGGGCATGGCGGCGGAGCCGTCGGGGTGGGTGTGGGCGAAGGCGGCGAAGTCGGTGCGGACAAAGGCGGCGTGGCCAGCCATGCCGAGGTAGGGTTGCATGTCGGCGGCGGGATGGCCGGCGGGATTGAGCAGGCGGAAGCGGAAGAGGTATGGGGTGTTTGCGGTGATGGCGGGGGGGTTGTCCCAGACCATGGTGCAGCCGTCGGGGAGTTTCGAGACGGGGCCGAGGTCTCCGCTGGAGAGCGGCGGCGGGAAGGCGGAGGCGTCTTCGGGGCCGAGGGGTGAGGCGGGGAGGTTGGGCGGGAGGGTGAGGGATGCGGTGAGGGTTTCGGGGTAGCCGTTGAGGCGGACGATGTCGGCGTAGAGCCTGTATGTGCCGGGGGGCATGGCGGGGAGCGCGAGCTGGAGGCGCTTCTCGGAGACTGGGGTGGGGTGGAGGTGGAAGACGGCGTCCATCTGGGGCTCGCGGATGACGTAGAGGTGCATGAGGTGGCCGTGGTCGAGGAGGAGTTCGTCGACGGAGTCGGGCTTCCAGCGGGTCTGCTTGACGTTGAAGTTGCCGACGGTGAGGTCGAGGGTGTTGCCGGCGAGGGTGAGGTGCAGGTCGGAGGGGCGGTAGATGTTCTCGGCGTAGGAGGCGGCGTCGACCTTCCACCAGTAGTCTCCGCCCCAGACCAGGGCGGCGAGGAGGGTGAGGGTGATGGCGGCGGCGATGGCGGCGCGGCGGCGGCGGTCGGGGGTGGGGGATTGGCCGGGCGGGAGGCGCGACTCGCGGACGGCGGCGGCGACGATGCCGGCCATGCCCACGATGAGGATGAGGCCGAGGGCGGCGAGGGTGAGGCCGAGCGAGCGCTGCATGGGGAGGATGGAGAGCGGCGCGGCGGCGACGGGGACGCCGGCGGTTGCAGAGCCGGCAGAGCCGTCTACTTGCAGGCGGACCTGCCAGGAGCCGCGGGCCATCAGCCAGAGGGAGCCCGAGAAGAAGCTGGGGTCGTCGGGCGAGGGGCGCATGGGGTCGGGAGTGGGCGGGTGTTTGGAGGCTTCGCCGGTGAGGGGGATGGGCGCGATTTCGATGGAAGCGATTTGCGCGGAGGAGTCGGCGGCGCGGACCTCGACGGTGGCGACGCCGGGGATGACGGTGGGGGTGCGGATGGTGACGAAGAGCTTGTAGGGGCCGGCGGAGATTTGTTCGAAGACGTCCTTATTGCCGACGTGGGCGTGGGCGGGGGTGGTCGCCGCGGTAGCGGCGAGGAGGATGAGCAGGCGTGTGAGCCGGGTCATCGCTGGACTCCGCGCATCCAGCGGCCGAAGAGAAGGCCGAGCCAGGCGGAGAGGGACGCGTAGAGGCTGGCGCGCAGCAGGCCGAACCAGAGGCGCAGGCCGCTGTCAGGGAAGAAGAAGAGGCGGGAGCGGTCGGGGCCGTTGGGGCGGGCGTTGTAGTCGAAGTAGATGGTGCCGAAGAAGCGGTTTTCGCTGGCTTTGGAGAGGAGGAATTTGGCGAAGGGCCACTCGACGGCGACGAGGACGGCGGTGAAGAGGAAGCCGGAGATGAGGCCGACCTGCCAGAGCTTCCACGTGTGTTTCCGGTCCTGGCTTGATTTCTGGTTGGCTTCCGGGGTGAGCGTGCGCTGCCAGAGGAAGTCGAACGCTAGGGCGGGGATGAGGATGAGGATGGGGAACTTGGCGGGGATGAGGTGGGTGATGGGGTTGAAGACGGGGCCGAGCTTGGGTTGCGCCGGGACGAGAGGGAGGATGAGGGTCTCGGCGATGCCCATGAGGGTGTAGATGGCAGCGGTCGCGGAGGCGGTCCAGGGGAAGCGCGAGGCCTGCCAGAACAAAGCGAAGAGCATGGGCAGGCCGATGCCCATGGCGATGTAGGCGGAGGCTTGGTGGAGCACGACGTCCCAGGTGAACTCCTGAAGGAAAAACATCTGGCCGTGGATGGCGAGGCCGCCGAGGTAGAGGAAGAGGAGTTGCAGGCGATGGAAGAGCGTGGTGTCGCCGGAGCCGGCTGCGCGATTCATGGCGGCGAGGATGAGGAAGATCATGCCGACGGCAACGGCGCGGATGCCGAGGATGAGGACGGTGTGGGGCGGGGAGACGATCTGGACGTCGAGGCCGTAGGCGTTGTGCCACCAGTTGTCGAAGGGTGCCGAGGTGAGCATGGCGAGACCGCCCCATCCGGCGAGGAAGACGCCGAGGGGGGCGCGCAGGCCGAGGATGGAGACGGAGGCGTCGCGCAGCTGGGGGTCGCGGCCGAGGGTGCATTGGGTGACGAGGAAGAGGCCGACGATGCCAGCGAGGACCGCGCAGAGGTAGATGAGCATGTGCGCGGGGGTCCAGAAGCTGTCGCGGCCGATGGAGCGGTGCCAGGAGACGTCCCAGACGCCCCCGAGGGTGGAAGAGGTGACGGCAGCGACGCCGACCCAGATGTACCAGGGGATGGCTGCGCCACGGGCGTAGTTGCCGACTTTGCTCTCGGCCAGGTTTGGAGGACTTGCGACTGTGGACATGCCTGCTCCGACAGGATTGGTCTGGAGCTATCATACGACCGCGGCGGCGGCGTGGAGCGCTGGAGCCGATGGGGTCTTAGGCGACGAGAGGCAGGGCTCCCGCCTTCGGGGCCGGCTCCGACTTCGATTCGGCAATGTAGCTTGCCATCTGCTGGGAGAGCTGCGAGTCGACCTCGTCGGCGATGGTCATTACGCCGGCCAGCAGCAGGCTGAAGTCGATCTTGCTCAGATTATTTTGGAGCGTCTGGAAGATGCTGACCTGCAACATCCGGGATTCCTCCACCAGCATGGCGGCGGTGTAGCCCTGCTCACGGCGCAAGGCGCCATGTTTCGCGGCGGCCAACGACACCAGGGCGCGTGTGCCCAGGGGCAGGGGGTTGCGCAGGCGGAAGACCAGGTCGCCGAAGAGTTGCGGCAGGTAGGCTGACCGCTCGGCGGAGTTCATTCTTACGCTGATCTTCGGGTCTTTGTCGACGCATGCGAGCCATTCGTTAATGGTCGGCTGGGTCTCCCGCTCGAGGATGGCTGCGACGCTTTCGATGGTTTCCGTGACCGTTGTGCCACGCGCCAGCCGGTTGGTGATCGTCTCGACCAGGGAGTCGATCTTCAGGGGCTTTACCAGGATCTCGTCAGTCTGCTGGAGGATCGCGCGCGTGGCCGCCGCCATCTCGGGGAAGGCGCTCATCAGGATGGTGATGGCCTCGGGGTGAGAGTGGCGCATGGCGCTGACAACGGTCAGTCCGTCGCCGGGCGAGGGCATGTGCAGATCGCTGAGCAGGGCGTCGAACCCTTGCGAGCCGATCAGCTTGAGCGCGCCGGATACGTCGCTGGCCTCGACCACCTTGAAGCCTCTGGATGTGAGGACCTTCGCGAGAATTCCGCGGAAGGCGGAGTCGTCGTCGACCAGGAGGACCCTTGGCATGGAGGCAGCGGGCGTGGAGGCGGCGACGGGAGCAGGTTGGATTGCTGTGGTTGCAGACATGTGCTTCCTCATTCCGGGCGCAAGAACCTGCACCCTAGATAGAACATTTCATTGGGGAGAGAGCGGGCCTGTTCAACATTGACCGGTTCTGTGGTTTACCCGACTGGGGCGTGCCATTCTGGGAGAGCGCAATCGCATCCGATTCTTGGCGTGACGGGAGGGCGGCGTTACCCGCCGGCTTGGAGACGACGCTTGCCATCTTCCGGGCGATCAGCTGTCTGGCTAATGCATGATTGTGCGCGTGGCCGCGAGCTTTTTGCGCGGCTGGGGATTGCCCAGCAGAGAAGCGCTGGCGGCGTTGCGCCCGCCGGGCTGGTCTTCCAGGATCACACGGAGCAGCGACCGGTGTACCCGGATGCGCCCGTCGTAGTCGATGAATCCGCGCTGGCGGAAGCGGTTCATGAAGAAGCTGACGCGGGACCGGGTGGTGCCGACCATCTCGGCGAGGGTCTCCTGGGTGATCTTGGGGATGACGGTCTCAGGCCGGCCGGGCTTGCCGGGCTTGCCGAAGTCGGCCATGAGCAGGAGGATGCGGGCGAGGCGCTGCTCGCTGGAGTTGAAGAGCTGGTCGACGAGGTCGGCCTGGGTGCGCATGCCGCGGACGAGGAGGAAGGAGAGGAAGCAGTCGGTGAGGCGCGGCTCCCGGTGCATGACGCGGACCATCTCGTCGGGCCTGATCCTGAGGGCGACGCAGTTGGTGATGGCGGTGGCGGTGGCGGTGCGGCATTCGGGGATCGGGGCGACCGCCTCTTCGCCCAGGAAGTCGCCGGGCTGGAGGAGGGTGATGGTGGCCTCCTTGCCGCGTTGGGAGACGACGGTGAGCTTGGCCCGGCCGGACTGGAGGTAAAAGACGGCGTCTGCGGTGCCGCCCTGCAAGAAGAAGGCCTGCTTGGCCTTGAGGCGGAGGGTGGTCCGGCCCGGGCCGGGGGTGGCGAGGAAGGTGGCGGGATCGAACGCCGCTTCGTGCTGCACGTTCATGGGGAGGCCTCGTACTTGCTGCGTGGAGCTCTGGGTTTCCTCGATCTTCTGTGGCCGTGGAAGATCGGGTGCGTCGCAACTGGTGATGCAAAAGGGTCCTGCCCGCAATCAGCCCGTGAAGCATTCCGAATGGCCTAAATGCGGTGCCTACTACCCCGGGGCCCGTCAATCTGGAGACAAAACGCGTGAAGTGCAGATAACGTAGGCAGTTGTACGCTGAATTGCACAAGAAATGGTGTCGTTTACCCGACGCAGAGACGACATTTTTTTGGAGGGGAAGCAGAATCGGCAATCTCCCCATCCCGGAGACTGCCGACTCTGTGTGGAACGTGCGGGGCGGGCGCAATTGACGGATCCGCGTCAGCATGTAGCTCTGCGAGAGAGCCAGCTCCCGCACGTTGATTACGAGGTTCTCACGGTTGGGTGGAAGTGAATCTGGTCAATATTGCTCACTTTGGGGGTACACGGACCGATTCGGGACGAGGCCCGGCCGGGCCGTGCCGGGAGGTGGACGTATAATGGGCTTTCGATTGAGTGTGCGGCCCGGGCCAAGCAGCCGGAGCGCGCGCCTGGTGCGGAGCCTGCGGCACCGGCAGAGCAGACCAGGAACACCATGGTTCTCTCTCAAAAGGAACCACTTGCGCGGGTTGTTGAGAGTTTACAGGATTGTGAAATTCGTTGAGAAGGACCCACAAGCCCCATGCCAGACCACATTAAGAAGAGGCTCGAAGAAGAGATCAAGCTGCTGGAGCGCGAGCTGACGACCGAGTTGCCGGCCGAGATCAAGAAGGCGGTGGCGCTGGGCGACCTGAGCGAGAACGCCGAGTACCACATGGCGAAGCAGCGCCAGGTGTTTGTGAACGCGCGCCTGGGACAGCTGAAGAAGCGGATGGGCGAGCTGGCGATGGTGAACCTGGTGAACATCCCGCATGACAAGGTGGGGTTTGGCGCGACGGTGGTGGTGTTCGATTCGAGCAAGAATGAGGAGATCAGTTACAAGCTGGTGACGAGCGAGGAGTCGGACGTGACGCAGGGGTTGATCTCCACGACTTCGCCGATCGGGCGCGCGCTGCTGGGCAAGAAGGTGGGCGACACGGCGACCGTGGTGACGCCTAACGGGAAGCGCGAGCTTGAGGTGCTGAAGCTGACGACGATCCATGATGTGGAAGGGGATGTGGAGGGGGACGTGGTGGAGGAGGACCTCTCGGGCGCGGACGTGGGGGCGAAGAAGTAGCAGCTCGACGACGACATCGCAATGACCGCACGATGACTGCATCACGATGGCCGCATCAAGATGACATGGACGAGCGCATTCGGCAAGGGCAGTGGCTGGCTGCTGCAGAAGATCGTGAACGGTCTTGCGCTGACGCGCATCTCGCCCAATGTGCTGACGTTTCTGGGGCTGGTGATCAACATCATCGCGGCGTGCTTCTTTGGGTTTGCGCGGGGACATAATGCGAACCGGATGTTTTTTTATGCGGGGCTGATTATCATCGGGGCGGGCATCTTCGACATGGTGGATGGGCGGGTGGCGCGGCAGACCAACCAGGTGTCGGTGTTTGGGGCGTTCTTCGATTCGGTGATGGACCGCTACTCGGATGTGGCGATTTTTTTCGGGTTGCTGATCTACTATGCGCGGGGCAACCGGTTGTTCTATGTGGGGCTGGTGGCGTTTGTGATGACGGCGAGCCTGATGGTGAGTTACACGCGGGCGAGGGCGGAAGCGCTGATCGGCAGCTGCAAGGTGGGGTTTATGGAGCGGCCGGAGCGGATTGTGTGCGTGATTCTGGGTGCGCTTTTCAATCGCTGGGAGGTGATGGCGCCATGCCTGTGGGTGCTGGCATTGTTCTCGACGACTACGGTGATCCATCGGATTCGCTATACGTATCTTGAGACGGAGCGGCGCAAGCTGGCGGCGGTGCGGTAGTCTCCTCTCAGGAGCGCGTGCATGGGTGCGGGGCAGAGTCTGAAAGAGTTGCGGGAGCGGTTTGCGGTGGAGGGTGTGCTTGCGTTTGAGCAGGCGGCGTCGGGATTGGCGTTTGCGCGGGTGACCTCGGCCGCGGCGGAGGCGACGGTCTACCTGCAGGGGGCGCATCTGGCGGAGTGGAAGCCGGCGGGCGAGGAGCCGGTGCTGTTTTTGAGCGCGCGCAGCGAGTACGTGGCGGGGAAGGCGATCCGCGGGGGCGTGCCGGTAATCTTTCCGTGGTTCGGCCCGAGGCACGATGGGAAGGCGGGGCCGCAGCATGGGTTCGCGCGGACCTCGATGTGGGAGCTGGCGTTTGCGGCGGTTGCGGGCGATGACGTGCACCTGACGTTTACGCTGGGGCCGAGCGAGGTGAGCCGCGCGCTGGGGTTCGACCACTTTCGCGTGGCGTACCGGATGACGATCGGCAAGCGGTTGCGGCTGGAGATGATGGTGGCGAACGATCTGGACGCGGCGGAGGGCGGAGCGGCGTTGGTGTTTGAGCAGGCGCTGCATAGCTACTTTGCGGTGAGCGATGTGGAGCAGGCGGAGTTGATGGGGCTGGGAGGGACTGCGTATCTGGACAAGCGAGACGGGGCGAAGCGCAAGATGCAGCCGGAGGGTGCGGTGCGGCTGACGGAGATTACCGACCGCGTGTACGTGGAGGCGACGGCGACTTGCGTGGTTAAGGATGTGCCGGCGGGGCGGAGGATTGTGGTGGAGAAGAGTGGGTCGCATGAGACCGTGGTGTGGAACCCGTGGGCCGAGGCGACCGCGAAGATGGGGGACATGGAGCCCGATGGGTGGCGCGGGATGCTGTGCGTGGAGACGGCGAATGTGGAGGAGGGCGCGGTGACGCTGCGGCCGGGGGAGACGCACACGATGCGGGCGGAGATTTCGGTTGAGGCGCTGGCGTAGGTGGGAGTGGATCTGGATTTTCGAGAGCAAGGATTTCGGTTGATTCTGGCGTCGGCATCGCCGCGGCGGCGGGAGTTGCTGAGGCAGGCGGGGTTTGAGTTTGAGGTCGATGCGGCGGATGTGGATGAGACGCAGCGGGTGGGGGAGGATGCGGAGGATTATGTGCGGCGGCTGGCGGAGGAGAAGGCGTCCGCTGTGTTTGCGCGGAGGGGTGCGGAGGATTCGGATTCACGGCCGCTGGTGGTCTTGGGGGCGGATACTTCGGTGGTGTGCGATGGCGAGGTGTTGGGGAAGCCTGCCGATGCGCGCGATGCGGAGCGGATGTTGCGCAGGCTTTCGGGGAGGGCGCATCGGGTGCTGACGGGTGTGGCTGTGGCGACGCGCGCGGGAGTGGTGAACGATGTTGTGACGACGGAGGTTACATTTTTGGAGATTGCGGAGGGGGAGATTGAGGCTTATTGCGCTACGGGTGAGCCGCTGGATAAGGCGGGGGCGTATGGGATCCAGGGGTATGCGGCGCGGTGGGTGCCGCGGATCGATGGGTGCTACTTCAATGTGATGGGGTTGCCGATTGCAAGAGTGGTGGGGTTGATTGAGGAGGCGGTGGGCGGCTTATAGGCGTGGCGGGATTGAGATCGTACATCCCACCCATGCGCGATGCGCATGGATGGGGCACCCAAGTTATTTCGCGAGATCAGCGCGGACGCGGGACATGATGTTGAGGTAGAAGGCGAGGTTGTGGATGGAGTTGAGGGTTGCGCCGAGGGGCTCGCGGGCGACGAAGAGGTGGCGCAGGTAGGCGCGGCTGTAGCGGCGGCAGACCATGCAGGCGCAGGTGGGGTCGATGGGGGAGGAGTCTTCGGCGTATTCGAGGCGCTTGATGTTCATGCGGACGATGGAGCCGGTCTGGGTTTCGGGGGTGGTCTCGGTGGGGGTGATTTCGTCGGAGTTGATTGCGGCGGGCGTGGGGTAGGTGGGGAGGGATTCGCCGGGTTGGGCGCGGCGGAAGAGGAGGCCGTGGCGGCCGGCGCGGGTGGGCAGGACGCAGTCCATCATGTCGACGCCCATGCGGGCGTACTCCTCGATCTCGTCGGGGTAGCCGACGCCCATGACGTAGCGGGGCTTTCCGGCGGGGAGGAGTTCGAGGGTGCGGGCGATCATCTCGCGGGTGACTTCGCGGGGTTCGCCGACGGCGAGGCCGCCGATGGCGTAGCCGTCGAAGTCCATCTCGACGAGGCGGAGGGCGGACTCGCGGCGGAGGTCGGCGTACATGCCGCCCTGGACGATGCCGAAGAGGGATTGGGTTCGGCCTGCGAGGGGCTGGTGTGGCGCAACATCCCAGGTCTCAGAAGCGAGACCTGGGGCACCCAAGTCTGTGGTCCACGGTACTTCGTGCTTGTGCGCGTCGAAGCAGGCTTTGGAGCGCAGGGCCCAGGCGTGGGTGAGGGCCATGGAGTCGCGGGTGCGTTCGTGCGTGGCGGGGGTCTCGACGCACTCGTCGAAGGCCATGAGGATGTCGGCGCCGAGGGCGATCTGGACCTCGATGGAGTGCTCGGGCGAGAAGAAGTGGGCGGAGCCGTCGAGGTGGGAGCGGAACTCGACGCCTTCGGGCGTGATCTTGCGCAGCTTGGCCAGCGAGAAGACCTGGAAGCCGCCGGAGTCGGTGAGCAGAGGGCGGGGCCAGCTCATGTAGTGGTGCAGGCCGCCGAGGCGGCGGATGGTCTGGTGGCCGGGGCGGAGGTAGAGGTGGTAGGTGTTGGCGAGGAGGATGTCGGGTCCGGCGCCGTCTGAGCCGATCTGTTCGAGGAGTTCGTGGGGGACGGCTTTTACGGTGGCGGCGGTGCCGACGGGCATGAAGACGGGGGTCTGCACCGTGCCGTGGGGGAGATGCAGGGCCGCGCGGCGTCCGCCTTCGGGTGTGGTCGCGGCTACTTCGAAGCGGAGGGACATCTTTCGCTATGGTAATTGCGCGGCGGACCGAGGGCGTCGAACCGCCTAGAATAGAGGCAATGGCGTTTACGGAAGAGTTCGATGTGGTGGTGGTGGGGGCCGGGCACGCGGGGTGCGAGGCGGCGATGGCGGCGGCGCGCATGGGGCTGCGCACGGCGCTGTTTACGTTGAACCTGGACCTGATCGCGCAGATGAGTTGCAACCCGGCGATCGGCGGGATCGCCAAGGGACATCTGGTGCGCGAGGTGGATGCGCTGGGCGGGGTGATGGGCGAGGTCGCGGATGCGTGCGGGATCCAGTTTCGGCTGCTGAATACCTCGAGGGGGCCAGCGGTGTGGAGTCCGCGGGCGCAGTGCGACAAGGCGCTCTACCGGGTGAAGATGCGCGAGGTGCTGGAGGGGCAAGAGGGGTTGTTTATTAAGCAGGCGGAGGTGGTGGATTTGGTGGTGGAGGAGGATGGAGAAGCAGATTCCGCCGCTGCGCTGCGGAATGACAAGGGGCCGCGGGCTCCCCGGGTGACGGGGGTGCGGCTGCGGGATGGGCGGGTGGTGCGGGCGCGGGCGACGGTGGTGACGACGGGGACGTTTTTGAATGGGCTGATCCACTGCGGGGAGCAGCAGTATGCGGCGGGGAGGAGTGGCGAGCCGGCCTCGGTTTTGTTGGGTGAGGCGCTGAAGCGGCTGGGGCTGCGCGAGTGCCGGTTGAAGACGGGCACGCCGCCGCGGCTGGATGGGCGGACGATCGACTGGACGAGGTTTGAGGAGCAACCGGGGGATGCGGATCCGACGCCGTTTAGTTTTCGGAGTGTGGGTGATGTGAGCGGTGTGCATCCCACCCATCGCGATGAAGCTGCGATGGATGGGGCACCCGGCGAAGTCCAATACGGGGGTCCCTCCACTCAGCCCGGTCGACTCGCCTGCGGCTCGCTCGGGGCTTCGGTCGGGATGACGGAAGGTAGTGGTGGTTCGATCCACACCCAGCCTGGGAGCTGGGTGCCGGCGCTGCGGCAGGTGAGTTGTTATATTGCGACGACGACGCCGGAGACGCTGCGGCTGATTCGCGAGAATGTGCATCGGTCGCCGATGTACTCGGGCCAGATTGCGGCGGTGGGGCCGCGGTACTGCCCGTCGATCGAGGACAAGGTGGTGCGGTTTCCGGAGAAGACGCAGCACCAGTTTTTTCTGGAGCCGGAGGGGCTGAACACGCACGAGGTCTACATCAACGGCATGAGCACGAGCCTGCCGATGGAGGTGCAGGCGGCGATGGTGCGGTCGATTCCGGGGCTTGAGAATGCGGAGATGCTGCGGCCGGGGTATGCGATCGAGTACGACGCGATCGATCCGACGGAGCTCGACCGGACGCTGGGCGTGAAGAAGTATGCGGGGCTGTTTCTGGCGGGGCAGATCAACGGGACGAGCGGGTACGAGGAGGCGGCGTGCCAGGGGTTGATGGCGGGGATCAATGCAGCGCTGTGGGCGAGGGCGGAGAAGGATGGGGAGGGACCCACTCATCGCGGTGAGACTGCGATGAATGGGGCACAGGGAGGGATCGGATTTGGGCGGTTCACGGGATTTACGTTGGATCGGACGGAGGGGTATACGGGGATTCTGATCGACGATCTGATCTCGAAGGGGACGAATGAGCCGTACCGGATGTTTACTTCGCGGGCGGAGTTCCGGCTGCATCTGCGGATCGACAATGCGGACCGGCGGCTGACTCCGCATGGACGGAAGTTGGGGCTGATTGGGGATGCGGCGTGGGCGGCGTATGAGGCGAAGATGCGGCGGGCGGCGGCGTTCGAGGATTTGCTGGAGCGGACGAAGGTGGATGTGGAGGCGCTGCCGGGGGAGGTGGTCGAGGTGCTGCGCGGGGATGTCGCGGGCTTGCGGGCGCAGACTTATGCGCAGATGTTGAAGCGGCCGGAGGTGACGGTGGAGGGTTTGTGGCCGGTGTTGCGGGGGGTGGTCGGGGGGGTGCCGGAGTTGGCGGGATGGGCCGGGCGCGCGGTTGTGGCAGAAGAGGAACAAAAGCAGATTCCTCCGCTGCGCTGCGGAATAACAAACAACGGTAGTGATGTGCGTCTGCCGGCGTGGGTGCGCAATGAGATGAAGACGGTGGAGACGGAGATCAAGTACGCGGGGTATCTGGAGCAGCAGCGGCGGTCGATGGACCGGCTGAAGCGGGCGGAGGAGCGGGTGATTCCGGCGTGGTTCGACTATACGGCGTGCGGCGGGCTGAGCCGCGAGATGGTGGAGACGCTGGGGCGGGTGCGGCCGCGGACGCTGGGGCAGGCGAGCCGCATCCAGGGTGTGACGCCGGCGGCGGTGAGTCTGGTGAATTGTTTTATTGAGATTCAGGGGAAGAGACGAGAGGCAGTGGTGAGTTGTTAGTGGTGAGTTGTGAGTAAAGGCAAGAACAATAGCAAGAGCGGGCGCGGGTTTGCGTGGATAAATGCGATGGATCGAATTTTCGTTGCGTCTATCTAAAGAGTGACGATGAGGTGTGGGAGATGGCGAGTTCGAAGGTAAGTGCGGCGGTGTTGGGGATTCTGTTCGTGGTGGTGGTTGCGATGGGGGTGAGAGCGATGTTTCCTGGCGGAGATGTGTTTGGACAGGCGAGGAAGGCGCCGCTGCCGGCTCCGGCGGTGGATGAGCACAACGCAGCGCACAGCGAGACGGCGGTGTTTGCCGGCGGCTGCTTCTGGGGCGTGCAGACGGTCTTTGAGCGGGTGAAGGGAGTGACGGCGACGACCGCGGGCTATGCGGGCGGGACGAAGGAGACGGCGAACTATGGGGCGGTTTCGAGCGAGACGACGGGACATGCGGAGTCGGTGAAGGTGGTTTTCGATCCGGCGCGGATTAGTTACGGGACGCTGCTGCGCATCTTCTTCTCGGTTGTGCATGACCCGACGCAGCTGAACCGGCAGGGGCCGGATGTGGGGACGAGCTACCGGTCGGCGATCTTCTACACGACGCCGGAGCAGGAGCGGATTGCGCAGGCGTACATCGCGCAGCTCGATGCGGCGAAGGCGTTTCCCAGGAAGATTGTGACTGAGGTGACGCCGCTGAAGGCGTTCTACGACGGCGAGGACTACCACCAGGACTATGCAGAGAAGAACCCGGACAATCCGTATATCCAGGTCTGCGATATTCCGAAGGTGGCGGCGCTGGAGGCGCAGTTCCCGGAGCTGGTTCAGGAGTACAAGAGGAAGTAGTGAGTTGTGAGTGGTGAGCTGTGAGGGACGGCGGGGTGGGTTGATCGTTGTACGTTCTGCGTTGTCCGGGGTGGAGGTTGCGCGGTATAGTGGCGGGCGGAGGCTCGGGGCTATGCGTGGAATGAATGCGGGTGCGGTGCGGTGGTTGAGTGCGGTGGTGGTGGGCGCGGTGTGCGTGGCGGGTGCGGCGGTCAATGCTGGGGCGCAGCGGCCGGCGGTGCCGCTGTGGGCGAATGGGGCTCCGGGGTCTGAGGGCAAGACCGCGCCTGAGGCGGTGACGGTGACGCAGGATGGCGAGCGGAGTCTGACGACAGTCAACAATCCGTCGATTACGCCGTATCTGGTGCGTGGGCCGAGGGGCGCGAACGCGGCGCCGGTGGCGGCGATCATTATTGCGCCGGGGGGTGGGCACTACAAGCTGTCGATCGATAGCGAGGGGTACAACGTCGCCCAGTATCTGAGCGGGCATGGCGTGGCGGCGTTCGTGCTGAAGTACAGGCTGGCGAAGGAGCCGGGGTCTACGTATACGGTGGACGGCGACGAGATGAACGACGTGCGGCGGGCGATCCGGACGGTGCGAGCGCGGGCGGCGGAGTGGGGGGTCGATCCAGCGAGGGTGGGGGTGATGGGGTTTTCGGCGGGCGGGGAGCTGGCGGTCAAAGCGAGCGAGAGCTACGACGACGGCAATCCGAGCGCGGCGGACCCGATGGACCGGCCGGGCAGCAAGCCGGACTTCGCGGTGCTGATGTATCCGGGTGGGGTGACGCCGGAGATGCTCGCTAAGGTGACCAAGGAGATGCCGCCGGCGTTCTTGCTGTGCGGGGCGGACGATAGTCCGGCGATTGGGCAGGTGTTGCCGCAGCTGTTCCTGGCGATGAAGAAGGCTGGCGTGCCGGCGGAGTTGCATGAGTATGCGGGAGTGGGGCATGGGTTTGGACTGCGGCTGACGGCGCGGGGTGGGGTGTCGCATTGGCCGGATGTGCTGCTGGAGTGGATGGATGGGCGGGGGTTGCTGCGTGGGGATGCGCGGCCGGCGGCGGCGGGGGCTGGGACGGCGAAGGGGGCGGCTCCGGCGGCGAAGTAGGGCTGGCCTTTGGCGCGTTGGTCGTTGAGGCCCTCCAGCTACCAGATGCGGCGGACGGCGAAGAGGTCGAGCTTGGGGTCTTTGCTGAGGACGGGAATGTCGAGGGCGAGGGCCTGGGCCGCGAGGATGCGGTCGAAGGGGTCGCCGTGATTTGCGGGCAGGCGTCCCGCGCGAAGAGCGGTGTCGGCGTCGATGGAGAGAATCGTGTAGCCGACAGAGTTAATCACGCCGAAGAAGTCCCTTTCGAATGCTTCTGCGCCGGGAAGCTTGCCGAGCCGAACCTTGGTTGCGATCTCCCATGCGGAGGCGGCAGAAACCAGAATGGAGTTAGCGCCGTTGTTCAGGACGCCGGCTGCCCTTCGGCTGAGGAACTCAGGATGAATGATCGCCCAGAGCAGAGTATGGGTATCGAGCAGGACCCTCACTCGCTTTCGCCGCCCCACCCCTTGGGTAGCGGCTCCCAGAATGCGTCGGTGAGCACAAAGTTGGGGTCATACATTGAGCCCAGACGCCTTTTTGCGACCGGTGTTATGGGTGTGAGTTTAGCGACTGCGGTCTTGTTGCGGCCGGAGGTGATGATCACGGTCTCGCCCTGCTGCGCCTTCTTGATGAGGGCGGAGAGGTTGGTCTTGGCTTCGAAGATGGTGGCTTTGACCATGGCTGTCTCAAAACTGCTAACTTAGCTTAGCTAAGACGCGGCTGTCGTGTCAACGCGGGTTTGGGGCTACTGGGTGACTTCGCCTTCGGGTTCGTCGGTGGGGTTTTCGATTTCGGCGTGGAAGCCTTCGAGGAGGCGTTCTACGAAGGCGTCGAGGTCGGTATCGGGGTGCTGGAGCTGGTGGGCGAGGGCGATGTGGCGGGCGAGGTCGGCGAGGACGATGCCCCAGGCGAAGGGGTCCTCCCATGCGCCGGAGCGGAGGCTGACGTGCTGGCCCTGCTCGGCGATCCAGACGCGGAGGACCTCGAAGGAGGCGGTGTCGCGGGATGCGGCGGGCGGGATGTCGAGGTACTTGTTGGATGCCATCGATGTACTCCGTTGGTTCGTGGCCTGTTTCAAATCCAAAGGATCGGTTCGATAATGAGCGAATCCTTGCGGGCGTCCGTTGTGTAAAAGTTTGGCCTATTGTGAATGGGCAATTCTGAGGCGAGGATAATTCATTTATGGCAACCATGGCACAACTGAATCCGCCGGATGGTCTGCCGGCTTCCTTGCATATTGAAGTTGCAGTGCTGGGGACGATGCTGCTGGATGGCGTGGCGATCTCAGACGCTACAGCGAAGCTGAAAGCGGAGGATTTTTCGCTGGATTCGCACCAGCGGATCTACCGCGCGATGGGAGACTTGCTCGCCAAGGGGCATGGGATCGACTCGCTGACGGTGGGTGAGGAGCTGGCGCGGCGGCGGGAGCTGGATTCGATTGGCGGGCCGGCGTATCTGGCGTACCTGAGCGAGGGGATACCGCGGAACTTCAACATCGAGAGCTACGTCCGGATTGTGAAGGACAAGAGCCTGCTGCGGCAGCTGATGGGCATCTTCCACGACGGCGCGGTGCGGGCGGCGGACCAGGGCGAAGATGCGATCACGGTGCTGGGCGATGTGGAGGCGCTGCTGGCGGATGTGGCAGACTCGGCGATCCAGCGCGGCCTTGCGGGCATTGGCGAGATCGTAGCGTCGAGCTTTGGGTCGATCGACCAGCTGTATGAGCAGGGGCGCGAGATCACGGGGCTCAAGACTCACTACACGGAGTTCGACCGCATGACGAGCGGGTTGCAGGCCTCGGAGCTAATCATCATTGCGGCGCGGCCCTCGATGGGCAAGACGGCGTGGGCGATCAACATTGCGCAGAATGCGGCGGTGCATGACGGCAAGGTGGTGGCGGTGTTCTCGCTGGAGATGTCGAAGGAGAGCTTGTTGCGGCGGTTGCTGGCATCGGAGGCGCTGGTGAACTCGCGCAAGATCCAGACGGGGTTTCTGCCCAAGGAGGACAAGGGCAAGCTGCTGAGCGCTCTGGAGCGGCTAATGGACTCGAAGATGTTTATCGACGACACGCCGGGGATTACGCTGGCGGAGATGCGGGCGAAGGCGCGGCGACTGAAGCAGCAGGAGGGCAAGCTGGACCTGATTGTGGTGGATTATCTGCAGCTGATGACGGGGACAAACCCGACGGGGAAGAGGGGGTTCGAAAACCGGACGCAGGAGGTGAGTGCGATCTCGCGCGGGCTGAAGGCGCTGGCCAAGGAGATGAAGGTGCCGGTGGTCGCTCTCTCGCAGCTCTCGCGCGGCAGCGAGCAGCGGGCGGGAGACAAGAAGCCGCTGCTGAGCGATCTGCGCGAGTCGGGCTCGATTGAGCAGGATGCGGATGTGGTGGCGTTCATCCATCGCGAGGAGTACTACGACCGCGACAACGAGGACGTGAAGGGTAAGGCAGAGATCATCGTCGCGAAGCAGAGGAACGGGCCGACGGGGTCGATCGATCTGGCGTACATCGCGGACTACACGCGGTTCGAGAACCTGGCGCGCGATGCGGGGTACTGATGCGGGGTATTGAGGTGGGAGTGGGTGCGTGGTTGCGCGGGTGGTGGGGTTGAAGGTCTGGGTGGAGGTTTCGGAGGAGCGGCTCGCCGGCAACCTGCGCGCGGTGCGGGAGGCGGCGGGCGCGGAGACCGAGGTGCTCGCGGTGGTGAAGGCCAATGCGTATGGGCATGGGCTGGAGCGGTGTTCGGTGGGGCTGGCGCGGGCGAGGGCGCGGTGGTTTGGGGTGACGTGCGTGAGTGAGGGTGCGAGGGTGCGCGCGGCGCTGGCGGGGTTGGGGGCTTGCGATTCGCGGGGTGGGGGCGTGGGTGTTGAAATTTTGGTGATGTGCGGGTTTCTGCCGGAGGATGTGGCAGCGATGGTGGAGCATGGGCTGACGCCGGTGGTCTGGACGGAGGAGCAGGTGGGCTGGCTGGACGGGTGCGCGGGGATGCGGGTGCATGTGGAGGTCGATACGGGGATGGGGCGGCAGGGAGTGCGTCCGGGCGTGGAGTTGGAGGGAATGCTCGATGCGCAGGCCGGCGCGGGGCTGGTGGTGGACGGGGTGTTCACGCATCTTTGCGAGTCGGAGGTTGCGGGGTCGGCGCTGACGCGGGAGCAGGAGCGGCGGTTTGAGGGCGCGGTGGGGCAGGTGCGGGCGCGCGGGCTGGCGCCGGGGTGGGTTCATGCGGGGAACTCGTCGTTTGTGGATAATCCGGTGGGGGATGATCCGGCGCACGGGTCGCCGTGGCTGGTGGAACTGGCGAAGAGCGTGGGAGCGCGGGTGATGGTGCGGAGTGGGTTGGCGCTGTATGGGTATTGCCTGCCGATCGAGCTGGGCTTGTTGGCCGGTGGGGATGCGGGTGCGGCGAGGGTGCGGGATGCGCTGCGGCCAGTGATGACGTGGAAGACGCGGGTGCTGGCGGTGCGGGAGCTCAACGAGGGTGAGACGGTGGGATATGGGGCGACGTTTGTGGCGCCTGGGGCGATGCGGGTGGCGCTGCTTCCGGTGGGGTATGCGGATGGGTTGCGGCGCGAGCTGTCGGGATCGAATGTTGGGTCGGATGCGCGGGAGGGGGGGTGGGTGATGGTGCGCGGGCGCGATGGAGTGGCGCGGCGGGCGGGGATTGTGGGGAGGGTGTCGATGAACCTGACGGTGGTGGATGTGACGGGAGCCGGGGGGGGGGTGGGGGATGAGGTGGTGCTGCTGGGCGATGGGGTGACGGCGGAGGACCATGCGCGACTGGCGGGGACGATCCCGTATGAGATTTTGTGCGGGGTGCGGGAGCGGTAGGGATGGCTGTCGATCCTGTCCGCTACTCTCCTGGCCGCCACTCTGGCCGCAGCCTCCGGCAGCTAGCGGAGAGGCCGTCTTCCGGGGAACGGGACGACGGATAAACCGCTCAGAGTGGGCGAGACCGCACGCCGGATGCGACGGGTGATGTTTGCCAGGCCGCTGAAGAGAAAGACCATCGCGGCATAAAGGGGCTGTGACGGATTCCATCCTGGCTTGTACATTTGCGACTCCTGCTGGCTTGCGCGTTGTTTGTTCAGGGACGGCCGTTCACGTTCAGCGGCCAGGTATGCCCGCCCTTGTGTCGATCGTTCTCCAGCTAAGCGAAAGCAGTCTGTGCAATATTGCACATGCAGGTAGATAGATGCCGGGATTGGTCGCGGGGTTGTGGGGCGCTTTGCGGTCCATTGATGCGACGGGCGCTGGGGCGACGGGGAAGGACCATGCGCGGTTCGCGGGACGATTGCGCAGGAGATCTTGTGCGGAGTGCGGGAGTGGCATGGCAGCTATGGGTTGATAATTGTGAGTTGCCGAGCATTCAATCCGGAGGAGCATTCAATCCTCGGTAGTATTCGCGGTATGAAGCCCGGCCCTCCTGAGCATTTGCCGCCATTCTCATTTGCAGCCTGAACTCTGCGGCGCAGAACACCGATATGAACAGTTCGTTGAATGCTGGATCGAGAGAAGAGATCAGAAGGCAACTCATTGGTCTTGGGGTGGGCGAGGAAGCGGCTTCTTCTGCCGTTGGGCCGATCCAATGGAGGCCGGTTCGAAGCGACTCACGAGACAGGTACGCTGTCGTGTTTTTGCCCTGTAGGTTGGACTCGGCAGATATTTATGTTTTGAAAGGCGACGATGACGGATGGAAGATTACCGATCAAAAGGAGTTTGACTGCCACTACGACATGTCTGTTTCTTTAGGTGTCGGATTTGCGGAGGCTGGGGCTAGACGATTTGCTGGTTCATCATGTGTGCGAAGCGCACGGAACCGATTACTTGCAGCAGGATTTCCAGGTGTTCACGATTGCGGGGGGCAAGTTGGATATGGTGCTCGATGCCGAGGAGGTCATCGTTGCGAGCCCTCATGGGGGTCGGGAGCTTGTCCAACGTAGCCAGTTCGTAGCTGTTCCCACCAAACGGTCGCACCCGTATGACATCGAGGAGACTCGCAGCGCCACGCTCAATGGAAAGTTGACAGTGCAGAGGAGGCTGTATCGCTGGGCTGCGTCGAGGGGCCGATACATTCCGTCGAGTTTTGTGGGTGTTGTTGATTGACGCGATTTGCTTCAGAGTGGGGTGGGCCGGTAGCATCTGGATTGGTTTGAAGGAGAGGTTTGGGCGATGAGTGAAGGGACGAGTGGGGTGCGGCGCACGGAGGACATTGCGCTGGATCTGTTGAAGTTTGTGGCGGCGCAGGCGCATGTGGGGACGAAGGCGGTGGGCGCGACGGGTTTTGCGGTGACGGCGACGGCGAAGCCCGAGGACCAGGTGACGGAGCTGCTGGCGCTGTATGCGCGGTGCCGGCAGGCGGTTGAGGCACCGGTGAAGTAGTGGGGGATTTGTTGCAGCGGGGGGAAGGCCCGGGGCTAAAGCCCTCTTGTTTTCCTGGCCTGATTCGTGGGGCTGAAGCCCCACGAATCAGGCCAAAGGCTGGATCGAGATGACGGCGCCGATTGGAGGCGTGGGGCCGGTGCGGGTGGTGGTGTTGGGCGCGGGGGTGTTTGGGCGCAACCATCTGCGTGTGTATCGCGAGTTGGAGCGGGCGGGGTGCGCGGTTGGGCTGGCGGCGGTGGTCGATCCGGATGCGGGCGCGCGGGCGCGGGCCGAGGCGGAGTTCGGGGTCCGCGGGTTCGCGACGATTGCGGAGTGCATGGCATGGGCGCGGGCGGAGAAGAAGTGGATTGGGGTGGCGTCAGTGTGCGTTCCGACGGTGCATCATGCTGCGTGCGCGCGGGAGCTGATGGCGTGCGGCATCGACGTGCTGATTGAGAAGCCCATGGCGACGAGCCTGGAGGAGGCGGACGGGATTCTGCGCACGGCGCGGGAGCTGGGCCGCGTGGTGCAGGTGGGGCATCTGGAGCGGTTCAACCCGGCGGTGCGGGCGGTGCGTGGACTGCTGAACCGGCCGATGTTCTTTGAGGTGCATCGGCTGAGCGTGTTTACGCCGCGTTCTCTGGACGTCGACGTAGTTTTGGATTTAATGATCCATGATCTCGATATCGTGATGAGCCTCGTGAATTCGGCTGTGCGGGAGGTGCGGGCGGTGGGCCTGCCGGTGCTGTCCGACAAGGTGGACATCGCGAATGTGCGGCTGGAGTTTGAGAACGGCTGCGTGGCGAACTTTACGGCCAGCCGGGTGAGCACGGAGCGGGTGCGCAAGATGCGGTTCTTCCAGCCGCATCAGTATCTGTCTCTTGATTTTGCAAGGCAGGACTTGCTGGTGATCGACGTGGCGGATGTTTCGAAGGCGATGGGGATGGATGCGGAGCGGCTGGCGGCGATGGCGGGCGGGGCGTCAGGCGGGTTGGGCGATCATCCTTCGGCGGGGTTGTCGCTTCGGAAGGAGCTGGTGGTGGCGGGCGAGCCGCTGCGGCTGGAGATTGAGGCGTTTCTGGAGGCGGCGCGGACGGGTGGGCAGCCGGTGGTGACGGCGGAGGACGGGCGTGCGGCGCTGGGGCTGGCGCTGGAGATCAATGCTTCGATTGCGGCGCATGCGCGACGCACGGGGCTGTAGAGGCGCTGGCCGGGTCGTCCATATCTTGAGTGGCCACGCCGTCTGGCAGATCGAGCTTGAACTGGTCGTCTGGGAGCTTCTGGTTGAAGTTGGCCCTGGTGATGGTAATGGTAAGGCCAAGCTCGTCTAGGGGACGCTGGATGACGATCTTTGTGGGGAAATCGATGTCGCCGAACTTCTGATAGCTGCTGTACGAGGCCTGGGTCTCGATCTTGCCGTCGGCGTTGTAGATGTCCAGCCGCCAGGGCAGCAAGTTGGCGCGGCTGATGTGGAGGACGCGGAGGGTGCTGGCGACCTCGCCTTTGGGCTGGGAGAGGAACTCGATGTCGTAGTCGGGTTCCTCAATGAGGCCCTTGCGGTTCTTCGGGTCGGGGAGGGTGCGGCTGTCCTGGGTCATGGAGACGACCTGGCCGGGGCGCAGGCCCGCGATGAGGAGGGGGTCGAGGATGGCGGACGGACGGAGGCTGTAGAGGCCCTTCTGTGAGGCGTTGGTGACCTGATCGGAGCCGACGATCATGCAGTTCTTGTGTGGGATGAGCATCTGGAAGGTCTTGCCGTCGGAGACCATGTCGAGGATCTGGCCGGCGCCGTACGGCAGCTCGAGGAACACGCGAATCTGTTGGGGCTTGCCGATGATGATGTAACCCTTGACGGCGAAGTACTCCGTCACCTCGCCCTTTGCGCTGCCGCCGGTGCTGGTGGCGACGCGGACTTCGGTGGTCATACTGTGGATGGCGTCGAAGCGGGCGTCGACCTGTTTGAGCAGGTCGTCCAGGCCCGCGTTGAGGACCACGTCCGGAGGGCGGGTCTTGAGGACGCTGTGCGTGTGCACCAGGCAACCGGTGAGAGCCGGGGTCATCGCGAGCAGTCCTGCTGCTAGGGCTTGTCTGATCCTCATGGGCTCAACTTCCAAGTATATCCGCGAGGAGAGACCCGTGGGCTTGACGGGCAAAACGATTGCAGTATGAGTTAGATGCGGCGGATGGCGGGATGGCTCCGAAAGGATTTCCGGGCTGGCGTGCTCGCGGCTCAATGGGGTGCGCGGTGCAGGGCGCGGCGGTAGTTTTCGACCTGCTGGGCGTGCTCTTTGAGGGTCGAGGAGAACTGGCTGTGGCCGTCAGCGTCGGCGACGAAGTAGAGGAAACCGGTCTGCGCGGGGGCGAGCGCGGCCTTGAGGGCGGCGACGCCGGGGTTGCAGATGGGGCCGGGAGGCAGGCCGGCGTGGCGGTAGGTGTTCCAGGGCGAGTCGAACTGGAGGTCGGAGGCGTAGATGGTGCCGCGATAACGGCCTTCGAGCAGCGCTGCATAGATGACGCTGGGGTCGGTTGCGAGCGGGATGTCCTGGGCGAGGCGGTTGACGAAGACGCCGGCGACAAGCGGGCGCTCGGCGTCCTGGCTGACCTCCTTCTCGACGAGGGAGGCAAGGGTGACGGTCTGGGCGGCGGTGGTGGGGTCGAGGCCGAGCTGCGCGCCGACCTGGCGGAAGCGGTGGACCATGGCGGCGAGGATGACGCCGGGCGTGGCGTGGCGGGAGAAGCGGTAGGTATCGGGGAAGAGGTAGCCCTCGAGGGAGGGCGCGTTGGGCGCGAGATCGGCGATGAGGGCGGTCTGGCTGCGCTCGGCGGCGAGGAAGGTGTCTGCGGGGCCGAAGCCGGCGCCCTCGGTGGCGTGGGCGATGTCGAAGATGTTGTAGCCCTCGGGGATGGTGAGGGAGCGGGTGTAGACGTCGCCGCGGACCATGCGTGCGTAGACCTCGGGGGCGGGCGCGGGGTGGTTGAAGCGGTACTCGCCGGCGAGAAGCTTGCCGTCCTTGACGAGGCGGAGGAGATCAAAGGCGTAGCGGCTGCGGATTGCGCCGGCGCGCTCCAGCTGCGCAGCGATTGTCTGAGTGCCGGTGCCGGGGGCGATGTCGACATAGGTGGCGTTGTCGTCCGAGGTGCCGACGGGCGGGCCGATGGGAGCGTAGACGGCGTAGGCCGCGAGGGCGGCGACGACGAGGAGGATCAGGAAGAGGGTTGTGAAGAGCTTCAAGCCGGCCTTTCGTCATTTGGGTCGCATGCGAGCGGCCACTGCGGATCAGACGTTCTGGATGCATTTTACGGCGCGGCGATGGCGCGACCGCGGCGAGTTGCGGATGGCTCTGTAGAAGTTTGGTGCGGATGGGATGGTGCTCGAAGGGTTGGGGTCGATCTCGACGTCGCGATGTGCGGACCTCTGTGCGCTGCACGCTGTGCTAGCGTGAGATGCCAGGGCGGAGTTGCGAATGAAGATCCTTGTGGCCATCAAGCAGGTGCCGGAGCGCGACGCGCCGATTGTGGTTGCGGCGGATGGGAGATGGATTGAGGAGAGTGGGCTCGCCTACACGATCAACGAGCCGGATGCGTATGCGCTGGAGGAGGCGCTGCGGCTGAAGGAGGCGACAGGGGCGGGGGGCGGGACGGTCGCCGAGGTGATTGTGCTGTCCGCGGGGCCGGAGCGGGTGGCGTCTACACTGCGCGAGGCGCTGGCCAAGGGGGCGGACCGGGCGATCCATATTGTGGCGGACGACGTGGGCGCGCGGGACACGCTGGGCGTGGCGCGGCTGCTGGCGGAGACGGTGCGAGGGGAGGCGCCGGACCTGGTGCTGACGGGGCTGCAGTCGGACGACCTTGGGCTGGGGCAGACGGGGGTGGTGCTGGCCGAGCTGCTGGGGATGGCGTACGCGACGATTATCTTGCAGGTGGAGCGGACGGACGCCGGGCTGCGGGTGAAGCGGGAGCTCGAGGATGGGTGGTTCCAGCATGTGGAGTTGCCGCTACCGGCGCTGCTGACGATCCAGTCGGGCGGCAACCGGCTGCGTTACGCGACGCTGATGGGGATCAAGCGAGCGAGGGCGAAGGAGCTGCGGAGGGTCGACGCGGGTGCGGGTGCGGGTGCGGGGGCTGCGGCGATTGCGCTGGAGCGGGTTTATCTCCCGGACAGGGAGAGCCGGGCGGAGATGCTGACGGGGTCGGCGGCGGACGTTGCGGCGCAGATTGTGGAGAAGCTGCGGTTTGAGGTGAGGGTGCTATGAGCGGCGTGCTGGTGGTGGTGGAGCATCGCGAGGGGGTGGTTGGGCGCGCGAGCCTGGAGGCGCTGGCGGCGGGGCAGCGGTTGGCGGCAGGGGTGGGGGTGGAGTGTTCGGCGGCGGTGCTGGGCGAGGGGATTGCGGGGGCGGTGGAGGAGCTGAAGGGGAAGCGTCTGGCAAGGGTGTTTGCGGTGGAGCATCCGCTGCTGACGGAGTATACGGCGGATGGATATGTGGCTGCGCTGGAGCAGGTGGTGAAGCGGGTGGGGCCGGCCTACGTGGTGTTTCCGCACACATATCAGGTGCGGGATTTTGCGCCGGCGCTGGCTACGCGGTTTGGGAAGGTGCTGATCTCGGATGTGGTTGCGATCAAGTTGCGCGGGGATGGCGGGCCGGCGTTTGTGCGGCAGTTGTTCCAGGGCAAGCTGAACGGGGATTATCGGCAGGTGGGTGCGGGACTGGTTCAAGCCCCGTGCTTTGTTTCTGTGCAGGCGGGGAGCTTTCGCGGGGACGCGGTGGAGGCGGGGAGTGCGGCGGTGGAGGCGATTGCGATTGAGTTGACGGCCGCGCAAATCAGGGCGCGGTCGGGCGAGCGGTTCCGCGAGTCGTCGCAGACGGTGGACCTGACGGCGGCGCCGGTGATCGTGTCGGTAGGGCGCGGGATTGGCGAGCGGGAGAACCTTGCACTGGTGCAGGCGCTGGCCGATGCGCTGGGCGCGGAGCTGGCGGCGTCGCGGCCGATCTGTGATGCGGGTTGGCTGCCGACGGAGCGGCAGGTCGGCAGCTCGGGACAGACGGTGGCGCCGAAGCTGTATCTGGCGGTGGGGATTTCGGGCGCGATCCAGCATTTGGTAGGGATGAAGGGATCGAAGACGGTGATTGCGATCAACAAGGACGCGGATGCGCCGATCTTCGAGGTTGCTGATTATGGGGTGGTGGGCGATTTGTTTGAGATTGTCCCGGCACTAACCAAGGCCGTGCTTGAGGCGAAGGCTGGCGGCGGGAAGTAGACCCGCAGTGCGCAGCTATGCATCGTCTTCGCCGGGTGAGGGTGAGACGCGGAAGAGGCGCGCGGTGACGACGCCAAAGAGGAAGCCGCCGACGTGCGCCAGATAGGCGACGCCGCCGGATTGCACGGTCGCCACGGAGCCGGCATTGACGAGCTGGGTGAGGAACCAGAAGCCGATCAGGAGTGCGGACGGGATGAAGGTGACGCGGAAGAAGATGAAGAAGAAGAGCAGGCTGCGGATGCGGTCGCGCGGATAGGTGACGAGGAACGCACCCATAACGGCGGCGATGGCTCCGCTGGCGCCGAGGTTGGGGACGGTGGAGTGAGGGTCGGCGGCGATCTGGGCGAGCATGGCGACGAGGCCGCCGACGAGGTAGAAGACGAGGTAGCGGCCGCGGCCCATGGCGTCTTCGATCTCCGGGCCGAAGGCCCAAAGGAAGATCATATTGCCGATGATGTGCGACCAGCTTGCGTGCATGAACATCGCGGAGAGGATGGTGATCCAGCGATGGCCTTCGAGAATCTGGGCTGGGACAGCGCACCAGCGGGCGACGAAGGCGTCGCCGCCGTGCAGCTCCAGGGCGAAGACGACGCAGTTGACCAGGATGATCAGCCCGGTCACGACGGGCATGCGCCGTGGACGCCGCGACGCGTCGTTTAAGGGGACCAGGCCTCCCATTCTGTGCTCCTTGGTTTGCTAATTCATCCAGCGTTTATCTGAGGGGTCTTTGCGGGCGCGGGGGTCATTGCGCAGGTTGTCGGGGTCGAGGTAGCGGCCATCCTTGTCGAAGGTGACCTTGCGGCCCTGCTTGCCCATGTAGACCTCGAACTTGCGCGCGGCGCGGCGTCGTTTGGCGCGGTAGTAGGCGTTGCGCAGGCCGAAGTACTGCTCACTGGCGCCGAAGGCGAAGCCGCGTCGCGGGGCGAAGCGTACATAGAGGTAGCCGCAGAGGGCGCCGGAGAGATCGAGCAGCGCGCCAAACTGGTCGGCGTCTTTGAGCAGGACGGCGAGGGCGATCAGGACGGAGATGGCGACGAGGTATTTCGCGCGGATGCGCACGAGAAACCAGAGGAGGAACTCCTGGTCGCCGAAGCGCATGGCGATGGCGGTGAGCAGGCCGAAGATGGGCGCGCCCACACCGCTGGCCACGGAGAGCGGCAAGAGATGGAGGATGCGGGTGAAGGAGATCGCCGAGGCCAGCAGTGCGCCGCCGATGGCGGAGGTGAAGTAGAGCTCCCCCAGCCAGCGTTTGCCGTAGGCGCCTTCGAGCATGGGGCCGCAGAACCAGAGGGTGAGCATCCCAAAGAGGATGCCAAGCAGGCTGAGGTTGAGGAAGGAGTAGGTGATGGGCTGCCAAAGCTCGCCATGCGCGACGGCGAGGGGTTGTAGTTGCAAATGGTCCAGCAGCAAACCGGCGAGGCCGGGGGCGAGCCAGCCGAGAAGGAGGAAGGCGAAGAAGACCGCGACGTTGATGAGGATGAGCCGGCGCACCGTTCCTTCGAAGGGCGGGAGGGCAAGCGTGGTGGGGCCGGAGCGTGGCATCGAGGGGTCCTTGTCAGCCTTCATTTCAACACACTTGGGCGGGCGCTGCGCTTTGGCGACCGGAGGGGTTTCGTATCGGGAATGGCACCCAAATGCCATCGCCGCCGCATCCAAACTCTCTCGATGACCGTCTCGAGAGGAAATGGAGGGGTTGTGGGAATCGTTTGCTTGACGTATTGCCGGAGCGCTACTCATACTATCCGAGGCGGATGTGCGGTTGGGTGCGCCGGGGAGTGTACCGGGCCGGCGGTGAGGTTCCTTGTGTGGGTCAAAATTTGACCTTCCAAGGTTGCGGAGGCTTTTGTCATGGCTGTTGTCTGTCCCGAGTGCGATAACCCGATCACGGTCGACGCCGACGAGGTGGAAGAGGGCGAGACCGTGCAGTGCGATGAGTGTGGGACCGAGCTGGAGGTGGTCTCGGTCGATCCTTTGGAGCTCGCGCCCGTGGATGTCGTCGGCTACGACGATGAGGACGACGTTACCGTGGTCGAAGAGGATGACGAGTAGCGGGGCGGGTGTGCCCGGGGCGGCGGCGTATAGTGGCACCTATGGCCCATCGTGATCGTCCTTTGACATCGCCCAGCGGGTTTTTCCGAAGCTTGCTTCTGTTGTCCTGTCTTGTTTTGGCTGCGCCCTTTGCTTTGGTCCCGGCCCAGAGAGCATCGGCGCAGCAGCAGGCGCAGCGCGCAGTGCAGGGCAAGGTGGTGGACAAGGCGGACGCGGGGTTGAAGGGCGCGGTCGTCTATCTCAAGGACGGCCATACGCTCTCAGTGAAGAGCTACATCGCCGGCGACGACGGGTCGTACCGCTTCGGGCAGCTGGCGCAAAACACCGACTACACGGTCTGGGCGGAGAGCGATGGAAAGAAGAGCGCGGTGAGGAACATCAGCTCCTTCGACACCAGGAATGAGTTCAATATCACGCTGAAGATCGAGAAGTAGGACTACGGGGGAGCTCCAAAGGAGCGGAGATTCTCAGTTAGAGCGGGATGTTGCCGTGCTTCTTGGCGGGGTTCTTGTCGCGTTTGGTGGCGAGCATGTCGAGGGCGGAGTTGAGGCGGCGGCGGGTTTCACTGGGGCGGACGACGGCGTCGATGTAGCCGCGCTCGGCAGCGACGTACGGGTTGGCGAAGCGGGCGGAAAACTCCGCAACTTTTTCAGCGCGGAAGTCGGCGAGGATGGCGAGCTTCTCCTCTTCGGTGAAGGGCTTGCCCTGTGGCCAGACGGCTTCTGCGGTCTTCAGCGCGGCGTCGAACTCGCGGCGGTAGACGATGTTGACGGCACCCTCCGGGCCCATCACGGCGATCTCAGCGGTTGGCCACGCCAGATTGAGGTCGGTGCGCAGGTGCTTCGAGCTCATGACGCAATACGCGCCCCCGTAGGCCTTGCGCGTGATGACGGTGAGCTTGGGGACGGTGGCTTCGGCGAAGGCATAGAGCAGCTTGGCGCCGTGGCGGATGATGCCGCCGTGCTCCTGCTGGACGCCGGGCATGAAACCGGGGACATCCTCAAAGGTGATGAGCGGGATGTTGAATGCGTCGCAGAAGCGGACGAAGCGCGCGCCCTTGACACTGGCGTCGATGTCGAGGACGCCGGCGAGGTACGCGGGCTGGTTCGCGACGATGCCGACGGGGCGGCCGGCCATGCGGGCGAAGCCGACGACCAGGTTGCGCGCGAAGTGCTCGTGCACCTGGAAGAAGTAGGCGTCGTCGACGATCTTCGTGATGACATCAGCCATGTCGTAGGGCTGGTTCGATTCGGCGGGGACGATGGAGTCGAGCGCTGCGTCGGCGCGGTCGGGTGGGTCGGTTGCGGCGCGGCGGGGCGGGTCGTCGAGGTTGTTGGAGGGCAGGAAGCTGAGCAGTTCGCGGACCAGGGCGAGGCACTCGCGGTCGTCGTGGGCCATGAAGTGGGCGACGCCTGAGATCTCGTTGTGCGTGGTGGCGCCGCCGAGCGCGTCCTTGGTGACGTCCTCGTGGGTGACGGTCTTGATGACGTCGGGGCCGGTGACGAACATGTAACTGGTTTTGGCGGTCATCAGAGTGAAGTCGGTGATGGCGGGTGAGTAGACGGCGCCACCGGCGCAAGGGCCGAGGATAGCGGAGATCTGCGGGACGACGCCGGAGGCAAGGGTGTTGCGGAGGAAGATGTCGGTGTAGCCGGCGAGGGAGACGACGCCCTCCTGAATGCGCGCGCCGCCGGAGTCGTTGAGGCCAACGATGGGCGCGCCGACGCGCATTGCCATGTCCATGATCTTGACGATCTTTGCGGCGTTGGCTTCCGACAACGATCCGCCGAAGACGGTGAAGTCCTGCGCGAAGACGAAGACCACGCGGCCGTGGATGCGGCCGTGGCCGGTGATGAAGCCGTCGCCGGGGACTCGCTGGGCGTCCATGCCGAAGTCTGTAGCGCGATGAGTTACAAATTTGTCGGTCTCCTCGAACGTGCCTTCGTCGAGCAGGAGATCGATGCGCTCGCGGGCGGAGAGCTTGCCGGCTGCGTGCTCGCGGGCGCGGCGTTCGGGGCCCCCGCCCTCTTCAGCGATTGCGTGGCGGCCGGCCAGCTCGGCGAACTTTGCGTCGTGGGCGAAGGGTTGGGCCATCGAGATGCGATTCTAGCAGCGCGATGCGGCGGCGCGAGTGGTTTACATACCACCTCAGACGATGAAGCGTGTCTGAGGTGGGGCACCCGGTACGATTCGGCGTGGTTGACAAATGCGAGGTGGTTGCGGGATAGTGAACTGAATGGTTCAGTATGCGACGGCAAGGATATCCGAGGAGGAACTGAGCAGAGTCGCGGATGCGATCTCCGACCGCACGCGCAGGTCGATCCTGGTGCGGTTGGCGCGCGGGCCGGCCAGCATCTCCCAGGTTGCGCAGCCCTTTGGCATGACGTTGACGGGCGTGTGCAAGCATGTCCGCGTGCTGGAGCGGGCTGGGCTGGTGCGGCGCCGTCGGCACGGCCGCGAGAAGATACTGGAGTTTTCGCCCGCGCCGCTGGGCGAGATTGCCCACTGGATCCATCCCTATGAGTCGTTCTGGAATGAGCGGATGAACGCGCTCGAATCCCACTTTGCAGCAAAGAAGGAGAGGACGAGATGAAGCTGATGGATGTGAAGGTGTCGCGCGTGGTGGCCGCAAAGCCGGAGGCGGTCTTCGATGTGTGGGTCGATCCGGCGAACCCGGGGAGTCCGTGGAATGCTGGAGTCCGGACCATCGTGAACTTTGCGGTCGATGGGCTCTACTACTGGGAGGTGAATCACGAGGGCCGCAAGTGGGCCCACTATGGGCGGTTTCTCCGCATCGAGCGGCCGGGGCTGGTGGAGTACACATGGATGTCTGAGGCGACGAAGGGGCTGGAGTCCGTGGTGACGGTCCGCTTCCAGCCGCTGGGCGAGGAGACGGAGGTGACGCTGGTACACTCCGGTGTGCCCGATGACGAGATGGGCCGTGGGCACGAGGGCGGATGGACGTGGTTCCTGGGCAACCTCGCGGATCGGTTCGCGGTGCACGAGGGGGCGTGAGTTCGATTCCTACTCGGCGGATTGGCCTTTGCGGGGGCGGCGGTTGGCTTGGAGGACGCGCTTGCGCAGGCGGAGGGATTTGGGGGTGACCTCGACCAGCTCGTCGTCGGCGATGAACTCGATCGACTGTTCGAGGGTGAGGTTGCGGTAAGGCACCAGCCGCACTGCGTCGTCGGAGCCCGACGCGCGCATGTTGGAGAGCTTCTTCTCGCGCACGCAGTTGACGTCGAGGTCGTTGTCGCGCGAGTGCTCGCCGACGATCATGCCCTCGTAGACCTCGGTGCCGTCGGCGACGAAGAGTGTGCCGCGGTCCTGCAGGCCGTCCAGCGCATAGGCCGTTGTGGTTCCCTGGCGGTCGGAGATGAGGGCGCCGGAGACGCGCTGCGGGATCTCGCCCTGGTAGGCCACGTAGCCATCGAGGATCGCGTTCATCACGATGGTGCCGCGGGTCTCGGTCAGCATCTCGGAGCGCAGGCCGATGAGGCCGCGGCTGGGAATGCGGAACTCCATGCGCACGCGGCCAGACCCGTGGTTGGTCATTTTCGTCATCTCGCCCTTGCGCGGGCCGAGACGCTCGATTACCGTGCCGACGAAGTTTTCGGGGATGTCGATCATGAGCTGTTCGACCGGCTCCATCAGCTGGCCGTCAATCCTCTTAGTCACGATCTCCGGGCGCGAGACCATCATCTCGAAGCCCTCGCGGCGCATCATCTCGATGAGGATGGCGAGCTGCAGTTCGCCGCGGCCGAGCACCTTGAAGGTGTCGGGCGAGCCGGTCTCCTGCATCTTGAGCGAGACGTTGGTGAGCAGCTCCTTGTCGAGGCGGTCGCGCAGATTGCGCGAGGTGACGAACTTGCCCTCGCGGCCGGCGAAGGGCCCGTTGTTGACGTTGAACTGGATGGCGATGGTGGGCTCGTCGATGGTGATGGGCGGGAGGGGCTGCGGGTCTTCGAGGTCGCAGAAGCTCTCGCCGATGGTGATGGCGGGGATGCCGGCGATGGCGACAATGTCGCCCACCTGGGTCTGGTCGATGTCCGTGCGCTTGAGGCCGGAGAAGCTGAAGAGCTTGGTGATCTTGTGCGTGGAGAACGTGCCGTCGAGACGCGCGACGGAGTACTGCTCGCCGGTCTTCATCGTTCCGTTGAAAACCCGGCCGATGGCGAGGCGGCCGAGGTAGTCCGAGTAGTCGAGGTTGGTGACGAGGATCTGCAGGGGGCCGTCCGGATCACCCTTGGCAACCGGTATTGTGCGAATGATCTGCTCGAAGAGGGGTTGGAGGTCGGTGCCCGGCGTGGCGAGGTCGAGGGTCGCCGTGCCGACTTTGCCGTTGGTGTAGAGGACGGGGAAGTCGAGCATGTCCTCGTCGGCGTCGAGGTCGATGAAGAGGTCGTAGACCTCGTTCAGCACTTCCTGGGGCCGCGCGTCCGGACGGTCGATCTTGTTGATGACGACCATCGGGGTGAGCTTGGCTTCGAGGGCCTTCGAGAGAACATAGCGCGTCTGCGGCAGCGGGCCCTCGGAGGCGTCGACCAGCAGGACCACGCCATCGACCATCTTGAGTGCGCGCTCGACCTCGCCCCCGAAGTCGGCGTGGCCGGGGGTGTCGACGATGTTGATCTTGTTGTCGTGGTAGTAGAGCGCGGTGTTCTTGGCGAGGATGGTGATGCCGCGCTCGCGTTCGAGGTCGTTGGAGTCCATGACGCGGTCGGTCAGGGCCTCATTGGCGCGGAAGGTGCCGGACTGGCGCAGCATCGCGTCCACCAGCGTGGTCTTGCCGTGGTCGACGTGCGCGATGATGGCAATGTTGAAGATGGGCTTTAGGGAAGCCTTGGGCTGGGCCTTTGTCGTTGGCAGCGGCGCAACAAATGGCACGTCGGTGGGGAGCGCGTCGACTGGCGACTCGGGCATCGCGAGGGTGGGATCGGAGAGTTGGGGGCTGCTCACTGCGGGATTTGTCCTGTCTGGGCGCGTTGAGATAAGGTCGAAGGGCGAAAATGCGCGTCACGTCTAGTTTACCGCAGCGGCCCATCGATGCCAGCCGGGGCACTGCTATACTGAGGCACTGGAGACTGGCTATGAGCGCAATCGAGGACGTTCGCAAGGTGATTCAGGATCTGGTGGCGCCTGAGTTGAAGTCGTTGGCCATAATGGTCGAGAGCGGAGAGCGTGAGTCAAAGCTCCGCGACGAGTCGCTGGCAAAGGAAGAAAAGCTTCGCGATGAGATGACCCATGTGAAGCTAGAGGCGCTGAGTGCCAAGATGGATTACCAATATGCTTCCACCATGAATGCTCTGAATCTCGATAAGCGCATTGAGGTACTCGAGCGGGACAAGCAGTCGGCGTCTGCCTAAGGCTCCATGCATGGACGGCATAGCTGACGGTCTGGAGCCGTCGAGCCGTGATTGGTAAGATTGCGGCCTGGTGAGATCATGCGCTTCCCTTCCAACGCCAAGCTGGTTCCGCTGCTGCTTGCTGGATATCTGGCAGTTGCGGGCAGCGTCCGCGCTTCAGGCGAGACCTTTTACGTCGACGCCACGCGGGGCCGTGACGCCAACGACGGGCTCTCCGAAGCAACCGCCTGGCAGACATTGCAGCGGGCGTGCCTGCAAACCCTCAAGCCCGGCGATCGGTTGCTCTTTCACGCAGGCGATTCATTTGCCGGGGCACTCGAGCTGAAGGGCGCAGGGACCGAAGCTCAACCTGTCGTGATCGGCTCCTTCGGACAGGGAGCAAAGCCAAAGCTGATTGGGGGAGGTGCACCCTACGCTGTCCACGTGATGGATATGTCGTTCGTAGAGGTCTCCGGCCTGGACATCTCGAATGCTGCGCCAAAGCCGGACATCAGGAATGGCATTCTTGTGGAGGCAAGTCCTGGGAACATCGTGCGCCACGTCTACCTTAGAGATCTCGACGTGCACGATGTTTCCGGGGTGCTGGGCACGGACGCGACGGAAAAAAACACGGGCGGCATCGCCTTCAACGCGGATGGCAAAGACAAGCCCTCCCACTTCGAAGACGTGCGCGTGGAACACTGCGTCGTGTCCCACGTGGACGCAACCGGTATATGGTTGTCCAGCGACGCTCACCCAAACCCGCGCAGTCCGAACTGGACCCGGGACCGTTTCCTCAATGTAGTCGTCACGGGAAATCGTCTCGAAGATATCGGCAAGAACGCCGTGATCGTCCGGTATTCGCTGGCTCCGTTGATCGATGGGAACATTGTGCGCGGGTCTGCGATGAGACTCCATGGAAACTCGCTCATGGTGTCTTATAGCGAAGGCGCTGTCCTCTCCCACAACGACGTGAGCGGCGTACAGTACGGCGGCATGGAAGGCGCAGCGTTCGACAGCGATTACGACGATATCGGCACAATCATCGAGTACAACTACGCCCACGACGATGGAGGCGGACTGGTCGATATCTGTATGCCGAAGAATGAGTCGGGCTTCAACGACGGCACGGTTGTCCGATACAACATTTTGGACGGCGCCACCGCCCGCGTCATTAGCTTCGACGATCCGGCTACCAATGCGATGATCTACAACAATTCGATCTTCCTCTCTCATTCCGACAAACCGCACATTCTAAGACTCCGGTCGTTTGAAAGGAGCGCGGCCCAGAAGACCGGAGTGGTCATTGCCAACAACATCTTCTATAACGAGGGCGATAGCGACAACGAGTATGCGGACGGAAAGATGTATGCGATCGTGGCGAACTGCTTCTACGGGAAGAAGGTCCGCGGAGAGCCGTCCGATCCAAAGAAGATCAGTGCCGATCCGGAGTTCACCCAGGTGCCGCCCGATCCGAACCATCCTGAGCGAAGCTTTGCCTTGAGGCCAGGGTCTCCCTGCGCGCAATCGGGAGTGCCAATTCCTAGTAACGGAGGGCGCGATTTTGCGGGTAACCCGCTTCCGCCGGGAAACCCCGACCGCGGCGCAATCCAGACGAACCCTCCGCCGGCGAACTGAATTGTTGAGATGAGACCAGAGGGCGAAGATGTGCGTCGCGTCTAGTCTACCGCAGTAGGGACTCAAGGCTGGCCTTCCCTAGCGTGCGCGGTCTACGCTACAGACAGAATGCGGACAGCATTTAGACTGGAAGCCGTTCGCACATGAAGATTCTGACAAAGTGGCTGCGCAGTTATGTTCCTGGGATTGCGGTGGACGATCACCGGCTCGCGGAAGACCTGACGCTTCGCGGCATCGCGGTGGAGGGGATACACGACCTGGGGCCATCGGCTGCGGGCGAGGCGAACGGGCATCTCTTCGAGATGGACATTACGACCAACCGCGTCGATGCGATGAACCACTATGGCGTGGCGCGCAGTGGAGATTGCGGCGCCGGAGCTGTGCGGGCGGTTTACGGCGCAGGTGCTGCGCGGAGTGACGATTGCGCCGTCGACGGGTGTGGTGGCGGAGTACTTCGGGTTGCTGGGGCTGAAGGCGATCTCGAATGCGGTGGATGCGACGAACTTTGTGCTGCAGGGGATGGGGCATCCGAACCATGCGTTCGACCTGGACAAGATCGACGGGGGGATTATTGTCCGGCTGGCCCGCAAGGGCGAGCGGCTACGGCTGCTGGATGGGACGGAGCGGGTGCTGGAGGCGGACGACCTGGTGGTGGCGGACCACGCGAAGGCTCTGGGGCTGGCAGGGGTGATGGGCGGGTGGGATTCGATGATTACGCCGGAGACGAAGAATGTGCTGATCGAGGCGGCGTGGTTCGATCCGGTGAGCGTGCGGAGGAGCGCACGGCGGCATGGACTGCACACGGATGCGTCGCACCGGTTTGAGCGCGGCGCGGATTTCAACGCGTGCGGCGTGGCGAATGGGCTGGTGGCGAAGCTGATTCTGGAGTCGGGCGGCGAGGCGGTGGGAGAGATGGTGGACGTGGTGGTGCCGGCGGTTGCAGCGCGGACTGCGGACAGTCCGGCGATTGGGCTTTCGGTGCCGCAGGTGCGGCGGCATCTGGGCGCGACGCTTAATGCGGATGGCTCGGCCGGCAGGGAAGGGATCACCGGGGAGTTTGTGGCGCGGACGCTGACTTCGCTGGGGTGTGAGCTGAGGGCGGTCGTGGGTTCGGGCGAGGATGGGTTTGAGGTGAAGCTGCCGAGCTGGCGGTCGGATTTGGAACGCGAGATCGATCTGGTGGAGGAGGTTGCGCGCGTCTACGGCTACAACCGGTTTGCGAATACGCTGCCGGTCGCGCTGCCGGTGGTCGAGCATCCGCTGGCCGCGAAGGAAGCAGCGGTGCGCGCGCGGCTGCTGGCGCTGGGCTACTCGGAGGCGATCTCCAGCTCGTTTGCGTCGGAGGTGGACGGCGCGGTGTTTCCTGCGGCGGGAACGCGCGAGGGGGTGGGCGCGCTGGGTTTGGTGGCGCTGGAGAACCCGCTCTCGGAGGAGGCGCGGCTGCTGCGGCCGTCGCTGGTGCCGGGAATGGTTGCGATGCTGGGGCACAATCTGAACCGCGATGTGCACGAGGCGCGGCTGTTTGAGCAGGGCGCGGTCTTCTCGGGCACCGCGGACGACGCGGGCTCGGTAGACCGGGTGTTTGAGGCGGCGAGTCTCGCGCTTGGGCTGATGGGCGAGCTGGCGACGACGCGGCTGCACAGCGCGCAGGACGCGGGGTTCTACGAGCTGAAGGGCGTGGTGGAGTCGCTGGCCGGGCTGTTTGCGGCGTCGGCGGAGGCGCTGAGCACGAGCGCGGCGGAGGGGCTGACGTTTACGGGCGAGGCGCCGGCGTGGCTGGAGGCGGGGCGTAGTGCTACGGCGATGCTGGGTGGAAGGCCGGTTGCGCGCTTCGGCGAGTTGGCGGCACGGGAGCGCGAGGCGCGGAAGCTGCGCCAGCCGGTGTGCATCGCGGAGATTGATTTGGAGGCACTGTACGCACTGCCGCTGCGGCGGGCGGCGGCGCGGGAGCTCTCGCGGTTCCAGGCGGTCGAGCGCGACTACTCGTTCACCTTCGCCGATGGAGTTGTGTGGAAGGCAGTGGCCGAGGCGATTGCGGCGCTGGGGATCCCCGAGCTGCTGCGGTTCGCGCCGGTAGAGGTGTATCGCGATGCGAAGGAGAAGGCGGCTCCGGTGGGGCATTATGCGCTGCTGCTGCGCTGCGTCTTCCAGTCGCAGGAGCGGACGCTGGTGGAGGAGGAGCTGACGGAGTGGTCGGCGAGGGTGATTGCAGCGATCGCGGCGCTGGGTGGAGAGATACGGAGCTAGCCTGCCCCGCACCCAGGCGGGTTCGGGGATGGTGGCGGACGGGCGGGAAATCCACGCCGGGCGCGGCTATACTCGCGGTATGAGTTCCGGTGTGAGTGTTGACGAGTTTCAGGCGCTTGAGCAGAAGGTGATGCGCGCGGTGGAGATTGTGAAGCAGGAGCGCGAGGCGCGCGGTGCCGCGGAGGCTGAGGTGCATTCGCTGCGCGAGCAGCTTGCGGCGCGGACGGCGGAGCTGCAGCTGCAGCTCGATGAGGCGCGTAGCCGGGCGCAGGCGATCCAGAGCGAAAAGGAGGCCGCGGAGAGCCAGGTGGGCTCGTTGAGCCAGGAGCGCGAGGCGGTGCGGCAACGGGTGGAGCGGCTGATGCACCAGATGGATGAGCTGCTCTGACCGGGATGAGGAATGAAACAGGGCCGCGATTCGGGACAGGAGGCTGGCGCGATGGAAGCAAAGGGCAGGCCGGATGGGGCGGCGACCGAGACCGGCGACGAACAGCGAAGGTTGCCTGAGCCGGTGAGCGTGGAGATTTACGACCAGGTGTACAACCTGCGCGGTCCGGACGCGGAGCACATTCAGCGGCTGGCCGCGCTTGTGGACGGGAAGATGCGCGCGGTTGCGGCGCACGGCAACACGGTCGATTCGCTGCGCGTGGCGGTGCTGGCGGCGCTCAACATCGCGGATGAGCTGCTGGCGCTATGTGCGCGGTACGACGTTTTGGCGGGCAGCATCCACCAGACGCAGGACACAATGCGCTCGCGCGCGGACACACTGGCGGGGTTGCTGGATGAGGTGCTGGAAGACCGCAGGGCGGGCTGACCGGGGTGGCGCGCCAAGCACGCTCCCGAATTAGGTTGAAATGCGATGCTCCGGCGGAGGATGATGGTACCCGTCTCCCCTATTCACATCTTTTGAGAGCATTCTTCATGCGTACAGGCTCGTTCCGAGTAATTCTGGCGCTTCTTCCTGTCCTGATTGTCTTCAGTCGCGGTGCGGTCTTCGCGCAGAACGATGCGCCTCCTGCGGCCGCCGGGGCCTCTTCGTCGGGCGGCGCGCCGTTGGGGGTCTCTGACGGTCGCGCAGGCTTGGGGCCGATTCGCCGCATTGGCGGCGGGGTTTCGCCCCCGGTGCTGACCCGTTCTGTGCCCCCGCAGTTCTCCGAAGAGGCGCGGCAGAAGAAGCTGAGCGGCACCGTGCTGGTGGGGCTGATTGTCGACCGAGACGGTTTGCCGCAGAACGTCCATCTCATTCGCGGGGTCGGAGTGGGGCTGGATGAGAACGCGATTGCCGCCGTGAAGCAGTACAGGTTCACGCCCGCGATGGAGGGCGGCAAGCCGGTAGCGGTGGAGCTGAACATTGGCGTCAACTACCAAATCCTGGACAAGGATGGCGTGGGGATGCCTGCGACCCTGCAGCAGACCACAGTTGGCGCGGCAGGAGGCAGTTCGGCTGCCGGTTATCCGCCGCCGGTCGCCGTGCCTGGATGCGCGATCGACCAGACGCCCCCGAGCGATGCCGACGCAGCATTGCAGACGAGGAAGTACGCTGACGCGGAGCGGCTGTACGGGGTTGCGCTGGCGGCCGACCCGGCATCGGGTGCGGCGATGGCCGGGCTGGTGCGGACGACGCTGGCCGAAGGCAAGCTGGCCGATGCATTGGCGATGGCGCAGAAGTATCAGGGTGCACATCCCAACGATGCAAACGTGCTGGATGCTCTGGGTGAGGTGCGTTTCCGCCGCGGCGAGGTGGATGAGGCGGCGATGGCGTTCAACCAGTCGTCGCGGCTGGGCCCGTGCAATGGGGTGACGCATGGGGACATGGCGCGGTTCTTAAGCCTGTCGGGGATGTATGCGAGCGCGCAGCGGCAACTGGAGTTCGCGCATGCGCTCTCGCCGAATAACGCCGACATTACCCTGCAATGGAAGGTGAGCCACGCGGTGCCGAGGACTCCCGAACAGCAGGTGGCCTCGCTGAAGCAACGGCTGGAGAGCGCATCGCTGACCGACCAGCGGAGGGACGCGATCAATGCCGCGATCAAGGGCATTGAGAGCAATGAGAAGGGGGGCTGCGAGCTGGCGTCGCCGGTGACGGAGGCGAAGCTGCCAATGGCGCCGATCTCGTCGTTGAACTTCCCGGACAGAGTGTACGAGGTTGGGCTGGGGGTGGAGATCAACGGCAAGAAGAAGCGGTTGGAGATCGACACCGGGGCGTCGGGACTGGTGTTGACCAGTTCGGTGGCGAAGGGCGCCGGGCTGGTTCCGGAGGTTGAGACAAAGGTCAACGGCATTGGAGACAGTGGCGCGGCGGGCACATTCGTTAGTCACGTGGATGACATCAAGATCGGCAGGATGGAGTTCAAAAACTGCCAGGTGCGGGTGTTGGAGCCGGGCAATCAGCTGGAGAAGACGACGGACATCGACGGGTTGATCGGGCCGGATGTCTTCCGCGATTATGTGGTGACGCTGGATACGCCGGGGATGGAGGTACGCCTGGGTCCGCTGCCGCCACGTCCCGGCGACCAGGCGGCGAAGACGGCCTCGCTCGCGACTTCGGACAACGATGCGGCGCCGGTCTCGCAGGCGGAGCGCGCGAAGGACCGGTACGTCGCCGCGGAGATGAAGGACTGGACGCCGGTCTTTCGCTCATCGCACATGCTGATCGTTCCCACAACGATCGGGAACGCGCCTGTGAAGCTCTTTATCGTGGATTCAGGCTCGGCGCAGACGCTGATCTCGATGGATGCCGCGCGCGAGGTGGCGCAGGTCTCCGGCATGACGGCGCCGACGGTGAAGGGGCTGAACGGCGAGGTGCAGAAGGTGCTGGTCGCCGACAAGGTGACCATGGGATTTGCGGGGTTGCACCAGGTGGTGGGCGGTGTGACCTCAATCGACACGACGGCGATCTCGCGCGGCACGGGCGTAGGGATCTCGGGCTTTCTGGGCTTTCCCACGTTGAGCGAACTGGTGATCTCGATCGACTACCGGGACAATCTGGTGCATATGGTCTACAACCCGGCGAAGGGATACCACGCGCCGAGTCAGATGATCGGGCCGTAGGAGTAGCGGCCGGCGGCGCTTTGAAGCGCTGGCTGCGTCCCATCGATTGCATGGTTGCGCGCGACGGCGTTGAACATTCGGGAACAAGCAACTGCGCGAAGCTGGTTGCCGCTTGCAATGCGCGACGGTCGCGGTTAGCATCCAACGTAGAAACCGGCCTGCAAAGCAGGTGCGGGGAACAACGCTGGTTGAACCTTTAATCAATGAACAGGGACCTCGCTCGTAGATATGGCTCGGTGTGCAATGTCCGCCAGTTCGGAATGCCTAAAGAGCCACGGCTGGGTCCCGCCGTCTTAGGACGGGTTCACCAGCGCTTCGCCGCACGGCCCCGCGGGTCGGTTTTTCTTCGCTGTGCAGAGCCGCCGCGCGCAGTGCCCAGTTGAGCCTGCAGCACCGCGGTCTGCGGTGCCGCTCCGGTTGATCGCCATCGTTCCGTGCATCCCTTTCTCAGCCTCGGCCGCCTGCAGCTTCCCGTCTTCGGTCTGTTCGCCGCGGCTGGGCTGATGGCCGCCATGGCGCTTGGGCTGCGCACGGCGCAGATGGCGCGGATCGATCGCGACGCCTTCTGGGAAACGGGGATGGTCGCGGTGTTCTCGGCGTTTCTGCTGTCGCGCGCACTGCTGGTGGTGGAGAACCTGCGGATCTTTTTCAGCTATCCATTGCTGGTGCTGGAGCTGCCATCGCTTACGGCGGCCGGGCTGTTGCTCGCGGCGGTTGCGACTGCGCTCTATCTGAGGCGGCGACGGCTTCCCCTGCCGGGGGTGCTGGACGCGGCGGCCCCGTGCGCGGCCCTGTTGGGCGCGGCGCTGGAGTTTGGCCGCGTGGCGGACGGCACGCGCGAGGGGATGCCGACGGCGTTGCATTGGGCGATTGCGTCGGCTTTCGGGCAGGTGCATCCGGTGGAGCTCTACTCGGCGGTTGCGTCGCTGGCGGTGTGCGCGGTACTGCTGTGGGTGTTGGGGCGGGCAAAGCGAGCGGGGGAGACGGCGGCCTGGGGTCTGGTGCTGGGCGGTCTGCTTCTGTTCCTGATGGACTACTTCCGCCTGCCGGCAGCGCTTTACGGGAGCGCGTGGCTCGACAGGATCCAGTGGCGCGCGCTGATGCTGATCGGCGGGGGATGCGTGATGCTGATGTTGCTCGGTGACGGGGATGTTCGGGAGGACGGCCCGGCGGGCGCGACGGAGGGCGCGGGCGATGCCCTCTAAGAATATGTTGCCCAAGGGGCATCGGCGGCGCTCGGTGCGGGCGGAATACCGGGCGACGCGCGGGGTTGAGGCGGCGCCGGAGACGGCGGTGCCGGAGCTCGATCTCGATGAGGATACCGACGTTGAAGATGGCGTGCGGACTTTTGTGGCCGACGCGGCCGCAGCGGGGATGCGGCTGGATGCTTACCTGGCGAAGGCGATTCCGGAGATCAGCCGGGCGAGGGTGCAGCTGCTGATCGAGGCGGGACAGGTGCGAGTGAACGGCGAAGCCGCGAAGGCAAAGCAGCGACTGCACGGCGGCGAAACGATTGAGATTGAGGGCGAACCGCGACCGGCCCCGCTGCACGCGACGGCGGAGGACATCCCGCTCGACATCCTCTACGAGGACAAGTACCTGGCGGTGGTGAACAAGCCGGCGGGGATGATGGTGCACGCGGGCGCGGGAGCGCAGGACGATGCGCGCAACCGGGGCACGCTGGTGAACGCGCTGCTCGGCCACATGGCGCAGCAGGCGGCTGGGCTGCCGGGAGCGTCGGGGCTCTCGGGGGTGGGCGGCGAGTTGCGGCCGGGGATTGTCCATCGGCTGGACAAGCAGACCAGCGGCGCGATTGTGGTGGCGAAGGACGATGGGACGCACCGCAAGCTGGGCGAGATGTTCGCGGCGCGCCGGGTCGCGAAGACATACCTCGCGCTGGTGCATGGAAACCTTGCGAAGGACAATGTGACGGTGAACCTGCCGATCGCGCGCGATGCCGTCCGGCGCACGCGCATGACGACGCGGCGCGCGGAGGGACGGAGCGCCGTCTCGCACATCAAGGTGCTGGAGCGGCTGGCCACGCGGTACGGCGCGTTCACGCTGGTGGAGGTGCGAATTGAGACGGGGCGGACGCACCAGATCCGCGTGCACCTGCAGTCGTTGGGGCACCCGGTGGTGGGCGATACCCTCTACGGCGCGGCGCGATCCATTCCGCTAGCTGCGCGGAAGGGCGCGCCGGAGCGTCCAACGGAGGAGAGCCTGGGGCTGGAGCGGAACTTCCTTCATGCGGCGCACCTGGAGTTCGCACATCCGCAGACCGGCAAGATGGTTGCAGTGGACGCTCCACTGCCGGAAGAGCTCGAGGAGTTTCTTGTCCGGCTCAGGGCGGAGCGGGTGTGAGTTGAGTAGAATCGTCACAGTGATTGAACCGAATTGCATCTTTCGCGGGGGAGTGCGCTGCCTGACCGGAGCGATCGTAGCCGGGTCCTTGATCTTCTTAGCGGGGTTTCTCACTTCCGCGCAGGGCCAGTCTTCTGCCCCTGCGGCTGCCCGTCCTCAAACTCAGAGCGTTCCCGACGCAGCGCCGGCAGCAGTGCCGGCACAGAGTCTGCCAGCACAGGGTCCCGCAGCGCCGCCACCAAATGCTCCCGCGGTGCCGACCCAGGACCAGGAGGCCCCGACCATCAAGGTGCAGGCCAACGAGGTCGACCTCGTCTTTACGGTTACCGACAAGAAGGGGCATTTCATCACCGGCCTGAAGCAGTCGAGCTTTGGGCTGCTGGACGATGGGCGCCCTCCTGAGAAAGTGCTGCACTTCTTTCAGCAGACCGATCTGCCGCTGCGGGTGGGCATCATGCTGGACACCAGCAGTTCGATCCGCGAGCGGTTCGCCTTCGAGCAGGACTCGGCGATCACGTTCCTGCTGCAGGTGCTGCATAAGAACGACCGCGCCTTCGTGGAAGGGTTCGATGTGGAGACGGACGTGTCGCAGGGGTTCACGAACAATATCGATCTGCTGAGCCAGGGCATCCACAAGCTGCGCCCCGGCGGTGGAACGGCGCTGTTCGACTCGCTCTACCGGACCTGCCGCGACCAGATGCTGACATTGCGCGAGGCCGGCGTGGTGCGCAAGGCGATCATCCTGGTGTCGGACGGCGACGACAACTACAGCCATGCGCTGGAGTCGGACGCGATTAAGGAGTGCCAGCGCGCGGAGACGATCGTGTATGCGATCAGCACGAACGTGAGTCCGAGCAAGGACAAGGGCGACGACGTGCTGCAGGCGATCGCCACCGCAACCGGCGGACAGCCCTTTTATCCGATCCGGATTGAGGATGTTGCCAACGCCTTCACCAGCATCGAAGAGGAGCTGCGCAGCCAGTATCTGCTGGAGTACCGACCGGCGGACTTCAAGCAGGATGGGGCCTTCCGCACGATCTATCTCCAGGCGAACGATCCGAGATACCATGTCCGCGCGCACACGGGGTACTTTGCCCCGAAGGCGTCGGATTAGGGCGCCTCATTTCCCGCAAAAAAATTGCTGCGGTGGGGTAACTCCTCCACGCGAGACGTGTCCAAAGGAGCAGGGAGATTCTTGCCATGACCAGCCTTCGAGTGTTCCTGCGCAGCGTTGCCATTGCGTCGCTGACTGCGGTGCTCCTGAGTGGTGTCGCGCCGGCGGCGTTTGCAGCGTCCCCGGAGGCGCAGACGCCGGTCCAGATTCCGGCGGGCCTTTCGGCCAGCCTGAACGACCTTGCCGACCAGCCGGCGACGCATACGGGCTTCACCTTCGATCGCTCAATGATGCAGATGGCCCAGGAGATGCTGCAGCAAGGTGGGCTCGATGCGGACCGGGCGGCGGCGGCGCTGTCGAGCATCAGCTTCGACACGTACCGGTATAAGGAGCCGGCGTTCTACACGCCGGAGACGATGGCGTCGATCCTGGAGGCCTACCGGAGGGCGGGGTGGAAGCATCTGGTGAACGGCAACCAGACGCCGGCCAACTCGGCGCAGCCGCGGACGGCGATCACGGATGTGTGGCTGCACTTTACCGGCGCGGACATCGACCATGTGACGGTGCTGGTGCGGGCGACGAAAGACATGAACCTGATCCAGGTGGCGGGCGATCTGCGGCCGCTGGATCTGCTGCATCTGGGTGGGCATTTCGGGATTCCCAAGGTCGACCCGAGTGCGGTGATGGTGCCTGCTCCGGATGGCAGGTAGAGACGGCGGGGGATTGGCCTAGCGCTTGGCCAGCGCACGCGGCGAAGGATTCATGGAATGTTTGCGTTTTCGGGCGCAGCTGGCCGGAGAATGGGGCCGGAAAATACAGTGCTGCCGGCGGGCCTCGCGCATCTATATAGGCGGACACCCGGGCCGGGTCACCACTTCCAGCGATTGAAAGGGATAAAGTTATGTCAAGCAAAGCTCAACTTGTCGTGCGCCAGAAGGCGCCGTTGGCCACGCCATCCGATATCGACCCCAAGGCAGTGAAGGAGATCAGCGGGGCACTGAATGCGTTGCTGGCCGATGTCTTCAGCCTCTACCTCAAGACCAAGAACTTTCACTGGCACATGAGCGGGCCGCACTTCCGCGATTACCACCTGTTGCTGGACGACCATGGGGACCAGATCTACGCCATGACGGATGATATTGCGGAGCGGGTAAGGAAGATCGGCGGCACGACCATCCGGTCGATTGGGCATATCGCGCGGCTGCAGCGCATCCCCGATAACGACGCCGACTACGTGACACCCGAGGACATGCTGGCCGAGCTGCATGAGGACGAGAAGGCGATGGTGCTGCGCATGCGCGCGGTGCACGCGCTGTGCGACGATGCGGGGGACGTGGCCACGGCGAGCCTGCTGGAGAACTGGATCGACCAGACGCAGCGGCGCAGCTGGTTCCTCTTCGAAACGACACGCGGCTAAGGAGCGGGCGGCGAAGCGCCGGCGCGGAGAATCAGTGGGTCGCGTTGGAGCTGTTGCGTGCGCTTGGGATGCGGCTGCGCGGCTGCGCGGCCAGGGTCTCCTCGTCGGCGGGGTAGCAGGGCTTGACGGTGCAGGGGCGCTCGTTGGTCTTAGTGGCGCCGAGGTAGTTGTGGTTGAAGTCAGCGTCCGCAGGGACGAGGTAGAAGATGACCGACTGGCCGAGGCTGGATTCATCGGTCGTGGGCAGGATGCGCGCGGGATCGAGGGCGTACCACTGGGTGAGGTAGCCCTTGGTGTTGAGCGAACGGTAGGCGGCGAGGTCTTCCAGGCGGACGTCGTAGCCGGTGGTGTCTTCCGACTCGCGCATGTGGCCGTTTTCAGCGGCCTCGTGGTCTTTCGATGGGTTTTTGACGCCGACGAGGACGAGCTTGACCTTTGGGTCGGCGCGCAGGCGCTTCACTACGAGTTCGAGGCATGGGAGCGCTGAGTCTTCAACGCGGGCGGGGCGTTTGGTGTCCTTGTCGAATTGGATGGAGCAAAGCCGGGTCACTCCTGCGGGGAGCGGCGCGGGTTGGCAATGGGCTGCAGTGCCGACGCAGGACAGGGCCAGGATGAGAGTACCAAGGGATGTTGCGTGCGATTGAGGCGGTCTGTTCACGGTGCTTCCTTGGTGTCCTGTTACAGGAGTCCGATTGCGCGACCGGCGACGCCCACGCCAAGCCAGAGGGTGAGGGAGACGATGGCGGCGATGCGCGCGCCAAGGGCGGGTGCTCCGCTGCCGGTGCGCAGGAGTGCGCGGCGGTGGAGGGTGAAGTAGAAGAGGATGGCCGCCGCGAGCAGGGCCATCTTGCAGCGAAACGCGGGACTGTAGTAGCACTTGCCGGCTTCCTCGGAGAGCAGTGCGATGCCGGAGAGGACCATGACGGCGAGGCTGGCGAGGAGGAGGCGGCTGAGGTCGCGGGCGAGGGCGGGCGCGGACTCGCCCTTGAAGATGAGGCCGAGCAGACGCAGGTCGACGACGAGAACGGAGCCGCCGAGCAGCGCGAGCGCGAGGAGGTGGACCATTTCGACGATGGCGAAGTCCCACTTGGAGCGCTGCATGGCGTGGCCCAGCGGGGAGTGTGCGAGAGCCATGAATGCTGTGTGCAGCGACATTGGGGCGGGCCTTTCTCCGGAAGGGATCAAAAATAGGCGATGGCGCGACCGGCGAGGATGACGCCGCTCCAGATGGCGAGTGAGGCGAGGGCCGCGGCGCGGACGCGCCAGGGCGATGCGGCGCGTTGCTCCCAGTGCCCGGCGCGGCGATAGATGAGGGTGTGGAAGACGAGGGGGTTGAGGCCGCCGAGCGCGAGCAGGACGAGCTTGACGCGGAAGGCGGGGTTCGAGTAATTTTTTGCGGCCTCCGCCCAGAAGAGGAGGAACCCGCTGGTGACGCTGATGGCGAAACCACATGCGGTGAGCGGCAGGATGTTGCGCGCGACGCGGGGGATGGCGATGGGGCGAAGGACGAGACCGAGCATGCGCAGGTCGAGTACGGCGATGGTGCCGAAGAGCAGCGTGATGGAGAGGACGTGGACGGACTCAATGATGGGGAAGGCGTTGTTTGACTCACGGATTGCGGTGCCGGTGTGCGAGTCGTAGAGGAGCTGGCAGACGTGTTGCAGCAGGGGCATCGGATTTTCCTGTGGGCTACTTGCTTGCCGCGGGCAGCGCGCCCTGGTCGGTGCCATTGTCTCCGGGGCCGCCGTCTCCGGGGCTGCCGCCGTAGAGGGCGCGGCCGTCGGGGAGGGTGACGCGGCGGCCGTCGGCGACGTTCGCGCCGCTTTTTGCGCGGTAGCCTTCAACGGTGACGGTGTCGCCGAGTTTGAGGTCGCCCTTGCTCCAGGCGCGGCGGCTGAGCGCGCCGGGGCTGGCGCCTTCGATGGACCAGTTGGTGACCTTTCCGTCGGCGCCGGTGACATCGATGTAGAAGTAGGTGTGGGGATTGGTCCACTCGATGCGCGTGATCTTGCCGGTCAGGCGCACGGGCTGGTTGGCGTCGAACTCGGCGGCGAAGGAGTGGTGGGCGTAGGCCGGGATGGCGGAAGCGGCCAGCGCGAGGAGCGCTGCGGCGAATGTGAGTCCGGCCTTCATGCGACGTCCTCTTATCATTGCGGCGCTACGCCCCACTTCGCGAACTGCGTATCGATTTCGGGTTCGTACATCTTCGCGGCGGAGATGTCACTTGCGGCTTCGCTGGTGTCGCCTGTCATCTGCCGGGCGAGGCCGCGGCCATAGAACGAGGCGGCGCGCCGCGGATTGGTGGTAAGGGCAGAATTATAGTCGGCGATAGCGGCGGCGGCATTCCCCATGCGGAGGTAGACGAAGGCGCGGCTCTCGAGCGCGGAGGGATCGCCGGCACGCAGGGCGAGCGACTGGTTGCAGTCGGCGAGGGCGGGCGCGAGTTGGCCGGCAATGGCGCGGGAGAAGCAGCGGTTCTTGTACGCACCGGCGAACTGGGGGTTGAGGCGAATGGCCTGATCGAAGTCGGTTAGGGCTTGCGGGTCGTTGCCTTGGTTGTGCAGCGCGACGCCGCGGTTGTTATAGGCCTCGGCGAAATCGGGGCGGAGCTTGATCGCCTGGCCGAAGTCCGCGATGGCGGGATCGAGCTGGCCCGTGACGAGGTAGGCGATGCCGCGGTTGTAGTCGCTTCCGGCGTCGGTGGGGTTGAGCTGGAGCGCGCGGGTGTAGTCGGCGATGGCGAGCGGGTATTGGTGCGTGTCGGCGTAGGCATTGCCGCGGTTGCTGAGCGCCTCCCGGTAGCTGGGGTTGAGCTCGATGGCGCGGCTAAGGTCGTCGATGGCCTGGTCGTATTGGCCCTGGTCGTCATAGGCGATGCCGCGGCCGTTGTAGGCCTCGGCGGAGTCGGGCTTGAGCGCAATCGCCTGGTCGAAGTCGGCGATGGCGCGGTCGAACTGATGCATCCCAGTGAGGGCGTCGCCGCGGTTGGTGAGGGCGCCAGCGTCGTCGGGCTTGAGGCGGATGGCCTCGTCGAAGTCGGCGATGGCCTGGTCGAACTGGCGCTTGGCGACGTAGGCGTTGGCGCGGTTACCGAAGGCGCCGGCATAGTCGGGCTTGAGCGCGATGGCGTGGTTGAAGTCGGCGATGGCGGCTTCGTGCTGACCTTTGAGGTCGTAGGCGATGCCGCGGCTGTTGTAGGCGACGGCCTGGTTTTCGGCGTCGTCGGGGGTGGGCGGGCTGGGGATGGATTGAATGAGGGCGGTGCAGGCGGGGATGCTGAGGTCTGGGTTCGGCCCCTCGCAGCGGGCCCAGAGGTCGGCGGTGGGTTGGGCGTGGGCGGGGATGGCTGAGAGGAGGACGCGGAGGACCGCGGCGCAGAGGATGGCGGCGGCTGGTTTCGGTTGCGGTGCATGAATGCGGCGTCGTGCCATGTGCCGATCATCATACAAAGATGGCTATTGGTACTGCTCCACCCGTGCTAAAAGGTCCAACTTACGCGCGGGGGGGAGGAAGCTGGCTTCGACGGCGTTGGCGGCGAGTTCGCGGAGCTGGTCCAGGGTAAAGTGGTAGCGCTCGTGGGCGAGGATGTATTCGCTGAGGAGGTTCGAGCCGAACATGGGCGGGTCGTCGGAGTTGAGGGTGACCATGAGGCCCGACTCGAAGTAGTCGCGCAGGGGGTGCTCCTCGAAGCTCGCGCAGCATCCGGTGCGGATGTTGGAGGTGACGTTGATCTCGACGGGGACCTGGCGCTGGGCGAGGACGTGGAGCAGTTCGGGGTCGTGCTGGGCGGCGAGTCCGTGCCCGATGCGTTCGGCGCCGATGTTGAGCGCGGCCCAAATGCTGGCGGGGCCGTCGATGGGGCCTCCGGACTCTCCGGCGTGCGCAGTGAGGCGTAGGCCGGCGGCGGCGGCCTCGGCGTAGCTCTCTTTAAATAAGGTTGCCGGGCCGCGCGCTTCGTCGCCGCCGATGCCGATGCCGACGATGGAGGGGTACTGCGCGCGGAGCTCGGCGGCTTTGCGGAAGACGCGCGTGGCCTCTTCGGCGCCGAAGTGGCGGACCGCGTCGATGAGCCAGTAGATGGTGGTGCCGAACTCCCGCTCGCCGCGCAAGCGTCCGCTTTCGATGGCCTCGACATAGGGTTCGACCTCAGCGCGCTTCCAGAAAAAAATAATCCCGAAGGAGATGTAGACCTCGGCGTGGACGATGCCCTGCGCGGCGAGCGCGCGGACCATGTTGTAGGTGATGAGCTCGTAGTCGTCTGGCGTGCGCAGGCGCTCGCTCATGGTCTTGAAGGAGTCCATGAAGCCGAGGAAGTCTTTGTAGGTGTAAAGGCGGCGCGCATCGGTGAGGGTGAGCGGGTGGGCGTCGTGGCGCTGGCTGAGGGCGACGAGGGTCTCGGGCTCGATGGTGCCTTCGAGGTGGAGGTGGAGCTCGACTTTGGGCAGGGCGCGCAGCCAGGCGGGTATGTCGATCTCGGCGATTTCCGCAGGCTGCTTCTTCATGCTATTAGGCTATTCGATTTCCCGGAGACCTGTTTCATGCACGGCCCTGAGGCTGCCGATTTCGAGCGGTTCTGGTCCGGTTGTGCCGGCGTTGCATCTCCAGCGCTGACCTCATCATGAGAGCCGTAGCGCCGATAAGTCCACTACCGGGCCTTTTACCAGATCGCTCGCGTGCGGGCGGCTGAGTGGTCCGAAAGTGGGATGGCGATCTTGGTACAGGCGTGGGGAAATGGATCAGTGAACCTATGACTTGGGCCCCTCGTAATGCAACGCTTCACGGCTGTCTTGCTTTCTGTATTGTCACTGGATTTGCCGCGGCCTCCGCGGCACAGAGCGGGCCCTCTTCGGGTCCAGTAGTTGAGCGTTCGGATCCCGCGCAGGTAGCGCGACCCTCCCGGGAAGTGCAGATCCTGCCTACCAAGATGGCGCCGGGCAGCACGGCGATGGAAATTGACGCAGGCCACTGGAGTGCGCGCGGGTTCGACCTGAAGACGCTGATCGCGCAGGTATGGGACGTGGATGTGCGGCGGGTCGACCTTGCCGACGAGGCTGCGGCGAGCGCCCGGTATGATGTGACGCTGGCGCTGCCGGAAGAAAAGAATCCGGAGGCGACGCAGCGCCTGCTGCGCGAGGCGATTGAGAATAAGTTTCGGCTGACGATCACAGCCGAGCACCGGCTGATGGAGGTGTATGTGCTGACCGCACCGAACGGGCCGGGCCCTGCGCTGCGCCGGCACGGCACTGCGATGCGCGCGGCGACCGGCGGTCCCGTTTTGAAACTCACCTCGTTGGAGGAACCGGAGCCGGCGACGGACGACGCGCAGCAGATCACGTATGAAGGTAAGAACTGCTCCGGCGTGGCGGCGAGTGGGATCGCGGCCGCGGCGGCGAGCATCGCGGAGTTTCGCAGAACGCTGGAGCCGGACCTGGACCGGCTGCTGGTGGATGAGACGAATCTCGATGGCAGCTATGACTTCCGGATTGGGAGCTATGGCAGCCAGCAGGAGTTGTTCCGGTTGATGCGGGAGCAACTTGGGCTCGTGGTGGCGGCAGAGCAGCGAAGTGTGACGGTGCTGGCGGTAAGGGCGAGCTAGCAGAGGCATTCAATCTCGATGACTGGCGCTAGTTAATTTCTGGCGCTTCTTCTGCGCGTCGAGGAAGCGGCGGATGCGGTCGAGGGAGCGGGCCTTGCCGAAGACGATGAGGGATTCAAGCAGCGGGGGCGACGCGGTCTTGCCCGTGAGGATGGCGCGCAGCAGCATGAAGTTTTCCTTGACCGACCACTGCTTCTCTTCGCCGAGTTTTTTGAGCGCGGGCTCGAGGTCTTCGAGGGTGAAGGGCGTGGCTTCGAGCAGAGTGAGCTGTTCGGCGGCGAAGGCGAGGGTCTCTTCGAGGGTGCGTTTCTTGGGGAGGAAGACTTCGGGGGTGGGGAGGACCTCGTCAGAGAAGAAGAAGCCGGTCATGTCGCCGAACTGGGCGAGGGTCTCGATGCGGGTCTGGACGAGTGGGGCGATGGCGCGCAGATAGCTGTCGGAGAAAATAGAGCTGCGCAGCGCGGCGAAGAAGGCCTCGGGCGAGAGCGCGCGAATATATTCGCCGTTGAGCCACTTGAGCTTGGTGAGGTCGAAGACGGGGCCGCCGAGGGAGATTCGTTCGAAGACGAAGCGCTCGAGCATCTGGTCCAGCGTGAAGATATCGGCGGCGAGGTTCGCGGCCTTGGCTGCCTCGCCGGAGAGGTTGAGGTCGGCGCCCCCCGCGGGCATGCCGCCGCCCATGAGGCCAAGAAAATTCAGCAGCGCCTGGGGCAGGTAGCCGGAGTCGCGATAGTAGACCAGGGAGACGGGATTTTTGCGCTTGGAGATTTTGCTCTTGTCCAGATTGCGCAGCAGCGGCATGTGCCAGAAGCGCGGCAGCTCCCAGCCGAAGGCCTTATAGAGCAGCACGTGTTTGGGGGTGGAAGAGATCCACTCCTCGGCGCGGATGACGTCGGTGATGCGCATGAGGTGGTCGTCGACGACGTTGGCGAGGTGGTAGGTGGGGAAGCCGTCGGACTTGAGCAGGACCTGGTCGTCGACGTTGTTATGGGAGAAGGTGACGGGGCCGCGCAGCTCGTCGCGGAAAGTGGTTTCGCCTTCGGCGGGGACCTTGAGGCGGATGACGTAGGGGCGTCCCTCGGCGAGGAATGCGTCGATCTGCGCCTGCGGCAGCTCGCGGTGTGCGCCGTTGTAGCGTGGGGGGAGCTTGGCTTCGAGCTGGGATTTGCGCAGGGCCTCAAGCTCTTCGGCGGTCTCGAAGCTGCGGTAGGCGTGACCGCTGGCGAGGAGTTGCTGCACGTGCACGCGGTAGATCTCTGTGCGTTCGGACTGGCGGTAGGGGCCGTACGGCCCGCCGACGTCGGGGCCTTCATCCCAGGCGAGGCCGAGCCAGCGCAGCGAGTCGAAGATCATGGTCTCGGAGGTGGAAACGAAGCGGGAGCGGTCGGTGTCCTCGATGCGCAGAACGAACTGGCCGGCGCGCTGGCGGGCGAAGATGTAGTTGAGCAGGCCGATGTAAGCGGTGCCGACGTGGGGGTCGCCGGTGGGGGAAGGCGCGATGCGGACGCGGACGGGAGCGGGGGCGGGATCGGGCATGATGGTGGTCAAAGCTCGATGGTAGCAGGAGGGTGAAGCGATCCGAAGGGCCGTGCGGAGTGGCTTTGGCGGTGATTCGGGCCGGCTTCAATGCGCTGGGATCGCGTTGCGCAGCGTGTCCGGTTGCTCTTCACGGTCTCGGCGTCGGCGGCGTGCCGGGCGGAGGAAAGTTCCTTGCGGCATCTTCCAGCACCAGGACCCAGTCGTTTCCGGGGCCGCTGGAGGGCGGTATGAACTCGCGGCTGATGTCGCCGCGGTGCACATCCGATTCGCGGTCTCCGGCCTCCGTGCGGGGAAATTCTCCGATCAGTGTTGCCTTGCCGTTGCGCGGATCGTACCACCAGGCCTTGTAACTCTTGCCCGTAAGGACGTCGAAGATCTTGTCGCGCAGCCGAACGCGCACCGGCTTACCCGTCGAGGTGTAGACGAAGATGTAGCTGCCATCCGAGGAGCGCGTGGCCTGGATGCGTTCGGTTGTGCTCATGGGGTCGTTGACGATCAGCCATTGGTCGGGGATCCGCGTGAGCATAGGCCTCGACTCAAGCAGGGCGCGCAGGTACTGCAGCTGCGAGCCGGCGGGCCGTTGCAACCCTTCTTGCAGGGAGACGGCTGGAAGGCCGTAGGCGGCGCCCCTGGGCGGCGCACCGGGAGTGGGACTCGCATAGTTCCACACGCCCTGGCTGCCGTAGGCATATCCGGCTGCCCCGGCGAAGACGGCGCAGTAGGCCACGCGGCGCACGTCCTGGGCCTGGATGATGGGCACCCCGGGCTTGTAGGTCACCAGATCGTCGACGATCCCCTCGTAGGTCGACTCGCCTTCCACGACCGGCTTGATTGGGGTGCGCTGCCAATCCTGCGCAATCAGCTCATACGAGCGGTTGAGCACGATGTGCCGCGACTGGACCATGTTGAAGTCCAGCCAGGCATCGTTCTGGAACCAGCGGCTGGAGCTTTGGATGCCAGTGGGGTGATAGGTCTTCAGGTGCGCGCCGCCGTCGCCCGCGGCGATGCCGGCAGCGAGCGCTCGCCAGATGTCTTCGGTCCCTTCGGGATACCAATCGCCGCCGAGGACGAAGATGACGCGCTTGTCGCGGTAGCGCGTGCCAAGAAACTTGCCGTAATTGAAGGCGCTGGTGGTGTCCAGCACGGAGGACTTTTCGTTGACGTACGTCTTCCCCCAGATCGCGACCATGGCGACGTACATGCCGAGCGAGTTTGCCTTGTCTACGGCGTAGTCGACGTTCTTGAAGTACTCGGGATTGGCCTCGGCTTTGCCTTTGAGGAAGACGGTCGCGCCGTAGGGGTTGGGCTTGTCCAGTCCACTCCAATGGGCCGCGATGGCCTGGATGACGGTGAACTTCTTGGCCGCGCGGTCCTGCAGGTAGAGGTCGATGTCCTCGCGGGTCATGCCGAAGAGTCCCCACGCGGTGTCGGCCAGGTAGAAGAACGGCTTGCCGTCCTGCGTGACCAGGAAGCGGTGGTTGTCGGAGACGCGGATCGGCGGCGGCCCCTGTGCGCGGGCGGGCAGGAGGCTTGTTGCACAGAGAAGCAGGCCAGTTAGGAACAGGCTTCTTGGAGTGGGTCTCATGCGGTTCGCCCTCGGGTGGCCATCCTGCGCCACGCCGCCGAATGGTATAGGACGGGTGTGAGGGGAGGCAATCGGTTGTCGCTCATGAGCGCTGGCTCTGGTTGGAGTACCGTGTGTATAAGCAGGCGGGGGTAAGGCTGCGCTAGGGCGCGGGCGGGGAGGTTGGCATGGAGTACATCGCGTATCTGCACAAGGACAAAAGGTCGGATTATGGCGTGAGCTTCCCGGATTTTCCCGGGTGTATCACGGCGGGCAGGACGCTTGAAGAGGCGCGCGAGCTGGCGATGGAGGCGCTGACACTGCACATGGCGGGGATGGTGGAGGATGGCGACCCGTTGCCCGAGCCCTCGACGCTCGATGAACTGGCGAAGGACCCGGCGATGCGCGGTGCGGTGGCGTTCCTGGTGAGCGCGGAGCCGCCGGAGAAGACGGTGCGGGTGAACATCACGGCGCGCGAGAGCCAGATCGAGGCGATCGATAGGTTGGCAAAGAAGGCGGGGATGACGCGGTCTGCATATATGGTGCAGTCCGCGGTGCGGGGTGGTGGAGCGGGCCGGCGTCCGGACTAACGGTCCATTACCGGAAAATTGCTTGGATGGGAGACGACGATGTCGTCTCCAGCGTCGTCTCCTCCTCTAAGTCGGGTCGCTCTGTCAAACAGTGCACCCGCGACCTCATCTGAGGGTTTCTCGTATCCCTCGTGTTTCCTGATACTGTCCGCGCGGACCTGATACTCGTTCCGGAAATCCAGCAAGTTCGCCGTAGATATCGGATTTACTGACAGCCGAACGTCCACCGATCCTTTGAAGTCGAACGGATATCGTGCCCACTGGTGGATTGGCGTGAGTCGCCCGTTCGCCAGCGGTCCAAAGGACAGCACTGTTCCTAGTGGCCAGAACGTAAATTCTGCAAGTACGTCGCCTCTGCCTGAGCTCAGGTCAAACTGTGCACCGATGCCAGTGACCTTTGCGCCCGAGCAGTTTGTGGCATACAGGTAGATTCCAATTTCATTTGGTATCTCTCTATTCTCCCGGCTTCGAATGAAGGGTGCGACCCACTTGTTCGCCCTTACGAATCCATCGCCGTTCGCGGTGACGAATTGCAGCATTAGCTGCTTCAATATCGAAAGCGGACGCTTCACACCGCATACGTCTATTTGATGGAAATCTTGTGCTTCCACAATTCTTTCCGCGACGCGGTGCACAAACTCAACGTAAGCCCCGCCGTAAAGGCGACCATATCGGTTGTTGCATTCCTCGCAAAGACTACGAAAGTAGACCCCTCTCTGTTCTTTCCCCGGAGTCCAGGAGAGGCTTCCTCGCTTGGTTGCTTGTTCGTCGACTTTGGAGTACGGGCCTATTATTGAAGGCTCTTTCCGGGGGAATATGCTCCTTGGTTAGCTTTCCGAATTTATTGCAGAGCCAGCAGTGACCCTCAGGAGCGGGCATAGGGATTCGCGCCTTTCAAGCTAGGCAATTCGAGCCAAGCGGTGCAATTCCCTCATATTTTACAGTTCCATCGCGAATTGGTGGGTGGGGTAGGGAGTGGTCGCGGATGCGGTGGGTTCGGTGGCGAGGGAGAGGATGAGGCGTTCGAGGACGAGGAGTTTATTGGCGGGGGAGCTGCGCAGTTCGAGGTCGGCGCGGGCGACCAGGCGGAGGGCGCGGGTGAGGTCGCGGCGGGACTTGTAGCGGCGGGCCTGGCGGATGAGGTCTTCGGCGGCGAAGGGGGGCATGCGGAAGCCCTGCCAGAGGACGGCCCAGATAGCGCGCGAGTCGCGCACGTTTTTTTCCAGGATGATGAGCATCTGGCGGAATGTGCGGGCGAGCATGTAGAGGTGGCCGATGGCCGCGTCCTCGCCGCCGTCGGAAGCGTTGAGCAGGCCGTGCAGCAGGAGCAGGGCGCGGGTGCGGTCGCGCTGCGAGATGGCGTCGGTGAGCTCGTAGAGGGAGCGCTGTTTGGCGGCGAGGACCATGGTTTCGACATCGCCGAGGGTGATGCGGTTCTTGCCTTCGACAGCGCCGCTGCCACCGACGTAGAGGCAGAGCTTTTCGAGTTCGCTGGCGATTAGCATCATGTCGGCGCCGAGGGCATCGACCAGCTCGCGCGCGGCGTCGGGGTCGAAGCGGATGGCGCGGGCCTCGGCGGTGGCGATGGCCCAGCGGATGGCGTCGTCTTCGCCGAGTCGGGCGAGCTCGACGAAGCCGCACCAGTCGCCGAGGGTCTCGCGGATGCGGTCGTAGCGCTCTTTATCTTGAAAATCCATCTTGCGCAGGTCGGTGGGGATGCGCAGGTGGTCGGCGACGAAGAGCAGGACGGCCTGCGGGTTGGGCGAGCGGAAGTAGGCGTCGATGGCCTCGAACTCGGCCTTCTTGCTGCCGCGCCCGTAGAGGGACTTGAGGCCGCGGATGAAGAGGACCTGGAAGGGCGCCATGAGGGAGGGAGTCTGCGCGCGGTCGAGCACCTCGAAGATGCTGGTGTCGGCGAGGTCCATGTCGTGCAACGAGAAGTCCCGCATCTCCGGCGGCGCCAGCGCGGCGAGGACGCCCTGGCGGCAGCGCTGATAGAGAAACGCCTCGTCGCCGAGCAGGACGTAGCCGGGGCGGAGGGTCGCTGGGGCGGCGCAGATCTCGGTGAGGAAGCGGTCGACGGAGGCGAAGCTCTTGAGCGGCGAGGCGAGGGACCTGGGCGTCAGCGCGGCCATCAGAAGGACTCCAGCATATCGCCGACGAGGGCTTGGGCGAAGTCGCGCGCGAGGCGGCTGACGGCGGGCGTGTCCTCGCGGATGAAGCCCGAAAGGTCCTGCGGGGACTGATACTGCTCACGGTAGGAGAGCGCGTCGTTGCGGTAGAGGACGCGTCCGTCGCGCGCGGTGAGCACGACCTTGACGGTGATGGTGACGAGGTAGCTGGAAGTCTCGCCGGAGGTGGAGTCGTAGGTGAGGGGGACGGAGGTTTGGGTGAGGACGGTGCCGCTGAGGGTGGCGTCGGGGTCGGCGCCGGCGCTGGTGAGGATACGGTAGCGGGTGCGGGTGTTGAGCTCGCGGACGACAGCCTGGGTGAGCGCCATCTCGGTGTGGTAGGCCTGCGCGTGGGTGGCGAAGACGGGGACCGCGATGGTGTGGACATTGGCGGGGATGTGGGTGGCGGCGCCGGCGACGTGGTAGCCGCAGCCGGCGAGCGGGGCGAGGAAGAGGAGCGTGGCGATGGAAATTGCGAGATGGCGGATGCGAGGCACGCGGGTCGAATTGCGGCGGAGGGGGTGGGGCGGCGGGCGCATGCGTCTGCCCTATTGTCGCATTCAGGGGATGTGTTGGAGGTGGGTATCCTGGAAGCGTGCGGGATACTTCAACCCGTAGCCGAGCAGGCGGTCGAGGGCGATGTGGCTGAACCAGATGATGGAGATGGCGGCCAGCAGCGGGGGGCTTGCCGCATGGGCGAGGGCGAAGAGGGCGAGCGGGAGGAAGAGCACGTGGGCGAGGTTGTAGGTTGCGGCCCCGATCTTCGGGTTGGCGAGGTAGCCGAGCATGAAGAGGTCGGGCGCGAGGAAGAGCGCGGCGAAGAGCGGCCAGCTGAAGTGGAGGTGGGCGTAGAGGAGGAGCGCGGCGACGAGTAGGCTTGCTTCCTCGAGGCGGAGCAACAGGGCGGGGCGGGTGAGCATGGGTTGCCTTTCAGGGTCTGGGCAATGAGATGAGGCGACCCGAAGGCCGCCTCATTAGTTCCTCTGGATATAACTCGCTTAGGCTGGTGAAGGCTGGCCTTCAGAGAAGCCGGGCTTGCGGCCCGGTCCGGCTTCGGGCTTGACCACCTTCTGCCCGTCGCTGGGGCCGGGGTCGGCGTAGGCGAGGGGCGATTTGAAGGGAGGCAGCTCCTTGCCGGCGATGAGCAGGTCGATCTCCGCCTTGTCCAGCGTCTCGCGTTCCAGCAGAGCGGCGGCCATGCGGTGCATGATATCGGCGTTCTGCTCGAGGATGGTGTAGGCCGACTTGTAGCCTTCGTCCACGAAGGCGCGGACGGCGACGTCGATCTGCTTGGCGGTGTCGTCGGAGTAGTCGCGGGCCTGCGCGATGTCGCGTCCGAGGAAGACCTCCTGCTCCTTCTTGCCGTAGGTCAGGGGTCCAAGGTCGCTCATGCCATACTCGCAGACCATCTTGCGGGCGAGCTCGGTGGCGCGGACGATGTCATTGCCGGCGCCGGTGGTCTTGCGGTTCATGAAGATCTCCTCGGCGCAGCGTCCGCCCATCAGGATGGCGAGCTGGGTATCGAGATAATCCTTCGTGACGGTGTGCTTGTCCTCTTCGGGCAGGTGCATGGTGACGCCGAGCGCCATGCCGCGGGGGATGATAGTGACCTTGTGCAGGGGGTCGGAGTGGTTGCGCTTGGCGGCCACGAGCACGTGGCCGGCCTCGTGGTAGGCGGTGTCCTTCTTGTCGTCGTCGGAGAGCAGCATGGACTTGCGCTCTGCGCCCATGAGCACCTTGTCCTTGGCGACCTCGAAATCGAACATGTGGACCGATTTGCGGTTGTAGCGCGCGGCGGTGAGGGCAGCCTCGTTGACCATGTTGGCGAGGTCGGCGCCGGAGAAGCCCGGGGTGCCGCGGGCCAGCACGTTGAGGTTGACGTCCTCGGCCATGGGGACCTTTTTGGAGTGAACGCGCAGGACCTCCTCGCGGCCGCGGATGTCGGGGCGATCGACGATGACGCGGCGGTCGAAGCGGCCGGGGCGGAGGAGCGCGGGGTCGAGCACATCGGGGCGGTTGGTGGCTGCGATCAGGATGACGCCATCGTTTGACTCAAAGCCGTCCATCTCGACCAGCAGCTGGTTCAGGGTCTGCTCGCGCTCGTCGTGTCCACCGCCGAGGCCTGCGCCGCGGTGACGCCCGACGGCGTCAATCTCGTCAATAAAGATGATGCAGGGGGCGTTCTTCTTGCCCTGCTCGAAGAGGTCTCGGACACGCGAGGCGCCCACGCCGACGAACATTTCGACGAAGTCCGAACCGGAGATGGAGAAGAACGGGACGTTGGCCTCGCCGGCAACCGCGCGGGCGAGCAGGGTCTTGCCGGTGCCCGGAGGCCCGACCAGCAGAACGCCCTTGGGGATGCGCCCGCCCAGTCGCTGGAACTTCTGCGCCTCGCGCAGGAACTCGATAATCTCCTTCAGCTCTTCCTTGGCCTCATCGACGCCGGCAACGTCCTTAAAGGTGATCTTCTTCTGCTGCATGGAGAGCAGGCGGGCGCGGCTCTTGCCGAAGCTCATGGCCTTGTTGCCGCCGGACTGCATCTGGCGCAGCAGGAAGAACCACAGGCCGAGCAGAAGCGCAAAGGGCGCGATGGAGACCAGCATCTGCACCCAGTAGCTGGAGTTCTGGTCCTTGTTGGTGATGTTGACGCCGTGGCTGCGGAAGATGGAGAACATCTCCGGGTCGTTGGCCGGGATGGTGGTGTGGAACGGGTCGTTGTTCGCGTAGTTGCCCGTGAGGGTTGTCCCGTCAATGACGACGCTCTTGACTTTTCCGTTCTCGGCAAGGTTGAGCACGTCGCTGTAGCTGGGCGTAGCCTCATGCGCGCCGCCAATGTTCTTGCCGACAAACTGCCACAGCATGACGCAGCAGGCGCCAATCATCAAGACCCAGAGAAGTTGTTTGACGGTAGAGTTCAATTGCATTTCCTCATCTTCCGGACCACCCACAAAGAACCACAATAAGGTTTGCCGACTCGAAGTGCAGCCACAATCGGGCTACTGCTTCGCTCACCAATTAGACGCCCACAGGGACTGAACGATTCCATGTCTTTGGCGGGTTGGCCGCCCCAGACCAGCTCGGCTTGTCGGCTGGGTTCCATTCTACTCTTCGCGGTCCGGATTGTGCAGATTTATGCGGCGAAGCACCCAGAGTCATCTGCAACCTTTGTCTCATTCCGAGACGCGCGGGGGGGGAACGATCTGGCTCACTCCAGGGCGGTTTTGGGCGGTGAGGCCCTCTACGGCGATGACTTGGGCGCGTGGTGGAGGCGGATCTCCCGGGCGGAGCGTTCGGCGCGCAGTTGGCTGCTGAGGTGAAGGGTCGCGCCGCTGCGGGCGGAGACCGTCGGGTCGGCGGGGTTCGAAGCCGCCGGCACCCCGGCGAGGGCCAGCAGGCGCGTGGTTTCGTCGAAGGTGAGGCGCACGCCGAGTTGGCGTGCGGCTGCGCGGAGGACGCGGCGGCGCAGGGTCGGGTCGAGCTCGCGCAGGCGGGCCAGATCCACGGCGACCGCAGCTTCGCCGGGGGTGCTGGCGACGGCGCGGCCGCCTCCACGCACGGGCTTGCCGGGAAGGAGGAGCTGCGGGAGGATTCGGGCGAGCTCCGACTGCCAGCGCGCCTCGTCCTCGCGCGCGAGGACGGCGAGGTTGGCGAGGGCGCAGTCGATGGAGGGGTTGTACTCGCGCAGGATTGGCAGCAGGTGGTGGCGGATGCGGTTGCGGGTGAAGGCCTGGTCGGCGTTGGTGAGGTCGGTGCGCCAGGGCTGGTTGCGGGACTCGAGATAGGTGACGAGGTCGGCGCGGCGGACGGCGAGGAGGGGGCGGAGGATCTGGCCTGAGGGTTTCGATCGGTTTGCGGCGCACTTGGGCTCGGCCGATTTTGGTGCTTCCGTGCGCGGGCTGGCGAAGTCTTTGATGGGGACAATGGGGTGGATGCCGCTGAGGCCCTCGGTCCAGGCGCCGCGCAGCAGCTTCATCAGAACAGTCTCGGCTTGATCGTCCAGGGTGTGCGCGGTGAGGATGGAGTCGGCGTGGCCCTGGGCGATGAGGCCAGCGAAGACCCCGTAGCGAAGATGGCGGGCGGCCTCCTCGGTAGTTTCGGGCTGGCCGGCGGCGCGTGTGGCGGCGAGCCGGTCGGGGACGCTGGTGTGGTGGATGTGCAGCGGGACGTCGAGGCGCAGGCAGAGGTCGCGGACGAAGGCAAGGTCGGCGTCGGCTTCATCGCCGCGCAGGCCGTGATGGACGTGGATGGCGGAGAGGCCGACGCCGAGGGAGTTGCGGGGCAGGGTGTTCTCCTCGTGAAGCAGGAGCAGCAGGGCGACCGAGTCCGCGCCTCCGGAGACGGCGGCGCAGATGCGGTCGCCGGGGCGGATGTGTTCGCGGTTAAGGGTGGGCAGGGGAGGCTTCATCGAGATTCCATCCTACTGCGCATGCGCGCACAACTGGGCAGGGCGAGTCTCCGCGCCCGCTTGCGAATGCATTGTGCGCTACGCTTTAAGGATGATTGCAACGAGACTGGCAACGCCAGCGGATGCGGAGGCGATTGGGCACCAGCGGTTGCGTATGTTCGCCGACGCGGGGTTGGCGAGCGAGGACGAGATGGGGCCGATGGTCGCGAACTTTGTGCCGTGGGTGAGGGCGAAGCTGGCCGACGGAAGCTATATGGGCTGGCTGACCGAGGACGATGGACGGCTGGTGGGCGGGGCGGGGTTGTGGGTGATGGAGTGGCCGCCGCATTTTCTGGATGCGGAGCCGCGGCGCGCGTATCTGCTCAATTTCTACGTCGCTCCCGAAGCGCGGCGGCGCGGGCTGGCGCGAGAGCTGCTCGGGCTGGCGATCGCCGAGGCGAAGGCGCGTGGGATTAGGGTGGTGACCCTGCATGCGTCGAGGTTCGGCAAGCCGCTGTATGAGCAGACGGGGTTTGAGATGTCGAACGAGATGCGGCTGCGGCGGGAGTGCTAAGTGGCGTGCGGCTTGGGCTTGGGTATTGGGTTGGCTTGTTATACTTCGTTGGCCATGCGTGTGTTTGTCATTCTTCCGGCGGCGGGTATGGGGACGCGAATGTCTCAGAGCGCGAGCGGCGGTGGGCCCGCGACGCCGAAGCAGTTTCTCACGATCGCCGGGGTCCCCATATTGGTGCACTGTTTGCGGGCCTTCGTCGCGGTCGAACGGGTCGAGGCGGCGTACGTGGCTGTGCGGCCGACGGAGATTGAGCGTGTGCGGGCGCTCCTGGCCGAGTATGGGTGGGGCGCGGTGCAGGTGGTTGAGGGCGGAGACAACCGGCAACAGTCGGTGAGCAACGCGCTCACGCTTCTCGTGTCCAAGTCGGGATGCGCGGAGGACGATGTGGTGCTGGTACACGACGCTGCGCGCCCGCTGATCGATCCATGCACGATCGAGCGGACGATCGATGCGGTGGTCGAGTTCGGCGCGGCCATCGTGGGGTTGCCGGCGGTGGACACGATCAAGCAGGTGGAGCGGACGGCGCGCGGCGCGATTGTGACGGCGACGATTCCGCGGGAGAGAGTTGTGCAGGCGCAGACGCCGCAGGGCGCGCGCTGCGGCCTGCTGCGGCGGGCGTTTGCGGAGGCCGAGGCGGACGAGTTCGCTGGGACGGACGAGGCGAGTCTGCTGGAGCGCGCGGGAATCGAGGTCGCCGTGGTGCCGGGGTCGGCGAGGAACTTCAAGATCACGCAGCCGGGGGACCTGGAGCTGGCCGAGTTCTACCTGCAAACGACGACCGCGGATAAATGCGGATGAACGCGGATCAAGAGCAACGGAGAGATCCAGAAGGTCCAGAGACCAAGGGAAGACGCTTCGGAGGTCTTCACGCTGACGTCACCGATCAGGTTTTGAAGGTCTTCTACGATGTCTATAACGAGTTGGGCGGTGGATTCCTTGAGAGCGTTTATCATAGAGCATTCGCTATTGCGCTCCGACAGGCTGGACTCGCGGTTTCAACTCAGGTTGCGGTCCCGGTTCATTTTCGCGGTGCCATGGTGGGCGATTTCATCGCCGATCTGACGGTCAATGAGTGCGTATTGCTCGAACTTAAGGCAGTGTCGGCATTAGACAAGGCCCACGACGGCCAGGTGCTCCACTACCTTCGAGCGACAGATTTCGAGACCGGCCTGCTGCTGAACTTTGGTCCAAGGCCGGAGTTCAAGCGCTTTGTGCTTGTGAACGAAAATAAGAAAATCCGCGTTCATCCGCGTAGATCCGCGGTCGGGTCTTTGGAGGAGCCAGGGCGATGAGTATGCGGATCGGGTATGGGTTTGACTCGCACGCGTTCAAGGCCGGCGTGCCGCTGATCATCGGCGGCCTCGCGATCGACCATAGCGAGGGGCTGGCTGGGCATTCGGACGGGGACGTGCTGCTGCATGCAATTACAGACGCGCTGCTGGGCGCGGTCTCGGCGGGCGACATTGGCACGTTCTTTCCGCCTAGCGATGCCCGCTGGGAGGGCGCGGCGTCGACGGTATTCCTCAAGACGGCACTGGAAGAGGTTGCGACGGCGGGGTATCGCATCGTCAATATCGACACGGTGCTGGTGATGGCGCGGCCGAAGATTGTGCCCATTGCGGGCGAGCTGCGGGAGCGGGTGGCGGAGCTGCTGGGCATCCGGCCGGGTGAGGTGGGAATCAAGGCGAAGACGCCGGAGGGGCTGGGGCTGGACCACGTGGCGATGGCGCACTGTACGGTGCTGCTGGAGAGCCTACCGGGACCGGAGGCGCTGAGCGAGCTGGTGGCGACGGCCGACGCGGGCTCCGAGGAGGAGCTGAACGCGGTGGTTGAGGGGCTGGTGGGCGGGCGGCGAGACCTCTCGGCGTTGGGACGCAAGGTGCCGAGCTTCGATACGGACGACCTGACCTGACGACTTCGCCGGGATTGGCCCGTTTTGGGGATTGACAAGCGTCATCGCATCCATCTACACCCGATGGAATCGATCGGGCCAGGATGGACGGCGAAATCCAGATACTATGGAGCACTGCGGTGATTGCTGTACGGGAGAGTGGGACGATGATTACGACGGTGCAGCAGCACATTCTGCTGCAGCAGGCAGAGATCAGCGAGGCCAGCGGCAAGTTCAGCTGGCTGCTCAGCGGGCTTACGCTCGCGTGCAAGATGATCGAGGCGAAGATCCGCCTGGGCGGATTGAGCGACACGCTGGGCGAGTACGGGCTGATCAATGTTCAGGGCGAGGAGCAGCAGAAGCTCGACGTGTACGCCAACCAGGCGCTGCTGCACTGCCTGGGGCTGCGCGACTCGGTGGCCGCGCTGGTGAGCGAGGAGGACCAGGAGACGGTCACCTTTGGGCGCAGCCTGGAGACCGGCAAGTACATCATCGTCTTCGACCCCCTGGACGGCTCGTCGAATATTGACGTGAATGTGAATGTGGGGACGATCTTCAGCGTGCTGCGGCGGCTGGAGTCGGACCACAGCACGGACCTGATCCCCTCGGTGCTCCAGCCGGGGTATATGCAGGTGGCGGCGGGGTATGTGGTGTACGGGCCTTCAACAGTGCTGGTGTATACCACCGGCAGGGGCGTGCATGGGTTCACGCTGGACCCCAGGATTGGCGCATTCGTGCTGAGCAACGAGCACATGAAGATGCCGGAGCAGGGCAAGTACTACAGCGTGAACGAGGCCAACGCGGAGCAGTGGCCGGAAGAGTACCGCGGGTACGTGGACAAGCTGCGCACCGGCGGCCTGAAGCGCCCCTACAGCTCCAGGTACATCGGCAGCCTGGTAGCGGACTTCCATCGCACGCTGCTGAAGGGCGGCGTCTTTCTTTATCCGCCCACTCTGGCCCAGCCCAACGGCAAGCTGCGGCTGCTGTACGAGGCGAACCCCTTGTCGTTCATCGTGGAGCAGGCAGGCGGCATGGCGTCAACCGGGAGGCAGAGGATCCTCGACATCAAGCCCGAGGCGATCCATCAGCGGACGCCGTTTATCGTAGGCAGCCGATGCGAGATGGAGGCGTTGGAGAAGTGGATGGGCGCGTGAGCGATGCGCTGTCCGGTTTCTCCGCGGTGGTGACAGACATAAGGATGGAGTCGCGCGTGGCGACGGCGGTGCGGTGGCAGATGGCGCTGGACCGGACGGAGTTTGCCGTGGGCGATGTGGGTGTGCTGCGGGCCGAATCGCGCAGCGGGACGCGGATCGAGGTGCCGGTGCTTCGGGTGGTGGTCGATGCGGCGGGCGATGTGTGGCATGTGGTGGAGAAGCCGCTGGCGGCGGGGACGGACGTGGTGGGGTTGGTTGCGCGCGGCTGAGGTAGGTTGGACGATTTGCGTCCCACCCATCGCTGTGCGATGGATGGGGCACCCGGTCGGCGTGAGACGCGATATCAGGGCTAGATGCCTTCGCCCATGCTGACGAGGTCGGGGTGGGAGGCCTGTTCGCTGCGGTACTGGGCGCTCTCTTCTCTCTCCGCCGCGAAGACGTTGGCGGGCCCCTGAAATTCGGCCGGGTGTAGTTCCCCGTCGAGTTTTTCCAGGCGGGTCTTGAGGCGCTTGACCTCCTCAGCCAGCGCGACGATGACGTCGGAGAGCGGGTCGTTGATCTCGTGCGGGTCGGTGACGAGCACCCGTTTGCCGCCCTGGTAGACGATGTGCGCGGGGACGCCGACGACGGTGGAGTCGGGCGGGACATCGCGCAGCACGACCGAGCCGGCGCCGACGCGCGAGCGCTCGCCGATGACAATGTCGCCGAGGACGTTGGCGTTGTCTCCCACGAAGACGCCATCGCGCAAGGTGGGATGGCGCTTGCCCTCGGCTTTGCCGGTGCCGCCGAGAGTGACGCCCTGGTAGAGGGTGACGTCGTCGCCGACGATGGCGGTTTCGCCGATGACCACGCCCATGCCGTGGTCGATGAAGAGGCGGCGTCCGAGGCGCGCGCCGGGATGGATCTCGACACCGGTGCGGGAGCGCGTGAGCTGCGAGAGAAGGCGCGCGAGCAGCTTCCAGTTGCGGCACCAGAGCCAGTGCTCGAAGCGGTGCGCCCAGGCGGCGTGCAGGCCGGGGTAGCAGAGCAGCACCATCATGCGCGAGTCGGCCGCGGGATCGCGCATCATCACGCTGCGGATGTCTTCGCGGATCGAGGCGAGGAGGCTCATGGAGCGAGGGGGGTGGTGGCTGTGGCCAGCGCCTGCTGGCGCAAATCCTCAAAGAGCAACGTCGAGAGGTAGCGCTCGCCGAAGCTGGGGATGATGACGACGATGAGCTTGCCGGCGTGGCGCGGCTCGCGCGCGACCTTGATCGCCGCATGCACCGCCGCGCCGGAGGAGATGCCAACCAGCAGGCCTTCCTCGCGAGCGAGACGGCGCGCCATGGCGAAGGCCTCGTCGTTGGTGACCTGGATGATCTCGTCGATGAGCTCGGTCTTGAGTATCTTGGGCACAAAGCCCGCGCCGATGCCCTGGATCTTGTGCGGGCCGGGCGCGCCGCCGGAGAGCACCGGGCTGTCTGCCGGCTCGACCGCGACGGTCCAGAATCCGGGCTTCTTGGGCTTGATGTACTCGCTGACGCCGGTGAGGGTGCCGCCGGTGCCGACGCCGGAGACGAGGATGTCGGCCGTGCCGTCGGTGTCGTTCCAGATCTCGGGGCCGGTGGTGTAGAAGTGGATCGCGGGGTTGGCGGGATTATTGAACTGCTGCAGCATGTACCCGTTGGGCGTCTCGCGCAAGATCTCCTCGGCCTTGGCGATCGCGCCTTTCATGCCGTTGGGGCCGGGCGTGAGCACGATCTTCGCGCCGAAGGCGAGCAGCAGAATGCGCCGCTCGACTGACATGGTCTCGGGCATGGTGAGGATGATCTCGTAGCCTTTGACCGCGGCGACGAAGGCGAGCGCGATGCCGGTGTTGCCGCTGGTCGGCTCGATGAGCACGGTCTCGCCGGGCTTGATCATGCCCCGGCGCTCGGCGTCCTCAATCATCGCGTAGCCGATGCGGTCCTTGACGCTGGCCACGGGATTGGCGCTCTCCAGCTTGGCGGCGACGCGCGCCCCGCATCCTTCCGTGACGCGGTTCAACTGCACCAGCGGCGTCCCACCGATCAAGTCGATGACGCTTGCCGCGATCTTCATAATCCCTCCCAAAGTGGCACACGGCAAGCATAACGCGGATTGGCGTCAGCCGACTTCAAAGCGGTCGCCGCGCGCGGGGACGAGGACCTCGAGTTTGTAACGATTTTCGATCTCGACTTTGAGCGCCTGCTGCGCGGGCGGGTCGCCGTGGACGAGGAAGACCTTCTTGAGCGTGGGGACGACTGGGGCCATCCAGTCGAGCAGTTCGTGCTGGTCGGCGTGGCCGCTGAGCTCGCCGATGGAGTCGACCTCGGAGCGCAGGCGCATGGGCTCGCCGAAGATGTTGACCTCCGGTTGGCGCTCGACGATGCGGCGGCCGAGTGTGTTCGCCGCCTGGTAGCCGGTGATGAGGATGAGGTTGCGCGAGTCCTCGATGCCATTCTTCAGGTGATGCAGGATGCGTCCGGCCTCGCACATGCCGGATGCGGAGATGACCATGAATGGCATGCGCAGGTCGTTGAGCGCCTTGCTCTCCGGCACGGTGCGGATGTACTTCAGGCGCTCCCAGCCGAAGGCGTCGATGCCCTTGTTGTAATAGGCGCAGGCCTCCTGGTCCCAATCCTCGGTGTGCTTCTTGAACACGTCGGTGACGTTGACCGCGAGCGGGCTGTCGACGAAGATCGGCAGGTCGGGGATCTGCTGGTCATCGATGAGTTCGTGGAGCAGCAGGATGAGCTGCTGAGTGCGCTCGACGGCGAACGCGGGAACGATGATGTGCCCGCCTCGGGCGCAGACGCGCTTCACCATGGTGGCGATCTTGTGCTTCACCGGGCCGATGGGCTGGTGGAGGCGGTTGCCGTAGGTGCTCTCCATGATGAGGTAGTCCGCAGGCGGCGCGGGGTCGGGGTCGCGGATGATGGGCAGGTCCTTGCGGCCGACGTCGCCGGAGAAGAGCAGCCGGGTCTTCTGGCTGTTCTCGACGGCGTCGATGAGGACGCAGCTCGAACCGAGCATGTGGCCCGCGTTGAAGGAGGTCATGGTGAAGCCGGCGTCGGGCGCGGAACCGGCGAGCAGCTGCGGCTGGTGCAGCTTGACCGGGAGGAACTGGCGCTGCACCTGCGCGGCGTCGTCCTGGGTGTACAGCGGCGGCAGCGGCGGGTTGCCGGGAGACACGCCGATGGCGGCGCGGCTGTGGTGGCGGCGGCTCAGGTAGTCCACGTCGCTCTCCTGGATGTGCGCGCTGTCCTTGAGCATGGGGTCGCAGAGGTCGATGGTGGCTGGCGTGGTGTAGATGGGGCCGCGATAGCCCTGCTTCACCAGCAGCGGCAGGTCGCCGCTGTGGTCGATATGCGCATGCGACAGTACCACCGAGGTCAGCGCGTTCGCGCCGCTTCCGGAGACCTGCTCCGGCGGCAGCGCGAGGTGCGAGTTGATCTCGCGCGCCTCCTGCCGACGGCCTTGAAAGAGCCCGCAGTCCAGCAGGACGTTGCGCCCCGCGCATTCAATATGGTGCGACGATCCGGTGACGGTCTGTGCCGCACCCCAGAAATGCAGACGAATTGCCACGCGTTCTCCTTGATTCTTGTTGAGGCAGTTATGCGGTTTGGGTTGGGATGCAGGGGGTCATGACTGAAAGGGCGAGGCAGGAGCTCCTGCCACCGGATTGAGCGGCGCCATGGGCATATTGCGCAGACGCGTGCCGGCGGCGGCGAAGATGGCGTTGCCGATCGCCGGCGCGAGGGCAACGATGCCAGTCTCGCCCGCGCCGGCTGAGGGAAGGTCGGGGCGGTTGAGGAGGACCAGCTCGACCTGCGGAGTGTCGCTGAAGCGCGGCACGCGGTACTGCGCGAAGTGAGGGTTGCCGATGCGGCCGTTGCTGAACTCGATGGCCTCGAAGAGCGCGCCGCCGATGGCCTGCACCAGCGCGCCGCCAACCTGGTTGCGCAGGCCGTCGGGGTTGACGATAGCGCCGGACTCCCATGCCTGGACGACGCGCTTGATGCGGACCTTCGTGCCGGCGATCTCGACCTCGGCGCAGGTGGCAATGCAGGCGCCCTTGTCCGCGCCGCCGGCAATGCCGAAGCCGCGCTGCGGGGTGGACTTCTCGCGGCCCCAGCCGAATTTTTCGGCTGCCGCATGGTAGACCGCTATGAGGCGTGGGTCGGTGAGGTTCTTCAGGCGGAACTCGAGCGGGTCCATGCCGACCGCATGGGCCAGCTCGTCCATGTGCGATTCACGGGCGAAGTGGTTGGCCGTGGCCGCAAGTCCGCGGTACGATCCCTGGCGCAACGGCGACTTTGCAGCGTGGTACTGGATGAGCTGATTGGCCGCATTGTAGGGCGTGGTGATGGCCGCATTTCCGGAGTTGTAGTTGTGGTGCTCCCACGCGAGCAGCGTGCCGTCGCGGTCCGCCGCGCTGCGGATTTCAATGAGCCCGCCCGGACGGAAGTACGCCCAGGTGAACTCCTCTTCGCGCGTCCAGACCAGCTTCACCGGCTTGCCCGCTGCCTTGGCGAGCCGCGCGGCCTCGACCGCTGCGTCGCCCTGGTGCTTGCCGCCGTAGCCGCTGCCCATGTCGGGCTGGATGACGCGGACCTGCGTGGCGGGAATATTGAATGCGGAGGCGAGTTCGTCGCGCACACCGAACGGCCGCTGCGTGCCGGTCCATACGGTCAGCTTGCCGTTGGTCCACTCGGCGACCGCGGCGCGCGGTTCCAGTGGCGCGTGGGCGATGTATTGGATGACGTACTGCTGCTCGAGTTTGATGGGCGCCGCGGCCATGGCCTGGTCGACCGAGCCTTTCGCGAGCTGGGGACGGCCGCGCTCGGACTCGGCGCTCTGCTTAAAGGTCTCGCACATCTCTTTATTCGAAGTCTGCGCGGGGACGCTCCACTTTGCCTTGAGCGCACCGAGGGCGCGCTCAGCGGTCCATGCGTCCGGCGCAGTCACGCCGATGAGGTCGCCGTCATGGACGAGCTGCACGCCGGGCATCTTGTCCACCTCGCTGGAGTCGAGCGAGACGAGGGTCGCGTTGAAGCCCTCGGGGCGAAGCACCTTGCCGAAGAACATTCCGGGGCGGACGATGTCTGACGGGTACTCGTGTTTGCCGGTGACGAACTCGCGGCCGTTGGCTTTGGGGATGGCCGCGCCCGCGATCTTCCAGTCGGTCGCGGGCGTCAGCGGCGCGCTGCTGGAGATGGTGGTTACCAGCTTTTCGCCGCGGGTCAGCTCGCCATACGTTGCGGATTGGCCCTTCTGCGGCCCAGTGACCTTGCCGTCGGCGGCGGTTAGGATTGCTGCGTCGGCGCTCCAGCGCGCGGCGGCGAGGGCGATGAGCGACTGGCGCGCGGAGGCGGCCATGCGGCGCAGCTGCGGGCCCATATTCGGCGTGGTCTGGCTGCCGAAGGTACCTTGGTCCCAGGGAACGAGGTCGGTATCGCCCATGACCATCGCGATGGCGCTGAAGGGGACGCGCAACTCCTCGGCGACGGATTGGGCGAGCGATGTGCGTATGTTCTGGCCGACCTCGACCTTGCCCGTGTAGACGGTGATCGCGCCATCGGCGGCGATGTGCAGCCATGCGGAGATCTCCTTGGGCAGCTCGTGGCCGCCGCCGAAGCCGCCGCGGCCGGACTCCTGAGCGAATGAGTCAGCTCCGGTGAGGCAAACCAGCAGGCCTGCGCCGATGGACTTGAGGAAGTCGCGGCGATCGAGCTCAAGCGGGCGGCCGGCGTCAGCCATTTCGAGTGTGGGTGCGCCGAGGAGACTCATCGAGCGGCTCCCTTCGCGGGCATCTGCGAGGCGCGCTTGACGGCGTCGACGATGCGCGGATACGTGCCGCAGCGGCAGACGTTGCCGTCCATGCGCGCGACGATCTGGTCTTCCGTGGGGTGCGGTTGCTCGCGCAGCAGCGCGGTGGCGCAGAGGACCATGCCCGAGGTGCAGTAGCCGCACTGGAACGCGCCCTCGTCGAGGAAGGCCTGCTGGACCGGGCTGAGGCGGCCGTTCTGTTCGAGTCCCTCGATGGTGGTGATCTTCGCTCCGACGGCTGCCGAGGACGGCGTGAGGCAAGCGCGAGCCGCGTTGCCATCCAGCAGGACGGTGCACGCACCGCACTGGCCCTCGCCGCAGCCGTACTTTGTGCCGGTGAGGCTCAGCCGGTTGCGCAGGACGGAGAGCAGGGTCTCCTCGGCCGCAGCGCTGACGTGCAGCTCCGAGCCGTTAATTCTTAGAACGAGATTCACCATTCGTGGCTCCATCTCCGTTCGGTGCGGAGGAGGTAACGCAAGAATAGTACGCCACGCGCGGCGGCACCGAGTAGGGCGTTCGGCCCAGCGATAGGCACGCGGCGCTAGGGAATCATCGCTACCTTCAGTCCCGGCGTGGGGTGCGGGCCAGGGTTGTAGGGCGCAGTCAGCGCAGGCGCGGGCACGCGCTTCATCAGCGGCTTGGCGTCGGGCGAGTCGACCTCAAAGCGGATGGCGTCGTACATGAAGCCGCCGGGCGCGTTGATCTTGAGCGCGTCCTGCCCGGAGGGGAAGGGCTTCGCGTCGTCGGCGGCGAGACGGATCTCGTTGTCGCCGGCTTTCAGGAGAGAGGCATCGAAGGTGACGAGGTAGGAGTGGTACTGGCAATCCTGGTTGCCCGAGCGGTAGAATGAGGTGCCGGTCTTGGGCATCTTGAGGCTTGCGACCTTCTGGCCGTTCGCGGTGACGACCAGCGAGTCGCCGCCGGAGGTCGCGGCCATTCCGAGGGTCAGCGTCGCCTGGCCGGTGAGCGCCTTCGGCAGGTTGAAGTGGATCGACCAGTAGGGCGTCTTGTTGAAGAGCGACCACTGCGCGTAGTTCCAGTCCTTCGCGTAGTCGCTCTTGTCGATGGTGTAGTTCACGTCGGCCGGGAAGTCCGCGATATAATAAGCGAAGTTCTCCCAGTGGCGCGCGTCGTCTCCGTGCTTGAACTCGGCGCTGGAGCGGTCGGCGTAGCCGATCTGCCAGAGATACTTGCCGTGGGTGACGGGCGTCCAGCTGATGGTGCCGAGGTTGTTCGCGGTCGTTCCGACGACGACATTCTCCTGGCGGTACGGCTCAAACTGGTCCGCCCCCGCGACGACCAGCGCGTAGGTGCCGGGGCGGACTTTGTCCATCTTGAAGTGGCCGGTGGCGTCGACCGGCGACCAGAAGTCGTAGCCGCGGATGTTGCCCTGCCAGTCGTCGTCCGGCGGCACGAGCATGGCCCACGCGCCCTTGGTGGGCGTGCCATCGGTGAGCTTGATCTGGCCGGTGACGCTGCCGCGCCGCAGCGGGTAGTCGTCGCGCCGGACGAAGCTGTAGGGCCACAGGCTCATTTGTTCGGCGGCCTGCTTCTTGGCGTCGGCCCACAGCGCGGCGACGTTTTGCGCTGGGTCGGCGGCCTCGGAATAATTGTAGTAGAGGAAGACCGGGCCGAAGAGCTTGTCCCAGGTCTGGCCGGCGTCGACGTGGACGCCGTTGGCGCCGTAGTGCCCGCCGACGAACATGCTGAGCAGCGTGTTGCCGGAGTGCACCATCAGGTCCTGCTTGTACGGGCCGCCGCCGATGTACTCGTTGCTGGGCGCGATCATCCACTCGCCCAGGCCGTGGCCCACCATGCCGTGCACGTGGTGGTCGGCGAAGAACGCGGAGTCGTTGTACTTGGTGTAGATGGTGCCGTCGGCCCACTGCCAGGTGGTGTCCTGCACCTGCCGGACGAAGCGGCCCTGCGGCGGGTCGCCCTGGCGGATGTCGTCCACGATGTGGTGGTCGAAGAGCGCGGTGCCGTTGGGGCCGTAGAGGACGAAGCGCGTCTCGCCCACGTTGGCGGCGGGCAGGTCCGCGGGGTGCTTATAGACGGCGTACATATAGTAGCCGCTGACGCCGCGGCGCAGGATGACGTGGAACTCAGTCTGGAAGTTGAAGCCTGCGGTGGGCGCGCCGGCCCACATGATCTCGGCCTCGTCCGGCGTGTTGGTGACGATCTGCATGTCGCCGTCCTGCACGGGGTAGATGCGGTCGCCCCCGGAGTCGAAGTAGATGGCGCGGCGGCCATCGGACATCTCGGTTGCCTTGCCGTTCACCGTGTACAGGATCGATGCGCCCTCGCCATTGCGCGGGCCGGAGGGGCCGCGCGGGCGCGCCATCGGCGGGCGGCCCGTGAGGTTGGTGGGGTCGGGCAGCATGGTTGCTATGGAGCCCGTCGTGGATGCGCTGCGCGGTGGAGCGGCCGGGGCCTGCGCGGGCGGGATGGGGGGTGGGCCCATCATCGGCTGCGTGCCCGGAGGAAACTGCGCGCCCTTCTTCCAGAAGGTGACGGAGACGATGCCGTTGGCGAGGGTGACGGTGGTGGGCTGGTCGGTGAGGGTGACCGGCGCCGAGTTTGCGGCCTGGGCGAAGGTGTTTGCGGGGAGGCAGAAGAAGAGGGACGCGACTGCCAGAGAGAGGCCTGTCCAATTCATAGCTGAACAGTTTGGCACAGGGGCTGGAGCTTTGTCAGAGGAAAAGATAGCAGGCGGCGCCCTGCGGCTGCTTCATCGATAAAGCAGGTCCGGAGACTCGCCTGGATGAGTTGGTGTCCCCAACGGGATTCGAACCCGTGTTACCGCCGTGAAAGGGCGATGTCCTAACCACTGGACGATGGGGACCTGGAGCGTGGCGGGAAGATTTGCGCTTCAACCGGCCTCGCTCGAGCCAGCCTTATTATAAGACGGGGGATTCCGGAGTTGACGAAATCCGCGCAGCGATGCGGGTAGGATACTCCGAGAGCCAGAGCAAGACGCGAACCTCAGCGAAGGAAGTTGCGGCATGAGTCTTCACATACCCGGACGCACTGAAGTGGGCCGCATTGAAGTGATCACGGGCCCGATGTTTTCCGGCAAGAGCGAGGAACTGATCCGGAGGCTGAAGCGCGCGCGCATCGCGCGGCAGCGGGTGGCGTGCTTCAAGCCGGACATCGACCTGCGCTACCACCGCACCGCGATCGCCTCGCACAGCGCGCAGACCCACGATGCGCTGACGGTGGCGAACGTGGCGCACCTGCGCGAGGCGCTCTACGAGCAGATCTCCGAGGTGGAGGTGATCGGCATCGATGAGGCGCAGTTCTTCCATGAATCGATCGTGCAACTCACGGTGGAGCTGGTGCATCTCGGCAAGCGCATCGTGCTGGCGGGGTTGGACACCACGTTTACGGGCGATCCCTTCGGGCCCATCCCGGCGCTGATGGCGATCTCGGACGAGGTGACGAAGCTGTCCGCCGTCTGCATGGTCTGCGGCGCGCCGGCGATCCACACGCAGCGGCTGGGCGCGAGCCGCGAGCTGGTGGTTGTTGGCGCGGCGGGCGTGTACGAGGCCCGCTGCCGGGCTTGCTTCCGGCCGTATCTCGAGGCGGCGGAGAGCGAGCAGATGGAGCTGCCGAGCGAGGCGTTGGAGAGATCGCGATGAAAGGGAGCTACTGAACGATGTAGGCCTCGGACGTGCTGGTCATGGTGAGGGAGTTGGCGGGCACGAACGCCATATGGATCGTGAAGACGTAAGTGATCCTGACCTGCACGAGGCTGCCCACGGACTCGTTGCCGTCGGGATAGGTGGTGTCGACGGTCATTGCGCCGCCCGCGAGATTGGGCCAGCCAAGTCCGGTGACGTAGCTGTTGACATCGGTTGCCGTGGCCTCGCAGGCGGGGCTGGAGGAGTTGGGGCAGGATGCGCCATGAAACATGGCGTAGCGGGTGCCTTCGCGCGCGGCCTCGGAGATCATGTCGCGAGAGTAGAAGGCGAGACACAGCTCCATGAAACAAAAGAGCAGGGTAAACAACAGGGGGAAGGTGACGGCCATCTCGATCAGCGCGCTGCCGTCCTCGCGCTCGGCCGCGCGGGCAACGAGGGAGTTGGGTCCGTGAAGGCGAAGCCTTGAGCGGGATGTCTGCGCGGCCGCCATGGATTACTCCTCCACTTCCATTACAGACGAGCCGGTGAGGGTGAATGAAGTGGGCAGCCCCGGGCAGTGGATCGCCGGCGTCACGGTGGCGTTGGTGACTACTTTGACGAACTCGAGCTCGTGGTTGCCGCTGCCGGTGCAGCCCGCGTTGGCGTTGGACTGCGCATTGGTGCCGGTATATTGCGTGCCGCCCAGCGCGTTGGCGCAGGCGTAGAAGGTGGTCGGTGTCACGCTCAGCGCGGTGCCGAAGTCGGACGCCTCGGTCTGCGCGGCGGTCGTGATCCCCGAGGTGTTGGCGGCGTAGGTCAGGCTCTGCATTCCATAGCTGGTCGCGGCGCCGGCGGCGTTGGCGATCTCGATGGAGTCGTAGACCAGGATGCCCATCTGCGCGGTTCCCAGCAACAGGGGCGGGGCAAAAAAGGCGCAGACCAGCGCCAGCTCGAGGACCGCGCTTCCGCATTCGCCGCGCAGGCCTGTGCAATGCTCGCGCAGGCGAGACGACAGGTGGCGCAGGGCGGGGAAGGGGCTCTGGTCCATCTCACTGCACCAACTTGGCGTAGCCGATGCTCAGGCTGCCTTCATTCACATCGGGGCTGGAGTCCACGGTGCCGCTTCCGCTCAGGACCAGTGAGTTCGCGACGATCTGCCCAGAGTCGACGCTGGTGGTGCTGTTGTCCAGGGTCACATCGGCGCCGGGGGCAAGGATCGCGCCGCTCATATGGCCGGTGGAACCGAGCGAGATGGACATCGCCGCCGTGTCGCTGGCGGCCTGATAGATAAGGATGCCGTTGTAGATACCGACGGTTGGCGCGGTCGAGCCCCCCGACTCCGTATTGCCGCCGGCCACAAGATTGACGTTGGCGCCGGCGCTGACCTGTAGAGCGGCGGTCCCGGTGAGGTAGAAAAAGACGCCGTTGCCGCCGAGGTTGGAGTGTCCGCCCGACCCGGTGTCGAAGGTGAGCCATCCCGAGTCGATCACGTAGGTGCCGGGGTTGAGGGTGTCCGAGGTGCCGTTGGCGCCGATCGTGAGGCCGTTGTAACAGATGACGCCGCTCGCGCTCGCCGGGCCCGCGGTGAAGTTGCTGCCGCCGGTGCCAGGGTCGGCGTTGCAGACCCCATAGCTGGGCGCGGCGGGCATGGAGGGCGCGCACTTGCTGGTGATCCCCTGCACAATGATCGTGGTGCCGGCAATGCTGCCGCCGCTGTTGATGTTGGAGGAGTTGTCCCAGTCGTTCGACACGGTGCCCAGGGTGGCGGCGGTCAGCTTGGACCCGCCTACGATCCCGATGGCGTTGGAGGCGCTGGAGTTGCTGACCACCCCGCAACTCGACGCTGAGATACTGGCGCCTCCGGACATATAAAGGGTTTGGCCTGAGCTGCCCTCCAGGCAGACGCAGGTCTGGCTCATCTGGGCGCCGCCGGCGATCGCCGTGGCGGAGACCGCCATGGTGGCATCGCCGCCCGCGAATGCGCCCATGAAGATGGTTTGGATCGGCCGCGAGACGGTCACCTGGACATAGCTCGAACCCGTAAAGTTGCCTGAGCTGGGGGTGGTCAGTGTCACAATGGCGGGATTGGTCCCGAGCGTTGTGTCGAAGCCGTTGAGCTTGGCGATCGCATCGGCCGCGGCCTGTTCGTTGGAGGTGTTTCCGTAGGTGAGCTCTTCGCCGGCGGCCAGGGCAGCCGCGTCCGCCGCGGCCTGGGCCATGCGCTGTTGACGGAACAGCGAGCCCACATCGACGGCGAACGCGAGAAAGCCAATCGCGACCAGGCCCATAAAGGCCGCGACGACCACCAGGGTCTGTCCGCTCTCATCCCGCAGTGCCTTCATCGTCTTCTCGTCTCCATTGGTCGCAGGCAGTCCCCGGCCCTTGCGGGCCCTTGGAGGGTTTATCGGCGGCCCAGCCAAATCCGACAGCCGCTGCAATGGGTCCCGTATGTGAGGATCGGGCGCTCGGCGCCAGCGTGCGCTATGCTGGTGTGCACGCATTTCTCAGGAGAATCGCCATGCGTCCCTTGCGTCCTGTCTTTGCGCTCTCGCTTCTCGCCCTCATCGCTCTTGCCGCCGGAATCGCCATCCACGCCCGCCGCGCCTCGGCCCAGGATGCCCCGACCCGGCCCGGCACCCTCGTTGTTCCGATCAAGACCTCCGCCGGGGACGACGCCGGGACCGCGTCTTTCCGCGAGTCGCGGGACGGCAAGAATCTCAACATCGACGTGAAGCTCAAGGGGCTCCCCATCGGCGAGCACGCCGTGCATATCCATCAGAATCCGGTGTGCGACGCGCCCGACTTCAAGGGGGCCGGCCCGCACTTCAACCCCGACGGAAAACAGCACGGCACCATGAACCCCATGGGCCACCACAACGGCGATCTGCCGCAGAACATCACCATTGGTGAGGACCACACCGGCCAGATCAGCTTCCGGGTGGACTACCTGACGCTCGCGCCGGGCGCGCCGACCTCCGTACTGGGCCACTCCATCATGGTCCACGAGAAGGCCGACGACATGAAGACGGACCCCACGGGCAACGCAGGCAACCGCATCGCCTGCGGCGTCATCCCCGCGGCGACGCCATAAGCGATACAGCACAAGCGACGCAGCGTGGGTATTTATTGCTTGACCGCATCAATCCTACATATGTAGAGTTAGCTAGATGAGATTACGCAGATCGCCCCAGACATCGCTTGTACTCAGTGAACTGCTCCACACTCCGCAGGAGTGGAGATATGGCTATGACCTCAGCCGGCTCACGGGCCTCAAGTCCGGCACGCTCTATCCGATCCTCATGCGTCTCGCCGAGCATCGCCTGCTCGAGACCAGCTGGGAGACAGTAGAGCCCGGTCGTCCCCCGCGCCACCTGTATAAGTTGACGAGCGACGGATTGCGCTATGCGCGAGAACAGGTGGCTGTGACTTCGCGACAGCGTGTGGGCGGGGCGGTACTCAGCGGGGTGAAGGCATGACTCGTCTCCGTAAATTAGCCACGAAGATATCCTGTGTCGTCGTCCGCGCCGCTTCGCCTGCCGCGAAGGACTGGGCGAATGCCTCCTCCAGCGAGATGGAGTTCATCGAGAGCGACTGGGCTGCGCTGCGCTGGGCGCTCGGCAGCACGAAGGTGCTCTTCCGCATCTGCGAGCAGGCGCCGCTCAAGACGCTCTCGGGCGTTCCACTGGCGACGCAGAGGCTCGCGCAACAGACCGCCAAAAGAGCTCGCTGTGGGTACATCATCGTGATCGAAGCCTTGTTCTTTGTGCGCTTGCTTTGGCAAATCCACAATCCAGTGCGACGGACCGGAATCTATCTCGTGATCGCAGCATTGGTGTATGTCTTGGCCCAGGTGTTGGCTCGACGGGGACGCCGTGTGCCGCCGCAAGCCGATCTGCCGGCCCAGATCGTTCATTATCGGAGCGAGCTTGAGCGGGAGCGGAGATTTCACTCTGGGATGTGGCTCTGGTCCCGCATGGTCCTCCTCTTCGGGGCACTTGCGGTGTACGCAGTGGCTGGCGCCATCGCTCCGCCCACCTCCGTCCTCCGGGCTGCTGTCAATGCGGTCATTCTCGTTATATTCGCGGTTTTTGCAACCGTGGTGAACTCGCGCCGTGCGGCCAGGGTCCAGCGGCGTATCGAAGAGCTGGACACGCTTAAGAACGGTGAGGTCTAACATGCAAGAACGATTCGTATTCCCCCTCGCAGCCGTTGCGCTGCTTGCAACCGGCATGGCGCTTGGACAGGCGGCACCGGTTGCGCCGGCGACCGCGGCCGCAAACCCCGCGGGGGCCGCGAGCCCTGCTTCTGCCGCCAACCTCACCTTCGATGTCGCCTCCGTGCATGTGGTGGATATGGCGCAGTTGCAGGATGCGGCGAAGGCGGGCAAGATGCCGAAGTTCGGCCTGTCGATCGACGGGCTGCGGGCCGAGTACAGCACCATGTCGCTGCAGGACCTGATCGGCATTGCATACAAGGTGAAGCCCTACCAGATCTCCGGGCCCGCCTGGCTCCCCCAGCAGCGGTTCAACATCGTGGCCCGGATGCCGGAGGGCGCGACCGCGGATGATGCTCCGGCGATGCTGCAAGCGCTGCTCAAGGATCGGTTCAAGCTGGTGGCGCACACCACGGACCAGGAGCACCCGGTACTCGCGCTGGTGGCTGGCAAGGGCGGGCCGAAGATGAAGGACGCCTCCGGGCCGGCCGTACCGCTCGACCTGACGGCGGAGTTGAAGCCGAACCAGATGAAGATGGACATGGGCGACGGGCCGATGATCGTGACCCGAAACACCGACGGCAGCGCCACCATGAACATGGGCGTGAAGGGCACCTTCAGCCAGCGGATGGATATGCAGGCCAAGGTGATCCACATCGATGCCGACCACCTGAACATGGATGGTTTTGCCGACCTGTTGACCCGATTGCTGCAGGTTGGCGGTCCGGGGCAGCCGGGCCAGCAGGTGGTGAATATGACTGGGCTGACGGGCAGCTACCAGGTCTCGATGGAGATCAATCTGGCGGACCTGATGGCTGCCGCGCAGGCAGCGCAGGGCGGAGGTGGGCCGGGCCCCGGCGGCGCGGGAGTGGCAGAGGCCTCCGATCCCGGTGGCGGCACTGGGTCGACGGTATACGGCTCGGTGGAGAAGGCCGGCCTGAAGCTGGAGAAGCGCAAGGCGGTGGTGGAGCAGCTGGTCATCGACAGCGTGGAGAAGAACCCGACCGAGAACTGAGGCTGCAGAACGGGAGCCCGGTGAACCAATCCGAATGGGGCTGCGTATAGCCCTCCATGGGCGTGCTGCAGATGACGATGCCGGCGGCTGGAATCTTTCCCGGTAGTCCGCGCGTGAGGCGGGGCCGGCTGCTTCCCGAGGCTGGGCCCGCGGCGATCGCGAAGCCGATTGCGCAGCTCCCCACGCCTGCGCTCGTTTCGAAGCATCGACCTGCCGGCGAGCCGTCACTCCCCGGCGGTACACTTCTGCCACAGGCCAAGCCATTTCCGCAGGCGGCCGGTTATGAGGCAAGGTTGCAACGCACCCCCGAACAGGAGGCCGCGCAGCAGGCGCTGGGCCGGCTGGTCCGCCAGTGCATGGCGGGCGACCAGCTTGCGTGGCAGCAGCTGGTCGTCTCGCAGCACCGGCGCATCTACGCCATCTGCTACCGCTTCACCGGTTCCGCCAGCGACGCCGAGGACCTGACCCAGGACGTCTTCCTCAAGCTCTATCGCAATCTCGCCAGCTTTGACACGCAGAAGGGCAGCTTCCAGACCTGGATCACCACGCTGGCGCGCAATTTGCTGGTCGACCACTTCCGGCGCACCCGGTTGGAGCGCGCGACCGACTCGCTCGACGCGAGTCTCTCGCCGGACAACGACGGCCCCTCGATGGCCGACCGGCTGGCCGATCCCAGACCCTCGCAGGAGGCGCACGCCTCCGGGCTGGAGCTCAAGGCGCGCATCCAACAGGCGTTGGCCCAGCTCTCGCCGGAGCTGCGCGAGGCGGTGGTGCTGCGAGACCTGGAGGACATGGACTATAAGGAGATCGCGCAGGTGTTGCGCATCCCCGAGGGCACAGTGAAGAGCCGCATCAGCCGCGGGCGCGGGGAACTTGCGCGGCTGTTGCAGCGTATAGAAGGGCAGGTGGTCTAAGTGGCGGACAACAGACAATTCGGCAGCCCCAAGACGTCTCACTTTGGGGACCCGCTCGGGGACAAGCCCTCGGTGAGCCAGCCCGGAGACACGGGGCACTGCGGCCAGTGCGAGGCCATGCTGGCCGACGCACTCGACGGCACGCTCGTGCCCGCTGACCAGGCGCTCTTCGATCTGCATGTCGCCCACTGCGGGCCGTGCGCGCAGCTGCTGGCCGATGCGCGGCGCGGCGCGGCGTGGCTGGAGATGCTGCGCGACCCTCGGCCTGAGCCGCCGGCCACGCTGCTGGAGCGGATATTGGCTGAGACTTCCGGATTGCCGGCGGCGCATCCCATCGAGATGCCCGGCACTGGCTTCCAACCTGCGCCGGTCGCGATCCATGGCGGCGCAACTGTTTTGGTTCCGGGATATGGGGCTCCCGGTTATGGGGCTTCGGGCTATGCCGCGCAGGACAGGGTCCTGCCCTTCCGTGTGCGGGCAGCGGCTGCGGTTCGCGCCAGCTCCTTCGGCCAGCTGATGCTGCAGCCGCGGCTGGCGATGACCGCCGCGATGGCCTTCCTGTCGATCGCGCTGACGCTCGACCTCACCGGCGTTCGACTCCAGGACCTGCGCGCCGGCGATCTTCGCCCGTCCAGCCTCAAGCGCGACTTTTACTCGGCCAACGCGCATGTGGTGCAGTACTACGAGGGGCTGCGCGTGGTCTATGAGCTGGAGTCGCGCGTACACGACCTGCAGAGCGCCACGGACATCGATGCGGCCGGCGCAGCAGCCCCGGCGGCCTCGCCGTCCAGTCCTGCGTCGAGCCCCAACCAGCCTGCATCGCAGCCCTCCCCGGCGAAGCGGGGCCCCGGCGCGCAGCCGCAGCGGAAATCGGCGCCGCGTCCTTCGCCCAACTCCGGCACCAGCCGGCGCGATGACTTGCGTCGCGCCGTCCAGCTCGCCGTTGCCGAACGGCGCGAGGATCAACTTCCTCAGCTTTCCGAGCCAAGGGCCGGCGGCACGGCGCATTTGAACGGCGGGCGACCGGAAGGCGGTGCGGTATGAACTGCGCCAACCACCCCGACCGCGAGCGCGCCGCCTTCTGCCAGAACTGCGGCAAGCCGCTCTGCGCCGATTGTGTTCGCAACGTTGGTACGTCGATCTTTTGCGAGCCTTGCCTGGCCGCGCGCGTGGCGGGCAGCGCGCCAGCCACGGGCTACGGCTATACCCGCCCGGCTGGATACTCCGGCGGTCCCGCAGGTTACCCGCCGGCCCCGCCTCGGCCGCCGGCCGAACCCAACCCCGCCCTGGCCGCGCTGCTGGGCTTCATCCCGGGCGTCGGAGCGATGTACAACGAGCAGTACGCCAAGGGCGTCGTCCATCTGATCGTCTTCGCCGTATTGGTTTCGCTCTCGCACGACGGCGGTTTCAGCGACATCTTCGGCCTGTTCGTCGTAGGCTGGGTCTTCTACATGGTGATCGAGGCTTACCACACCGCGCGCGCGCGCCGCGACGGCGCGCCACTGCCCGATCCCTTCGGGCTCAACGATTTCTCCGAACGCCTGGGCTTTGGCAAGGCTTGGCCCACGAGTGCGCCCTACTCCAGCGCTGCGCCTGGCCCGGTCGCGGGCAATCCCGGCCCCACTGCACCCGCGCCCGGTGCGAGTGTGCCTCCCGCCGGGGCATACGCCCCACCGTACAGCTACCCCTATGTCCCGCCCGCCGCCCACTGGGGCGCGCCCCGCGACGCATACTCCCCCGTCCCACCCGTCCCCCCTGTTCCCCCGGTCCCTCCCATGCCTGCTTATCCCGATGCAAACCTTCCCTACTACCGGCGCTTTCCTTCCGGGGCCGTGTGGCTCATCCTGCTTGGGGTCTTCTTCCTGGTCGGCAATACCGGCGTCTTTCACTTCCTTCACACACGCCTCTTCGGCCCGTTCCTGCTGATCGGCATCGGCGCGTGGCTCTTCGTTCACAGGATGATCTCGACCGGCCACGGCCTGGAGAACGACGGCACCGAAGACTACCGCTGGCGCGTCTCGAGCGCAGTCAGCAGTTCCTTTTGGGTCGTCCTTGTCGGCGTGGTGTGGCTGCTCGACAGCCTGCACATTCTCACCTGGTCGCGAAGCTGGCCGATCTACCTGATCGCTCTGGGCGTTCTGGCCCTCTTCAGGCGCTCGATGTACGGCGGGCACGGGGCCTACAGCGTCCCGGCCGTCCAACCTTCCGCCGCGCCTGTGGCGGAGCCGGTCACCACGACTGACCTCGTCCCCAGCCCGCCATCGCATGAACGTCCCGGCGATGGTCAGGAAGGCAGGTAACCCATGGCAGCCTACCCTCCTAGCACAGCTCCGGTTCCGCCGCCCGCCCCTCCACCTGGGTACGATCCACGCGCCTACCGCCGCGCGATGCGCGAGCAGATGCGCGCGCAACGCGACGCCATTCGGGCCCAGCGCCGGCGCCTCCGCTACCAGATGCGCGGCCTGCGGCGCCATTCATCTCTGGGGCCCATCCTGCTCATCGGCCTGGGTGTGCTCTTCCTTTTCCTCCAGACTGGCCGCCTCGATGAGCAGCTCTTCTGGCAGCGGTACGGTCATTGGTGGCCGCTGCTACTGCTCTTCGCTGGCGTCCTCCTGCTCGCGGAGTGGAGCTACGACCAGTTTCGCCTGCGCGACCCAAACCAGCCGCGCTACCGGCGGTCGATCGGCGGCATCGCGATTCTGCTGCTCGTCTTCTTCGTGATTGCGGGCGTCATCGCCAGCGAAGGCTTCCGTTTTCGCCGTCCCCCGGACACGATGGTCTTCCATGGCTTCGTGCTGAGTCCCGACTCGCTCGACGAGCTCTTTGGCGACAAGCACGAGTCCGACCAGACCATCGACTATCCGCTCTCTACCACCGGGACCCTCGCCGTAGTGAACCCGCGCGGCGATGTGACGGTGAGCGGCACCAGCGACGACGGCCGCGTCCATGTGGCAATTCACAAACAGGTCTATGCCGGCAGCGACTCCGAGGCCGACAGCAAGGCCCAGCAGCTGACTCCCGCAACCGCAAGCGACGGCGACGGTCTTACGCTGACGATGCCCTCGCTCGATGGCGCGCGCGCCGACCTTGTGCTGACCGTACCCGCGGCCGCAGCCGCCAAAGTCAACGCCAACCGCGGCGACATCCACATCAACTCCATGAAGGCAACCGTCATGGCCACGGCGAACCACGGCGACATCGATCTCTCCGCCATCAGCGGCGAGACGACCGCGCACGTCAACAGCCCGGGGTCCTCGCTCTCAGCGCACAGCCTCGGGTCGGGTATTACTGTGGAAGGCCACGCCCAGGACGTGACGCTCGCGGATATCTCGGGGCCGGTCTCGGTCGCCGGCGACTTCTTCGGCACCATCCACTTCGAGCACATCAACGGGCCGATCAAGTTCCACAGCAGCCGCGCCAACTTCCAGCTCGCGCGGCTCGATGGCGAGGCTGAGATCAGCCCGCGCTCGGACCTCTCCGCCAGCCAGGGCATTGGCCCGATGGTCCTCGTCACCGGCAATCGCAACATCGCCCTGGACCGCATCGCGGGGGACATCAACGTCACCGACCACAACGGCTCCATCGACCTCACCGCGGCGCCCCTGCTGGGCAGCATTACGCTGGAGGACCGCAACGGGTCGGTCCGCGTCACCATGCCCGACCACGCGGGGTACGTGATCCAGGCAACCACCACCAACGGCGAAATCGACACCAATCTTCCACTGAGTGCCTGGGGCACGGGCAACAGCAAGAGCCTGAACGGCGCGGTAGGCGCCGGTGGGCCGCGCCTCACGGTCTCAACCACCAATGGCGACGTCTCCATCCACAAGGGCGACGTGCAGCCGATGCCGGCCAACCCGCCCGCACCGCCCAAGATCCTGCTCGCGCCGCCTCCACCCAAGACGCTTCCCAAGCCGCACGGTACGTAACGCAAGTCCTGCTTCGCCAGGCGAATTGGACCCCAGACAACTTCGCCCGCCAGTCTCTGCCGGAGACTTCGCGGGCGGCTAACTGAAGGCTGCGCATTTAAACAACAGACGAGCCTCTTTACGAAAAGACGCATTGGGCATAGAAATTATCGCAACTAAATCCGGCCAGTGAGGTTGGATGAGGTGACAGCCCTCTTTTGAACGGAGATCAGGTCTGCCGGATGCCCGTCGGGACTCGGTTTCCGATGGAGGGCCTGCATGAGTCGTCGAATTGTTCCTGGTTTTTCGTATAGCCGCCTTCCCCTCGGCGGCTTATTGCTTGGATTGCTGGCGCTGGGTGCCTCACTGAGTCTCGCCGGCTGCGCCAACAGTATGGCAAGTGAGGCGGGCGCGCCGCAGGTGCAGGTGACAGTCAACGGCGCCGGCGATGTGCGGCTGGGATCGACCGCGCAGCTCACCGCAACCGTTACCAACTCCACCAGTTCCACCGTGACCTGGGAGGTCAATGGGGTCACCGGCGGGTCGAGCACCGTGGGGACGATCTCGGCGACAGGCCTTTACACGCCACCCAGCACAATTCCCGCGACCAACCCCGTCACCATCACCGCGGTCACGGTCGCGACCCCGTTGGTCAGCGGCAGCGCAAGCGAAGCGGTGTGGAACCCGGTGCCCGCGGTCTCAACCGCGGCCGTGACGCAGAACGCAGGCGCGACGACGGGGCTGCTCGACGTGCTCGGGGTGGGATTCGTGACGGGCTCGCAGTTGCAGGCCGCAGGGGTGACCGCGACCACAACCTATGTCTCCTCGACAGAACTACAGGCGACCATCCCCGTGGCCACGGGGACCACAGCAGTCGTGGTCGACGTGGTCAATCCGAATCCCGGCGGCGCGACCTCGCCGACCGCAAACGCATCGGTCACGAGCCTGAAGGCGACGCTGCAGTCCGCGGCGCGGCTGCTGGACCAGGCGACCTTTGGGCCCACGCTCACCGATATACAGAACGTTGAGAACATCGGCCTGCAGGGCTATCTCAACCAGCAGTTCGCGATGACGCCGACGCTGGAGCCGGACATCGCCAACCCGCCGCCCACGGCCTGCGCGACCAATACCATCCCCTGCCAGCAGTCCGAGTGGTGGCAGGCGGCGATCACCGCGCCCGACCAACTGCGCCAGCGGGTCGCGTTCGCGCTGAGCGAGATGTTTGTGATCTCCACCAACTCAGTCAACGCGCGGTCGGTGACGCCGTATCAAAACCTGCTGGCCAGCGACGCCTTCGCAAACTTCTACACCATCATGCACGACGTGACGCTCTCCACCGGCATGGGCGCCTATCTGAACATGCTCGACAGCGCCAAACCGGGAACCATCAACGGCGTCGCGCAGATTGCCAACGAGAACTACGCGCGCGAGAACATGCAACTGTTTACGACAGGGATTGATCTGCTGAACTCGGATGGCAGCCTGCAACTGGACTCCAACGGCAACCCGATCCCGGTCTACACCGAGGCGCAGGTGCAGGCCTTCGCGCGCGCCTACACCGGCTGGACCTACGCGACCGCGACGGGCGGCTCGCCAACCACGTATCCGAACAATACCGCCAACTACGACTCCCCAATGGCGGCGGTCGAGGCACAGCACGACGAGACGGCCAAGACACTGCTGAACAGCACCCTGCCGGCAGGCCAGACTGCGGAGCAGGACCTGACTGGCGCGCTCACCGACATCTTTAATCACCCCAATGTGGGCCCCTTCGTCTGCCGGCAGCTGATCCAGCATCTGGTCGCGAGCAACCCCAGCGCGGCGTACGTGGCGCGCATCTCCGCGGTCTTTGCCAACAACGGTTCGGGCGTCCGCGGAGACATGAAGGCCGTCATCCAGGCCATCCTGATGGACCCCGACGCGCGCGCGGGAGACACCAGCCCGGACTTCGACGGCGGCCATCTGCGCGAGCCGATGCTCTATGTCACTGACGTGCTCCGCGGCCTCGGCTTCACCAACACCGACCCCAACGGGTATTACTCGTCGCTGAGCAACTACTCGACTCTGCTGAGCGAGAAGCCGTACACCTCAGGCAGTGTCTTCAACTTCTTTCCGCCGAACTACGTGATTCCCGGCACGACGGCGAACGCTCCGGAGTTCGGCATTGAGAATACGGCATCGGCGATGCTGCGGCTGACCGTCGCGGACGATCTGGTGAACAACAAGATCTCCAGCTTCAGCGTCGACCTGAGCGCGACCAGCGCGCTGGGGATGATGGCCTCGGTCACCGGCAACGCGACGACCGACAGCACCAACCTGGTCGTCGCACTGGGAACCATCTTCATGCATGGGCAGGTCCCCGCCGCGATGCAGACCGACATCGTGAACCATGTGGCGACGCTGACCAATATTCCGGAGCGGGTGCGCGTGGCGACCTACCTGGTGATTACGAGTTCGCTGTACAAGATCGAGCACTAAAGAGTGGTGAGTGATGAGCTGTGAGCGGGAAGGCATCGTAGGTTGTGCAAATCGACGGAGTGACGGGATTGACGGCAATGGTCTGGTCGTGGCAGACTCCTCGACGCTCAACTTAAGTAACCTTTTGGGGAGTGACCTTTGTAACCTCTCGAACGATCGCCGGCATGCTGAGTTCCGCGCCGGCTGGGCACAGGGTCTTGGTGATTGGTGTTGGAGGTTTGATGTGAAGAGCCTATGTCGCAATGGGTGCCGCAGGGCCCGGATGAGTTCCTCGATGTTGGTGGCGACTGTCGTTGTCGCCTGTGGGCTGCTGGTTGGCGAGGATGGTTTCATGGCGAGGGCCGCAGCTCCCCCGATCACCGTGACCGTCAGCGGGGCGAGCCAGGTTCGGCTTGGGACGCCCGCGCAGATGACTGCCACGGTTGCGAATACCGCCAACACCGCGGTGACCTGGCAGGTCAACGGTGTTACGGGAGGTTCGGCGTCGGCGGGAACGATCTCGACGACGGGGCTGTACACCCCGCCCGCGTCCATCCCCGGCGCGGGAGTGGTGACGATCGGCGCGGTGAGCCAGGCCAATACGAAGATATCGGGCACCCTGACCGAGACCCTGCTGAACCCGCTCCCGACGGTAACCTCTGTGACCGCAACCCAGACCAACCCCGGCACCAGCTTCACGCTCGAAGTCATCGGCACGGGATTTGTGCAGGGGTCCGTAATTCAGGTGAGGCCAGCGAAATTTCCCACGAGTCTGACGACGACGTTCCTCTCGTCGACGGAGCTGCAAGCGAATGCCACTCTGGTGGCCGGTGCGGCGACGGTCCCGATCGACGTGGCGAACCCCGCCCCGGGCGCGGCGACCTCCCAGGTGGTGAGCGGCACTGTTGACGCGATCAAGGCCTCTCTGTCGTCCTCGGCGCGGCTGCTGGACCAGGCGACCTTCGGGCCCACGCTCACCGATATCCAGAACGTCGAGAACATCGGCCTGCAGGCCTATCTCAACCAGCAGTTCGCTCTGCCCGCCACACTGGAGCCAGACATCGCCAACCCGCCGCCGGCCTTGTGCGCGACCAATACGATTCCCTGCCAGCAGGCGGAGTGGTGGCAGACGGCGATCACCGCGCCCGACCAACTGCGGCAGCGGGTGGCATTCGCGCTGAGCGAGATCTTCGTCGTCTCCACCAACTCAGTGAATGCGCGGTCGGTGACGCCCTTTCAGAACATGCTGGCAACCGATGCATTCAGCAACTTCTACACCATCATGAAGGACGTGACGCTCTCGCCGGCGATGGGCGCGTACCTGAACATGCTGAACAGTGCCAAGCCGACCGGGACCGAGATTGCAAACGAAAACTACGGACGCGAGAACATGCAGCTCTTCACCATCGGGCTGGACCTTTTGAATCCGGATGGAACGCTGCAACTGGACAGCACGGGCAATCCCATCCCCACGTATACCGAGGCGCAGGTGCAGGCCTTCGCGCGGGCCTACACGGGATGGACCTATGCGACGGCGACGGGCGGGTCGCCCGCCAGCTTCCCCAACAACACTCCGAACTACGACTCGCCAATGGCGCCGGTGGAAAGCCAGCACGACATCAAGGCGAAGACGCTGCTGAACGGCACCACGCTGCCCGCGAGCCAGACCGCCGAGCAGGACCTGACCGGCGCGCTGACCAATATCTTTGACCACCCCAACGTCGGCCCGTTTGTGTGCCGGCAACTGATTCAGCATCTGGTCGCAAGCGATCCTAGCCCCGCGTACGTATCGCGCGTGGCCGCGGTGTTCGCCAACGACGGCACAGGGATGCGCGGGAACATGAAGGCCGTAATCCAGGCGATCCTGATGGACGAGGACGCGCGCGCCGGCGATACCAGTCCGGACTTCGACGGCGGCCATCTGCGCGAAGCGATGCTCTACATGACCAATATCGTTCGCGGGCTTGGATTCACGTTCGTGGGAGCCGGCGCCGGAACCGGGCCGGAGTACTACTCCACGCTGAGCAACTACACCAGCGCGCTGAGCGAGAAGCCATATACCTCGGGAAGCGTCTTCAACTTCTTCCCGCCCAACTATGTGATTCCGGGGACGACCTTCAACGCGCCGGAGTTCGCGCAGGAGAATACGGCGTCAGCGATCCTGCGCCTGACGCTGGCGGACGATCTGGTGAACAACAAGATCTCCGACTTCAAGGTCGACCTGAGCGCGACCAGTCCGCTGGGAATCATCGCGTCGCAGACCGGAAACGCGAAGACGGACAGCACCAATCTGGTGACCGCGCTGGGCGTCATCTTTATGCACGGGCAGATGCCTGCGGAGATGCAGACCGACATCGTGACCCAGGTCTCCACGCTGACTAACATTCCGGAGCGGGTGCGCGTGGCGACCTACCTGACGATTACAAGTTCGTTGTACAAGATCGAGCACTAGAAGGCTGTGGTTCGTGGTTTGCGGTTAACAGAAACGAGGGTGACAACATGGGCGTGAATCGACGGAGTTTTATCAAGTATGCATCGCTGGCGGCGGCAGGCAATGCGGCGGCGCTGCGGCCGTTTGGCGCGCTGAACGCGCTGGCGCAGAGCGCCACGGACTACAAGGCGCTGGTCTGCGTCTTTTTATTCGGAGGCAACGACGCGAACAATACGCTGATCCCGTTTGACACCGCGGGCTACGCCAACTACGCCAAGATCCGCGGACCGCTGGCGATCACGCAGAGCGAGCTGCTGCAGTTGAGCGCCTTGCCGAACTTCGCGCTCAACCCCAACCTGCCGGACATCCAGACGCTCTTCGACAACAAGAACGCAGCGATCGTGACCAACGTCGGCACCCTGGTTGAGCCCACCACGAAGGCGCAGTTCCAGGCCGGGACGGACCTGCCGACCAATCTCTTCTCGCATCCGGACCAGCAGCTGGAGTGGCAGAACGCCTCGCAGAGCGGGTCGACCTCGACCGGCTGGGCCGGGCGCATCGCCGACCAGCTTGCCGGCGCTTACAACACGGGCGCGCAAGTGCCGATGGTGACCTCCGTTGCCGGCGACACGCTCTTCTGCAACGGCAGCGCGAGCACGCCGGTGAGCGTGAGTCCCGGCAACCTGGGCGGCGCGCAGTGTTCGGAAGGCACGACCGAGTGCGGTGCGCAACTGGCGACGGCGCAGGCGCTGCTCAGCTTCGACTCCGGCCTCACGCTGGTGCAGGCGGACAATACGATCACCAGTAACGCGTACTCCTATGCCAAGATTTTGAGCGCGGCGGTGCAGTCGGTCTCGCCGCTGAAGACGGTCTTCCCCGCGAACAACGGGCTGGCGGCGCAGCTGCAACAGATCGCGCAGATCATCCAGGTGCGCGCGGCGCTGGGCGTCTCGCGGCAGATCTTCTTCGCCGGCATCGGCAACTTCGACACCCACTCCGACCAGCTCACATTGCAGAACGCTCTGCTCGCCGGTATCTCGCCGGCGCTCTCCGCCTTCTACAATGCCACGGTCGAGATGGGCGTGCAAAGCAGCGTGACCAGCTTCACGATGTCAGACTTCAGCCGGACGTTCCAGCCGAACTCGAACACCGGCAGCGACCACGCCTGGGGCTCGCACCACATCGTGATGGGCGGCGCGGTCAAAGGCGGCCAGATGTACGGGACCTTCCCGACGCTCACGCTCAACGGCCCGGACGACTCCGGCACAAACGGCCGCTGGGTCCCCTCCACCGGCAGCGTGCAGTACGCGGCTACGCTGGCCTCATGGTTCGGCGTCAGCGCGGCGCAGATGCCCAACGTCTTCCCCAACATCGGCAGCTTTTCCACCGCCAATCTTGGGTTTGTGTAGGACATGGCACTTGTTTGGTTACATATAATCGCCAAATAGTACCGGACCGGTTACATATAGTCGACACCGTACTGCACGGGGATCTGAGTGAAGGCGATCCGCGTCGGCGCGGACTCTTTGGCGGGCAGCATTCCGGCGAAGTGCAGGGTGCTGTGGCCGTACTTCAGGTTGAGCTTGTCCATGGTCGCGGCGAGGCCGGCGCGGTTGCCCTCATCGCCAAAGAGCGAGCCCTGAAACTCACTCTCCGGAATTAAATTGTGCATGGTGACGCCGACGAAGAACGGCCGCGCGAACCCCGCGCCCTCGGGGCGCTTCGCCCACACGCCGCGTAGCACTCCCAACAGCGTCAGTGTGTCCTGGCAGGGCGAGAAACGCGCCTCCATCCCCCAGCCGGAGTGGCGCAGCCCGCTGAAGTGTTTCTTGGTCTTGATGCGTGCCGCCTGTTCCTTGGTGAGCGCATAGCGAAGGGTGACGCCCATCGACCCGGTGTAGAAGTGCTCCATCCTTAGCCGCATCGCCGCCTTGTGCAACAGCTTGTGCGCGACCGCCCACGCGCCCTCCGGCGTGCGGTGTTCGGGCGCCATCACATGCGAGTGGCCGAGGGACTTCTGGATCTCGGAGGGCACCGGCGCGCCGTCGTCGCCGGTCTCCGCGCCGCGCAGCCAGTGGTAGAGCCGGTCGCCCCAGACGCTGTCCCACAACGCGTGCATGCCCGCTCGCTCGAGCGCGAGCAGCTGCTCCATGGTGCGAATGCCCTTGGCGTTTAGCCGTGCTTCAGTCCTCGCGCCGACCCCGGGCAGGTCGCGCAGCTCTAGGTGCGCGATGGAGCGCGGCAGTTGCGAAGGCAACAGGCCGATCAGCCCGTCGGGCTTCTGCATGTCGCTGGCGATCTTGGCGAGGTACCGGTTTGGCGCCATGCCGATCGAGCAGCGCAGCGCCTCGCCCGCGCGCCGATAGATCGACTGCTTGATGTCGAGTGCAATCCGGCGCGCCCGCGCAGGCTCCTGCTCGCGACCCATCAGTTGGCACACGACCTCGTCGATCGAGGGCGTATGCGCCACTGGGCAGCACAGCTCCACCGCCTCGGCGACGCGGTGCGAGTACTCCGCGTAGACGCCGTGGCTGCCCTCGACCAGCACAATCTCCGGGCAGAGCCGCTTGGCCTCACCCACCAGTGTGCCGGTCCGGATGCCCAGCGCCTTGGCCTCATAGCTGGCGGCGATGCAGACTGTGGTGTCGGCCTGCGTGGGCACGACCGCGAGCGGGCGGCCACGATACTCCGGGTGAAGCTGCTGCTCGACCGAGGCGAAGAAGCTGTTGAGGTCGATGTGCAGGAAGCCGAAGCGGTCGGATTGTGCATCGTCGGGCATCGCGTCTCCGCAGCCATTATATTTCGCCGTTTCTTTGCTTCGCTGTGGATTGATTGGATTGTTTGATTTTGGACCCTGGAGACTTTTCCACGCGGGAGCGCGTCACAGATTACCTATGTCCAACCCACCTGCCGATCCATCCACGACCCGCCGCGACTTCCTTCTGCTCGCCGGCATGACCACCGCGGGCGCGAGCCTTGCGCGACCCGGCTCGCTCTTTGCTGACACAGGGCAAACCGCCCCGCAGTCGATTCGCATCCCAGGCGACGGCCATCCTGCCCTCCAATCCGCCGCGCGCATCCTTGCGGCGCGGCTTAATCTGGCGGAGTCGGCGATCCAAGCCTACGATGGCGCGCCGGCGCCGACTCCCGGCGCCATCGTCTTCGCGCTGGCTGCCGCAGGGCATCTGCTGGCCATCGACCAGCCGAAGCAGGATGGCTACACCGTGCACTATGCCGGCGGCACCGTTGTCTATGGTGCGCGCCCGCGGTCTCTGCTGTTCGCCGCGGGCGAGCCGGAGCACTGGGCCGCGCCGCGGGCCACATCGTACCGGCGCAACCCCGACTTCACCATTCGCAACGCAACATGGCACGCCGACCGCCCCGTCGCCGACCAGGTTGCCATCTACGGCGCGAATTTCTTCATCGCCGCGCTGGGCGCGTCGCCCGCACTACAGGTGCTGCCCGATGTCTTCTCCCAGCTCACTCCAGCGCAGCAACAGAAGCTGATCGCCGACGGCCAGACGCACAAAACGCAGAACGCCGCGCGGGTGAAGGAATTTCATGATGCCGATGTGGATGTCTTCGCGCTGCTGCCCTACGGCAACAACTTCGCCACGTGGTCGCCCGCGCTCTATGCCGCGACGCTGAAAGCGTATCCCTCGGCCAAGGGAACGCCGGAGGCAAACTCGCATGAGTCGGCGGCGCTCTGTCCCTCCGACCCGCTGACGTGGAAGGTGCTGGAGGCGTTTGTGCGCGAGTGGGCGGAGCAGACCGGGTCCGACGGCATCTCCGCGACGTTCTGGGACAACTACTCCGCGTACTGCCAGGACTCGCGCTGCAAGCAGTCCGGGCTGGACAAGTTCCCTAACGAGCTCCACGAGTTCATCAGCCGTTACCACGCGCTGCTGCAGCCGATGGGCCAGCGGCTGCATCTGCGTACCTGGTCTTCGGGCTGTCCGCACTGGCTGGGGACGAACTACGTCCATGCGCCGGGATATGGGCAGTTTGGATTGAGCCATCCTGAGCTGTGGGGCCGCGTCATCCGCGAGACGCCCGCGGACGTGCTGATGCAGACCAAGGTTTACCACTCGGACTGCGAGCCTAACGCGCGCTTCTCCACTCTCCTCGGTAAGTGTGCGCCGCATACGGAGATCGTCGAGTACCAGATGGTCGGCCAGTTTATCGGGCGGCAGTACTTTCCCGCGTCCACGGTCAACTACACCGCCGGCACTATGCAGCACGCGCTCAAACTGGTCGGCGCAAAGGGTGGCGCGCAGATCGACGCCGGTGGGACGAACCAGCCCGCGACCTTCGACATCGTCGCCGACATCGTCAACAACCACTGCATCTACTTCTGGCGGCAGCTCTCGTGGAACGTCAATGCCAATCTGGATGAGTTGTGGCACAGCTGGGCGACGGACATCTACGGCGCGGACGCGGCGCCCGCTATCGCCGCCTTCATGCGCGCGTCGGAGGACGCCTGCACGTGGTGCTGGTCGCCGCTGGGCCACGGGTCATCGACCAACGCCGACTTCGCCGGCAACATCGCGCGGCGCGAGGTGCTGCTGCGCTATATGAACCGCAATTATCTGCCGGAGTACGCGGCCTACCTCGAGCCGACGCTCGAGAACATCGACCGCATCGTGAAAGAGAAGGCGGGCTGCATGAAGCGCATCGACGAGATGGCCGCCGCGCTCGAGTCCGCGCGCCCGCACCTTACGCCGGAGCAGGTGTCCGAGCTCACGACGCGCTTCGACTGGTTCCGTCACTTCGCGATCTGCAACACCACGCTCGATGTCAGCCTGTGGCGCTTCCGCTACCTGCGGGCGCTCGCGGCCAAGCTCACCACCGATCCGGCGCAGATGAAGGAGCTGGCCGCCGCCTACGATCTCGTCGAAGCGGAGGCGCCCAAGCTCTTCCACTACGATCCGGCGCAGAAGCTGAGCTGCTACCGCGTCCCGCTGGGCCAGCTGCAGCGCAAACCGGACCTGGGCAACCCGCGCTCGCTGATGCACGATATCTACAATCAGTCGCTCGCCTTCGTGCTTGAGTCCGTGGGGCCGGACTACGTCCCAGCGGAGTGGGTCCGCTCCAATCCGAAGATGAACGTCCCGGCCACTGGCCTGCGTGGCGGCCCGGCCGCGTAGAGGGTTGAGGACGCTCTCAGGAGCGGACGCTGGGCAGGGTGAAGGTAAAGACGGAGCCATGGCCCAGCTGGCTGGTGACGCTGATGGTGCCGCCGTGTGCATCGACGATGGCGCGACAGATCGCCAGCCCCATGCCGGTCCCGCTGATGCGCTCGCGCTGGCCCTGCCCGCGATAGAACTTGTCGAAGATCATCTCCTGCTCCAGCGGTTCGATGCCCGCGCCGCGGTCGGCGACGCTGATCGCAACCATGGTTCCCTGGCGATCGGCGGAGACAAAGATCGGCTGGCCCGCGGGCGAGTACTTGACGGCGTTCTCCAACAGGTTGGCCAGCACCTTGTGGATCCATTCGGCGTCGGCGAGGACCTGCGGCAGAGTGCTGGCCAGGGCGATGCGAATCTCCCGCGAGGGATGGGACTGGCGGCATTCGTCGACGGCGGTGTGGACCAGCGCGGCGACCGGCTGCGGCTTGACCTCCAGATGCACTTTGTGCGCGTCCAACTGCGCCATCTCTACCGCCTGCTCGATCAGATGGTTCAGACGGTCGGACTCCTCATCGATCACGGCCAGCATATCGGTGCGCTGCTCGGCGGAGAGCTCATGCTGCGAGATTAGCGCAGTCACCGAGGCGCGGATTGAGGTAAGCGGGGTGCGCAGCTCGTGGGTGACCGAGTCGAGCAGGGCCGTGCGCAGGCGTTCGGTCTCCTGCGCGGCTTCGGAGCGGGCGCTGTTCTCCAGCGCCTCGGCGCGCTCGATCGACATGGAGATCAGTCCGCTCAGCGCCTCCGCGGTCTCGCGCGAGAGGCTGGTGGCCTCGATCAGGAGTGCGCCCGAGGGGCGCACGCCAGTGTGCAGCGGGATCGCGCTGGGAAAGCCGTCGACGGGCGGACGGTAGGCGGGAAGCTGCATGGCCTCGCGCAGATCACGCACGATGTCCCCGCGGCTCCGCTCCGGCTCGCGACTGGGTCCTCCGCGGACCATCGATGCGCTGTCCGGCTTCCACGCGACGTGCGGACTGGAGACGCGCAACGGGTCCGACAGATAGATGCGGTCCTTGTCCGCGAAGAAGAGAGTCACGGCCGGTGAGTTGAAGGCGCTGGCGACGCTGGACGGAATGAAGTTCAGCAGATCGGCGACGCTCTCCGGCTGGAGCAGTTGGCGGCCCAGCCGGTACAGCATCTCGGACTCGCGGCGACGCGCGTTGGCCTCTTCCGTCTCCTCCCGGATGCGGCTGGAGAGATGGCTGGCAAAGATTGCCGTGCCCAGGAAGGCGAAGAGCGCGACCCAGTTCTGGGTGTCGGCGATGAAGAAGGTGTCGAGCGGCGGCAGGAAGAAGTAGTTGAACGCCGCGGTCGCCAGGATCGACCCGACGATGCCATAGCGAAGGCCCCAGTTGGCCGCGACCACCAGCACCAGCAGGAGCAGGGTAAGGGCGACCGTGGTTGGGTTTACGACGCGGAAGAAGTGGTGGTACAGAGCTACAATACCGGCAAGCCCATTCACGATGGCAAGCCAGCGGACCGCCTCGACCATGCGCCTGGTATACACATTGGGGATTCTACAGAGCATATGCGCCGGGGAGATGCGACGCTTACTACCTTTTAACGCCTTGTGCGCTTTGATAGAGGGAGCGGTGCGAGCCTTCCCGCTCCGCGCAACCGCAACATAAGAGATCGCCAGATGAACCCAACACAGTCCCGTGTCAAGACCCCGGAAGAGTGGCTGGACGCAGCCGAAGGGAAGAAGCGCGGGCGGCTGAAGATATTTCTGGGATATGCGCCGGGGGTGGGCAAGACCTTCATGATGCTGGGCGAGGCGGTGCGGCGCAAGAGCCGCGGCACCGACGTTGTGATCGGCATTGTGGAGACCCACGGGCGACCGCGCACCGCGGAGCTGGCGGAGCAGCTGGAGCAGGTCCCGCGCAAGAAGATGGAGTACAAGGGGACGATGTTCGACGAGATGGACGTCGACGCGATCCTCAAGCGGCACCCCGAAGTGGTGCTGATCGACGAGCTGGCGCACACCAACATTGAGGGCAGCATCCACACCAAACGATATCAGGATGTGCTGCAGATCCTGGAGGCCGAGATCGATGTGCTCTCGACCATCAACGTCCAACATGTGGAGAGCATCACGCCGCGGGTGCAGGCGCTTACCGGCATCACCGTGCGCGAGACGGTGCCTGACTGGGTGCTCGACCGCGCCGATGAGATTGTGCTCGCCGACCTGACGCCCGAGGCCCTGGCAAACCGCATGAGCCGCGGCGATATCTATCCCGTGGAGCGCGCCGAGCGGGCGCTGCAGAACTTCTTCCGGCGCGGAAACCTGATCGCCCTGCGCGAGATGGCGCTGCAGCGGGTGACGCGCGCCGTCGACCGCACTCTGGACGACTACGTCCAGCGCAAGCAGTTGAGCGGCAACTGGACCATCGCGGAGCGGGTGGCGGTGTGCATCAGCGCCAACCCGGAGTCGCGCGACCTGATCGCGCGCGGGGCGAGGATGGCAGAGGCCATGTGCGGGGAGCTCTTCGTCTTGCACGTGGAGGGCGAGGGCGAGCAGCCCGAGAAGAGGCGGCGCACACTCGAGGCCAACATCCAGTTCGCGGAGAACGTCGGGGCCAAGGTGGTGCGCCTCAAGGGGAAGAGCGTGCCGCACGCGACCGCCGACTTTGTGGCCAAGAACAGGATCACTCAGGCAATCTTTGGCCGCTCGGCGGTGAAGGGACTGAAGAAATACCTGTACTACCGTGCGTTGCAGCAGTTTATGTCGGACGCTCCGCATGTAGACTTGCATATCGTGACGCAGATCGCGGAGTAATGTGAAGGCATCACGCAGTGTCTGGGGTCATCATGCGCATTTTGATTGTCGACGACGAGCTGCAAATCGCACGGGTCCTGCGGACGTCCCTGCAGAGCAATGGGCATGAGGTGACGGTGGCGCACGATGGCCTGGACGCCCTCGATCTGTTTCAGAAGGTCCAGCCCGAGTTGGTGATTACCGACCTGGCGATGCCAGGGATGGATGGCATCGAGCTGACGCGCGAGATACGGCAGCGCTCCCAGGTGCCAATCATTGTGCTCTCGGTGCGCAACAACGACACCTCCAAGGTGGCTGCGCTCGACGAGGGTGCGGACGACTACATCACCAAGCCGTTCAGTATCCAGGAGTTGATGGCCCGGGTGCGGGTGCAGGCGCGGCGTGCGGCTGCGGCCGCCCCCTCCGAGGAGAGTGTCATCGAGCTGGGGGACTTCCACATCGATATTTCGCGCCGCAAGGTCCAGGTGAGGGGCGCAGAGGTGCATCTGACCCCCAAGGAGTTCGACCTGATGGTGTACTTCGCGCGCAACGCGGACCGCGTGCTTACCCATAAGACCCTGCTGAAGGCAGTCTGGGGCGTGGCCGGGGTTGACCAGCCGGAGTATCTGCGCGTGCTGGTGGCGCAACTGCGCAAGAAGATCGGCGCGGGAGGCGAAGACCGGGGCGGATACATTCTCAGCGAGCCGTGGGTCGGCTACCGGTTTAGCCCGCAACCGCCGGAGCAGGCAGAGACAGAGCGAGGCGAAGTGCCTTCCTCGACCTCAGGATAGCGCGCAACTTATGAATTATTAACGCCATCCCTACGGATTTTTACGTGGCAACCTGTTTCACTCGATAGGCGTGATGGTGCCGTATCGAACGAAACTGCGCGGCGCCTCACAGGAGTTTGGCAGATGCTTGATCTAGTGTTCCTCGCGGCTTCGCTGGTGTTCTTCGTTGTCGCGCTTGCGTATCAGCACGGCTGCCAGTCACTGAAAGGCGGGCGCGATGATGATTGAAAATATTCTGTTACTGGTTCTTACCGCGGCCTTGCTGGTCTATCTGGTTTTTGCCTTGCTGCGTCCGGAGAAGTTCTGAAATGACATCCAACGGTTGGTTGCAGATCGCGGTCTTCTTCGCGCTGGTGCTGCTTGCGGCTAAGCCGATGGGCCTCTATATGGCGCGGGTGTACGAGCGGCAGAAGACGCTGCTCGATCCCGTGCTGGGACCCATCGAGCGGCTGCTCTATAAGATGACCGGAGTCGACGCCAACGCCGAGATGCGCTGGACGGAGTACGGCGCCGCGATGCTGATCTTCTCGCTGGCCACGCTGCTGCTGACCTACGCGGTCGAGCGGCTGCAAGGTCACCTGCCGCTCAACCCCCAGCACTTCGCGGCGGTCGAACCGTACCTCGCGTGGAACACCGCAGCCTCGTTCACTACGAATACGAACTGGCAGTCCTACGTGCCCGAGACCACGATGAGCTACCTGACCCAGATGTTTGGGCTGGCGACGCACAACTTCTGGTCGGCCGCGGTGGGCATGGCGCTTGCCATCGCCTTTATTCGCGGCATAGCGCGGCGCGAGATGAAGACCCTTGGCAACTTCTGGGCCGATCTGACTCGGGGTACGCTTTGGATTCTGGCGCCGATCTGTCTTGTCTATTCGCTCGCCCTGGTCTCGCAAGGCGTCGTCCAGAACTTCAAGCCCTACGACACCGCGACGCTGCTGGAGAAGCAGTCTGTAACCACAACCGGCACAGATGGCAAGCCCGTCACGAACGTCGTGACCACGCAGACCATCGCGCAGGGGCCGGTCGCCTCGCAGGAGGCGATCAAGATGCTGGGCACCAACGGCGGCGGCTTCTTCAACACCAACTCGGCGCACCCGTTTGAGAATCCCACACCGCTCTCGAACCTGCTGCAGATGGTTTCGATCTTCCTCATCCCCGGCGGCCTCTGCGTCACCCTCGGCAAGATGGTCGGCTCGCCGAAGCACGGCTGGGCGGTCTTTGGGGCGATGTCCATTTTGTGGTTCGCCGGAGTGCTGACCTGCTACTGGGCGGAGGCGCAGCCCAATCCGCTGCTGCACGGCGTGGACCAGCACGTGGCCGCATCGGGTACCGCGCTCTCCTCAGGCGGCAACATGGAGGGCAAGGAGGTGCGCTTCGGCATCGCGAACTCCGCGCTCTTCGCCACCGTCACCACCGACGCGAGCTGCGGCGCAGTGAACTCCATGCACGATTCATTCATGCCGCTGGGTGGAATGATTCCGATGGTCAACATTCACCTGGGCGAGATCATCTTTGGCGGCGTCGGCGCTGGGATGTACGGCATGCTTGTCTTCGTCATCCTCACCGTCTTCATCGCGGGGCTGATGGTGGGCCGCACGCCGGAGTATCTGGGCAAGAAGGTGCAGGCCTTCGACGTGCAGATGTCCATGCTCTACTTCCTCATCTTTCCCGTGATCATCCTGGGCTTCGCAGCGGTGTCGGTGCTCGCGCCCTTCGGGTTGTCGAGCCTCGCCAACCATGGGCCGCACGGCCTCTCGGAGATCCTCTACGCGTACACCTCGGCGACCGGTAACAACGGATCGGCTTTCGCGGGGATCAACGCCAACACCCACTGGTACAACTCCACTCTGGGAATTTCCATGCTGGCGGGGCGCTTCCTGATGATCGTGCCTATGCTGGCGGTCGCGGGCAACCTGGTGACCAAGAAGATCGCGCCGCCCTCGGTGGGCACCTTCCCGGTGACATCGACCCTCTTTACGGTGCTGCTGACCAGCGTGATCGTGATCGTCGGAGCGCTTACCTTCTTCCCCGCATTGAGCCTCGGGCCGATCCTCGAACATCTGTTGTTGCGCGCCGGGACGAGTTTTTCCTAGGCAACGGCTGAATCGCCAGCGGCGAACTGGCCTTTTGGAATTGGGAATTGGGATTTGGGAGAGAGCGATGCACGCAACACATACCGGAACGTCGAAGAAGCGGGCGCTGTTTGAATCGGCGATCGTGAAGAGGGCGACCCTGGATTCGCTGAAGAAGCTGGACCCGCGCGAGATGGCGAAGAACCCCGTGATGTTTCTGGTCGAGGTTGGCTGCGTAGTGACGACGCTGATTCTGCTGCTGCCCGAAGGCAAGCACGACTTCGGCTTCAACCTGCAGATCACTCTCTGGCTGTGGTTCACGGTGCTGTTTGCGAACTTCGCTACCGCAATGGCCGAGGGCCGCGGCAAGGCGCAGGCCGACGCGCTGCGCAAAGCGAAGTCTGAGACGACGGCCTACAAGCTGCGCTCCGACGGCCAGACCGAGGAGATTCCCAGCTCGCATCTGCGCGTGAACGACAAGGTTCGCGTCGTCGCCGGCCAGATGATCCCCGGCGACGGCGAGGTGATCGAAGGCGTCGCATCAGTCGATGAGTCGGCGATCACCGGCGAGTCGGCCCCGGTGATTCGCGAGGCGGGCGGCGACCGCTCCGCGGTGACTGGCGGAACGCGCGTGCTGAGCGACATGATCGTGGTGAGCATCACGGCCAACCCCGGCGAGACCTTCCTCGACCGCATGATCGCCCTGGTCGAGGGCGCGGAGCGGCAGAAGACGCCGAACGAGATCGCGCTGAACATCCTGCTCGCGGGGCTGACCATCATCTTCCTGCTGGCGGTCGTTACGCTGCAGCCCTTCGCCATCTACTCGGCCGCGCCGCAGACTGTGTTTGTGCTGATTTCGTTGTTGGTCTGCCTGATCCCAACCACCATCGGCGGGCTGCTCTCGGCCATCGGCATCGCAGGCATGGACCGGCTGGTGCAGCACAATGTGCTGGCGGTCTCCGGGCGCGCGGTGGAGGCTGCGGGCGATGTGGACACGCTGCTGCTGGACAAGACAGGCACCATCACGCTGGGCAACCGGCAGGCGTCGGAGTTCCTCACCGCCGCGGGCGTCACCAGCGAAGAGTTGGCCGACGCGGCGCAGCTCTCGTCGCTGCCGGACGAGACTCCTGAGGGCCGATCGATCGTAGTGCTGGCCAAGGACCTGTATGGGCTGCGCGGGCGCGAGCTGGCGAACCTCAACGTGGAGTACATCCCCTTCAGCGCGCTGACGCGGATGTCCGGCGTGGACATGGAGGGGCGCAGCATCCGCAAGGGCGCGGCCGAGGCGATCGCGAACTATCTGAAGGAGAACGGGTCGTTTCTGCCCGACGAGGTGCGCGCCACCGTGGAAACAGTTGCGCGCGCCGGAGGCACGCCGCTGGTGGTTGCGGAGAATGGCCGGGCGCTCGGCGTCATCCACCTCAAGGACATTGTGAAGGGCGGCATGAAGGAGCGCTTCGACCAGCTTCGCTCCATGGGCATCAAGACCATCATGATCACCGGCGACAATCCGCTGACCGCTGCCGCGATCGCGCGCGAGTCCGGCGTCGACGACTTCCTCGCCGAAGCCAAGCCCAAGGACAAGATGGACCTGATCAAGCGCGAGCAGGCGCAGGGCAAGCTGGTGGCGATGACCGGCGACGGCACCAACGACGCGCCTGCGCTGGCCCAGGCCGACGTAGGCGTGGCCATGAACTCCGGCACGCAGGCGGCGAAGGAGGCGGGCAACATGGTGGACCTCGACTCCAACCCCACCAAGCTGATCGAGATCGTCGGCATCGGCAAACAGCTCCTGATGACCCGTGGCGCATTGACCACCTTCTCGATCGCCAACGATGTGGCCAAGTATTTTGCCATCATCCCGGCGATGTTTGCCGGGGTCTTTCCGGTGCTGGCCGCGGTGAACATCATGCGCCTGCGCACCCCGGAGTCAGCCATTCTCTCCGCCGTGATCTTCAACGCGCTAATCATCGTCGCGCTGATTCCACTGGCGCTGCGCGGCGTCAAGTACACGCCCATGTCCGCGGCCGCGCTGCTGCAGCGCAACCTGGTGATTTATGGGCTGGGCGGAATCGTCGCGCCATTCATCGGGATCAAACTGATCGACATGCTGATTGCCGCGGTCCATCTGGCGTAAAGGGAACGAAGGAAGGAAGCCATGAAGAAGCACATCGTTACGTCGCTGCTGTACACGGTCATCACCGCCGTGCTGCTGGGCATCGGCTATCCGCTGGTGGTCACGGGTCTCGCGCGAGTGTTGTTCCCTGCGCAGGCGGCCGGTTCGCTGATCGAGCGCAATGGCGTCGTGGTGGGCTCGCACCTCATCGGCCAGACCTTCGCCGGGCCGGGCTACTTCTGGTCGCGGCCGTCCGCGGCGGGCGCCGGCTACGACGCCGGCAACTCCTCCGGCTCCAATCTGGGGCCGACCAACGCCGCCCTGGTGACCCGTGTGGCGGCTTCCGTGCAGACGATCAATCCCAAGGGCGCCGGGGCCCCCGTGCCCATCGACCTGGTGACCGCCTCCGCCTCCGGGCTCGATCCAGACATCTCCCCCGCCGCAGCCTACTACCAGGTCACTCGCGTGGCGGCGGAAAGGCACACGAGTGAGGACGCAGTGCGCACCCTGGTGGCCGCGCACGTCACGCCGCGGCAGTTCGGACTGCTGGGCGAGCCGCGCGTCAACGTGCTCGAACTGAACCTCGACCTGGACAAGACGATCCCGGAACCCTCGAGATAATTCGCGGACGTTCAGGGTGCATCACCGCCACCCGGACCATCGGTTCGCGACCTGACCGATCACGTCCCGATCGGTGTTGAGCGCGCCATTAAATTCTCGCAAAAATCCCCCGGATGGCGTATCGTCAAAAATAAGCAATCAAGACTGTTTTTCTGCGTAACCACGCCAGCTCTCGCGCTCGCGCTTGCGTTTCAGTGCTTTGTTGCACTCAAGGCCGCCGAACTTACTCCCGGCGGACGCGTCCTCCTACCCCGTTGGATTCGAACGATCTGTTGCTAACAAACAACCTACAACCTTTTCGCTCAAGGATTTGGGCCTAAACAGTAGTCCTCCAGGAGACATCGCTTATGTCCAGGAAGCCGTGTATCTATCGCATTTGGTTGGGGCTCTTTCTCGCCGTCGCGCTGCTGACGCGGCCAGCGCCGGCGCAGCAAACGCTCGGAGGCATCACGGGGGTGGTCACCGATGCGCAGGGCGCCATTCTGGCCGGGGCCAGCGTGGACGCCCTCGGGGAGCAGACGGGGCTCAAGCGAAGCCAGGTCTCCGGCAGCAACGGCTACTACAGCTTTGTCGATCTGCCGATCGGCTCCTACACCATCACGGTCGGCCATGAGAGCTTCCAAACGGAGGTCTTTCCCGGGATCACAGTGCAGGCGGACCGCACGGCGACCCTCAACGCCACGCTGACTCTGGGTTCGGTATCGACCTCTGTCACCGTCAATGCCACGCCGCTGATGAACGCGGTGGACACGACCAATGGATACGTACTCGATAAGGCGCAGATCCAGGCGATCCCGTTGCCTACGGGCAGTTTCACCGGCGTGGCCATCCTCTCGCCGGGCGTCAACGCCGAACTTCCCGGCGGCACCGGCGCCAACAGCGGTCTCGGCAACGCGCCCATCTGGGCCAACGGCCAGCGCGACACCAGCAACAGCTTCTCACTCAACGGCGTTGACGCCAGCAACCTGTTCAACGGCAAGAGCACCAGCCAGGTCGGTTCCGCACGTGTCATCAACAGCACCGGCGTCTCCAGCAGCGCCGGCTCTACTGGAGTGATTCCCTCCGCCGCCTCTATTTATCTCTCCATCGGCAACGCGATCCCAACGCCCGCGCCCGAGACGATTGAAGAGGTCCGGGTGAATGCATCGATGTACGACGCCGAGCAGGGATCGACCTCCGGCGCGCACATCGATCTCAGCACATCTTCGGGCACCAACCAGTTTCACGGCCTGCTCTATGCCCATCGCGGCAGCAGCTGGATCAACGCTGCTCCCTTCTTCTTCAAGCAGGATGCCGATGTCCCGGCGAACATGAAGGTGCCTGAGCTGCACCGCTATGTCGTCGGAGGCACGGTTGGCGGTCCCATCATCAAGAACAAGCTCTTCGGCTTCCTCTCCTATCAGCATCTGCACGTCTCCGACCAGGAGATCGGCGACTCCTTTATCGATGTCCCGGTGGGCCTCAATGACACCAACCGCACCACGGCGGCCGGATTTGCGGCCCTCTCCAACAGCGACTTTTGCACTCCTGCCGATCAGGCGAACCCCTACGACGGTTGCACTCCTACCGCTGCCGGAAGCATCGACCGTGTGGCCCTGGCATTGTTCAACTCTCCGGCGCTGCCCGGCGAACCTGGCAAGTGGCTCATCCCCAACGACGCGCTCAACGGCATTGGGCCCACCCCGCAGCACATCGACAACGCCTTCATTCCCGGCACGGGCCGATTTAAGGCGGACCAGGCGGTCGCTGACCTCGACTACGACGCCACCCTCAAGGACACCGTCGCGCTCAAATACTATTACCAGCACGACCCGACCCTGGCGCCCTATGCCTTCTCCAGCGTTCCCGGCTTCACGGAGCACCTTGATTCGGGCGCTCAGGTCTTCTCCGTCAGCAACACCTACCTCGTCAAACCGACCCTGAGCACCACCCAGACCATCGGCTTCCTGCGTGAGAAGAACTACGACGACAACGAACAGCCCTTCGGCCCCACCTCCATACCAGGCGGGTCGGTGGGCACGGCCTCGATCAACGTGTTCGGATCGACCTACTTCCCGGGCGTCTCCATCTACAACGTGCTGGGCGACTACCAGCCATCGGGCGTCTCAACTGCCATTCTCAACATTGGGCCGAACGCGGAGGGCCAGAGCCCCAACACCGGGGTCTTTCAGAACCGCATCTCCCCCTCAGGCAACGCCGTCTGGAGCCTGGGCAAGCACACCGTCAGCTTTGGGGCGAACTATAGCTACACCCAGCTCAACACCGTCGACAAGCGCACTGGCACCGGCACCATTGCAACGGATGACTTCAGCCAGTTTGCGCAAGGGTATGTCACTCCAGGCAGCGCCTCGACCGGCTTCTATGTCAGCTCCTTCCTGCAGGGCAACGCCACCCGCTACTTCCGCGCCAACCAGCTCGGGACCTTTGTGCAGGACAAGTTCCAGATCACGCCAACCCTCTCGCTTACCGCCGGCTTGCGCTATGACTGGGACGGTGGATTCACCGAGAAATACGGACGCATCTTCAACTTCGATCCCACGCGTTACAGCTATACTCCAACGTCCACTGAGGTGCCCGGCAACATCCCATCCACCAATGGCCTCATCATCGCCGGCAACAACGCCAACGGCACCTCCGGAGTCAGCAATACCACCCTCACCGGACGCCAATGGGGCATTGGCCCGCGAGTCGGCGCAGCCTGGCAGCCCGCGATGTTCAACAGCAAAGTCGTGGTGCGCGGGGGGATGGGCATTTACTACGACCGCGGTGAACTCTTCAGCTACTTCTCCCCCGGCTATGCCATCGGCACCGTCACCGGCGGGCCTTTCGGCGTCAACCAGCAACTGCCGTTCGTCAACGCCTCCAGCTGCCCCGTCTCCTCCACCTACTTCTACGAGGGCTACATTGTGACTTGCGGCGGCGGCGGCGGCACGACAGCGGCCGACAATACCGCGGGCAACCTTGAGAACCCTTACGGCACCTCGCTGCTCAAGCCGCCCACCAACCCGAAGGCCTCCGATCTCAGCATGTACCTCCCAAATCTGGCGTCCATCAATGACGGTGGCCAACCCGTCTCACTGGGCGTCTACGACCGCACCAACAAGCTGCCCTACACCATCAATTACACGCTAGACGTCCAGTGGCAGCCGCGTAACGACCTCGCCATTGAGCTGGGGTATGTCGGCAACGTCGGCCGTCACCAGGTCATCCCTGTGCCGTTCAACCAGCCCAACATCGCCTCGCCTACCCACCCGATCAACGGTGAGATCTACAGCTATGGCTATAACGTGAGCGGCGCCACGCTGGATGGAACGGCGACCGGCCCGGGCTATGACTTCGACTATGAGGGCGGCAATGTCGACCACCGTGTGCCCTATATCGGCTATGCCGCGGAGTCCATCGACTACAAGGCCGCCGGAGTCGATGCCTACAACGCTTTGCAGGTGCATGTGGAGAAGCGCATGAGCCACGGCGTGCAGGTGGGCGCCTCCTACACCTACTCCCATGCCACCGACGAGCAGAGCGGCCTGGGCCTCTTCTACAACGGCAACAACGGCCTCAACCTGCGCAGCGGCTATGGGCTCGCCGACTTCGATCGCACCCACGTCATCAACTTCAACTACGTCTTCCAGATCCCCGACCTCGCCAAGGCGCACTCGCTGGAGGGCGATATCGTCGATGGCTGGTCGTTGGTGGGGCTCACCGTGCTGCAGAGCGGACAGCCCTACAGCATCATCGACTTCTCCGGCGCTGTGGCCAGCGTCTACTACGGCGTATCCGACGGCATCACCAACCCCATCGTGCCCCTAGCCAACGGATGCAATGCGAAGACGGCGAAGAGCGGCAAGTCCGGCGCCTTCGGAGACTCGGCCCTCAAACCCGGCTGCTTCGGCATCCCCATCCTCCCGGCCGGCGGACTGGGAGGCGCGATTCCGGCGACCGATCCGTTCGAGACCAACTTCACCACGGGACAGCGCAATATCTTCCGCCAGGCCTTCCAGAAGCGCGCCGATGCGTCGCTGGTGAAGGTCGCCAACCTCACCGAGCGCTACTCGCTGAAGTACACCTTCGATGTCTACAACCTCACCAACACTAGCAGCTTCGACGTCCCCGGCAATGAGGTCTCGCAGAACCAGTTCTACGATGGCTTCCCTCCTGCCGGCGCTACGCCGCTGCCTACCGGGTGCGCGACCGGCGCCCAGACCAACGACGCCTTCTACAACTGCGCTTCCGGTTTGGGCGTGGTCACCCACACCATCGGCAGCCCGCGCCAGATCCAGATGTCGCTTAGCCTCAAGTTCTAGGCGCGCGCGGCGAATGGCGTTTCCTCAGGCCGGACGTGAAAAATCCATGCAGCCCGAGGAGCGCCTCCTGCTCTGATTTGTTTGCTGCTTTCTCGAGAGCCTCCAGCATTTCTCCTCACCGTTTGGGCGAGATCCCGAAGATCATCGAGAACGAGACGCTGCGGCCGGGCAGGATGGTGAGCTGGTCCCCGCCATTGGTTGGGGTTGGGCCATTGGTGACAAACGGGTTGACGTAGTTTGCGCCATTGGCTGGGACGGTGACCGTCTGCAATGCACCGACGGGCGTATTGCCGGTCAGCGAGCTGCTGTTGAAGATGTTGTTGAAGCTAAGACGGAGCTTGGTCTGGTCGAAGCGGCCGCCGCTGCGGATGGTGTAGTTCAGGTAGAGGTTGGAGAGGCTGAAGGGCGGAATGGTGGCCTGATTGTGATACGCCCCGTTGTCGATGTACTGCGTACCCACGCGTTTGTTGAAGAAGCCCATGTCCCAGGTCTTGTGCTGATAGGTAATGGCTTCGGTCTCAAGGTCGCTCGGCGTCTGCGCGACGTTGAGTCCGCCGGGTGCGGTAAATGTAAGCTGCGGCGTGGTGCTGGTGCATCCGGTGGAGGCGGTGCCGGTGCAGGACTCGGCGAGCGTGCCTTGGTAGTAGGAGTTGTCGTAGCTGGCGTTAAGGTAGACGCTCAATCCATGCGAGAGATAGATATTGCCCTCGCCCTCGAGCCCCTCGGTGATCGTGCTGGGGGTGAGGTAATAGACCGGCTCGCCGGTGGATGCGGGGGTATAGGAGGAGTAGGTGTTGTCGAAGTGGATGTGGAAGTAGTCTACGTCGAAGGTCACGTTCTTCAGCTTGACCACGGTGCCGGTCTGATAGGTGGTGTTCTTCTGCTGTTTGGGCAGCTGCGCAACCGGCGTGCCGTTGGGACCCTGCGTGAAGTCAAAGACCGCCGAAGGCGGCACAATGCTGCCCTGAGCGAACTGCACATAGGCTGACCAGTTGTTCCTGAGGCGGTAGTTGGCCGTGGCCGAGGGTAGGGTCGCGTAGTAGCTGCCGCCATTGGTGATAAAGCTGGCCGGATTGTTGGTGCCGAGCCCGCCGATCTTGCCCCCGTTGTCCGCGTACTGCTTGGTGCTAACCGTGTAGTAGGAGAACTTAACGCCGGGGGTGATGTCGAGCTTCTTCGTCGCGTGGAACTCATACTCCGCGAAGGGCTGGTAGGAGTCGGTCCAGAAAGACTCGTTGAAGTTGGACAAAGGAGCGTCGAGCCAGTTCTGCAGCGGGTCGGAGGGGAACTGGTGGCGGTTGGTGTCCGCCCACTCGTACCACGCGCCGGCGCGCAGGATGCCGAACCTCGAAACCTGGCTGATCTGCGAGACCTCGCCGTACTTGCGATAGCTGTTGTACTTGTCGACGGCGCAGATGTACTTGTTCTTGACCAGGGTGCTGCAGAGGTTGGTGACGGTGACGCCGAGCGGGGCGTAGGTTGTGCCAAGCAGGGCCGAGTTGTCCGTGATCGGATCGGCGTTGGTGTACTTCTCCGCGTTGTCGTAGTTGTACGTGTACGGCTTGATGTCGAAGTTCCAGCCCTTGCCGAACTCCGTGTGGAAGCCAACGTACTCGAAGTCGGTGGGCACGTGGTAGAAGTTGTATTTCGCGTCGAGATAGAGTTCGCCATCGCTGTTGTTGGTGTTTAGGAAGTTGATGCCCGATCCGGCGAACGGGGCCAGCGAGCCGCTGCAGGTATATCCGCTCTGCACGCCATACATCTGGCAGCGCGTGGGGCTGAAGTTGGGGGCGTTGGAACTGAGCTGAATCACGCCCGAGTAGCCCGTGAGGTAGGTCTTGTCGGAGAACTTGTACTGTACCTGAATGTCGCCGGCATCGCGCCTGTTGTAGTTGAACGTCTGGTAGCCGTCGGAGGTCATGTGATGCACATCGACCATGACGTTGAACTTGTGGCCGTGGCCGAACTGGCCGGAGTCATATTCGCCGTCGTAGAGGAAGGTGTTCCATGATCCCGCCGAAAACTCACCGCGGATGTCCTGGATCGGATCGAAGGGCTTCGAAAGCAGGTGAATGGAGCCGCCGAAGGGCGCCGGCCCGATGGTGGAAGCTGACCCGGGGCTGCGGTCGAAGTCGATACCGCCCAGCCACTGCGTGGGGAAGAAGGCCCATGAGTGGTGGGTCGGCGTGTTGGTGTCGTAGAACGGGATGCCGTCGAAGTCGATATCGTAGTCGCCGTCCGGGAATCCGCGGAAGACGGTCTTGGACTGGCCAAGACCGACGCCGTCGCTGCTGAGGGTGAAGGTGTTGGGAGCCATCTCAACCGCTTCGCCGTAGTCCGCGACCGGGGACATGAAGTTCTGGATCATGGAGAGGGTGATCTCGGTGCGCGCGGAGGTTTCGGTCAGCAGCGCATCCATGGGAGCCAGCGCAGCTGCGACGGAGTTGGCTTCGTTCGCCTCGACCGTGACCTGTTCGGAGACGTTGTCCAGCGTCAACGTCACCGGAACATCGGTCGGCTGGCCGGCGGCGACCGTGACGCCCGCGGTCCTGCTGGTCGTAAAGCCGGGCGCGTCCACCTGGATGCTGTACTTCCCGGCAGCCAGATTGGCGAAGGAGTATTTGCCCTGTCCGTCGGAGGTCAGCTTCTGCGTAACGCCCGTCCCTTCCGCGCGGAGAACTACAGCGGCGCCGGGCAGCGCCACTCCTCGGGGGTCAAACACGGTGCCAGTAAGGGTCGCAGTGGACTGTGCATAGAGCGGCGCTGGCGTGAGGGTCGCAGCGCCTGGCAAGACCAGCGCGGCAAAAAGAGCGAGGCGTGCGAGACGAGACGAGAGAATGGACATAATGGCTCCCTCCTGATGAGGCGGAGAATTCGGTTCTGGGGATAATTGACCTCTCAGAGTCTGGTGCGGCGGGGTTACACCCGCGTGAACTCAGCGTTTCAATTTGGTTACAAATCGCAAGATTCTCTGAGATTTCCGCGGTCTGTCGAATCGCCGGGACTCTGCGCTGGAAGGCACGTACAATCAGCGGAATGATCGCTTTTCTGCGTGGCCGCCTGCTGTCGAAGTCGCCCAATCAGGCCATTGTGGAGTGCGCTGGCGTGGGCTACGAGGCCAACATCAGCGTCGCCACCTTTACCACGCTGCCCCCGGAAGGCGCCGAGGCGCGGCTGTACATCTATACCCACGTTCGCGAAGACCAGATCGCCCTCTTCGGCTTCGCCGAGCCGCAGGAGAAGCGCCTCTTCGAGAAGCTGCTCACCATCTCTGGCATTGGCCCCAAGCTCGCCATCACCGTTCTCAGTGGGATTGACGCGGCCCGCCTGGTCGCCGCGATCCGCGCCGCGGACCATCCGACCCTCACCCGCATCCCGGGCATCGGCAAGAAGACCGCCGAGCGCGTCGTCCTCGAGCTGAAGGACAAGCTCGACGGCCTGGCCGTCGCACCGGCAGCGGCCCCAACCCACTACGGTCCAGCCGGTGACGACGCCCTCTCCGCGCTGGTCAACCTCGGCTACGCGCGGCCCATCGCGCAGCGCGCCATCGAAGCCGCCGTCGCGAAAGACCCCGCCTCCGCGCATAACTTTGAGGCGCTCTTTCGCGCGGCGATGGCCGCCATCCGCTGACCCTGCTTGAGTCCTTCGACGCAATCCCAAAATGGTGAAAGTAGATGCCGGTGGACGCAGTCTGGCGCGAAATGCTGCTCCGTCGGCATCATTCCTGCTCAAGCGAAACATGAACCTCAGACGTGTTCAAGAAAACGTTGCCGGATACGCTCGATATGTCGCTCGTCCGCACTGTTCCATATCTCGTCGTTGAATATCTCCACTTCAATCGGCCCGCTGTAGCCCGCGGCGTCTACCGCCTCACGCAGGCGCCGCAACTCGATGACGCCGTCGCCCATCATGGCGCGACCCATCAGGATGTCTGGCAGGGGCACCGGCCAATCGGAAACGTGGAAGCCGACAATTTTGCCGCGCGCTCGCGCGATCTCGTGCATGACTTCGGGGTCCCACCAGACATGGAAGGCATCGACCACGACCCCAGCCGCTGGGCTCGTAAGCAGGTCGGCCATGTCGTTGGCCTGGCCTAGGGTGACCACGACCGAGCGTTCCGCGGCGTACATGGGATGCAGCGGTTCGATGCCGAGAATGACGCCGGCCTTCTCCGCGTCGGGCAGCACTTCGCGCAGGCCATCGAGCACGGTGGCTCGCGCATCGGCCAGAGTCTGCCCATTGGCGGGGCCGGAGACGATCACGAGTACGGGTGCGCCGAGCGTAGCGGCCTCTTCAATGGCGACGCGATTGTCCGCAATGCGCTTGCGGCGCTCTTCGGCGGTGGGAGCGGAAAACCACCCGCCGCGGCACAGGCTGGAGACGCGCAGGTCGGCATCGCGAATGATCGCCGCCGCCTTCGCCACATCGCCGTCGAGCTTATGCCGCCACACACCGATGTAGGGCACGCCACCCTGGGCGCAATTGCGGACCGCCTGCTCCAGCGACCACGGATCGGCGGTCATCTGATTGAAGCTGAGGCGCTCGAGGATGCTGGGTTCGAGGCTCACGCGACACCTGCGAGCAGCAGGAAGCCGCGCATCCGCTGGATGGCCAGGTCAGGGTCGCGGAGTACACCAGCGCGGTCCGCGAGGACGAACAGCTCGCACAGATGCACCACGGACCGCGCGCTCTCCATCCCGCCCACCATGCGGAAGTGAGACTGAAAGCCGTTGAGGAACGCCAGAAAGACAACCCCTGTCTTGTAGTGCTGCGTCGGCGCGGCGAAGATGTGCCGCGAGAGCGGCACGGTGGGCGAAAGAACCTGGTGGTACCGGGAAAGATCGCCCGCATCGAGCGCGGTCAGCGCCAACGATGCCGCGGAAGCGATCGCATCGAAGATGCCCAGCAGCGCATCGCTGTGGCCCCGTTCGTCGCCCTGGATCAGGCGGTCATAGTTGAAGTCGTCGCCCGTATACATGCGCACTCCCGCAGGAAGCTCGCGCCGCATCCCGATCTCCAGCTCCGCATCCAGCAGCGAGATCTTGATCCCGTCGATCTTCTGCCTGTGCTCGCAAATGATGCCCACGCAGTTCTCCATCGCCCCCGCAATCCCCGTCCCGCCCCAATAACCCTCCAGAGCCGGATCGAACATCGGCCCCAGCCAGTGCAGTATCACCGGCTCCCGCACCTGCGCCAGCACCGCGCCATACACCGCCGCATAATCCTCCGCATCGCGCGCCACGGCCGCCAGTGCGCGGCTCGCCATCAGAATAATCCGCCCGCCCGCCGCTTCAATCGCCTCGCACTGCTCCAGGTACGCGTCCGTCACCTCCTGCAGGCTGTACGCCGCGCCCGCCGGCAACTGGTCCGTCCCCGCGCCACTCGCCACCTGCGCCCCCCGCGCATTCGCCGCCGTCGTACTGCGCTCAATCAGCTCCAGCGCCAGCGGCCAATCCAGTCCCATGCCACGCTGCGCCGTGTCCATCGCCTCGGCCACGCCAAAACCCAGCGACCACAGATACTCCCGGTACGCCAGCGTCGCATCCCAATCGATCGCCGGATGCGTCAGTGGCTCCGCGGTCCGCAACGGATCCACCACCACATGCGCCGCAGCAAACGCCACGCGCGTCCTAAACCCTCCCCGCGCCACCGTCGCCAGCGGCTCACACACCGGCGCGTAGCTGTAAATAGAACCGTCGCCCCGCACCAGCCTCACCGCGTTCGCCAGCGTCATGCCCCGATCTCCGGCACATCCACCCAGCGCCGCTCTCTCCAACTCTTCAGCCCCAACTCCGCCAGCTGCACACCGCGCGCACCCTCCACAAAATCGTGCGGGAACGGCCCATCGTCGGCAACGTGCCGCAGAAAAAGCTCCCACTGCACCTTGAACCCATTATCGAAAACCTGATTGTCCGGCACGTCCTCCCACTGCTCGCGAAACCGCAGCGGGTTCTCAATGTCCGGGTTCCACACCGGCCTCGGCGTATTCACGCGGTGCTGCGTTCGGCACTCGCGCAGCCCGGCAACCGCGCTGCCCAGCGTCCCATCCACCTGCAGGCTGAACAGCTCATCGCGATACACGCGAAACGACCACGACGAGTTGATCTGCGCCACCACCCCACCCTCCAGTTCAAACGTCCCATACGCCGTATCGTCCGCCGTGCACTCATACCGCCGCCCCTGCTCATCCACCCGCTCCGGAATCGCCGTGCCGCCCAGGCACTGCACCGCGCGCACCCGCCCAAACGTGTGGTCCAGCACGTACCGCCAATGGCAGAACATGTCCACCACAATCCCGCCGTCGTCCTCCTTGCGGTAGTTCCAGCTCGGCCGCTGCGCCGGCTGCCAGTCGCCCTCAAAAACCCAATAGCCGAACTCGCCGCGCACCGAAAGAATCCTGCCGAAGAAGCCGCTCTCCACCAGCCGCTTCAGCTTGCGCATCCCCGGCAGAAAAAGTTTGTCCTGCACCACGCCGTGCTTCACCCCCGCGGCCTTGGCCTGCGCCGCCAGCCGCAACGCCATCGCCGAATCCACCGCCAGCGGCTTCTCACAGTACACATGCTTGCCCGCGGCAATCGCCGCCTCCACACTCGCCGCCCGCATCGCCGTCACCTGCGCGTCGAAGTAGACTTCATCGTCCGCGTTGGCCAGCGCCCCGCGCAGGTCGGTGGTCCAACGCGCCACCCCATGCTCCTTCGCAATCTGCTCCAGCTTCGCCGCGTTGCGTCCTACCAGGATCGGGTCCGGCACCAGCCGCGTTCCATCCTTCAGCGCGACCCCGCCTTGCTTGCGGATCGCCAGAATTGAACGCACCAGATGCTGGTTCAGCCCCATGCGTCCGGTGACGCCGTTCATGATGATCCCAATCCGCCGCTCGCCCATCGTCCCCTCACTCCTCAGTCAATCGCCGCTGGTTCGCTCTCCGCCTCGCGCAGGAAGCTGCGATTGCGCGCCTCCGGCCCAAGCCGGAAGAGGACGATCGCTAGCACCAGTGCACTCGCCTCAAACATCGCCAGCGCCCACGGATACCCGAACCGGTCGCGCAACATGAATTCTACTGCCGTCGCCGGCGACGCCAGCAGAACCCCAACCTGATACACCAACCCTGGAAAGAGGCTGCGCACCGCATCCGGCGAGAGCTCATTCAGGTGCGCCGGAATCACGCCTATCGCGCCCATCACCCCACTCTGCATCAGGTACGATCCCACCACCAGCACGCCCTGCGTCGTCCCAAACGCCCACGCTGGGAGCGACAAAAAGGCAATCCCCAGCGCCAGCATCACCGCGTTGCGACGGCCGATCTTCTGCGAGAGATGCCCGAAGCAAATCGAGCCCGTGATCGCCCCAATGTTGTACAGGATCGGGATCCCATACAGCGCGTTCATCCCCAGCACAGACCTCGCCGCAATCCCCGGCACCGACTTCAGAAAATCTGGATACAGGTCCTGCGTGCCGTGCGCCAGGCTCATCATCAGGCCCATCGTCGCCAGCAGGTAGAGCAGCAACCCCCGGTGCTCGTTCAGCGCACCGAAGATCCGCCCCACCGAAGCCGGCCGATGCTGTCGCCACGCCTCGGACTCCGGCGCCAACAGCGTCAGCACCACAATCAGCATCGCCACCGGCGCACCCGCAAAGAACACCACCCTCCACCCGAACGCCGGAGTCAGCGTCTGCATCGCCACCGAAGCCAGCAGGTAGCCCGTCGGATATCCCCCCTGCATCATCCCCGACAGCACCCCGCGAAACCGGCGCGGCGAGCTCTCCATCGCATACGAGGCACCGATCCCCCAGTATCCGCCCATCCCGATCCCATACATCGCGCGGCACACCACAAACACCGCGAAGTTCGGCGCCAGCCCGCTCATCACCGTGCACAGCGAAAAATACAGAACGCAAACCATCAGCGGACGCCTGCGCCCAAACCGGTCCGCCAGCGCGCCGAACAGCAACGCCCCCAGCGGCCGCATCGCCAGCGTCAGCGTCAGCGTGTACACCACCGCCGCCTTCGACACATGGAAGTGGCCCGCCAGCGCGTCGAACAGGAACACCACCACAAAAAAATCGAACGCGTCCAGCACCCAGCCCAGAATCCCCGAGCTGACCGCGAACCTCCAACCCCTCGTCTCCCGCTCGACTGCCGCGTCCGTGCCGGTTGCAAACACCATCTGCCGTTCACCGCTTCCCTGGCCGATCGCAGTTGGGCGAGGTCGATTCAACTATTTGTGATGTAGGGAGATTCTATCCCGTCACTGGATCCGGGCGGCAACGAGGCGAAGCGATCTGCTCCATTGCAGCTTGCCGCTGGTCCATCTTGATAGGGAGGATGATGTAAAGTCACAAAACGATGGCTCCAATCGCTCCATCAGAAGCGGCGTCTGCGCGGGGCCCATGGCAGCCGCTCCGTAACGGGACGTTCCGAAACCTGCTGGTTTCCAACTTCATCTCAGATATTGGGACCTTCATGCAGAGCGTCGGCGCAGCGTGGCTGATGACCTCACTCACCAAGAACCCCCTGTTCATTGCCCTGATCCAGACCGCTGCCGCTTTGCCTTTCTTCCTGCTGGCGTTGCCCGCAGGATCGATAGGAGACATCGTTGACCGCCGCAAGCTGATACTCGGCACCGAAACATGGATGCTCGCAGTTGCGGTGGTGCTGACCGTGACCACGTTTGCCGGAGTGATGACGCCCTGGCTGTTGCTCCTGCTTACGTTGGGGCTGTCGATGGGGGATGCGGTCGAATCGCCCACGTGGCGGGCAATCTTTCCGGAGCTGGTGAATAAGGAGGAGTTGCCCGCGGCCCTGGCTCTGAACGGGATCGAGTTCAACCTGGCCCGGGCAGTAGGACCAGGTCTCGGCGGCTTCGTGGTGGCGGCAGTCGGCGCCGCTGCTGCGTTTGGCTTTAATGCTTTGTCATTCTTTGGGGTGATTGCCGTCATCGCGAAATGGAAGAGGCCGGTGCGCAAGAGAACATTGCCGGCGGAGACCTTCCGCGGGGCGACCTCCGCCGCGCTTCGCTACGTGCGATACTCCCCGGGCATTCGCACGCTGCTGGTTCGTTCGGCGGTTCTTATCCTGTTCACCAGCTCCTTTTGGGCGCTCCTGCCAACCGCGGCAAGGGAGATCAGCAAGAGTCCGATCGCCTACGGCTTCTTGCTCGGGTTCTTCGGATTGGGAGCAGTGCTGGGCGCCTTGGTGCTGCAGCGAAGCAGGTCGAAGCTCTCCACGGAGACCTTGCTGTCTCTTGCCACGGTGACCTTCGCCGCCGTTATCTTGAGTCTGGCGCTATTGCGCATGCCCGCGGTCCTCTGCGCAGCGATGCTCTTTGGCGGCGTCTCGTGGACCGCAATCATGTCCCTCTTCAACATCATGGTGCAGGAGCTGGCGCCCGATTGGGTGCGCGCGCGGGTTCTTGCCGTCTATCTCTTTGTGTTTCAAGGCAGCGTTGCCGCCGGCAGCACCCTCTGGGGATATATGGCGTCGCGGACAAGCGTCCATCAGACTCTTCTCATTGCTAGCGTTGGAACCGGCGCGTGTCTCTTACTGGGACCATTGTTTCGACTGCCAAACACCAACGTCGATCTCAGTACCTGGAACCACTGGGTCAAGCCGGCCATGATTGAGGAGCCCGCGCCCGACCAGGGCCCGGTCCTCGTCACGGTGAAGTACATCATTGATCCGGCGAAGGCCGCGGAATTTCTCCATCACATCAACAAATACCAACGCGTTCGTCGCCGGGATGGCGCGACGAGCTGGGGAATCTACTTCGACACCGAGGCTCCGGATACTTACATTGAGAGTTTCAAAGTGGATTCCTGGGCCGAGCACGAACGACAACACGACCGCTTCACAATGGCCGATCGCGAGATCGAGAATCAGGTGCTTCGCTATGCCCTAAAGCCGATCGAGGTGAAGCACTATATTTATGCGCGGGATGCGCCTCGTAGGTAGTTGGGGCGGGGCTTTGCCGGCCGACGTGTCGCCAAGTCCAGCATGGGCCCGTCCGGCAGCCGGGTTCCATAGTCCTAGTGGAAGTCGTTGAATTTTGCAGGCTCGATTTCAAGACCTTGGCGAAGCGGGCTGGCTGAATGGCGGAGGGAGAGGGATTCGAACCCCCGTTACCCGCTAGGGTAAAGCGGTTTTCAAGACCGCCTGTTTCAACCGCTCACACATCCCTCCGCAGGGAGCACGCGGTAACTCCATTGTAGACGCAGGCACATGCGCCGCGAGGGGGTGGTGTGGCGTTCCCACGCTCGCTGCCGCTATGATGGGCCTCTATGTCAAACAAACTGCGCTGGGGAGTCCTCAGCACTGCCAACATTGGCCTGAAGAAGGTGATCCCCGCGATGCAACGGGGAGAGTACACCACGGTCGCCGCCATCGCCTCGCGCAATCTCGCGAAGTCCAAGGAGGCCGCCGACCGGCTCGGCATCCCCAAGGCCTACGGCAGCTATGAGGAGCTGCTCGCCGATCCCGAAATCGACGCCATCTACAATCCGCTGCCCAACCATCTGCATGTGCCGTGGACGATCAAGGCCGCCGAGGCGGGCAAGCACGTGCTCTGCGAGAAACCCATCAGCCTCACCGTCACCGAGGCGAAGTCGCTGCTGCCCGTGCGCGAGCGCACCGGGGTCAAGATCGGCGAGGCCTTCATGGTCGTGACCCATCCGCAGTGGATTCGCCTCCGCCAGCTCCTGGAGGAAGGACGCATCGGCTCACTGCGTTCGGTTTCCGGATTCTTCAGCTACTTCAACGCCGATCCCAACAACATTCGCAACCAGGCCGACATCGGCGGCGGCGCACTGATGGACATCGGCTGCTACATGATTCTCGCCGCGCGCTATGGCTTCGCTCAGGAGCCCACCCGCATGGTGGCCACCCTCGACCGCGATCCAAAGATGCACACCGACCGCCTCACCTCAGCGCTGCTCGACTTTCCCGCGGGCCACGCGATCTTCACCTGTAGCACGCAACTGGTGCCTTACCAGCGCGTCCAGTTCTTCGGGACAAAGGGACGCATCGAGGTCGAGGTCCCGGTCAACGCCCCGCCCGACCGCCCCACCCGCATCTTCATCGATTCGGGGAGCGATCTTTTCGGGGGCGGGATTACCACCGAGACGTTTCCGGTCCGCGATCAATACACCATTCAGGGCGACGCCTTCTCCAAAGCGGTGCTGGAGGGCGGGGAAGTCCCGGTCACCATCGAAGACGCGATCCGCAACATGTCCGTGATTGAGGCCATCTTCCGCTCCGGGAAGTCGGGCCGGTGGGAGACGCCTTAGCGACCACCCGTTCCTGTGGTTTGGAGAACACGATCTGCGTCTTGGGAAGGGTTCTCTCCGTCAAACGCGTATTGACTTCAGAAGGTCATGATCCTGGCTCGCATTGCCCGCGCTCCTGGTACAACCTGCGCCCTTGAGAAGTGCGGCAACACGAGTTATCTATTCCGTTCGCGGTGTCAGCAATGGCAGTCACCATGAAGCATATAGCGCAGGCGTTGGGAGTTTCGGTCGTGACCGTCTCCAAGGTCATGCGCGACCACTCCGACATCGGTCCGGAGACCCGTCAGCGGGTGCTCTCGAAGGCCAAGGAGTTGAACTACCGGCCGAACCTCACTGCCCGCAGCCTGGTCACCGGACAGAGCTTTCAGGTTGGCGTTATTGTGCCCACCCTGCTTCATCCCTTCTTTGCTGAGGTGCTGGAGGCGCTCTCCTTCACCATGAAGCAATCCGGCTACGCGGTCATCATCTCTTCATCCATGGAGGACCCCGCGGCCGAAGAGGCAGCGATTGAGCAGCTCATCGCGCATCGCCTCGACGGACTGATCGTCGCCTCCTGCAGCACTTCGCCGGCGAAGTTTCAGCAGCTGCAGGAGCAGGGAATCCCCCTGGTCCTGATCGATCGTTTCTTCCCCGGGTTCAAGGCTAACTTCGTCGGAGTCGACGACCTCGAGGTGGGCCGCATTGCGACCCAGCATCTTATCGCAAAGGGCTGCCGGCGGATCGCCCACATTCGCGGCCTCGGATTCACCACAGGGGTGCGCCGCTTCGAGGGCTACAAACTGGCCCTGAAGCAACATGGGTTGAAGTTCGATCCCCATCTCGTCACGCCCTATATGACCGCCGACGGCAGGGACTGGCAGCAAGGCTTTGACGCCATGCGCACACTGCTCAAAGGCAAACTTCCCGACGGCATCTTCTGCTACAACGACCCGGTGGCGGTCGCGGCGGTCGACGTGACGTTGGAGGCTGGCCTGCGGGTGCCCGAGGACATCGCCTTCGTGGGATGCGACAACCTGCACTTCGACGCCAGCCTCAAGGCCCCGCTCACCAGCGTCGACCATCACAGCAGCCTCATCGGTGTCCACGCCGCCCAGATGCTGCTGGGATTGTTGGGCGACAAGGACTCCAAGGCCGTTCATGAGGTCGTCCTGCAACCCTCTCTGGTCGTTCGCGAGTCCTCGCTTCGGCGCGCGAAAGCCTCCTAATCCCTCCGATCTGCCCACTCTCTTCCTCCCTCCACTTCCTTCGATGAATCGCCCGCGGCTTCTCCCTATAATGCCCATTTTCGGCCTCTGATTCATAACGCCTATGTGATTGAAAATAAAAGATACGTTATCGCTAAAGTACCCCTCTTTATTTCTTATTGACATATCAATAACGATACAGATACATTGCCACGCGATCCGATTTACTCGTGGAGCGCGTGGCGGGCGAAATGATCGCCGCTGACGCCTCCTCGAATTTACCTTTTGGAGGCAATACAGATGCACCAGATGACCCGACTCTCGCGCGCCACCTCGATGCGGCTCTTTGTTCTTGGAATGCTTGTTCTCTTCATCAGCATTCATCCTGCCGCCCTACAGGCGCAGACCGCCGGTGAAGGCGCTGTCACGGGGACGGTGACCGATACCACCGGTGCGGTCGTCTCCGGCGCAACCGTCACGGCAACCGACCAGGCCACCAACGTGTCAAGCGTCCGCACCACGGACAGCGCAGGTCTCTATACCATCGCCCCGCTGCTTCCGGGGACGTATACCGTCACCGTGACCTCCAAGGGCTTCAAAACCCTCAAGCAGGAGAATCTCGACGTCGTCGCGCTGAATACCTTGGCCTTCAACCCCGTGCTCTCGGTCGGTTCTACAACGGAAAGCGTGGTGGTTACCGCCGCGCCGCCCGTGTTGGACACCGACAGCGCCTTTCTGGGTACGGTGATGGAGAACGAGGCGTACTCCAATCTGCCCATTGTGATGAACACGACGCAGCAACGTGACCCGACTGCCTTTGCAACGCTGGTCCCGGGTGCCCAGAGCGGCTCCCGCACGCCGGTCATCGGCGGTACCGCCAACTACAACGGCTACCTCTATCTGGACGGCGTGCCCTCCGAGACGATCAACCAGCAGGGCGACAACCGGACGGTTGCGTTGAACGTCAGCCTCGAGGCGGTCGATCAGTTCCAGGTGAACACCAGCGTTCCGCCGGCCGAGTATATGGGCGCCGGATCCATGAACTTCACCATGAAGTCGGGCGGCCTGAAATTTCACGGCCAGGTCTCCGAGTTCGTCCGCAATACGATCTTCGATACCTATAGCTTCACCTCCAAGTGGGTAGCACGCGGGGGAATTAATCCCGCCACCGGCGTTTCCTATCCTGCCTGCAGCGCTGCCGCGAGCACCGCGACGGTTAACGGGACGGCCGTGAACTACGCACCCAGAGTCGGCTGCCTGGGCAAGCCAATCGAGCACACCAACGAGTTCTCCGCGTCCATTGGCGGGTTTGTTCCCCATGCGGCGCACAAGGTGTTCTTCTTCGTCGCCTACGATCGGTTCCACTCGCGCATCGCCCAGAACCCGGTGACGGCCACCATCCCGACCGCATTGATGGAGCAGGGTAACTTCACAGAACTCGCCAACGGAAACACTTTCATGGTGGGTGGGCAGAACGGCGGGACCAACGGGACCACCAACAAGCCATTCCTCTACGACCCGACGAGCAACAGCTGCACTGGCACCGGCTGCGCCCGTGCGGCATTTTCGTCGACCAGCTGTTCCACCTGCAATGGACTCCCGACCAACAACGTGATCCCGGCGGCCGACATCTCGCCGATCACCCAGAAGATGGAATCGTTTATGCCCAACTACCCGGGCTCTCCCAACGCCGGACTGGCTGGACTGATCAATCCCAATGTCTACAGCAACAACTTCCTGACCACCGGCATCGGCGGACGCGATAGCCACCTCTACGACTTCCGCGTGGACTTCGACGTCAACTCCAAGAACCGCATCTCCGGCGTAGGCGCGATGGGTCAGTTCGTCTATGTCAACAACTTCGGCTCTCCGTATCTCCCGACTCCATATGAGGTTGGCGACTACGCCATCATCGTGCCCAAGCAGTACGACGTTGAGGACGCCTATACCATCACCGACCACCTGACCAATCAGTTCAAGTGGGGCTATACCCGCTTCTACATGCCCATCATCAACCCCACGGACACCGCCGCCGGCTATGGCAGCACCTCGCAGACCATCGGCGCGTTCGGGGTCACCAATCTGCCGGGTGGCCAGTCGGCCACGGAGTTTCCCGGAGTGACCTTTGGGACCTCCAAGGACCAAACGGTTGGCCCCGCGACCTGGACGACGGCCACCAACTCGGCTTCGACCCAGCTCACCATCCCAAATAACTACGCCCTGGTTGATAACCTGCAGTGGCTCAAAGGCAGGCACGTCATCACCTTTGGCATCACCTATCAGTTCCAGGGACTGAACAATGCGAACCCGGCCACCTTTACCGGGGTCCTCTCGTTGCCCTTCAATCAGTCTCCCACCGCCAGCTACGTTCAGGGTGCTACCGGCTGTGCCGCAGGCGTCCAGGGCTGCAGTTCGTCCATTGACACCAGCACTACCGGTTACGGCTATGCCAGCTTCCTGCTCGGCGCGGTCGATCCCATCAGCCTCCCGCTGCAAAATGTGGCTACGATCTACAGCCGCATCAAGGCGATCGGGCCCTTCGTCGAGGACAGCTACAAGGTGAACGACAAGCTGGTCGTCGATGCCGGCCTTCGCTTCGACTATCTTCCTCCGCTGCATGAAAAGTTCAACCACTTCACCTTCCTGAATCCGACCGCCACCAACGCTGCAACAGGCACGCCCGGCGCGCTGGAGTTTGCCGGAAGCTACGGAGGCGCCGGCGTAAGCTGCGGCTGCAAGACCCCCGCCAACACCTACTGGAAGAACTGGGGTCCAAGGCTGGGTCTCAACTACTCTATCAACAGTAAGACCGTGCTTCGCGCCGCGGCCGCCATCGTCTACTCCCAGGGCGGAGGCACCGGCGGCGGACGCGTCAGCGGCAACGGCGGCTCCAATGGCGCCGGACAGGCCCTCGGCTTCAACACCACCGCCATCTCGGCCAACGACGTTACTTCAGGTGCGTCGGCCGGCCCATCCTTCTGGTTGAGCAGCAACGCGGCTTACTTGAATGGCGCAGTCCCGAGCGCCGTGCCGAATACATCGCTCTTCGGTCCCGGCTACGCCTACCCTGCCGCTCCCGCCTTTGGCGCTGGGAGCACGATCCTGGACGCTGGAAACTACATCAACGGCTATAACGGGGTCAGCAACCCGTCGTTCGGGGCTGGGGCCTTTGTGACAGCATCTTCTATGGGCTATGAGGATCCCTACTCCGCCGGTCGCGCCCCAATGTATACCTTTTGGAACCTCGGGTTCGAGCGGACCATCACCAAGGACATGACGCTGCAGGTCAACTACGCTGGGGATGAGTCCCATCACGCGTTCGACGGCAACTCACAAAACGCGCGCGGGTATTGGAACAACCAACTGAATCCGGCGTATCTCGCTCTGCTCGGCCCCGTCACCGGCTACAATCCGGCAGGCAAAGCGAATTCGGTCCCGCTCTTGACCGCTCCGGCCACAACCGCCAACATCGCCATTCTCGATGGCGTGATTCCCAACGCTCCGAATCCGGCGTTCTTTATCAACGCAGCAAACACGATTCCAACCAACAGCGGCATCACCATTGGACAGATGCTGACCTCGTTCCCTCAGTACAGCACTCTCCAGGATGGCCTGGGCGGCGCGTACACTGACAACTTCTCCTACAACGCCATCCAGCTCCAGGTGAGCCAGCGTACCTCGCGTGGCCTCACCTTCAACGTGAACTATACCTACTCCAAGAACATCGGAGACGACGGCAGCTTCCGCAGTGGATACAATATCCCCGCGGCCGCGATCGACGGCAATGGACAGGCCTGGCACGAGAACCGCATCGACCGGTCCTGGACCTCCGTCTCTCTGCCCCAGATCGTCAATGCGTACGGTGTCTACAAGATTCCCATCGGCAGTCCCGGGCACTTTGGCGGGGACCACTTCGCCACCCGGCAGCTGCTCGGCGGGTGGCAGTTGTCCGGTGTCTATACCTATGCCTCCGGCAGCCCGGTCGTCGTCACCTGGGGTCAGGGTGGCAACTGCGCCAACGCAGCGCCCAACGCGGGTCAGTGCCAGGCGTCCCTCAATCCTGCATTCTCCGGTTCGGCCCGCATCAACGGAAGCTATGGCAGTGGGCCAAACGGCTTCAATGCATGCAACATCGGCCTGACAGGATGCACCGCCTTGAGCTACGTCAACGTGGGCGCATTCCAACAGCCGGCGGATCTCTCGGCTGTCCCTGGAACGGCGCACCAGTATCTGATCGGCAACGAGCCCCGCAGCGCGCCCCTCAACCTCAGGAATCCTGGAACCGAGAACCTCAACGCCGCGCTTCGTCGCACCTTCCCGATTCGCGAGTCAGTGGCGTTCGTCTTTGAGGCAGATTGCACCAACGTCTGGAACAAAGTGACCTTTGCCGGTCCCAACGGAAGCTGGGGGAATGCCGCAGCAACCTTCGGCCAGGTCACCAATGCAACAGGCTCCGGTCCGGGAAGCACGCCGCGCGACTGGCAGTTCGCCGGACACATCAACTTCTAGCTTGCATCACTTTAACCTCTCCCAGCTGCTGTTGGATCCCCCAAGGATTCGATAGCAGCTGGGTGTTTGTCTTTTGGCGGCCAGGTCGTCCACGCGCCGTCCCCGGCAAGCCTAGCCGGTCGCCCCGGAGCCGGCGCTGGCGGCAATCCGTGCATCGCTGCGATACTGGAAGGCGTCTAATTGCTTCATCCGGGTGCGCGGGAGATCTCGGCGTCATTCCCAGCGATCGGAATCATAGATGGAATCATGGATTCTGACGGAGCGTCTCATGGCGACCCCCAGCGTACCCAAGCCGGCCCTCGAACTTAAGTCATTCGACAGCACCCTGGCCAGCGCGCGCAGCACCATGATGTTCAGCGAAGTGGTATCGCTGGCGATCGACAGCTTTCGCGCCAGCAAGGTGCGCTTCTTGCTCACCATGCTGGGGATGGTCATTGGCTCTGCTTCCATCATCCTCGTGGTCACGGTAGGGTTGACGGGCAAGAAGTATGCGATCGACACCATCTCCACCCTCGGCCCCAACAAGATCGAGATGCAGTACAGCGGCGGCAACATCATCGGGCCGGACAACGTAAGCACGCAGGACTACATGACGCGTGAGGACATGCAGGCGGTGGTCGATCAGGTGCCTGGCATCGTCGCCTACTCGCCCATGTTGGAGGTCCACGACCGCATCAGCGTGGGGGGCGGCGTCACCAAGGACACCATGCTGCTTGGCGTTTCGCCGCAGTATAAGCGCGTGCGCGGCCTCGTCGTCCTCGCTGGCCGCTTCTTCGACGAGCAGGACGCGGCGGCGCACGCCAAGGTCGCCGTGCTCAATCTGCCGCTGGCCAATCAGCTGTTCGGAAGCGCGCAGGCCGCCATCGGCAACAGCATCTCGGTCAAGGAACTTCCCCTCGTCATCATCGGCGTCTTCAAGGAGAGCATCGACACCTTCGGTCAGTCGGAGATCAGCGATCAGACCATCCTCATCCCCTACGAGGTCGCACGCTACTTCACCGGCACCGATACGCTGAAAGAGATATTTTTTACAGTGGCCAACCCAAAGGATGTCGAGACCACGGCAGTGAACATCAAGGCGCTTATCCAGAGCCGCCATCGCCCCACCAGTGTCTACCGCTATCAAACTTTCACCGAGATACTCGCCGATATGGGCAAGATCGCCGACGACCTCACCGTCGTGCTTACCCTGGCCGCGGCGATCACCCTCATCGTCAGCGGCGTCGGCATCATGAACAGCATGCTCGCCAATGTGCAGGCGCGTGTGCGCGAGATCGGCATCCGCAAGGCGCTTGGCGCCACCCGCCGCGAGATCCGCCTGCAGTTCCTCACCGAGGCGGTGTTCCTTTCGCTTGCCGGGGGGCTGGTGGGCACCATTCTCGGCCTCGCAATTCCCCTCTCGGTGCGCTGGCTCACACAGTATAAGATTCCCGTCGGCTGGGTCTCGGCCCCCATCGCTCTCGCCACTTCAGTCCTGGTCGGCGTGATCTTCGGCACTGTTCCCGCCAATCGCGCCGCGCGCCTCGATCCGGTCGAGACCCTTAAGTACGAGTAGGCGGCTGGATTGCAATACGCAAGCGCATTGCTTAAGGGCACGGCTTCAGAGCCTTTCCTGAGCGCAGTCGAAGGATGCCGCACCAGCTTGTAGATAAACGAATAGGCGCGCTGCTTGGCGAGCACTCGCAAAGCAGCGCGCCTTCTTCACTTCACACCAGGTCTAAGCCGCGGGCTCCGACGAATCCTCCGGCTGGTCGGCCTTTACCGTCACCTTCAGGTGAGTCGTCACCTCGCGATGCAGCTTGATCGGTACATAGAACTCGCCCAGCGTCTTCAGCGGCTCTTCGAGCGAGATCTTGCGCCGGTCGACCGGGTAGCCCTTCTCTTCCAGCTGGTGCGCGATGTCGCCTGAGGTCACCGAGCCGAACAGATGGTCGCTCTCGCCCACCTTGCGCTCGAAGACCAGTTCCACCGACTCCAGCTTCTTCGAGAGTTCCTCGGACTCGATCTTCTCCTTCGCCAGCTTGCGGATGGATGAGCCCTTCATCTGCTCGATCACCGCCTTGTTGGCGAGGGTCGCCTCAATGGCGAGCTTGCCCGGCAGCAGGTAGTTGCGCCCGTAGCCGTCGGCCACCTTAACCACATCGCCGCGATGGCCCAGCTTGTTCACGTCCTCTTTCAGAATTACTTCCATGGCTCTTCTCCGAAATCTCAGTCGAGCGTCCGCGGACCGCCGGACGGCAGATAAGTTAGAAACGCGCCGCGAAGGCCAGCAGCGCGATGTTGCGCGACTGCTTGATCGCCTGCGAAACCTTGCGCTGGTGCCGCGTGCAGACGCCGGTCAGACGGCGCGGAACGATCTTGCCCCGCTCGGCTACAAAGCCCTGCAACAGACGCACGTCGCGGTAACTGATTGCGTCGATCTTCTCCGTGCAGAACTTGCAGACCTTCTTGCGCCGGAAGAACTTGCGCCCTCCCGGTCCGCCGCCAGGACCGCCGGGACCCCCGGGACCGCCGGCGCCGGGTCCGCCTGCAGGGCGCGGAGGCCGAGAGCCGCCCGAGCCCGCATAGGCGGGTCGCGGAGTATAGGGCCTGATGGTGGGTTGCGATTCGGGTGCGGATTGCGGGGTGCTTGTCTCGTCAGCCATGGTGAATCTTCCTTTCGTTGCTCTCGCGAATCCCGCTCCAGAACTCGCGCTGGAGTCTTTGAACATCTCGCCCTGCGCAGGCGGGAAGGGAAGCGGTTCAGGGTTGACATCCTTTGTGCGAAGCCCCAACGCGCAGCTTCCCCAAACTAATGGTGTTGATCGAGGCTCTAGGCCGAAGCAGAGACCGGCTCAGGGGCGGACGATGCAGCAGGCGCCTCGGTGGCCTCTGCCGGCTCAGGCTCCGCCGCGGCCGAAACCGCAACCGGCGCCTCCTGGCGCACGATCGGCTGCGCGCTGCGCTTCACCTTAGAATCGCGCAGCGCCTTCACCTTCGCCAGCCGCTTCTCCTCCTCGTCCATGCGCACGGTGATGAACTTGATCACCGGCTCGGAGACACGCATGCGCCGCTCAATCTCGCCGATCAAATTGCCCGGTGAGGCAACCGTCAGCAGCACGTAAAAGCCGTCGTTGAACTTGCGCACGGTATACGCCAACCTGCGCCGGCCCATCTTCTCGACGTTCTTCACCTCGCCGCCGCCGCTGGTGATGTTGCCCGTGAAGCCTTCGATCAACTTGTCCAGGTCCGCCTCTTCCACATCCGGTCGGACGATAAACATAATCTCGTAAGTGCGATTCATTTCGTCTGCTTCTTTCTGCGAAGTTCTGCTTCGCACCGTGCCGGCCTCTTTTCCGCCAACCCGGTCTGGAATATTCCTTCGTTTGTCATCCCGCAGGGACCCGCTTCTGTCCTCGCCTTTGTACTCACTAACCACTAACCACTACTCACTGACCACTGCCTTATTGAACTCATTCATCGCAGCGCTCACACCCTTCGTAAGCACCGCCTCAACCGCGCTCCTCACGCGATCCAGCACCTCATCCAGCACCGCAAGCTCCTGCTTGCGCATCGGCGAGAGCAGATAGTCCGTGCCTCCCGCCTTCACCACTTTTCCATCCGCCAGGGCAGCCGCGTCTTTTAGTGGACGCCCCACCCCGATGCGAATCCTCAACCACTCCTCCGCGCCCAGCGCCCCGGAGATCGACTTCACTCCGTTGTGCCCGTTCGCCGAACCCCGCTCGCGGATGCGAATCGTGCCCAGCGGCAGGTCCAACTCGTCGTAGATCACGATCAGGTCCTGCGACGCACCGATAGCCCGCTCAGGTTCATAAACGTCTCCGGCTTGGCCAGCAGTACCTCGTGCCCTGCCAGCGTCGCCTTGCCCGTAAGCGCCCTGCCCCGCCGGTTCGCGATGGTCGTGCCGCAATATTCCGCAATGCGGTCCACCGCAAGAAAACCGGCGTTGTGCGGCGTGAACTGATACTCCATGCCGGGATTCCCTAAACCGACAATCAGCTTCACGCCGCCGTTCCTCTGCCTTCACTCACAACTCATAACTACCAACTCACAACTGTCGTCCTACTTCTTCTTCGCCTCAGGCTTGGCCTCGGCCGCGGGCGCAGCTTCCGTCTCGCCCTTGCCCTTCTTGGCGACCTCCGGCTCAGCCGGTGCAGCCGCAACTGCCTCGGGCTCGACAACCTCTTCGCGGATCGCCGTCACATGCGCAACCGTCGCATGCTCATCGCCCAGGAACTTGATAGACCCCGAGTGCGGCAGGTCGGAGACGTGGATGGCCTGGTGCAGCTCAAGGCCCGACACATCCGCATCCAGGTGGCCGGGAATATCGCCCGGCAGGCACTCAATCTCCACCTCGCGCAGCACATGCTCCAGAATTCCGCCCTGGCTCTTCACGCCAACCGGCACGCCAATCAACTGGATCGGTACCGAGACCCGCATCGCCTTGTCCATCGCAATCCGCTTCAGGTCGATGTGCAGCAGCGCGCCCTTGATCGGCTCATGCTGCCAGTCGACGATCATCGCCTTCACCACCGGCGCGCCGGTGACGTCGAGGTCGAAGATCGTGTTGTGGCCGGAGTCCGAGTGCAGGATCCTCGTGATGATCTTGGGGTCGACCGCGACCGCGACCGACTCCTGCCCCGCGCCGTAGACCACCGCGGGAATCTTGCCCGAAACGCGTACACGCCGCGCCGCGTTCTTGTTGAATTTGCCCTCGCGCGGGGTCGCAACCACCGCCGGTATCGTTGAAACTGCCATGGTCCTTCTTCCTTTCGGGCACGAGAAGCAGTTGTGAGTTGGTAGTTGTTCGTTGTGAGCAAAAACCAACAACCCCAAAACTCAAATCTGCCTTGACTCGCTCCCTTTGCGGCTCCGCCGCCAAATCTCAACCGCACTTGCCCTTACTGCACTTGCCTTTACTCACAACTCACAACTCACAACTGCCCTAATTGAACAGCGTACTTACACTCGTCTCCATATGGATGCTCTCGATCGCCCGGCCCAGCAACCCGCCGATCGAGAGCACCTTGATCTTCGGCACCCGCAGCGCGTCTTCGCGCAGCGGAATGCTGTTGGTGACCACCAACTCTTCCATCGGCGACGCCGCAATGCGTTCCACCGCCGGGCCTGAGAGCACCGGATGCGACGCGCACGCGTATACCTTCTTTGCGCCCTGTGCCAGCAGCGCCTCCACCGTCTTCACCAGCGTGCCCGCCGTGTCCACGATATCGTCGAGGATGAGGCACGTGCGGTCGCGTACATCGCCGATCACGTTCATCACCTCGGTCACATTCATGTCCGTCCGCCGCTTGTCCACAATCGCCAGCGGCACTTCCAATTTCTTGGCGAAGAATCTCGCCCGTTCCACGCCGCCCGCGTCCGGCGAAATCACCGTCAGATCGGGCAGGTCCAACTCCCGGAAGTAGCTCACCAGCACCGGGCTGGCGAACAGGTGGTCCACCGGAATATTGAAAAAACCCTGGATCTGCGCGGCGTGCAGGTCCACCAGCAACGCCCGGTTGGCGCCGGCCGTCGTCAGAAGGTCGGCCACCAGCTTGGACGTGATGGCCACGCGCGGCCGGTCCTTGCGGTCCTGTCTCGCGTAGCCGTAGTACGGCATCACCACCGTAATCCGCCCGGCCGATGCGCGCTTCAGCGCGTCCATCATGATCAGCAGCTCGACCAGATGCTGGTCCACCGGGTAGCACGTGGGCTGCAC
>JBEKDS010000011.1:0-129056 GCA_050014235.1 Acidobacteriaceae bacterium
GTCTACAAGTTGTCCGAACGCGCTACGGGCGATCAACCCAGAGATATTGAGAAATTCCTCAAGTCAATCGATCGGGCCGGGCTTCAGGATATTGCGACGACGAAGGAGACGCTCAGGACACGCGCCGAGGACCGCAACCATGAAATTCAGGCGTTCCGCGAAATGCTATGCGACGCCAATGCGGCAGACCGAATGAAGAAGGCGGAGATGCCGGGGCGCGAAGCGCCGACAATGGGGGAAGACAGCCGCAAAGTGGAGCGGCAAATTGAGCGCATCGTCACCGGGGCCGGCCTGACAACAATTGCAGGGGGATTCCATGTCGCGGATAAAATCGCCGATGGACTGTTCAGCATGTTCGATCCGGTTCTGACCCCACAACAGAGGCTCGAAGGCGAAATTGCCAATCGCGAGCGCCAGGCCGAAGCCGAGGAACGGATCGATCTCTCCAAATACACCGCCGACCGGGTTGCGCAGCAGCAGGAGGAGGAACGACAGACAGAGCACGAGAATATCCGAAGGGGTCACGGCCGAGAGAGGTGAAAGCCTGTGGACGCCCCCCATCCTCAGGCGACAACCGAGCAGGGGCCGGGGCGGAATGATTCAGGGCAGGGGCCGTCGTGCCAGAATCTTCGTCTTCCAAACTGCGGCACGGGTCACACGGCATCTCGGGCTTTTCAGCTCATGTCATGCCTCACGGCAGACCACGGCGACTTCGTACTGGAGAACGTCATCTCCGTCGCAAGCCTCATCCAATCCCAGGATTCTGGCACCCGACAGACCCTCAAGCGCCGCGGCGATCATCAGCTCCCTCCTCGCGAACGGCTATACGATGGCGATGATACGGGCGATGTATCCGGGGTTGTTTACTCCTGACCCAGTTTTGTGAGGGCTAGTTCCGTTGCAAGTCAGTTGCAGCCGCCTCCCAAAAATGCTAACAACCCCCGGGCAAATGGTGCCTCCCTCATCTTAACTGTGAACGCCTTCAGGGGAAGTCATGTTGATCGTTCTTATCGTCTTGTCCGCCCTGATGCTGGCGGGCTATGTCATATACCGCATCAGGAAATTCATCCGCGAAACTGAACAAGAGATACGCGATGCAAACCTCTGGAGCTAAGCCAACTCGGCCAGGCGCCCGTATTTCCAAGCGTTCTCGATTGAAAAACTCCCATGCTGTTCTATCGCCGTAAGCCGCGCATTGACCGTCCCAAAATCGTCATGACTTTATTAGTACGGGACGAGGCCGATGTGATTGATCTCTTTATCCGTTACCACATCCGCGCGGGCATAGATGCTCTTGTCGTCACCGACAATGGTTCAAGCGATGGCACGCGTGACATCCTCGAACACCACCTCCGGGCAGGTGCCGTCACCGAAATTATCGACGAGCCGACCCATGTTTTTGACCAACCCCGCTTTGTCGACCGCATGATTCTCCGCGCTCGTGATTATTACGGCGCAGACTACTGCATCAACAGCGACGCCGACGAATTTTGGTATACGGCCTCGGGCTCATTGCGCCACGAAATCAGCCTGAACCAAACGAACAGGATTTACTGCCCGTCCTTTTACATGCTCCCTGCGCAGGGCCAGGACTTTTGGCAGGCTACCGACCGTTGTGTAAAACGGGCCGATCCAAGAAAATTCGGGGTCACGAAATACTATAATCTCTTCGACAAGCCCATGCATAAAGCCATTCACAGAACGCAAGGCTATAGGATGATCGATCCCGGCAACCACGGTCTGGAGATGGAGGACGATTTTCCGTTGCCTGGTAATGTTTTGAACCGGCTGCGCTCATCGTTGCGCTACAAATATAGTGTGCGGTCGAAAGCGATCTGGATTTACCACTACAGCATCAGAAGCGTTCAGCAGTTCAAGAAAAAGATACTCCAAAATGGTGCGGCACTCGAAGCCAACAATAACAGTGTCGAACGCGACGCCAGTCACTGGCGCTACCTATACCGTGGTTGCCAGGCAAACACGCTCGACCTTGAAGCCGAGTTTTATAAAGTGACCGGCGCGGCGAACATCGAGCTACTTCGCAAGGCAGGCATCGTGGTATCTGATGCCACCATGAAGGACACACTCGCCGCGTTTCACTAATGCTGGGCGGCACGAAAGGTTATGCCGCATCTCAAACGAATTGGCTGTTGACGGAATAAACAGTGGTAAGTTTGGACAACCCGGCGGCAGCTGTCCTGTCACACCCCTTGCGTCAACGCCAAACTAGCCCTACAGTCGCTATTGATCAACGAACCGAAAATAGTGAGGAGCCGTTGCCGGCAAAGGTGTCAAGAAGAATTCCCTGGCGGGCTGTGATAGGAATTGCCGCTTGTGGCGTCTATCTTTTATGGAGCGCTTATCAAACTTGGATGTCCGGTAAGTGGCCAGATGCGATGGCCCCAGATTTGAACCTCCTAGGGCTGGTCGTCAACCTCATCGGCGGGACAGTCGGAACATTTCTAGGTACAGCCATACTCGGAACCCTAGGAATATTTTGCATAATTGTGCCGCTCTATTTGAGAGTGATCTCTTCAAAAGAGAAACAATGACTGTTTCCAAGTGCTTATGCGTCTCATCCCTCACGTGCGCACATCGTTCAATGATGCACGGGTCCGAGACGGCTCTAATGAAACTAATACTTAACGTGAAATGTCGGACTATCTTCGGGCTTGCTTTTGCGGCGGTCGTAAAGCCGAGTCGTGGAAACGTTCGCATGGCCAAGCCACTCCTGAACCTTTGCGATATCGGCCTCATGTGAGAGCGCATTCGTTGCGGCCGTCGCACGCAGCGAATGGACGCAGATCCCTGTGACTTCCGTGTCCATCCCTATAGCCTTTGCATAATGCAGAACCACATTTCGGTAGATGGAGCCGGGGTCGAGATGGCGGTCGAGATCACCTGTCCGGTTGTTCTTTACCGGACGAAACAGGGGGCCATCCACATCGGCGGAATGCCTCGCCAGCGCCAGATATTCCTCTATGAGACGCTGGCCCATCGGATGAACCGGAACGAAACGGGTCTTATTCCTCTTGCCCTTGATGCGAAAGTGAACCACGCCCTGACGGCTTTGCATGTCCCGTACTCGAAGCTGGCAAAGCTCTTCGCGCCGGATGCCATGGTAGAGCAGGGCGGCAAGAATGGCCCGATCACGCTTTCCCTTGAGTGTGTCGCGTGGCGGCGCATCGAGCAAACGGCGCGCCTGAACATCGCCCAGCGCCGGTGTGCTGCCCTCATTGTTGTTCGCCATGGGCCGTTTGACGCCGTCGACGGGGTTCCCAAGCACCGCATTACGTTCGCACAGATAGTCGAATAGCGAAGACAGGGCAGACAACTTCCGCCGGACGCTCGCCGCCGACAAAGCGCGTGACTCCATATCCTTCCGCCAGGCGATCACATGGACGCGTGTGACCGTCCGAAGCTGCGTCGGTTCCGTCAGGCCACTGAAATTTGAGAATTCGGCCACATCGCGCTTGTAGGCGCGACGGGTCTTCGCATTGGTGATGTTGGCAAGCCACTCAAGCTCCGGCGGAACATCGGCGAGATCGGCATATTGGGCCGCCGTCAGGGTCCGTAAGGGGACCGGTACAAGCTTTGACGACATGCCCTACCCGTGTTGTTGAAACGCGATAATGTATTTTATCGAGTTAGAAGTCAAGAAGTTTCAATGTCATCCTACATCGACTTGACTCTGGAGAACGCCACCCGACGGACGTATTGCGCAGTTGCTCCTTGTAGATGCACAAACAATCTTCGATCTCCGCCGCGGTCAGTTCGGCGAAAGCCTCCGGTAACATCGTCCGTTGAATTGTATTGCCCTTCAGGCCAAATACAGCAGCCCCTATGGTGGTTCCGGCATGGAGATATACGACCGTCGGCGCCATTCCGAAATACGCTCCCACCCGATGTGCGACATCGTAAACAGTAAGCGCCCCGATTCCACGGATGCAGCCAATCTCGCGGTCTACCAAACAATGGAGAACCTCGAAGTCAACGGCACGAGCCAAATTCCGCCTGATCGCGTGAAGCCGACCCCACGCCTCTTGGAGCACAGCCTTAGGAATCCGTCTCTGGTGCGGATGGCGCTTACCGTTGGACCAGACACACAGGGCAGCCTTCTGGATTGCCGCATCAACGCTGCGTTCTTCACTAAATATGCGCATCTCGGCCCTAGAGGCATCGCGGTAGTGGCGAATGTAGTCCCTGACAATTTCATCGAGCGTCATCAGCCGATCCTCGTTATGAGACGGGAGTCTTCCAGCTCCCACAAGTGAATGGACGGTATCGCTTTAGCTAGCGTTGCTATACCCTCCCTTTCATGACTTGTCGCCACTAGAACCTGGGAGTCCGGTATCGATGCGGCGTGCTTTAGCATTTCAAGGAAATTTGCGTCCTCCACCGATTGCTGCTGTGGCTCATCCAAAATCAGAAATCGCGGGTGATTGGAAGGAACTGATACGCCGACTTCAAGAAGGCCCAACAGATACGCCCATTGGAGCCTAATTACGTCACTTGCTGCAGCGTCCGCCGCCAAATTTATATCCGTAAGTTCTGGCTCATAGTCACTCCTGGATATCGTCACGCGCTTTTCGTCTGAACTGCCGAATCCATACACGTTAAGTTGGCTTTGGAACTTGGATTGAAGACTGCTGAGCTTGCCCTCGTCGGCCGCTGACAGTGTGCCCGACGGCAACCGCCTCCGCCGCTCCATCGCAGTATTCCATTCATCTGTTAAGTTCGCGAAAATGCCGAGAGTATCTTCAAAGAATGTCGAAAGGCTCTTCAGATTTGTGATCCTTTCTTCGAGTCGCAATCTCTCGCTGAGCGCCTCAATCGATGGAGTGCTGGAGGCTGATGTCAGCGTGTCACGGAGTGACCGTACACGAGTCCTCAACTGATCGAGCTCGGCGCGCATCGCGACAATTTGAGCTTCTGAGCTACTAATCGCTGCTCTAGCATTAATCAACACGGCCTCGAAAAGTTGAAACTGTTCCTCATAAAATGAGATGTTTTGCTCCACGGACATCGGCACTGCGCGCTGCCCCAGATCCATTAGGGAGTCTGATACTGGCTGGTGACATGTCGGGCACGAGGTCGTATCAATTTCGACCAAACCTGTCGAACCCAACTCACGAAGTCGAAGCAAATCTTTGTATTTCCGTTGGTCCTCACGTAGAGAAGCAATCCGATCTTGTAGCGCGTCCGCCTCCGAAATTTCGGCTTCAAGGTTCTCTAGTGTGCGCCGGAGTACGATCTCTCGCTGAGACAACTCATCCTCAGCTCTTGTGAGTTCAAGTCGAGTGCCAGTGTCATCTTCACCCGATGTCGGGATCGGCTCTTTTGACAGTTCCTCTTGTCGGGCAAGCAGCTTAGCCAAATGAACGGGAAGACCTTCCCACGCTTTCCCTTGGCTTGCCAAAAATATCTGAGGCGGAATCTCTGGTGGCCACTTTGCAACGGGCTCCTGAGGAATCGAGTTTAAAATCGTCCCCAAGGAAGCAGCCCGTTTTCCGGCTATCGCACGATTCTCTGACCAGGCGACGCGGATTCGAGACAATTCAGCCAGAACCGCAATCTTTTCCGCCGCTATCGCGTATGCATCCAGTTTCAGCAAGAACTCGACCGTTCTCCGCCGCACGTCCCTCACCCCGAGCCACGTAGGGAATCGTGCTGGAATACGTCCCCAACCTAGCTTCTGCTCGACGCATAACAAGGGGAACAGTGTCTCCAGGTAAAGCGGCGAATCCTCGCCTTCAAATTGTGCCGCTTTGGGCAGAGTCCAATCCATAAACTCAGCCAGGAAGTGGTGAAACCCTCGGTCGCTGATTGCGGCCCGTGGAGTACGTACAAAATAATCCACCCCTATTCCAGCCTCCTGTGGCCTCGTAAGCGCCCCTCCCGCGCGAACTGAAATCAGGTGTCTGTCTCGCGATCCTACGATTGATCGCGAAACAGTGATCGTCTCATTTCTGCCATTACTTAACTCCAGCGTCACCCAAGATTCTCGAACCTTCGCGTCGCCCTCCGGCAAATCGATATAATCGGTCAGAACATGAGGCAATGGTGTATCTTGCGATGGGCTAAACATCCCTTCTAGCCCGATCGCGTAGATCAAACTCCTAAGTACAGTTGACTTTCCCGCAGAATTATTCGCCCGTATGATATTCATGCCAGGCAAGAAGGCATGGTTTAGCCCGAATTGGCCTTTGTCAGTCGCAACGGAAATGGATAGCTTGCCGAACCGAAGCATCAAAGGATCCTTGCGCCTGTCAACAACTTGCTGGCATCCGCCTCTGAGATGGACTTGCCAACTCGCTTTAAAAACCCGATTTCCATCTCCAGAACGTTCCTCGCCTTGATTACGCCGTTTGCGAACGACCGGCCAACCTGCGTGATTTGCACCCTGTCGCCGTCCACCCAAGCAATCAGTTTCTGCGCTTCCGCGAATTCGATAGCCCTGGAAAACGCCGGTTCGAATCGCACTTTGAATGAGAACATCGGGGTACGCTCATCTTTAGTCTCTTCGAATTGGCGCTGATGGCGTCCGGTCCGAACTGCCCAATTGATAACGTGCAGCCGCTTGAGCGAACTCTTGCCGTTGCGAGAGGAAATTTCCAGGATCACAAGAAGCAGCGCAATCTTCCAATCCTTGCGAAAGTCAGGAGCGATCGATATAGGTCGACGGGTGAAGCGAAACGGGAGCGTAATTCTCGGCGTTTGCTCTTCCAACTCAGGCATTCTCGAACTCCAAAGGGCACCTTAGAAGCCAATCGGCCACGGCCTCATTGGCTAAGATATGTGTAGCTCTCTGTGATAATCCTGGCGTGGAGCTAAGCTGCTTCTGGTAGCTCTCTAGCGTCTCTTGAAAAAACTGTGTCGGGACAAGATTTAACGTTACTGTCTCTGTGTCAAGATCACCCTCTTTTTGTTCCTTAAGCTCAAGAACCCGTCTGAATGTATCGGGCAATTCATCTTCCAATCTCTTGAGAACAATGTTGCCGCTGATATAGTTTTTCACAATCTTCAACCGGAATCGCGCCAACGCCGACGCTGGGCGCGTGCCGACAATAATCAACGCCTTGCGGTTTAGATGGGCCACAAGCTCCAGGTTGTTTGCGTTTTGAAGCCAATCGTTCAGCGTTCTATCCGGCACTTTGTGGGGAGCAGCATCGAAACTCTCGATTCCTGCGTTCACCAGGTCTTGACGTTCAACCGCGAAATCGTCGGCCGTGATAATCGCAATCCTGAATTCGTCATCCACATGCTTTGGCTTGACTGACCGGACCAGTTGTTCCTTTATCTTAGCGTGCTTGATGAGGTCTTTGTTCTTCCAATACGGCACTACAAGATTCCAGATCTTGATCTTTACCGCCCCCAGTATTGCGAGCAATTCAGCTTCCTTTGCTATAAACGTGGCGATGTCCTTCGTGATTTTGTCGCGTTGTTTCTCATACAGAGTCTTTGGATCGGCCCAGTCTTGTGCCGAGTAGCACTGATAGCCAGTTCCGTCCGCTGCGTAGCCTTCTAGCCCGCAGTCGCCGTGAGTTTCGGCCGGGATGTGTTGATAGGTACCTGGCACCAGATATCTGCGCTTCAATAGCCGCTGGAGGTGCTTCTCCCACTCTTCACTTCCCCAAGAATTTAGGTCCCCAGGCATGTATGTGATGGTCGACTAAACCATTCAATTTGTCCAGAGTGTTTGCAGGAGGAGGCATCCTCCCTGTCTCCGGCCCTGCGGTCCTCCGCCACCCCCCTCAGCGGGCTCGTTCCTGCCTAGCTGTCAACTAAGCCTTATCTCCTGTCGATCCAAGAAGATTCTTGAGATTCTGACGTATCTGGAGGGCAATCTTCGCCGCGTCCTCTGAATGCAATATGGCGAGAGCCTCGACCGCAACACTTACATCCGACGGAGACGTTGGCCTGTCTCCAATTTGCGTGAACGGGCCATCGGTTTCGGTAAGCAGACGATGTCTAGGGAGGGTCCTAACAAGATCACGCCCACTTTCGCCCTGCAACATTTGCAAATTGATAGAAAAGTGGCACCCGAGCTCCACGGCCCGGCGAGCTTCTGACTTTGAACCTGTGAACCAATGCAACACAACTTGACCGCGATCCATCGGAAGATGTTGTTCCATGAGATCCAGAATCATTTTTGCAGATCGAACGCTATGAACGGTCAGTATCTTTCCCCCTGCCCGCGCGCAACACTTGAGGACATGCTCGAATATCTGCTTCTGAAGTTCGACCGAACGGTAGTATTTTGGCCCCGCGTCAATGCCGACTTCTCCGACGTATCTCGTTTCCGGCAAATACTCTTCCCATAGGCTGATCTCCCCAGCTCGCTCACGTACTAACTGGGGATGAAGGCCAAGCGCGGCCCGGACAAAGCGGGTGCTCCGTGTTAGTTCGTGATTGCGCGGCCACGCTTTCGGTGTCGTGGTAACGGCAAGAGTGTAGATGCCTGCTCTGTCGGCTTCCGCCACGGCAGACGCAAAATCCGGGTAAAGATCCAGGTGGCAATGAAAATCCACGTAACTGCGATTCATGGTCAGCCTAATTCGGGGTTGTCTCGACGCCTGACAAAAGCGCACCCACTTCGGCCATCCCTCGCGAATATACCGCCGCGAGAGCGGCTTGTTTTGTGGGGCTTTCTCCGGAAAGAGAGCCTGGTTTGTGAATCAATATTGGGGCTAAGCGAGGATCTTTCTTAAGCCGTTCAATCGCAAACTGAAACGACCGCACCTGACGGCCCTCAGCCTGCTTGGTATCCAGGACCTGCGCCGTGAGGTTTGCGAGTGTGTAGGTTGTAGGGTCTGTCTTGCCCAGCCCGGCCTTAATAGCCGCTCGGCGAATGAGGCAAGGGAGACAGAACCCGCAATGCTCCGATCCATGACCGGTCCACCTGCCCTTCGTCGGAGAAGAACAGGACATCGAGTCAGAAATAATTCGCTGAAGCAAAGCTTCATTGGCGCAGGACGCTACCATTTCCCCCTTGGTTTTATCCCAATACGGATTCTCGATAGGTGTCGCAATACCGAGGATGCCGACGAGCTCGTTCCAGCGCGCGATGTAAAAGGGATGGGTCGTGCGTGTGCTGAGTGCTCCCAAACGAAGTTTATCGAGCGGCACGTTCAAAGCGATTAGCCCATTCTCAGGCACGCGCAAGCTAACGGGCTTTCCCAGCCCTGTACTCGCGAAGACGCCAGCTGCGAAAAACAAGAATGACCGACCCCGTGTTGTCATCTCAGGGCCAACATCCTTCACCAGATTGGTTGGGAATGCCATCCACACCCGGAGGCGTTCGAAACCGCGTCCCTTGTACTGTGTTTCCAATCGTCTATATAACGCTTCCTGAGACTCGCTGACTGAGCCCTCGCCGGCATGACTGACAAGTAGCGGAGTCCCGCCCATTTCAAGCTCGTCGATCGCACCGATGAGACTGTCAAGTCCACCCGAAAACAATGAGACCCTATCGTACGGCAGGCCGAGCAATTCTTGTGCCGAGGGACGAACAGTCTTCTCGAAACCGACAGGACGGCTCCTAAAGTCGATGCTCCAGCGATCACCGGTCAGGAAGTTCAGCATACGTTGAAGGACTGGCGATGCACCTCGCCACAGAGCGAAATCCTTTACGGGCACCACCAGGCGAATCTCTCTCGTCCAGTTATCCTGAGATTCTGTCTCCCTCGACAATCGAGTGTCGGCTGCGTGAACGTGGGCTGCCAGAACCATTAGATCGACGGCTGTTTCCGTCGGAAAAATCTTCAACTTGGCTAGGTCATCAAGAGCCCGGCCAATCCCGAAATCCAGTCTCTTTTCCGCTTTGACAAACCGCAGTTGCGTTGCGACTTCTCCGGTTCCAACAGGAACGACGACCTTGTCGTCAGAACCCAATCGTCCGATCATCACATGCCGACTCATTGCGCACCTTCTTCCGCTTCGCCCATACTTTGTAGGATGGCGAACGCCTGCTCGTACACACCCGTGACAAAGCCAAGAACTCTGGTCGGCGTCATTGCTTCGACAGCGGCTATCCCTGCCGTGAGGGCATCAGAAACGCTACGTCGGATGAAATCGAAGAGCTGCGCTTGCACGCTTTCCGCTTCCACGACGTTTGATGGCATCGAAACAGTCTTTGCTCCAATGTCATTGCAAAGCCGGGCCTCAATTGCGTGTGTTGCATAGAGTTCTAGGATCGTTTGAAGCTGCGCCGCGTTCAGCGCATCGAAGTCTGTCAGACCGTTCTCTGCGAGATCGGCGATCGTCTCAATGAAAGCCTCCCGAGCGATGCTGTCGTCGATCGATCCTCCTTCAGGACAGACATAATCCATCATGCCAATGAATATCTCTTCGATAGGGCGGCCAGCCAGGTTTCCGAGATTCAGAGACCGGAGCGCCTCACGCGGACCGTTCGCCATCGCCCCCGACAAAAAGCTGGCTAACTGCGCACTCGATTGGCGTGAGGCTCCCATCCGCTGAGCTGCTGTTCGACTTCCCCCTGCCGATGTAGAAACGTACCGGGAAAGTGAACGGCCAAGGCTTCGTCTGTCATGTCCACCGGATGTCGCGAACCGCGTGAAGTTGCTGCGAGCCGAAGTGAACCTGTTCTTATCACCGCCCGCAGGCATGGGCGGCAATGCCGGTGCAGGGGGTATTGCCGGCGTGGGGTTCGACGGTGCAGGAACACTTGCCGCGGTCGGTGGAATTGGCGGCGCCGGCGATGGGGATGCCGGAGACTCATACCCTCCGTTCGAGATCCACGAGGGAATAAGAGGCTTGCCTCCTCCCGAGCCGCTGAATGAATTTGAAGTTCCCATCAGCGTGCGCCTTGCTTACGGGTCCTAAGCGTATTTGCGGCCGAGGCCTTCAGGAACTGACTTCCGTTTAGGCTCCAGTTTTCGAGGAGTTGATCGAAACGCCTGACCATGTCCGCCTCTTTGATGACGTTCTCCCATCCTGCGCACGCCCACGGACCGATCCGGTTTGGAGGCAGGGATTCCAGGAAATCTAGAAGATTCGATTGCAGGAAAGGTTGAGCCTTTACGAGAACACCCAAACCTGCGGCTCCTGCAGGTTCCGTCTCGAAACTATCAGAGCCGATTACGCGCCCACGAATGATCTCGAACACTTGTGCGGCCTCGGGAGGAGCGAGCTTTCTCAAATCTGCTTCATGGCCCTGGACAGCCAACTTCTGCCCGAACAGTTTTTCCGCAATGCTAGCCACCTGCCCCAAAATCGTCGCCGCGCCGAAGAAATCCTTGCGGTCTCTCGCGACGAAGAGATACGGCCGCAAATCTATGGCCCCGATTGGGGGCGACAAACGCGCCCAATCAAGTGCCATCGGCGAGGACAACCATTCCGTAAGGAGTGGGCTGTTCTCAGTCTTAACAACATCCAATCCGAGACCAACATTCTTCGCCGGCGGATCGACTCTGGAGGGCTTTTTCGCTGTTGGAGTCTCCCCAGACTTCTTCGCTGCAGCTTCCAACGCCGCTATGTCCAGACAGATTCCTTGGTCAGATAATGCCGAGGCGGTCGCAATCTGATCAAAAACCCGCGTGATGAATCGTTCCGCGAGCATGAGTTTGGCCAGCACTGGCAATTTCACATCATCGCCGAACCCTCTGGCGTCCGCAGAAGCCTGCCGTAGAAGTAGTGTATTCAGAAAGCGCTTGATCTGCCGTGGATTACCGCGCGTGCCCTGAGCAAGGATCGGCGCGATCTGATCGCTCAACATCATCGCGTTGTGGGCCGACTTTTCCTTGTCCCCCAAAGTCCTCTTTACCGTCTCAGCATCCAAGACACTTCCCATCCACGGACGCTTGAGACGCTCACGGGCGACACCTATTAGTTTTTCGAATGGCGCAGTGTCTTCGCCGAGTTCCGCGCCGACAAGCAGAAGAGTGACGTAGATACGGGTCTCCGCATACCCGAGGGCAGGAATACGAAACGGTATCTGAATCAGCTTTTCGAGGTAGTTTCGGGCGTATGTCTGTTGCCCGGTCGTGTCTGGAAGATCCGGGAAGTGCTTGCGCACGGCGTATTCGATCATAGCTTCATCAGCGGCCACGACGAACGCGGTACGCGACGTGAAAACAAATAGTCTCACAGCTTCGAGTGTTTCGATGGCCGTGTCAGGGAGGCATCGATCAAGATCGTCGATGAGGACAATCAGTTGGTCGATGTTCGCATCTTTCAGCAGTTGATCGAATGCCTTGCGAAAACCTGCGATTTCATCCGGGACGTTTGTCGTCTTCGACTCATCTCTAATCAGCTCTTTGCCGCTCTTGATGGCCGCTTCGACATTTTCTTTGCTGAATGTTGCCGGGTCAGCAACCGCACCTTCCAAGGTGCTCATCAGCCCCATCATCCCAATGTGTGGATGCCCCGCGTAAAAACCAGCGGCAGCAACGCCGAGCCCGAGCCCCTTTTTCGCCAGCTTCAGAAGATTGATGCGATGGTAAATATCCTTGACGAGGGCACTGCCCTTCGTGAGCAAAGGTCGCTTATCTAGCAGACCGGTTACGATGCCTTCGATCAGCGCAATCTTTGAGTCTTCAAATCCCTGGAAACGCCAACCGTTGAATTTCAAACAGAGTACGCGATCATCCTTTTCGAGCTCGGATTCGATCATTTCGAGGACGCTCGACTTTCCCGCGCCCCAATCGCCATGAACGCCAATGGTCACAGGATTGTCCGGACGTTTACGCAACAAGGTCACGATCGTTTTTGCGATCGGTTCGTTGTTCAAAAGATCTACTTTCGTCTCGTTGTCTGACAGGATCATCGCTTACCTTCATTCCTGCGTGCGCTTCTTTCGACTAAGAAAGATCATCTTTCTTTCCCAATATGTTCATCCGCAACTATCTGATTACGCACGGCTTGTATACCTAGAATTTACTCTCCAATTTATCAACAAACACCACTTTATCTACAAATTTGTCCTGCAGGGGGAGGAAGTCTCCTCCCTGTCTCCGGCCCGTTCGGTCCTCCGCCACCCTCCTCAGCGGGCCTGTTCCTGCCCGCAACGCCGACCCTGATGTCTTGAAAAGCAGCAGCAACAGCCAAAGCCGCTAAGGGGAGCTCCGCCCCTCGCGCGCGCAAGGGGTATCCCCAGGCTTCCGCGCTGCGCTTGTGCAGCCCTTCGCCCTTTTCACTTCCGCTATCGCTCCGTTCCAAGGGTGGGTGATCCCCCTCCCCTTGCGCTTGCTACCCCCCGCCCTTCGCCAGGAGGCGTTCGGCATTTGTATTTCAAATGCCACGAACCATCGAGGCAAAAGCAAACCCACAAGGAGGAAACACCATGAATACCGCAGCCAGCACCAAACCGCAGCACCAGAAGCAGACCGCAGCGGAGGCAATCGCCGCCAACGTCAAAGCTCTCATCGAGCAGTTGGAAGAGGGGCATTCGGAAGCCCTCACCGCCTATCTGACGGCGATGGGACGCTTTCACAATTACAGCTTCGGCAACATCCTTGAGATCGCACGGCAGAAGCCGGACGCGACCCGCGTTGCCGGAATGTGGTCATGGAACCAGCTTGGCCGGAAGGTCAGGAAGGGAGAGAAGGGAATCCGTATTCTCGCTCCCCTGATCGGTATTCAGCGCAAGAGGGATGAAGAGGCCGAGAAGGACATCACCAAGCAGAATGAGCGGGTTCTCGTCGGTTTCCGCAATGTCTACGTCTTCGATGTAAGCCAGACCGAAGGCGCGGAGCTTCCCGAATTGTCCGGGCAGGTCACGGGCGATGTCGGGCTGTGCCGCGAACGGCTCGTGGATTTCGTCATCGGGCAGGACATCAAGCTCGAATTCAACGAGAGCATCGCCCCGGCTTTGGGCGTGAGCTACGGAGGCAAGATCGTTCTTTTTCCCGGCCAGTCCACCGCAGAGGAGTTCTCCACCCTTGTGCATGAGCTTGCTCACGAGATGTTGCACAAGGCCGAACGGCGCACCGCGACCACCAAGACGGTACGCGAGACGGAAGCCGAGGCGATTGCGTTTGTTGTCTGCAACACCATCGGCCTGGAAACAGGCAGAGCATCGGCGGACTACATCCACCTGTACCACGGCAATGCATCCCTCCTCGCCGAGAGCTTGGAGGTCATACAGAAGACCTCCGCCGTGATCCTCTCCGCGCTCGAAACCCCGGAGCCGGAAGCTGCCACCGAAGCAGCACCCGAACCCGAACCGGCACCCGAATTGGCCCAAGCCAGCTAACCGTCCTCAACGAATCGGCCGGGAGCCTGCACACCCGTGTAGGCTCCTGGCCTTCTTTTGCTTGAAATTCGGGAAAGCTCTTCTATATTTCCGCGAATCACCCAACCCAAAGAGGAGAAATCATGTCTGTAGCAGCCGAACCCGTCGCCGAATCCAGCGAAGCCGAAACCGTGCGCAACCGGCCCGTCGCCACATTCAAGCAGAGCGGCGTCGAAGTGACGATCTGGAAAAACCCCGCGCCAAACGGCGATGTGTTCAACACCACCATTCGCAATACCTACAAGGACGAGAAATCCGACGAGTGGAGGGAGACCTCCAATTTCAGCCCGACCGATCTGGCCGTCCTCGCCCAGCTCTCCGGGCAGGCTTTTCAGGAGATCGGGCGGCTCAAGCAGCAGAACCGGAGCAAGCCGGCAGACGCTGCTACGCCACGGTAGCATCTACTTCCAAGAAGCCACAAAATCGGCGAAGAGCCTGTCCACAAGGGGCAGGCTCTTCGTTACTATCCCTCCACTGGCAAGCTATTTAACAACTTGGCAGATAACAGCTTCGAGGAGTTGTGAGCGGTTACTCTCAACATATGAAAGCTGTGCTTCCAGTCGATCACACAGGAACATCAGCTCATCAACCATCGCGACTATGCGGCGTTGCTCAGGGAGCGGAGGTATTGGAACCGAAAGCGAGCGAATATTGTCGAGATTGAGCCCTGGTTTCCCAGCACCATAGGCCTTTTCCACTAATTCTTCTCGCCCCCCATAGGGCGCCATGAGAAAGAGAAGAAGCCATCGTGAGAGGTTCGTGTCGGTGGGCTTGATCAAAGCGACGTGTTGACTCACATATGCTTTGCCGATGTCTTGCTCGATCAATGCTGGATTCGTGACGCCTGCTCCAGTAATGACGATAAACAAGTCGCCCCTCGACACCTGAGTGCGAGTACCCTCGGCGTTGCTAGGGAGGCTAACGCAGGCCAAATCGTCAAGTCGAAGTTTCCCAAATCGGATGTTTTGTGCGCGGATGAATTTTGGTCCTGATTTCGCGTAATAGGCCGCCCATCCGCGCGAGCCACTTGTAATGACATTGCATAAGCTACTAAACGTTGCGGTTTCCCAATTGACCGGAGGCCGATACGATAACGCAACCTTTGCATTTAGAGTCGTCGCTTTCTGTCGCGGAATGATCCCGTTGTCGAAAAGCCGCTGCTTCTCGGCACCGATTCGGTCTAACAGATCAAGTGCAGGCTCATCCGATTGATCTTGAGCGACGAGCTTGCCGCTAATACCGAGGTTGAGGATGGCTTGGCGAAGCTGCTGAATATGTCCAGCGCTGGACGTGAGCATCGCAAGACGATCAAGGCAGAAGCCCGCGCGCGCGCTGAGGTTCTCTGAATCGACACTGCTAGAAATGTGGTGCATACTTGCCGCAACGAGGCGTTCCGTGTACTTCCCTTCTTCGTTCTTTGACGCTTCTAGGCGATCACAAAGTGCCATTAATTCATTTACCTTTTCAATAATTCGGCATTGCTCAGGAAGGGGCGGAAGAGGAAGGTAGATCCCATTAACTTGCTTTGCAGATAAATGTTTTACTGTTGTCTTCGAGGTCGAGGTATGGAGATGCTGGAGAATCAACTGTAGCGGTATGGCGAAAAACTCGGCTGAAATCTCAGCCCGCCAATTCTTTATGCGCATTACACGCTGGTTCAACAGAGCCGTTGACCCTTTCCACTGTCGGACGTTGAAGTCGCCATCCATGCCGACCAGATAATCTCCGTTGCGCACGAGGTAAGCCGGTTCAAAATCGCCGTCATAATGTGTCTCAGTCTCGGTGGATGAAATATCGCGAATGCGAATGAGTGGAAGGCCAACCTTGTTCGAGTTGAAACGCGACGATTCGAACGCGAAACCGTACGATACATCGGCAATCTCGATTAGCCGCGCCCATTCCCACCAAGAGGGCTTAAGAATTGGCAAGGATTCGAAGGGAATCTTGAGTGCTTTAGGAGGTCTGCCAGCTCCCGGACCCGCTTTGCTCTCACGAAGTTGTTCTTTGATCCGCGTGAGTAGCACCAAAGCCGGCTCATCGTTCGGATCGCGTTCAACAAGCTTTCCTTGGACTGCAAGGTCAAGAATCAAACGGCGCAGGCGCGGGATGGCATCTGGCGCACCACTGAGCTCATCAAAATTTTCGAACAGCAAGTCAGGGTTCATCGCATCAATGCTTCCGCCAATATAGCCTTTAGTTTGTTCCGTAAGGTGGCCGTTTCGTTCTGAGCCGCAATCAGCTTCGCGAGCAATTCCTCCGGGTCGCCGTGATTCTCTGCAACGGTGTGAGGGTTCTTAAAGTCTAAGTTGTATTCGCGCGCCTTGACCTCATCGACAGTAACCATCCAGGCCGCTTCGGTCTCGACCCTACCTTTGCGAGCTTTGCCCCCCCACCAATCCACACACGGTTTGAGGTATTCCACGCGGATCGGCTTGGTCATCGAGTAGGCTTTCTGTCCCTGATGAACGATGTGTTCGAAGAACCAAATGTTCTTGGTAGCCTCCCCCTTTTCGAAAAAGAGAAGATTCGTGCCAATGGTAGCGTAGGGCCTAAATACGCTGTTCGGAAGACGGACTATGGTATGGAGATTGCACTCTTGGAGCAGATGCTCTTTGAGTGCTTTCTTTATACCCGTGTCTCCGAAGAGAGAACCGTCAGGCAGCACCACGGCGGCGCGTCCACCCGGCCTTAAAAGTCGAATAATGAGTGCGAGAAAGAGGTCCGCTGTCTCGCGCGTCTGAAAATGTTTTGGGAAGTTGCTTTCGATGCCATCTTCTTCACGGCCCCCAAACGGTGGGTTGGTAAGCACGATATCAACACGATCCGAAGCAGTGTAGCTAATATAGGGACGAGCAAGTGTGTTGTCGTGGCGAACGAAGCTGGGATTCTCGATGCCATGCAGAAGCATGTTCGTCACACACAGCATGTGCGGGAGCTGCTTCTTTTCTACAGCTCGCAAGGCTTGTTGTAGGGTCTCTTCGTCTTCGACTGTTTTGACGTAGCGTTCGCGCATATGACGCAGAGCGCATGTCAAGAACCCCCCGGTGCCGCAAGCAGGGTCTAAAAGTATCTCCCCGGGGTGCGGATCAATGCGGTCCACCATAAATGCCGTCACGGCGCGTGGCGTGTAATACTCCCCTGCGTTGCCGGCGCTTTGCAAATCGTTCAGAATTTGCTCGTAGATGTCGCCAAAATGCTGACGCTCGGCCAGGTTGTTGAAGTCCACCTCAGTGATCTTGTTCACGACCTGCCGCATGAGCTGGCCGGATTTCATGTAGTTGTACGCGTCTTCGAACACATCCCTGACAACACGCCGACGATCTCCTTGCCTGCCAGCGGTTGTCAATTCCTTCAACTGCGGAAAGAGCTGCGTATTCACGAACGTCAACAGCTCGTCGCCGGTGATGCCTTCTGGATCAGCGGCCCAAGTTCTCCATTGTAGTTTTCCGGGTATGGGTGACTTGTAATCCTCCTGCATCAGCTCAAGTTGCTGGTCCTGATCGTCGATGATTTTGAGGAAAAACATCCAGCAAAGTTGCGAGATACGCTGCGCATCCCCATCCACGCCGCTATCCTGGCGCATGATGTCTTGAATCGACTTGACGGTATTGCGAACGGACATAGGTTAGCTTGCTCTCTGGTAAATGGCTGATTGAAGCTCGTGAACCGCAAACAGGAAATCGGCTCGGGTGCCGAATTCCTTTATGAGTTGAAAAGGTGTGCCCATTTTATCGAGGGGCGGGATTTGCAGGACACGAGGATCACTGAGATCAAGTACGCCCTGGTCCTGATATTTTTGCAGGAGCGCTTCGAGCACCGCCCGCGCCTGCGGGCCGTACTTGGTAAACACATCGCGTTTGCGGACATTATCCGCACGCTCGCGCCGCGTGAGCGCCGGTTGGTCGAAGGCGACGTGACAGATCAGGTCGAAGGGATCGAGGTCCTTACCTACCTCATCGGCTAGAGGCTCCAGAGAGAGGCCCTCATTTTCGAGTTCTTCGACGATAGCTTGCTTGCGATCCGCCGCCTGCCAGCGTTTGAGAAATGCGTCCAGGCTGGCAAACCGCTTTTTCAGCGCCTTCTTCGTGAAATCTCGCAAGCTCTCGGTAATCAGCTTGCCGCTCTCGTCAAGATACTCGATACGCTCGGCAAGAACCGTGACCCCTACCCCATCGACATAAATCTTGCGCGGCCTCTCCTCGCCTTCCGTGATTGTTATGTCCGGCGGCTCGCCATCCACGATCACTTCATCGTCGCCTGGCGTTGGCGGGACTGGCTCTCCATCATCGCCAGGTGGCGCCACGTCATCCGGCGGCGTGATGGGGTCATTCTCTCCCGGCTCATAAATCTGGACCGGTTCGCCGTCGAATTCGGGGTCGGCGAAGTGACTCGTCGCGCCCCGGAAATCGATGAGCGTGAAATAGAACTTCTTTGTATCCTCATGGACCCGCGTTCCGCGTCCGACGATCTGCTTGAACTCCGTCATTGAGCCAACGGGGCGGTCCAGAACGATTAAGCGGCATGTCTGGACATCAACACCGGTTGAAAGCAGGCGAGACGTGGTAACAAGAACAGGGTACTTCGCTTCGGGATCGATAAAGTTTCCTAATTGCGCCTGCCCCTCGGCGTCGCTCCCGGTGATGCGCATAACATACCGATGATTGGCGTCGCAAAGGTCTTTGTTATCGTTGATGAGCGCCTGGCGCATTCGCGCGGCATGTTCCTCATCAACGCAAAAGATGATCGTCTTTTGAAAGCGGTCTCCGCTTTCCTTCAGAAAATCAGAGACCTTCTTGGCGACGAGCTTTGTCCGCTCATCAATGACGAGAGTGCGGTCGAAATCCTTGGTGTTGTAGATCCGATCCTCGATCTCGTTCCCGTCGCGGTCGGTGTCGCCGAGTTCCGGCCGATAGCCCTGGACATCGACATCGATGTGGACCTTGACCACTTTGTACGGCGCGAGAAAGCCGTCCTGAATGCCTTGCTTCAACGAGTACGAGTAAACGGGCTTCCCGAAGTAGTCGATATTCGAGACATAAGCCGTTTCCTTTGGCGTCGCCGTCAACCCAATTTGGGTAGCACCCGAGAAATAGGTCAAGATTTCCCGCCACGCCGAATCATCGGCCGCGCTCCCACGGTGGCACTCGTCAATGACGATCAGATCGAAGAAGCCAGGAGAGAATTCACGGAAGAGCTTTTGCCGCTCTTCCGGCCCGGTTATGGCTTGATAAAGGCCGAGGTAGACCTCGTAGGCGGTATCAATGCGGCGCTTTCTGTCGAGCGCGGTGGTGATCTCGACTTCAGAGCCATCTTCGCGTTCGATAGTCCTAGCGCCCGTACTCAGCTTTGCCATTGCAGCCCCGAAGGGACGGAAATCATTGACCATCGTCTGGTCAATGAGAACATTGCGGTCAGCCAGGAAGAGAATGCGCTTCTTGCGTCCCGCCTTCCATAACCGCCATATGATCTGAAATGCCGTATATGTTTTGCCGGTTCCCGTTGCCATTACAAGAAGGACGCGATCCTTCCCCTTGGCAATGGCTTCGATTGCCGCATTGACTGCACTCGTCTGGTAGTAACGGGGAGCCTTGCCGCTACCGTCGTCGAAGTAATCCTGCAGCACAATCTTTTCCGCTTCAGGCGTCAACCCCTTCCACTCACAATATTTCTTCCAGAGATCCGCAGGCGTTGGAAACTGGTCGAGTGTAAGGGTGGCCTCCTTATCTTGGCTGATTCCGGTGCGATCGTGAAATACAAAGCCGTCGCCGTTTGATGAAAAGACGAACGGGATACTCAGCGTCTCAGCGTAGCCGAGAGCCTGCTGCATCCCGTCACCGACGCTATGATTGTTATCCTTCGCTTCGATAATCGCGATCGGTATGTTTGGCTTGTAATAGAGAATGTAGTCGGCTCGCTTTGCTTTGCCGCGTGAAACCAACTTTCCCCGAACAATAATCCGACCTTTTGTAAAGGCGACCTCCTCTCGAATTTGCATCATGCCGTCCCAGCCCGCGCGCTTGACGGCGGGACCGATGAATTTCGAGCAGATGTCGCGTTCGCTGAGGTCTTTCTTGTTCATGCAGTTATCTTATCGTTTACGTCACAACGGCTTCAGAATGAAGGAATTCTCGCATTCCGGGCAGTCGAAAGGAAGTCCCTCAACGAAACGAGCTGGGAGCAACCTATCCCGGCGCTGTTCTGAAGGCTTAAGTACCGCTCTTGTTGAGCTTCCCCGTGCTTATTCTTGCCTGACCTACGCGACCCAAACAGCGGGGATGCGAGGCACTTTAGCCGCCGCCGCTTGCTGTCAATGACGGTTCTCGGCTCCCCCTGCCCGTTCCGGCCAAGGTCCCCCCAACAACCTATGACAGCCGCGCTCCGTCGCGGCGGCATGTCGCGCCTCCTTGCCCCCGCCGTGGGGGTCACTCAACCAAAGGAGACAGACATGACGACGAAGCTTACACAATCCGATCTCAATCAGTTCACCGGCAGCGAGAACTGGTACCGCCACGCGCTCAACCGGAACGTCACCTATACCGACGGCGCACAATATCTCGCTGAGAAAGGCGGAGCCTATTGGCTGCTCGATGCCATAGCCATCTGCCAGCACCACGAGAAGCGGGTCGCTGCCGAAGAATTCCAGGTCTGGAAACTTACCGTACGCGAGGACCATGCAGCCACGCTCGTCTGCGACGATGGCAATGACAACATCGTCTACACGCAGCACATTGAGTTCACAGACTTCCCGCTCGATGAGGTCACTCTCTATTTCGCGAACAATGTAATCCACCTGCCGAGTGAGTATTGACCTTGGTAGCAACGCCTCCTTGCCGAGGTCCCCCGAAGGTCGGGGTCCGGCACTCTAGCCGCCGCCGCTTGCCGTCAATGACGCTTCTCGGCTCCCCCCTGCCCGTTCCGGCCACGGTGCCCCCAACAAGCTATGACGGCTGCGCCCATTTGCGGCGGCGCGCCGTGCCTCCTTCGCCCCCGCCGTGGGGGTCACTCCTAACGAAAGAGGCAGCAACCATGAGCAATATCACTCCAGGCCACGTTCGCGTATTTCAGGCTGTACGGTCACAGCTCTACGACAACATCACCCTTGCCAGTTGCACGATCAACGGCGAGCCAGGCGTCGCCATCATCATGGTCGATGAAGTCGGCGAAGGTAAGGTTGCGGTTATGCCGCTCTTTGTCGCCATTACACCAAACATGGAGCTTAGTTTCCCTGGCGAAGACGAGTCATCCGGAGGTAGCGGTGGACCTAAGAACCCGCGCGAAGCCTTCGATGCCAATAAGGCGATGACCAGCCCCACTCCCTGCTGAGCCGGAAGGCCCGCGTCGGTCACACCGGCGCGGGCTTATTCCTTCTCTTTGTCGCGTGGGGTTTCACGGAGAGAATAGGATGTGCTCCGCCCGCCTGCCGCGTCCTTCTTGAGAACCTTTTTCCGAACCAGATCTTCAATGTCCCGCAAGGCGGTGTCCTGGGAGCATTTCGTGAGCTTGGCCCATTTTGAGGAAGTCAGCTTGCCTTCAAAGCCGTTGAGCAACTGATTCACGATCTTCCGCTGCCGGTCATTGAAGGTTGTGTCTGCATGTTTCTCCCAGAATCGAGCCTTATAGAGGACCGCCGCCAGCGTCGTTTCCGCACGCTCGAAGGCACGCCCAAGACAATCCAGAAACCATTCAAGCCACCGTGTAATGTCCAGATCGCCCTTTTGCGTCCTTTCCAGAATTTCGTAATAGGCTTTTCGCTCCTGCCGGATTTGCGCCGACATGCTGTAGAAGCGCCACGGGCTCCGCTCTGAACGGGCGAGAACCATGTCCGCTATCGCGCGCGCGATGCGCCCATTGCCGTCGTCGAACGGATGGATCGTGACGAACCAAAGATGCGCGACCCCGGCTTTGACGACCAGATCAGTCGAGTCGTCCTTTTCGAACCAGTCGAGAAATTTCTTCAGCTCATAGCGAAGCAGATCGGCGGCAGGCGCTTCATAGTGAACGCGTTCTTTGCCGATCGGACCCGAGATGACCTGCATCGGCCCCGTCTTATCGTCGCGCCAAGCCCCTACCTTCAGCTTGGACATCCCGCTGCGGCCGGTTGGGAACAAGGCGGCGTGCCAGTCGAACAGGCGCGCGGCGGTCAACGGCTTGTCGTAGAACTGGGTCGCATCGAGCATCATCTCGACCACACCCTCGACATCGCGGTCCGAAGGGATTAGCCCGCCAATATCCAGCCCGAGACGGCGCGCGATGGAGGAACGCACCTGATCGCGGTCAAGCTTCTCACCTTCAATCTCGCTCGATTTGAGAACATCCTCGGTCAAGGTCTGCAGGACCGCTTCCGTACGGAGCGGAAAACCAAGTGTCTCCATACGCCCGATCAAGCGGCCTTGACGATGCCGGACATCGACGAGCCGAGCGGAAAGACGCTTATGGTCCCAGTCAAAACGTGGCCAGTTCGCGAGCTCGTGAATGTAGGTCTGAGGCTTTACCTTCCGTGCCATGTGCATCGAATCTAGCCACTATTCTCCGCAAACGCAAGGATAATCGCCGCATATCGTGCGGTGAATAGGCCTTCTAATCTCCGCATCATGATGCCCCCTCTTTCCGGTGCCCCTGACAGGCGGGGTGATGGCACTGTAACCGCCGCCGCTTGCTGTCAATGACGGTTCTCGGCTCCCCCCTGCCCGCTCCGGCCACGGTTCCCCCAACAACCTATGACAGCCGCGCTCAGTGGCGGCGGCCTTGCGCGCCCTCTTTCATCCCCGCTCCTGGGGCAACTCAAACGAAAGAGGCACACCATGACGAAACTCGCACTTCCTCCCCGCAACGCTATCCTGCATGGCGACTGTATCGATGTTCTTGGAGGCCTAGCGTCCGACAGCTTCGATTTCGCATTGACGGACCCGCCTTATATCGTGCGCTACGAAAGCCGCGATGGCAGACGGGTGCATAACGATGAAAACTCGGCGTGGCTGCATCCAGCCTTCGCGCAGATCCATCGCGTCCTGAAACCCGGCTCATTTTGCGTGAGTTTCTACGGCTGGAACCGTGTCGACCGGTTCGTTGCCGCCTGGAACGCGGCCGGTTTCCGGATCGTGGGCCATATCGTTTTTCGCAAGCAATATGCTTCTGGTGGAAAGTTGCTCCGCTACACCCACGAATGCGCCTACCTGCTTGCCAAAGGTGACGTGACACCCCCGAGCCAGCCCATAGCCGATGTCATCGACTGGAAATACACCGGCAACCGTCTGCACCCGACGCAGAAACCGGTGAGTTCCATGCGACCGCTGATCGAAGCATTCTGCCCCGCCGGCGGCTTGGTACTCGATCCGTTCTGCGGTTCCGGTGCAACGCTCGTGGCCGCGCACAAACTTGACCGCGGATATGTGGGCATCGAGATCGACCCCCAACATCATGCGACCGCAGAGAGACGACTTGCGGCTTTGAACCTTCCGGTTGCAGCGTGATTTGCTGCCCCGCGTCGCTCATTCCGACGCGGGGTTTGCCTGCTTCACCGCATCGTCCCGCTCCAGGGCTTCCACGGCCAATCGCAGCAGCTCACCGAGCGGCACCTTCCTGGCATCAGCGAGCTGATAAATCTTGCTGACGGTCTCGGCCGTTGCTTTCGCCGTGAACTGCTGATTGCGTCCGGTCCTGTGAATGCGCGGCTTTCGCTTCGGGGCTTTCGGAGTCTTTGCCGGCTCCCGGCTTGTGAAGTTGTTGTCATCGGCGATGCGCGCGACGGTCTGCTCTTCGGCAGCCTTGTCCGCTTTCGGCTTCGTCGCGAATGTCGCCGGGATTTTCAGATCGGCAAAGGGATTGGCGCGTTCACTCATGCGGCACCCGCCACGCTTGAGGATTTCTGATCGTCTTTCCTCGCCCCCTCCTCCGCCGCGAGGCGCTCGAACACTTCCTCGACGAATTTGAGGACATTGAGTTTCGCCTTGTCGAGATTGGGCACCTCGGCCGGGCTCAAGCCCTCAAGCGTCTGCCGGAACGAAAATATCGCCTTGAAGGCGTCGCGCTCATTGAGTTCCGTCTGCAGCACCGGGATACCGGCGTCAATCAGACCGCTCTGAATATGGGCGAGACCGCGCGCGCGGATGGACGGATTGGTGCGCGTCAGCAGCACCGCATAGGGCTTCCGTTTGCCGGACAGCTTCTCGCTTTGCAGGACGACGCGGATCGCCCTACTCGCTTCGTTGGCGTCCAACTGCGACCCTTGCGTCGGAATGACCACGAAATCCGCCTGCATCACCGCGTAGACGACGATCTTCGATGCCGTGCCTTCGAGATCGACGACGACAAACGGAGTTTTCTCCTCCGCATCTTCAATGCGTTCGATGATGTTCTCTTCGGTCGCATCGGAAATGATCGAGAGGCGCTCCGGCGCATTGCCGCCCTTCGCCCAGGTCTCGATCGGATGATTGGGGTCGGCATCGATCACGGTCACCTCATAGAGCGCGGCGATCGCGGTCGCGAACAGGAGAGCCGAGGTGGTTTTTCCAACCCCTCCCTTTGGCGATACGAATGCGATGGTCGGCATGGCTCCCCTCCTCCTGGATCTGTCAGGCCGGGAAAGCTACCAGATGACCATCCGAAGTCAAGAGGCTAACGGTTGGTCAACCGGCACCAATCTGAAGGCCTGTGGCATACGGCTGACCATCGGTATACAGATGGTCGCCATTTGGATTACCGATGACCTCCCGTTTATGGCGGTTTTGGCCGGTTGCCGGCGTCGGGTCGGGCAGAAAGATCCACGCCAGAGCGCGAGGCTTGCCGAGGAGCGCGATACCGGCACGCGGAGCAGGGTGGGCGCGGAAAATTGAAGGGACTCATCCATGAGCCTCTCTCGCGGTTTCTGAATGGAGGGCAGGGGAGGGGAGTCTTTACCATTCTTCATCGGGCGTTGTCCGTTTGAGAGGCGCGCGTTTGTGGCGGGCGCGGCAGAAGCCGACGAAGGCGGCGGGAGGATCGGCGAGCCTCGGTCTCCCCGAACTCTCCCAGAATTCCCGCCATTCGGCTTCGAGATGGTAGACGTCATAGCCCGGCGCCGCCGCGCGGCCGTCTTCAAGGGCTTCAGGCGGCAGGACCGGCAGCGTCACGCCATCCGAGGGCAGGGCGGTCTTATCCCACCAGGATTCGCGATTGACGAAGGTGACATTGTCGGATTCTTCGTCGAAGCTGACCCTGTAGTCCGGCAGATGGTCATGCCGGGCGATATGCTTCACCATCTGCCGGAAATGCTTGATCGGGCTCTGGGAGCCCGATTTCTTGAGCAGGGTTTCAAGCGAGATCGACCAGGTCGGTTGCCGCCCGCAGTGCTTCCGCGCCAGCTCATACACCCGGCGCTCAAGGGGCTTTCCGAGCCGGAAATAGTCGGGATGCAGGGTCAGCACTTCCTGCCCCTTGATGGCGTTGAAAACCCAGTCGGAGAGCTTGATCTCAACCCAGAGCAGCCGCCCGTCGAGCCCGTGTTTACGGCGGATGGATGACGCATCGATCAGGCCAAAGCTGTCCCGCTGCTCCTCATCGCCCGTCCGGATATTGGTCGTAATGCGTGTGCCGGCAAGGCGGGCGATTGCCTCGCAGAGGGCGTTATAGTCCTTTCCCGCCGTACCGCGATTCGTGAACCGCAGGAGATCGTAGCTTGTGATGTGGACGCGGGGGCCCATCGGTTCATTCCGTTTCTGCTTGTCCATCAGCTGCGAAATGCAGTAAATCAATATGTCCTTGTCGTAGATGGTCGCAAGGCCCTTGACGCTCGGCACGATCTCCAGCCAGTTGCCGTTATGCTCATAGCGCCTGATCTGGGTATCCGGCTTCTTCGAGAGGGAGTAAAAGGGATGCTCCATCTGCGGAATCAGATCCTTGAGCACGGCATCCGCGACATCGCAGATAAACAGATCGCCCTTGCCATGCTTGGCGAGGAGAAGCTGCCCATCCGGATTCGGGGTTTCAGATACCATCCGGGCATATTCGGGGTTTTAGTTACCGTGTCAAGAGATTCGGGGTTTCAATTACCCATTCGGGCTTTCGCTTACCGGGTCCGAAGATTCGGGGTTTCGCTTACCAAACCTCGGGGTTTCAGTTACCCGGATTCGGGGTTTCAGTGACCGAACTTCGGGGTTTCAGATACCGAGGCCACAAAAAGGCCGAGCGCGAACAGGGGCTTGAATGAAGTTTTCCAGGGCGTAACACTACTTAACACAGAATCTAACCTTATTAACACCGGAAGGGGCTCAGCGAGGCGACGGTACAGGCGGGAAGGGCGGTACTCGAGACCCACAGCCACTTCAATAAAATCCTTCCAAATCCAGAACAAGTCTCACGGAGATCAAATATAGGGTTGCCAGAGTCCGGAACCCACATTAGTGCTAGCTGCACAGGTTCTGCTTTACACTGATCACACTCAAATGCCCCTCTTCGAACTAACCCATGAAGCCCTTATGGCTGTCCCAAAAACCACAATGCACGAGCAGTTCTTCCGCGAACGGGAGGATTTGCAACGTCTATTAAAGAACTCCATTTCGGTCATTGGAAAAGATCTTTTTGTTTTGGCCGAAGAGTTTTCACAATGGGAAGACAGCCGTCGACGCGTGGATATTCTCGCGTTAGATCGCAACCGCTCTCTCGTGGTCATAGAGTTAAAACGCAGTGAAGACGGTGGCCATATGGAACTGCAAGCCGTCCGCTATGCCGCGATGGTCTCCACCCTGAGTTTCCACCAAGCCGTCGCAGCACATGCCAAGTTTCTGAAGGCAGAAGCTTCGGAGGCCGAGAGCGCAATTCTGGATTTTCTCGGATTGACGGAGCCGCCGGACGACTTTGGGCAAGCCGTGCGCATCATCCTGGTCTCACCGGATTTCTCACGCGAGCTAACGACCGCAGTCCTATGGTTGAACAGCAACGGTCTTGATATCCGTTGCGTGCGTCTTCGACCTTATCAACTTGAGCAACGCACATTACTGGAGATCGACCAGATCATACCTCTACCGGAGGCCCAGGAATATACCGTACGTCTTAAGGAAAAGCAGGAAGAAGCTAGACAAGCCGCCGAGTCGACCATTGACTTCACCAGATATGACCTCACGGTGAATGGACGGACGATACCGAGTCTTTGGAAGCGCAATTTGATGTGGCACGTCGTTGCCGCGGCAGCGGCAGCGGGTCTCACAGTGGATGTGCTCCAGTCCATTTTGCCTAACCGAAAATTGGTCATCGTCGACGGTCATCTCCGGGGCGATGCATTCCATGCAGCGGCTCAGGCCTCGCGAACCTCCTCGGGTTATGTGTTTCGGCCTCAACGCATGTTCATTGACGATGATCACCTTATTGATATCGGAGATAAAACGGTCGCGATTAGCAATCAATGGGGTATGCCAAGTATGCCACTCATCGACAAGATCATCAGTGCCGTCCCTTCCGCGAAGATTTCGTATACGCGCACAGAAGACTCCGAATGAGCAGGACTACGGTGTATCACTGGCATTTGAGTTTGGAATACTGATCTTCCGACAACTGAAGCCAGATGCCGCCGCGCCCGTTTCGGATCGCATGTTCAATTGCCTGCCGACCTTCGAGGTTGAGCCTGTAACCGCCGCGCTCGGCCATCTCAAAGAGTTTGGCTTCATCTGAAAACGTGATCTTGCGGGGCAGGGGAGTCTTCAGATCCTCTTCGAGAAACTGGCAGTACCAGCGCCTGTTCAACATGAAGTGCATGTAGATTCTTCGGCGAGGTGAGCGTTCTTCCTTGCAGCGATCACAGACGCGTTCTCCGGGCAGATGAGGAGGCGGAAGTGATGACTTACAGAAGCAGCAAATCTTCCCCTCAAGACGCATCCGCGCCGTCGATGCCCGTTCGCCGCCCATGCTCGGAATTGTAGCGCGAGTTTCGCCGTTTATTCTCCACAGGGTATCAGCGCTAGATCGAGTCGCGCCAGAACATATAGACCCTCGCCGACTGGCCCGGCCTGCCTTCGACGACATCGAGGTATTCAGAGAGGCCGGGCTCCTGACGGGAGGGCGCCAAAGTTTTCACGAGCTCCGCCGGACGCTTGCCTTTGCTCTCATAGACCCGAACCCAGCGCGGCGCTTTGCCCGCGAAAATCAGATTGACCGTGGAGCGCGGAACACGGTCCTGGGCGAAGGAGAGGGTTGAGGTGTAATAACCGGAGCCAGCCGACACGCATCGCGGCAGCCTGCATTTGAGGAAGACACCGAAAGACTCGTCCGCCTTGATCTCGGTCAGGAAGGGCACCGAAATCTTCTTTGAAATGCCGTCCGTGCCGACGAGCAGGGGACGGATCTCGTGTTTCATCTCGGGGTCATGGCCGAGATCGAAGGCGATGCAATGCAGCTCGGCAAAGGCCGTGCTGTCCTCCGAATCGATGCTGAATTCAAAAGCGGCCTCGCGTTCCGCCTTGCAGTATCCCGAATACTTCCAGGCGATATCCATATCCTTGCCCTCGATCCGCACCGTATGGAAGGCTTCCTGAACGAAAAAGGTCCGGTTCACGCGGCGTCTGAGATTGGCGATATTGAGGGAATCGATGCTCTGGCCCTCGATCACGGTCGAGGCCGAATCGAGCGTCAATCGCTTGCTGCGCGCATAGAGGACAATGGTGATTCCAAGGACGGCGAAGACCACGCCAGCCACGACAAGCCAGGCGCTCGATTGCATCAGGGCAAGGATGCTCACGACGGTTCCGACAATGGTCGCCAAGGACGCCAGCGGCTCAAGGGAAAATCGCATGGGCAAAAAACAGAGCCAGCGCCCGAAGGCGCCGGCTCGTTAGGGTTGATCGTTGCTTAGTTCGACAGAGGCCGGCCACCGCCACCACCGCCGCCGCCACCGCCATAAAGACGCATATGAGAGTTCATCGCGGGCCACCTTTCCGGTTCCATCGGAACCTGAATTGGGAATGACCAACGATACTATGGAAACAGTGTCTATGCAAACACTGTAGACGTAAGCGCATCACTCTCGAACACTCAATGGTGTGCGAGAGAGAGATACAGGGCTGATCTTGAAAGCCTTAGGGCAACGGATACGAGAGCTGCGCACCGAACGCGGTTATTCGCAGGAAGCCTTCGCCGATAAATGCGGCGTCCACCGCACATTCATGGGAACGATCGAGCGCGGCGAAAGCAATCTCAGCTTCCAGAACATCGCCAAAGTGGCGACGACGCTCGGCGTCCCATTATCAACGCTCTTTCTGGACCTTGAGGGGAAAGCTCGAATCCTCAAGGCGCAATCGGGTGGAGCGACCGGGAGCAAGTCAAACAAAGGAAAAGCTCCTAAGAAGCTGTCGGCGACGAAAGCGTTATAGCTCGCAACTGAAATCCACCGGTTTGAAGCATAGAATCGGCCCCACCATGGAACAAGTCGACACCAACGAAGTCATCGCCGAACTGATGATGAGGCTCTACAAAATCATCGAGAGCAGCGACGCGACGAGTCCAGCGAGGATGAAGCACTCGCTCCTCGTCGCGCTCCGCATGGAAATCGAAGACCTGCCCGAGACGGCCCTCAGCAAAAAATCCCGGCGAGTCGTGTTCAGCGGCGTGTCGTCCGATGCGTCGCACAAGCCTCATGTCGGCGGGTGAACCTGCGTTTGCGGACAGCCCCGAATTTCGCGCGGCGGAGCCGTCCGAACAATATCCGAACATCGAGCGGCCGTAGCAGCGGGGAAATCGAAAAAATCAATCCAGAACCGCTACAGAAACCGCTACAGTGCCAAAATCAAGAGCCAGCCGTTCTAGGCTGACTCTGAACTAAGACTTTTGATTTCAGATTGGTGCGGAGGAGGGGACTTGAACCCCTATGCCTTGCGGCGCTAGCACCTCAAGCTAGTGCGTCTGCCAATTTCGCCACCTCCGCATGGAGCCTGACACACGCGGCGAGTGCGACAGGAGCGACCAGCCATCCGAGGGCCAGTATAGCATTCGCGGGTTCCCCGCTCGACCTGTAATGCCAGCTCAAAAGTGCCGCGTAAGGTCCGAAAAGGATGCCAATTCGAGCAGCGTCTGCCCCGCGGGCGGCCGGTTGACCACCTCGTGCTCTAGCACCCATGTGAAGTCGTGCGGGATGAAGATGGCGTGCAGGCCGGCGGCCAGCGCCGGGTTGATGTCCGAGCGCGGGCTGTTGCCGATCATCCAGGTGGTGGGCGCGTCGCAGATGTGGCGTTCGACGAGCGCGCGATACGCCGCGGGATTTTTCTCGTGCAGCACCTCGACCGCGGTGAAATGGGCTTCCAGGCCGGAGCGATTGAGCTTGTCGCGCTGCTCCAGGTCGTCGCCCTTGGTGACCAGGATGCAGCGGTGGCGCGTGGCCAGCTCGGCAACGGTGCGGGCGACGCCGGGCAGCAGCTCGATCTCCTGGTCGGCGATGGACTGCGCGAAGCTGACAATGCGCGCGTGTTTCTCCGGCGTGATGGGCTGGTCGGTGAGCTGCTCGAAACAGGCGATCAGCGATTTGCGAAAGCTCTTAAGGCCGTAGCCCTGCTCCTGGATGGTGGTGTGCTCGACGCGGTTGAGGTGCTCGCGGACCTCTTCTGCGGTGTGCACGCGATGGTCGAGGTAGTTGATGAACGCGGCGATGGCGCGTTCGAAGTAGATGTTGTTCTCCCATAGCGTATCGTCGGCGTCGAAGAGCAGGGTCTGCCCCGGGAGCTGGCGCGGCGTGGGATTGGAAGTGGTCACACGCTCGATTATAGGTGCGCGTCCGATGAGGCGCGGTTGCGGCGTGGATAATGGAGCGCGGAGGAACGCAGGGTGGTGGGTGCGACAGCGGGGGCGATGTTGCGGTCGGATGTGTGGGGATGCGCACGCTGCGTGGTGGCGTTTGCGGCATTGCTGCTCGCACCTGGATACTGCATGGCGTGGGTCTGCGATCTGCTGGGGCTTCGTAAACGCACGGCAGGCGGGCGGATGGTGTGGGGTGTGGCGCTCTCATTCGCCGTTGTGCCGATCGCGGCTGTGGAGCTGGGGAAGTACGGATCGCTCAGCGCGGTGTGCTGGGCTGCACTGCTTTGTGCGGCGGCGATGCTGGGGCTCGTGGCGTGGGAGGCGTGGTCCCGGCGCAGTGAGTCTGAAACAAGTCGGTTGGGACCGGGCGGGCTGGTCTGGCTGGGGATTGGGGCGGCGTGGGCGGTCTTTGCCGTCGGCGAGCTGGTGGACGTGGGAGTGGGAAGTCGGCTATACATGAGCGTCACAGTCTATGACCACTCCATGCGCACAGCGTTTGTGGATGCGGTGCTGCGTGGTGGCGTGCCTCCGGCGAACCCGCTCTACTGGCCGGGACACGCCGCGCCCATGCGCTACTACTACTTCTGGTATGTAGTCGCCGCTGCTGCGGCGCGGCTGGCGGGGGCGGCCCCGCGGCAGGCGATGATTGCCAGCGTGGTGTGGGCTGGGCTTGCGCTGGCGGCGATGGTGGCGCTGTTCTGCCGGCATTTTCTCGGCGGTGAGGGTGGTGGTGAGCCGCTCTTTCGGGAGGGAGGGCGCCGGCCGAGGATTGCACTCGCGCTCGGCCTATTGACCGTGACTGGGTTGGATATTCTCCCAGCGATTGCGAAGGCCATCGCCCGGCTGCCCACGGACGCAGATGCAGACTGGTGGTCGTTCGACCAGGTGGGATCGTGGATGGACTCGGTGCTGTGGGTGCCCCACCATATTGCGGGGTTGGTCTGCTGTCTGTTCGGGCTTCTGCTGGTGTGGGTGTCGAAGGATCGGAGCGGCTGGCGGCGGTGGATGTGCGGAGTGGTGGCGGGGATCTCCTTTGCCAGCGCGTTTGGGCTCTCCACATGGATTGCGTTCGCGTTTGCGCTCGCGATGCTGGGGTGGTTGGTGTGGGTAGTTGCGTGGGAGGCAGAATCGCGCGCGCGGGTGCCGGTGCTGCTGGTGGCGGCGGTGGTTGCGATGATGGCGTTGCTGCCGTTTCTGCGCGAGCTTCGCCATGCGGAGTCGGGCGCGAGCGTCGCGCGGGCGCATGGCACGAATGGGGAGAACCCGATCGGCCAGACAGCAGCGCAGGGCGCTCGCTCGGCGACCGCGAACAATGGCTTGCACCTTCTGCGTTTTGGCGTGCGACACATGATCGACCCGGACGCGCTGCTCGCGCTGCCCGGATTCGCCGGACTGGCGCGGTCGCACCCTCAGGTAGAGGATGCGATTGCTGGGCTTATCCTCTTGTTTCCGGGATATTTCATGGAGCTTGGATTTTATGGTCTTGCGTTGTGGGCGGCCATCCCTTCGATGCGCCGCGGGCGGCTGGGCGAGGCGGAGCGAACGGCGCTGGCGCTGGTCTTCGTGGGGCTAGTGGTGTCGAGTGTCCTGCGCTCCACCGTGGTGGTCAACAACGACTTTGGCGTCCGATCGATCCTCATCGCGCAGTTCTTTCTGCTGCTGCTTGCCGTGCGCTGGTGCGAGGGAGGGTTCGGCGATGCGGGGCGGTGGATGCGCATCGTGGCGGGCGTGATGTTGTGCTTGGGAGTGGCAGGGACCGTATACCAGGCAGTGGCGCTGCGCGTGTATCTGCCGCTGGAAGAGCGGCTGGGACGGCCGGCAGTGGGTGGGCTGAGCGAGGAGGCGATGGCGCTGCACCGCGGGCTCACCGCAATGGATACGCGGACCCCGAAGGACGCGGTGGTGCAGTTCAACACGCAGCAGCCCAGCGATTACTTCCGCTACGCGCAGATCCTGTTTGCGGGGCGGCAGATTGCCGCCGCGCTGCCGGATTGTCCGGCGGCATTTGGCGGGGATGCGTCGCGCTGCGGTAGCGTGGAGGAGGGCGTCGCAGAGCTGTTTCTGCCCGTGGGTGTGACGGGGGGCGCGCCTTCGGCGGACGGGGCGCGGGCGGTGTGCGGCCGGCTTGGGATTAGCTATCTGATTGCCACACAAAGGGATGGAGTATGGGCAGACCGCGGAGGCTGGGTCTGGGAGCTGCCCGCGGTGGTGGATACGGGGCAGCTCCGGGTAGTTGAATGCGGCCGCTAGAGAATTTTCCACAACCTCGCTAACTAATCGATTAGTTGTTTCGTCTACGGGAGTGTCGGGCGCGGTTTGCCCGACGCGATCCGGGTTTGAGAGGCGAGCGAACAGGATGCCACCGAGGAAGTCCATCACGCTGACCGAGGCCGAGTTGAGGCTTATGAAGCTGCTGTGGGTGCGCGGCGAGTCGGCGGTGGGCGATCTGGTGGCGGCGATTCCCGAGGGCGAGGCGCTGGCGTACAACTCGGTACTGACGACGGTGCGGATTCTTGAGCAGAAGGGCTATGTGCGCCACCGGCAGGAGGGCCGCGCGTTCCTGTACAGCCCCTGCGTCGAAGAGCGCGAGGCGGGCCGCTCGGAGATTCGCCACATGATGCAGCGGTTCTTCGGCAACTCGCGCGAGCGGTTGCTACTCTCGCTGCTGGGCGATGAGGAGATCGATCCGGCGGAGCTGCGACGGCTGAAAGAGGCGATCGCGCAGGCTCCGGACGATGAGCCGGCTCGCGGTGCAAAGGCCGGGGGTGCGAAGGTTGTTAAGGGCGCGAACGATAGGCGCGTCGCGCGAGGTGAGGCATGATGTCCCTTGCCGCGTTGAGTGGGTTGCATTCGATTTCGCAGGCGGCCGCGGGCGGGCTGCTGACCGCGGTCTGGCAGGGCGCGCTGCTGGCGGCGGCCGCAGGATTGGGGCTGCGGCTGGTGCCCAAGACGCCGGCGGCGGTGCGGTTTGCCATCTGGTTTGCGGTATTCGCCGTGGTCGCGGCGCTGCCGCTCGTCGCGCTGTGGCCGCGTAATGCTGGAGTTGCGCAGGCCAGTGGGCGCGGCGCGTGGCTGACGCTGGATGAGCGTTGGAGCCTGGCGATTGCGGCGGTTTGGGCAGTTGCGTCGCTGGTGCGCGCCGCGACGCTGGTGGTTGCCGGATTTCGCGTTCGCGCGCTATGGAGACGCGCGACCCCCGTGGAGACTGAGATCCCTGCGACGGGCGAGCGGAAGGCACAGGTCTGCGTCTCCGATGAGGTGGATCGCCCCAGCGTGATTGGCTTCTTTGCCCCGAAGATTTTGATCCCGCGCTGGCTGCTGGAGCGGCTGACTCCTTCGGAGCTGGAGCAGATTGTGCTGCATGAGGCCGGTCACCTGGGCCGCGCGGACGACTGGCTCAACCTGGCCCAGAAGATCGGGCTGGTGCTCTTCCCGCTGAACCCTGCACTGGCATGGGTGGAGCGGCGGCTATGCTTCGAGCGCGAGCTGGCATGCGATGAGCGCGTGCTACGCGCGACGAACGCGCCAAAGGCCTATGCGGCGTGCCTGGCGGCACTTGCGGAACACCGCATAGGGCAATCGGGGATGGCGTTATCGCTTGGCGCTCTGGGGCGCGAGTCGGAGCTGGGCCAGCGCGTGGGACGCATTCTGCGCTCCCGGGAGTGGATGCGGCCGGCGCAGGCGCGCGCGGTGATGGGCGTTGCGATGCTGGGGCTGCTGGGCGGAGCGACCGAGTTGGCACGGTGCCCGCAGGTGGTTGGATTCTCGGCGGCTCAGTCCGCCGGATGGCAGGTGACAGCCAGTGTCGCTCCTGTGCGAGCGGCGAGCGGGTTTGCGTATCAGCCAGTGGTGTTTCGGCCGGACCGGGTTCGCGGGCCGCAAGGGCCGGACCCCACTCATCGCGATAGTGCCGCGATGAAACGGGCACCCAAGATGTCGGCTGCGCGAAAGCAGTCCGTCGGCTCGAACGGGCTGATTCATCGCGGTATGGATGCACGAGGTGGCGAGTGGGTGATGGTGACGTCGTGGAGCGGGATCGATGGTTCCCACATGGTGATGACCACCCTGACGGTTCCATCCGGCGCGGAGGGTTCGGTTCGCGCCTTTAAGGACGGGCGGATCATCGCGAACGCTAACCCTTCCAACGCGAACGAAACCGGCGCGAGTGAGGCTGACGCGAGATCGTCCCAAGCCGCGCCGCAACAACTTCATCGGTATGCAGCCGTGCCTGTGCGGGGCGGCTGGCTCGTCTTTCAGCTCTAAGTTTGCAGTTCAACCCTTAATGCGAGGTGTCTTATGTCTCAAGCAACTAATCAATTAGTAGATAAAGTGAAGGCGGCGGGGCGCAAGCCTCTCAGCCTCTCGGCCGGCGCGCTGCTCACCGCTGCTCTGGCGGTCAGCATCTTCTTCCATGAGAGTCCGGGGCGTGCGGCCAGCACCGCTACGCCGCTCGACGACAACAGCGTGGCCGCATTGACCGCGCTTGATCGCGCGGTCGAGTCAGTTGCGGCGCGCGTGGAGCCTGCGGTGGTGAATGTGCAGGTCACGTCGAAGGGGTCAGAAGAGCAGATCTCCGAGCAGGGCGGGCAACAGGGACAGGAGCAGCAGCTGCCTCCGGGCTTCGCGCAGTTCTTCGGGCCAAACGGGCCATTTGGCGGCTTCGGCTTCGGCCAGGGTCAGGGACAGCAAGGTCAGGGACGCCGCTTCCAGCAGCAGCAACCGCTCGAGCATGGCATCGGCAGTGGCATCATCATCTCGCCCGATGGCTACATCGTCACCAACGACCACGTGGTCGACGGCGCGGTGAGCGTGAAGGTGACGCTGAACGACCGGCGCGTGATGGACGCGAAGGTGATCGGCGTGGACAAGCTGACCGACCTCGCGGTCATCAAGATCGACGCGCACGACCTGCCCAGCCTGCCGTGGGGTGACTCGAGCACGCTGAAGCCCGGACAGACGGTGCTGGCGTTCGGCAGCCCGTTCGGCTACTTTCAAGACTCAGTCACGCGCGGCATTGTGAGCGCGGTGAACCGGCAGAACCCGTATAGCGACGACGCGCGCAAGCCCGGCGGCTTCATCCAGACCGATGCTGCGATCAACCCCGGCAACTCCGGCGGCGCGCTGGTGAATGCGCATGGCGAGCTGGTGGGCATCAACACCTTCATCATCTCCGATAGCGGCTCATTCGCGGGTGCGGGATTTGCGATCCCGTCGCAGATCGCCAAGGCCACGGCGGAGCAGCTCATCGCCCACGGCGCGGTGCACCACGGCTATCTCGGCATCAACATCGAAGATGTGACCCCGGCGAAGGCGGGTTTCTTCAACCTAAAAGAGGCGAGCGGCGCGCTGGTGTCTCAGGTGACGCCTGACTCACCGGCCAGCCGCGCGGGCATCAAGAATGGCGACGTCATCGACCAGCTGAACGGTCACAAGATCATCGACGCCAGCGCGTTGCAGGTCGCAGTCAGTGAGGACCAGCCGGGGCAGACCATCCAGCTTGGCGTCATCCGCAACGGCCAGCCGACGACACTCAGCGTGACGGTGGGCGAGTACCACAAGCCTATGACTGAGGTTGCTGAGAACGAAGGAGGCGCTGCTTCGGGCGCGAACACCGGCAAGCTGGGCCTCGCGGTGGACGACCTGAACCAGGATGTGCGCCAGCAGCTGAGTGTGCCGGCCGAGGTGCATGGCGCGGCGGTCGAGAATGTGCGTCCGGGCAGCCCCGCGGAGGATGCGGGCCTGCAGCCGGGCGACGTTGTGGTCGAGGTCAACCGCAAGCCGGTCAGCTCGGCGGAGCAGTTCGTGAGTGCGGTCCATGCGGTGCCGGAGGGCAAGGACATCCTGCTGCTGGTGTGGTCCAAGGGCAACGACAGCTATCGCGTGCTGCATCCGACCGACGGCGGACGCAACGGGATGTAAGTGGTAGCAAAGGGTTTTCGGGTCGCCGCGGAGGACTGCGGCGCCCTTTTTTTTTGCGTCTGATTTACGAACGCGAGTGGTCGCGCAGGGCCATGCGCGCGGCGTTGGCGCCGCACATGCCGTGCACGCCGCCGCCGGGCGGCGTCGACGAGGAGCAGAGATAAATATTCGGGGATGATGTCCGGTACTGGTGGCGCGTCGGGCGGAAGAGGAGCTGGCCCGGGGTGACGGCGCCGCCGCCGATGTCGCCGCCGATGAGGTTGGCGTCCATGGCTTCGAGGGTCGCGGGTGACGAGACGTGGCGCGCGAGGATCGACGCACGAAAGCCCGCGGCGAAGCGCTCGATCTGCGACTCGATGCGGTCGAGCATGTCCTCGGTCGAGCCGTTGGGCACGTGGCAGTACGCCCAGGCGATGTGCCCGCCCTCCGGCGCGCGCGTGGCATCGAAAAGGGTGGGCTGGGCTACGAGGACGAAGGGACGCGCTGCGGTGGTGCCTGCGGCCACGGCCGCTTCGGAGGCCTCGATCTCCGCGAGGCTGCCTCCCACGTGGACGGTCGCGGCACGCAGGCAGGCGGGCGCATTCCATGGGATGGGCCGCGAAAGCGCGAAGTCGGCCTTGAACGCAGCTGGGCCGTACTTGTAGTTTGTGAGTTGGCGGCGATAGTTCGCAGTGAGCGGGGTAGGCTGGGCTTCGCCGGTGAGCGCAAGCAACTGGCGCGGAGTGATGTCGCAGAGGATGAGGCCGCATTCAGGTAGCTCGCTGAGCTTGTTGACATGCGTCCCGGTGGTGACGCGCCCGCCAAGTTGGATGAGATAGCCGGCCAGCGCATTGGTAAGCGACTGCACGCCGCCGCGCGGAATGGGCCAGCCAACCGCATGGGCCGCGGCCCCAAGGACCATGGCGAAGGATGCGGTGAGCGGCCGGTTGAGCGCAAGAAAGGAGTGTGCCGCGAGGCCGTCGAAGAGCGCGCGAGCGGGCTCGCCCCGGAACCTGCGGCGGGCGAGAAAGCTCGCGGGCTGTAGCCCAGTAAGGCCGAAGCGCGCCAACAGCAGCGGATGCTTCGGCCAGGCGGGGATGGGTTGCAGTATGTCTTCCGTAAGGTGGGCCCAGCGCGTGACAAAGGGCTGCATCAGGCTGCGCCATGCTTTCCCATCCACACCCAGAGCGGCTTCCGCGGCGCTGAGGTCGCCCTCAAGGACAACGGCGGTGCCGTCGTCGAGCGGGTGCGCGAGCGGGGCGGGGGAGTGGATCCAATCGAGGCCGAAGTCCTTGAGTGGCAGCGACCGGAAGAAAGGCGCCCCGATGGCGAGCGGAAGAACGGCCGAGCCGAAGTCGTGGTGAAAGCCGGGGAGAGTGAGCTCCATGGTGCGCACCGCGCCGCCCGGCTGCGTTTCGGCCTCAAGGACCTCGACCTCCATGCCGGCCTGCGCCAGCACGATCGCGGCAGCGAGGCCGTTGGGGCCGGAGCCGATAACGCAGGCCCTGCCGCTGCGACGGATTGGGGTTGGTGCGGGCATGGCTTTCGATTCACGCTCCACTGCAAGGTTAGTCCCGATTCCGGCTGCGGCGTACTATCTTTAGCGTCGGGCTACGCAGAAGCTCGGGGGCGAAGGACCATCATGCAAAGCGTGCGGCGGGCTCTCCTCTATCTTTTCGATTCGGAACACGGCGCAGCAGACCGCCTGATCGCGCGCTGGCTGTTTCTGCGCGCGCTGGGGCTGATCTACTTCTCGGCGTTTTTCTCGCTGCTCTTTCAAATACGCGGGCTGATTGGGCCGCAGGGAATTCTGCCTGCGGGCGAGTACCTGGACGATGCGCGCAGCCTCGGCGCAGCGCGCTTCTGGTACGCGCCCACACTGCTGTGGCTCTCCAGCAGCAACCACGCGCTGATGACGATCTGCTGGGTGGGCTTGATCGCGTCGGCAATTTTGATTGCAAATGTGTGGCCGCGCGCGATGCTGCTGGTCTGCTTTGTGTGCTTCATTTCTTTCGTTAGTACGGCGCAGGATTTCTCCGGCTATCAGTCCGATGGGATGTTGCTGGAGGCTGGATTTCTCGCGCTGTTTCTCGCGCCGCCGGGTTTGCTGCCGGGGTGGGGTGCGCGGCGGCCGCCGGCGCGGGCGGCGATCCTGCTGCTGCTGTGGGAGTGGTTTCGGATTTACTTCGAGTCGGGCGTGGTGAAGCTCGAAAGCGGCGACCCGACCTGGCGCAACTTCACCGCGATGTATGAGTACTACCAGAACGGCCCGCTGCCCACCTGGATCGGCTGGTACGCACAGCATCTGCCGCTCTGGTTCCACCGCGCGACGGCGGGCGCGACGCTGGGGATGGAGCTGGTGCTCGTGTGGATGGCGCTGCTCCCCGGCCGCTGGCGGGTCGCGTGCTTCTTCCTCGTCACCGCGTGGCAGGTTGGCGTCATCGCGACGGCGAACTACACCTTCCTCAACTACCTGGTGCTGGTGCTCGCGATTCTGCTGCTGGACGATAAGGTCTTGCGACGCTTGGTCCCGGAGCGCTGGCGGGGTAGCCTGGCGACCACGACGCTTGCGAATGCTGTGCCCGCCGTTGCCGAGTCCACAGTCGCTGCGCCTGCTCCTGCCGAGGGCGCTGAGGGCGAGCCGGCTGTGGACAGTGCTGAAGCAGCCGCGCAGGACGGAGAGGTCGCGGCGGATGCTTCAAGTCGCGCTCGGCCGCTCGGGTGGTTGCGCGTCGCGGTCAGCGGGGTTGCGCTGACGTGGATCTTTTACGCCACAACCGCGCAACTGGTGTGGCTTCTCTGGAGCGACGCGCCGCTGCCAACCGCGCCGGTGGCCGCGCTGGAGCCGCTGCGTATCGCCAACCGCTACGGGCTATTCGCCGTCATGACGCCCCACCGCTACGAGATTGAGTTTCAGAGGTCGAACGACGGGCAGAACTGGACGCCCTATCCCTTCCGCTTCAAGCCGCAGGACGTGCACGAGCGACCGGGGATCTATGCGCCGTATCAGCCGCGCTTCGAGTGGAACCTATGGTTCGCGTCGCTGGGGTCGTGGATGCAGAATGCCATCGTGCCGCGCACCGAGGAGCTGCTGCTTCAGAACGACCACGATGTGCTGGCGCTGTTCCGCAGCAACCCGCTAGCCGGCGCACCGCCGAAGTATGTGCGCGCGGTGCTGTGGCAGTACTGGTTTTCGACGCCGGAGGAGAAGCGCACGCAGGGCGCCTGGTGGACGCGGCAGTACCTCGGCACCTATGCACCCACGCTGGCGCTGCGGGAGGATGGCAGGTTTTCCGTGGTCGCGGGGCCTTCGCTCGATGGTGCGCCGCAGCCCTGATCTCACAACGCGACGAATCGACCCGCGAGGGCATGGAAGGCTCATGGGCTGAGAAGGATGTGGAGTTCCACGCGTCGCTGACGCGTGCCGGACAGAACACCGTAGCGCTGACGGGGCCGGCGGACGCAATTGCGAACCAGGTTGCCCCGCAATGATCCCGGTGCGGCTGGATTCCCCGGCGCTGCAGGCATTCAGATGAGCCAGGGAGCTGCAAAATGTAACCAGGAGAGACTTGCTTTTTATGGCTAAATGCCTTAGAATGAATCTCGCGCGTTCGTTCGGCAGTTCATGTGCGTGGTGCGCGGCAGATCGTTTCGTTCGCTGATCGCAAGGCTGGATCTCAAGAGAAGAGGACACAAATAACCAATGGCAAAGCGTCGTGGAAATCCAAACTGGGGCAAACCGGAGCCGATTGGCCCGGTGGTGCCGACTGTCACCTCCTTCGAGCAGGTCGTGAAGGAGTTCAAACTGACCCCGGACCAGTACATCCGGTCGACCCGCCTGCGCGAGTGGGCGCGGCGCAACAAGAACTCGAAGTACATCCCGGAGGCGCTGCTGGAGGCGTGGGGATTTGAGATCGAGTCGACGCTCTAGATTGAAGCGTCAAGAAACAGAGAGACGCCGCCCCGGCTCGGGCGGCGTTTCCGTTTAATTATTGGAGGATGGGGACCTTCGAGGTGCTGGTCAGGGTGAGGCTTTTATTCGGCACGAAGGGCATGCTGACGTTGAAGGTATAGGTGACCACAACCTGCACGTGATGGCCGACCGCCTCATCGCCGTCGGGGTAGGTGGTGTTCGGGGAGACGGCGCCGCCCGCGATGTTTGGCCAGGTGAGCCCAGAGACGTAGGTGTTCACCTGCGAGGCGGTGGCGGTGCAGGAGGAGCCCGTCGAGGTTTTGCAGGATGCTCCATGGACCATCGCGTAACGCGCTCCGTCGCGCGCGCTCTCGGAGATCATATGCTGCGAGTAGAACGCCATGCAGATCTCCATAAAGCAGAAGAACATGGTGAACAGCACCGAAAGACTCACCGACATCTCGACCAGAGCGCTGCCTTGTTCTCCGGGTCCGAGGTCCTTGCCTTTGGTGCGCAAGATGGGCCGGTTGCGATCGCCAGCGGTCATTGCTCCACCTCCATGACCGAGACGCCCGTGATGGTAAACGACGAGGGCAGCAATGGGAGATGGATAGGCGGGGTGACCGTCGCGCTGGTCGTTACCTTAACGAATTGCAGTGCATGATTGGTCCCGCCGGTGCACGCCGTATTGGCGTTGGTTTGGGCGCTCGTTCCGGTGTACTGGGTTCCGGCGATCGCGGTCGAACAGGCGTAATAACTGCTGGGCGTGACACCGAGGTTGGTGCCAAAATCGGTGGCTTCCGCCTGCGCGACCGTAGTCATCCCCGAGGTGTTCGCCGCGTAGGTTGAGCTCTGCATCCCATAGTTCGCAGCGGCATGGGCGGCATTGGTGACCTCGATGGAGTCGTAGACCAGAAACCCAAGGTCTGCCGTTCCAATCATCAATGGCACGCCGAGGAGGGAGACGGTGAAGGCCACTTCGATGAGCGCATTTCCATGCTCGGAGCGCAGGCCGCTGCAACACATCCGCAATCGGGACCAGCACGAGCGAGACCAGGAACGGCACACCGCGCTTCGTTTTGGCTGGCGCATGTCTCTCAGCACCTCACTGCAACAACACCGGAGAGCCGGCGATGTTGAGGCTGCCCTGGCTGGCGTCGGCGATGGGGGTGAAGGTCGACCCGCCCTCCAGAGAGAGCGAACTTGCGTAGATGCCGCCCTTGACGTTTGTGTCGGTGCCGTTGGACATGGTGACTGTCGCGCCGGGGGCGTAGATGGCCCCATTCATATAGCTCGAGGAGCCCCCTGCAATGGTGATCGCAGAGGTGTCGGTCGAGACCTGATAGATCAGAATGCCGTTGTAGGTCCCGACGGTTGGGGCAGCGCCGCCTCCGGATTCGGTTGCGCCCCCGGAGACGAGATCAATGTTCGCGCCGTTGTCGATCACCAGGCTGGCAGATCCGACGAGGTAGAAGAACACCCCTTGCCCCCCCTGATTGGAGTAGCCTCCGGACCCGCTCTCGAAGTGCAGCTCTCCACCATTGATGACGTAGATGCCGGGGCTAAGGGTGCAGGTGGAACCGTTTGCGCCCACGGTGAGCGCGTTATAGCAGATGACGCTGCTGGCGCTGGCTGGGCCGAAGGTAAAGGTGCCGTAGCTGCCCCCGGGGTCTGAGAGACAGGAGCCAGCGGTGTAGCTGGGCGCGGTGGGCAGGGTAGGGGAGCAGGAACTGCTGGTCCCGGTGACGGTGTCCGTAACGTTGTAGGTGCTGCCCCCGGTGACGTTGGCGCTGCTGGTCCAGGACGACGAGACTGTGCCCACTGAAAGAGCGTCGAGGGTGGAGCCGCCGGAGACGGTGATCGCGTTGGATGCGGTGGAGTTAGCGACGATGCCACAGCCGTTGGCGTTGAGCGTGGAGCCATTGCCGATTGTGAGCGTGGTGCCCGACCCGCCGCCGACGCAGACACAGGTCTGGCTGGTCTCGTTTCCCCCGGCGATCGCGCTGGCTGAGACCTGCATCGTGGTCCAGCTGCTGCGGAACGCACCCAGAAACATGGTGGAGATCGGTTTGGAGACGGTCGCCTTCACGTAAGCCGAGCCCGTGTAGTTGCCAGTCGTCGGCGTTGAGAGGGTCACCACCGCGGGATTGGTCGCGAGCGTGGTGTCGAAACCATTCATCTTTGCAATTGCATTGGCCACGCTCTGTTCGTTGGCAGAGGCGCCGGCCGAAACCTCTTCGGCGGCAGCCACTGCCGCGGCATCGGCCGCTGCCTGGGCCATTCTCTTCTCGCGAGACAGGTTTCCCACATCCAGCGCGAACGCCAGAAACCCCATGGCGACGAGCCCCATGAAGGCGGCAACGATGGCGATCGATTGCCCGCTTTCGTCCTTGAGAATCTTCATCATTGGTGTTGTGCGCCTGGCACAAGCTCCAGGTAAAGGGTACCCAGTAAGGCATCCGGGTCGTTATCCCAACTTGGTGGTATTAACCAACGGATTAATGGGGGACTCCGCTGGACCATGCCTTCCGGAAGACCGGGCCGATTGCCGAGAAAAAGGGCAGAAAGATTCTGCTTGCATTCCCAGTGTATTAGTCGTAGTAATACACGTGTGACACCGTTCCCCATCTCGCTGCAGCCCGGGCTGCCCATCTCCGACCAGATCGTCTTTGCGGCCAAGCGCGCGATCATCTCCGGCCAGATGCGCCCCGGCGACGCGTTTCCTTCGGTGCGCGCGCTCTCCAAGGAGCTGCGCATCAACCCCAACACCGCGCACAAGGCTGTCACCGAGCTCATCAACGCCGGCCTGCTGGCGATGCATCCCGGCATCGGCACGGTAGTCGCCACGCCGCCCGACGCCACGCCCAGCGAACGCACCCGCCTGCTGGGCCGGCAGATTGAAGAGCTTGTGGTGGAGGCGCGCAGGCTGGGCGTCGACCAGGACGAGCTGCTGCGCTCGATCGCGAAGCAGTACGAGTTACTCACACCCAATACCCGAGGTCACAGCCGCCGATGAGTGATATGCCCGCTCCAACCATTGCCACCCACGCGCTGACTCGCCGGTACGGCTCCACTGTGGCGCTGCGAGATGTGACCCTCACGGTCGAGCCGGGGTCGGTCTACGCGCTGGTGGGACCGAATGGGGCAGGGAAGACCACGCTGATCCAACTGCTGATGAACCTTCAGCCGTCGACCTCAGGCTCGGCAGAGGTGCTGGGGATGCCGTCGCAGTCCATTCGCGGCGCAGCGCTGAACCGTATCGGTTACATATCCGAAAGCCAGGAGCTGCCCGACTGGATGACGGTGGGCGAGTTCCTCGATTATCTGCGGCAGTTCTATCCGGGTTGGGACGCAGGGCTGGAACGGCAACTGCTGCGCGACTTCGCTCTGCCGCTTGACCGCAAGCTGAAGCACATGTCGCGCGGGATGCGTATGAAGGCGGCGTTCATCAGCGCGCTAAGCTACCGGCCCGCGCTGCTGGTGCTGGACGAGCCGTTCTCCGGGCTCGACCCGCTGGTGCGCGATGAGCTGATCGAGGGCCTGCTCGACCGCATCGGCGAGACGACGCTGTTTCTCTCGTCGCACGATCTCGCTGAGATCGAAAGCTTCGCCAGCCACGTGGGCTATCTGGAGCAAGGGCAACTGCTCTTCTCCGAAGAGATGACTGCGCTGAGCGGGCGCTTCCGCAAGGTGGAGTTTCAGGTCGACCCGGCGAGCGGCTCGCCGCCGAAGCTGCCCGAGGCGTGGATGGAGGTCGAACGCTCAGGATCACTGGTGCGGTTCACGCATTCGGCGTTTACTTCGGAAGGTGAGGCAAGGGCGCAGATCGAGACGTTCTTTCCCACGGCTGCGAACCCTGAGTTCGCGCCACTCTCCCTGCGCTCGATCTTTCTCGCCAACGCGCGCGCCCACCTAGCCGGCAAGGCGCAGGTCGACTCTGGAATTGCAGCGGTGAGCACGCAGGGAGGCAGGGCATGAACCAGACCGTCCACATCTTTCGCAAGGACACACGCCACTTCTGGCTGGAGATTCTCGCTTCGTTTACAGCTCTGGCGATCTACGTCGTTCACTATCCTGCGCGATGGAATGTCGTGCAATATCCCTCGTTGCACCAGCAGCCCAACGACAACTCGGCGATGGGTGTCGTCGTGGTGGCTTGGTGGCTGCTGATTGCACGGGTCATTCACGCGGAGAGTCTGGTGGGCGAAAACCATTTCTGGCCTACGCGCCCGTACGAGCGAAAGAAGCTGCTGGCGGCGAAGGCGCTGTTCGTCGGTGTCTGGATCTACATACCGTTTGTGATTGCGCAGGCGCTGATCCTCAGGGAAGCGGGGTTCTCGCCGCTAGGCCGGGCTTGGGGCTGGCTTTTGATGCTGACGTTGTACAGCGGAGTTTTCATTGTTCCCCTCATCGCGATTGCGTCCTTCACAGCCAACTTTGCCTGCATGGCTTTGGCCGTCTTCGGCAGCTATCTTGCCGCGATCGCCAGCTACCTCTGGATCGCGAATCGGTCTGAGGTGCATGCGGTGAGCGTATATAGCCATGGGTATGGGGTGATGGTGCCATACTCCCATTTCTTCGTGGTCGTGGTGTTTGCGGTTGTGGGCGGCGCGGCGATTGTGCTGCTGCAATATGCCACGCTTAGGGTGCTGCTGTCGCGCGTGCTGGCGGTCTGCCTCGCGTTGCTGGGAGCGGGCGGAGCGCTGGCGCTCTCCAGGATGCCGCAGCGCGAGGTTGATCGCCAGTACCCCGCCGCCAGTTCCGGCGTTGCGAGAGAGTTGCAGCTTGCGTTCGCGCCGAGGCCGAGCAATCCGTTGATGGTAGGGGTGTGGCCGAACAATGTCTTCATCACCTTCCCCATCGACCTCTCCGGCGTACCGGAAGGGGCTGCGGTGGAGGTGGACAATATGCAGTTCTCGATGGATACGGCGGACGGACAGCATTGGACCGGTCCATGGCGGCAACTGAACGCGATGCCGTTTCTTCCCGGCGTCCACGCTCCGAGCCTGCCGCTTATCCTCAGCCGCGAAGACTACGAGCGTTTCAAATCCGTGCCGGTCACGCTGCATGTCACGCTGGCGGTGACGGAACTGCATGCGGGCAGTCAGACTACGGCGACGATTGCGAATCCGACGTTTTCGGTGGATGGCTTCGGGGTCTGCTCCACGCAGTGGGGGGAGCAGTCGCAAAACTTTCTGCTCTGCCGGTCGGAGTTTGGCGAATTGCCGCTGACTTACGTCACGGCGGCATTCTCAAGTAATTCGTGCTCCGGTCTACAGCCTCAGCCGGCGGAGGTGCGCACCTTCGCTGAGTGGACGGGAAAGGCCTATGCAGACCCGATCGACGCTTCGTCCGATCCCGTCCGGCTAACCTTCGCCGAATCCGGTGCCTACGATAACAGAGGACACTTACACGGCACGCATGATCTCGCGCTCTGCCCCGGCACGCCCGCCCAGTTTACGCATTACGACGTGGTGCGGCGAAGCCGAGCCTATCTGACGGTTCCGAATTTTCAACTGCCGTTGCAGAAGCAGTGGCCTCGAAATTAGTCGTTTTTGCAAACGCTTTAGGTTCGAGAGAGGAAGCTCCATCATGTTCAAGCATACCCATATTTTCCGTGAGGCCGCTGCGTTCGTGCTGATGGCGGTGAGTGTAGCTGCGCTTCCCGCAGGTGCGCAGGCGCAGGCTGGCGGGAAGAGTGGTCAACCAGCGGCGCCTGTTCCCGGGAATCCGGGAGGTTCCGCGGCAGGTAGCGGAGGCAAGCTGGCGTTTGACGTTGCATCGGTGCGGCCGAGCAGCCAGAGGTTCTGCTTCGCCACGGGGATTCTCGACCCGGCGAGTAACGAGGTGCCGCCGCCGGGAGGCCTCTTTTCATGGAATGTTCCGATCGGCGGCCTTATTTATTTCGCATACGATCTGCGGAGTATTCCAGCAAGAATCCAAGTGGCATCAGCCTTGCCAAAGTGGGCGCAAAGCGGGTGCTATGCCATCGAGGCCCGCGCGGAGGGCAACCCTACCCGTGCCGATGTGCGCGAGATGGTGCGGTCGATGCTGGAGGAGCGATTTCAGTTCGCAGCCCACATGGAAAAGCGCCCGGGTGAGGTCTACCTTCTGGAGGTTGCGAAGCCGGGGCTGGGACTGAAGCCGCACCCTGAAGGCGCGCCATGCGCGCTGCCTGCGTCGCTGACCGACGAGAACAAGTATCCGCACGCGTACCCTCCGTACAAACAGTTCCCTGCACGCTGCGGGTACTTCAATCGCGAGCTGAGCCGGGTCGGCGAGCGGCGGTTTGAGATGCTGGACATGACGATGCAGCAGATCGCGGATTCGCTGGGGACGCCGCTGGCGGTGGTTGACCGCACCGGGCTTGAAGGGAACTACGATGCGGTGCTGGACATTGGGATCGACGCAGCTCCTCAGAATCCCGATACTTCCGACGAGATTGGTCTTCCTACATTGCTGGTTGCGCTGCAAAAGGAACTTGGGTTGAAGCTGGAAAAGCAGAACGCTCAGGTGGATTATTTTGTGATCGATCATATCGGCACGCTGTCGGAGAACTAGACCTGCCGCGCCAGCACCAGCGTGATGTCGTCGGGCTGTTCTTCTGCGCCGATCCAGGCGTCGAGCGCGAGCATGACCTGCGCGGAGATGACCTCCAGCGGCTGGTCGCGATAGCGCGCCACGATCTCCATTAGCCGCGCCTCGCCGAACTCGCCAAAGTCATTCTCCGGCTCCGTGACGCCGTCGGAGTAGGCCACCAGGATGTCCCCCGGCTGCATCTGGAAGCCGTCCTCCTCATAGCGCACGCCGTCCATCAAGCCCACGACGGTGCCGCCCCGATCGAGACGGCGAATTTTTCCGTTGCGGCTGAGGACGAGCGGCGGCAGGTGGCCGGCATTCGAGTAGGTGAGCCGTGCGCTGGCTGCGTCATAGTGCGCGAGGAAGAGGGTCGCATACTTTTCCGCCTGCGTGGTCCGGTAGAGATGGCGGTTGAGCAGCGAGAGGATGCGGCCCGGCGACTCGAACAGCTTGCCGCTGTCGCCCGCGCGGCCCTCGCGGCTGGCGATCAGGCCGGCGAACGTGGTGTCGCTATAGACAAGGTCCTCGCTGGCCAGCCGGTAGGCACGCACGGCGGAATGCAGCGTGGCCATCAGCAGCGCTGCCGAGATGCCTTTGCCGCTGATGTCGCCGAGCACAATGGCGGCGCCGGACTCGTCGCCGGGCATGCCGTCGGGGTCGTCGGGGCGATGGAAGAGGAGGAAGTCGTAGTAGTCGCCGGAGACGGTGCGCGCAGGGCGGCAGATGCCGTGCAGCTGCAGCGTAGGCAGGTCGTGCTGCTGGTGGGGGAAGAGGTTGGCCTGCACCTCCTGCGCGATGGTGAGCTCGCTCTGCAGGCGCTCCTTTTCTTTCTGCTCGAGCAGGAGACGCTCGAGTGAGCCAGTCATGCGGTTGAAGGAGCGGGCCAGTTCGCCAAGCTGGTCGGGCGTCTCATTGCGCGGGACGGCGATACGATGCACGAAGTCGCCGCGGTCTACGCGCTGGGTGGCGTCGTAGAGGGCGTCTACGGACTGTGTGATGTTGTGGCGGAGACGCGTGGCCATCACAAAGGCGAGCGTCTCGATGAGAGCGAAGACGACGCAGAGGGCGATCAGGCCATCGCGGATAAAGTCGGTGACGATGCCGCCCAGCGAGCTGCCGAAGAGCTGACGATAGAGCAGCGATGGCCGGGAGTGGACCTCGATGGGCACATTGTCGCGATCGCCGCTCTCCCAATCGGTGATGTCCATGGTGGAGATAAACGGGACGCGGAGATCGCAAAAGTTGACCGCGTCGGGCTCAGCGCCACCGTAGACCGAGGGGTGTTGAAGGTCGTGGCCCGCGATGCGGCGCGCGTTGCTTTTTGCGGACTCAGCGGAGTTGGCCGGCGGCGTCTGCGGAATGCCGGTCATCATGCCGAAGAGGCGCACACGGCCCAGCCCCTGCGCCACCACGTCCATCAGCGCGCCGTCGACCGGCAGACTGTCGACGACGGTAAGCCGCTCGCCCGACTCGACACGGCGCTGGTCGACGGCGACGAGGTAAAGGTCCTCGCCATCGAGCACAAGTCCGCGGAACTGGTTGCCGTGGAGGTCGGTCGCCCAGGGTGGCAGGCCAAGCGGCGCCTGTGAAGTGGCGGGAGGATTCTCCCCGGGAGTGCCCGGCGGCGGGCCATAGAAGGCGGGCAGCGAGCCGCCGTTGACGTAGATGGAGGTGTGCTGGTGCAGGCGCGCAAGCAGCGGGTCGGGCGCGACTTCACCGAGCGCAAGCGCCTGGTCGGCTGCCTGGGAGGCCGTCTGGGGTGTTGATTGCGCCGCTGTCTGAGTGGACTGGTCGACCGCGGGCTGGGATGCGGGGTTCGCGTTCGATGAGGCTGGTGGCCGGCCCGGGCGCGGCCCACGGAATCCGCCGGGCGGACGCTGCCCGGGCGGCGGCGCTTGGGCGCGATCGCGCATGGCGCGGGCCACGCGCGAGATCCGCTGCGCGTTCTCCACGCCCATCTCATCCAGCTCCTGATGCATGCGGCTGTCCGCGAGGTGGATGGAGAACTGGCCGGCGGCCACGTAGGCAGAGATGGCGACCAGCGTGACGAAGAGGACTGCGGGAGCAAGGCCGATCAGCAGGTAGGTCAGGATGAGCTGGTTGCGCAGGCTCCAGAGGAGATGCTGGTGGACGAGACGCCAGGCGAGTGGGATAGCGAGGCCAATCAGCGCGGCGCCGACCAGCAGCTGCATCGAACTCAGTAAGTCGCCACGGAGGGCAGGAACCCGCCTCAGCAGCCAAAGCAGTCCGAACCACAGCGCAAGCCAGAAGACGGCGCCGGCGATCCCGGTGGGCGGCCTGCGCTGCCACCATTTCTTAGGAGCCAGCGCATCGCTCGAGCTAAGTCCTCTCGGCATGGGCCTCGCTCGCGGGTGCGCCAGAATTCCGCGGTTCGCGCTGTTCCTGCAATTCCTCGCGCTCCTCGCGCCGCGCGACCGAGAGAGCATAACGGCTTGCGGAGAAGTGCGCGCCGGCCAGCACCAGCAGACCGGACAGGAAGGCCCAGATCATCAGCCCGACTGAGACATAGAACGGGCCGTAGACTGCCTGAAAGTTAAGCCGCGGCAGCACCAGTACGTAAAGATATTTTGCCGCCTCCCACAGCAGGCCGATGACGATCGCGGTGGGCAGCACGGCGCGCGCCGGGACCTTGCGGTTGGGAAGAATCCAATAGATCAGGAAAAAGATGAGGATCCCCGCAATCGCAGCAAGGATCCGTAGCATGCTGCCGCTGAGGAAGCCATAGACGATGTTGTTGGTGTGCCCGAAGAAGATCACGCTCAGCAGCGACTCCTGGCCGGCGGTGAGTGCGACCGACGACATGGCAAGCGTGCCGACGGCGAAAGCCAGGCCGATGGAGACAAGCTGGTTGTGTAGGTAGGATCGGTTCTCGCGCACGCCCCACACGTTATTCAGCGCAACTTCAAGGGGAAGGAAGACGCCGGTGGAGCTGATGAGCAACATGATGACCGAAAGGGCCTGGACGCCGCTGTGCGGAGCGACCAGGAGCTTCATATTGTGGATGATAAAGTCCTGGTTCGAGGGGAAGAATGCCGCGATCATCTGGAAGACCGCCTGCTTCATCGCCGCGGAGTGAAAGACCTGGATCGAGAGGGTCAGCAACATCACAAAGAACGGGAAGAGCGAGAGAATGACGTTGGCGGCCACTGAAAATGCGTAGGTATGCACCTCGGTCTTCACCATGTACCGCGCCAGCGCGATCAGCTGCGGCCCGAGGCCGCTGGCGCGGACGACGGGGCGTACCTCGGCAATGGGGACTTCCTTCTGGATATCTGTCGTAGGGCTATCGTTCGACATCGCGCTGATCGGTGCTCCCGGCGGCAGAACAGCCCGCAGAACGTGACTCCGATGCTAGCAGAGGCTTACGACGGGTTGGACTCCTTTGAGGATGCGACCAGACGCGCCGGGCTCTGCGCCAGGCTAAAGATCTGCGTGCGCGCCCACGCCGCGGAGTCGCGTAAGACTTCGTCGGTGGAGTCTGCAGCCCACGCCTCGAGCTGGGGGAGGAAGCGGTGCTCGCCGCTGTTGCCCATCGCGATGGCGACGTTGCGCTGGAGGCGCTTGCGCCCGGTGCGTTCGAGCGGCGAACCCTTAAAGTAACGCTTGAACTCTTGCGCGTCCAGCGAGCTGAGCCAGTCAAGACCAGGGTTGATGAGCTCCGGACGCGACTGCATGTCTGCTTGTACGCCGATGTGGAGACCTCCGTCCCCGCCGTTCCTGCTCCGATCACTCCTGTTCCACGGGCAGACGTCCTGGCAGATGTCGCACCCAAAGACCTGGCGGCCGATTTGCGGGCGAAGATCCTCGTCGATCGCACCCTTCTTCTCAATGGTGAGGTACGCGATGCAGCGCGAGGCGTCCATCTCGCGCGGCGCCTCGGGCTCCCTTGCGCCCAGCAGCGCGCCGGTGGGGCAGGCGTCGATGCAGCGGGTGCAGGAGCCGCAGCGGTCCGGCGCAAGAAGGGTGCCGGGTAATGCCTCGGACGGGGCGGTCTCAGCTTCGCTGCACGGTTCGATGTCGAGGCGCAGGGAGGTCACGATGACGCCAAGCAAAATCCAGGAACCGAGGCGCTGGTTGATGACGCAGGTGTTCTTGCCGATCCATCCGATCCCGGCCCGCGCGGCGAGGCTGCGTTCGAGGACGGGCCCGGTATCCACGTAGCAGCGAGTGGTGCATTTGGTCTGCGCGAGAAGCCCCGCTTCAATCCGGCGCAGGCGCGCGAGCAGCTGATTGTGGTAGTCGGTGGGCGCGAGTTCGCCAGTTGCTCCGTCATCGGCCGTCCGTCCGCTCCAGGCGTAGCGGGCGATCCAGCCTGTACCGTGCGGCGCTGGGTCGATTGAGAGCGGCGCGTCGGCGTTGTAGTTCAGTGCGCACACAACGACGGAGCGCGCCCACGGCATGGGAATGGTCAAGTCGCTGCGGACCAGCGCGCCGGTCTCATCGCGCCGCTTCAGGTAGTTCATATCGCCCGCGCGGCCCGCTTCCACCCATGCAGTAAAGCGCGCGGAGTCCTCTAAGGAGGCGGAATCGTTCGCATCGGGAACTCCCGCAACGCCCGCCGCGTCGAAGCCTGCTTCGGCTGCCGTCTTGTCGAGCCAGCGCCGCAGCTCCGGAGTCCACGATGGGGATGCCATTGGTTCAAGGGTAAATCCCCTACAATCGAAGGAAGTGCGAATCCCTTCACAGAATATCGACAGAAAAATGCAAACTTTGCGACCTGAGGGCAGCGCAATGCCCGTCGACGCCGTGCTTTTCGACTACGGCCAGGTGCTCTCTGGACCGCCCGACCCCGCGGCCTGGGCGCGGATGCGCGCAATCACCCGGTTGAGCGAAGAAGCCCTCCATATCGCCTATTGGGCCTTTCGCCATGACTACGACCGCGGCGCGCTGACCGGGCCGGCGTACTGGGATGAGGTTGCCGCTCATGCCAGCGTTGCGTTCGACGCCACGCAGGGTGCCGCGCTGCTGGACACGGACGTCGATCTTTGGACGCAGCTGAATCTGCCGATGGTCGAGTGGGCGGCGCGACTGCAGGGTGCGGGCATGCGCACCGGCATCCTATCGAACATCGGCGATGCGATCGCAGAGGGAATTTACGCAAAGCTGCCCTGGCTTGCCGGGTTCGACCACTGCACATGGTCGTATGCGCTGGGCATGGCGAAGCCCGAGCCGGCCATTTACATTGTTACGGCGAAGGCCTTGAGTACCGAACCGGCAAGAATTCTCTTCATCGACGACCGCGAGGAGAATATAGCAGCCGCCGAGGCCGTGGGGATGCAGGCGATCCAGTACACGGGCCATTCCGAGTTCGAGCGCGCGATGCTCGGCCGCGGATTCGGGTCTCTGCTTGAGGCGAAGCCTCATCCATGCGTTGCGCAAGTCCTCTCCCTCCCGCCACTTGAAGACGACGCGCGGGCGCCCGCGAAGTAACGGTACCCAATTCCCAGTTCGGGAATGTATAGTTTCAATTGGTTTGGAAGTTTCAAGCTAGGACAACTCAACCCGCTCAATTCCATGGATATTGAGGGCAGGCTGCACTCAGCGTAACGCCGCAGCCAAATGGCCATGATGCGATTCGTTCAGACCGTGAGGTCCGCGCAGGCGGCTTCTGAGTTCGAGGGCAGTTGTCGACAGGCGCGCGCGCGGCTTTCGGCCGGTGGGGGCCTGCGTCTGGCGCGCGGAATGCGCTGGTGCCTGATTGTGTGCTTCGCCTGCTGGCTGACGCCCCCGGCTGGCGCACAGCAGATCGCCCAGACCGGGCCGCAGCAGCTTGCGTTCGCGGGACTTCGCGCGGTGGCGTACCAGGGCCAGATCAATGCCGTGCAGACGGACGCGCAGGGCAACCTCTATCTGCTGATCGACCAGAAGGACGGTGTGCGCCTTCTCAAGACCGATGCGACCGGGGCCAACGTGCTGGCGCAGGCGCAGATTGGCGCAAAAGGCGATATCGGGCTGGCCATGGCGCTCGATCCCGCCGGAAACGTGTACGTCACCGGCACAACGACCTCGGGGGCAATGACCGCGACCGCAGGTGCGGCGTTTCTTACTCCTTCGGGAAGCTCCACCAACTCCCTCGTCGCGAAGTTCGACGCAAGTTTGAACACAGTGTTCGTGACGTTTGCGGGCGGCGGACTGATGGCGGCGAATTCCATCGCGGCGACTGCGGACGCTGTATTCATTACCGGCAGCATCTTCGCGGCGACGCTGCCGGTCACGCCCGCGGGGATCATTCAGGCGCCCGCCTTCGGCAGCACGCAAAACGGCTTCGTCGAGAAATTTTCCGCTTCCGGCGCGACGCTGCAGTACGCGACCTACCTGAGTGGGATCAGTGGAAATACGTCCCCAGCGGCCATCGCAGCGGACACCTCGGACCACGCGTACATTGCGGGGAGCACCACCTCAGCCGGCTACGCCACCGTCGCGGCGGTGGTTCCGGACATGCTGGTCTCGGGATCGCTGGGCCCGGTCTCGGGATTTCTGACCAAACTGACGCCCGCGGGGGACGGCATTACGTTCTCTACGTTCATTCCCGGCGCGGGAGTCACCTCGCTTGCCATCGACGCGACCGCGGCGAACCTGCTGCTCTCCGGCCCGGTGTCGCTGGGGCAGTTTCCTGTTGCGAGTGTCTCCCAGCCCCTAACGGCCGTGGAGTACCAGGTATTGCTGCGCATGACGATGGACGGCAGCTCGGTGCTGGGATCGACCGTGGTAGCCGCTGGATCACAGTCGTTCGTCGCGGCGGGCGCGTCAGGAACGGCGTGGGTCGATGGGAGTCTGGGCCTGCCGCTGCTGCCTTTGACACCGCTGTCCACGATTGGGAACAGCTTTGCCGCGCGCGTGAATGCGGCGAATCTGGTCGACCAGACGGTGCGCTTTGGCGGGCTTGCCGCGTCGAATCCCAGCAACGCGGGCGCGCCCGTGGTGCTGACCAGCATAGCGGTGGACGCAAGCGGCGAAGCCCTTGCGGCGGGCAGCTTCGCCCCTTACGCGAGTGAGAGCCTGCTGCCCACGCAGACCTTCGATCTGCCGCTGGAGAACGCGCCTACAGCGGCGTTTCCTTCGACCGTACGCGGGGCCGTGCTTCCGGCCTCAGCCTGCAACGGAAGCCTGTGCGCTGGCTCTGCAACCTATCTGGCGAAGCTGGTGCCGCCTTCCAGCGCTGCGGCGGCGAGCGCTTCGCTGGCGCTTTCGGTGGACGATTCGCCGAACCTTACGCTGCGCAATCTTGGCTCGGCGGAGGCAACCGGAGTGGCAATCTCCGCGAGCGGATTCACCGTTGCGACAAACTGCGGGACAACCTTGCCTGCGGGGGAAGAGTGCAGCATCGCGCTGGCGGGTAACGGCCCCGGCAGCATTACAGTTGCAGCGAGCAATGCGCCGGCCCAGACGGCAACATTACCCGCTCTTGCTGCCGGAGTGACGCCGGCGCCGGTTGTCGTCTCGCCCAAGGAGCTGGACTTCGGGATTGTGAGCTCGGCCAGCGGCGCGGTGCAGCAAACCATCACGGTGACCAATCTCACGTCGCAGAGCCAGACATTCGCGTCGGGGCTCAGCATCAGCTCGAAGACCACGCTGCCGTACACACTGGCGGAGACCGCGACCGACTGCACTGCAGCGGGCGCGAATGCGCTCATCCTTGCCCCGGGCAGCGCATGTCACATCACGATTGGCCTCACCGCGTCGAACTCCTCAACCAACGACGGCCCGATTCAACAGAACTGGCTGGTGGGCACGCGCAACGTGCTGCTGGCGGCCTATGGGCAAGCCGCTGCGCTCTCGCTCTCGGCGGGAGAGATCGACTTCGGGACGCAGTATGTGGGCGGCCTCAGCCTTCCGCGCTATCTGTATCTGTCCAACAACTCGACCGCGGCGGTCTCTCACACCACAGTCACCTTGCCCGGCAGTTCGCCCTTCACGGTCGCCGACGGATGTCCCGGGATGCTTGAGGCGCTCTCGGTGTGCCAACTGCGACTCGCTTACAAAACCGCGGCCATGCCTTCAGCCGACGCGGTAACGCTGTCGCTCGATCAGGGTCTGACCGCGCTGGTCACCGGCAGGTCGCTGCCGCAGCCTTCCTTGAACGGTGCCAGCGTGAACCCCAATCTCAGCGTCTCGGCTACATCGTTCAACTTCGCCAATGCCGTCGTTGTCACCGGCGTGTCGACCACCACGCAAACGCTCACCATAACCAATACGGGAGCGTCGGCATTTTCTCTTGCCCTCATGTTGACCGGCGATTTCACGGACACGACCAACTGCGGCGCTACGCTTCCCGGAGGCGGGTCGTGTAGCGTGGTCTTGAGCTTCGCCCCCTCGCAGCCGGGCACGCGGCAGGGGCTGCTTGCGGTCACCGCGGGCGCGGGCACTACGCCGGTGTATGTAACCCTCACGGGCGTTGGCACGGCCATACTGTCGCAGGCGAGCGCTGGAAACGGAACGCTGGAGTTTGGCGGAGTGGTCGTCGGCCAGCCACTCGTGCAGTGGTACAAGATCACCCAGCCCTTCACCAGCTTTGAAGTCACGACCGCATCGGCCAGCGGGTCGCCCTTCGCGGCAGTGCTGGTCGAAGACATCGGCTACGGACACGGGCAGCTTCCCAGCAGCGACTTCGGCGAGAACGAGCTAGGGACTTGCTTGAACTGCTGGCTGGGCGTGCAGTTTACGCCGGCTATCACCGGCCCTCTGACCGGGACACTCGCTCTGGCTTCGACACTCGGAGGAAATCCGTATGTGCTTTCGCTCACGGGCAGCGGCCTTCCCTTGGGCGGCCTCCTGCTGACGCCGGTGACCCAGGACTTTGGCCCCGTCCCGCTCCACAGCACCAGCGGCAGCGAGCTATTTGCCCTGACCAATCTGGTCCCGGGCGGAGGCGCATTGCCTGTCGCACCTCCCGCGCTCACGGGCGACTTCAGCCTTTCAAGCGCCGTCAGCGGCGGTGCGGCCTGTGGCGGGCCGTTGGCATACACCGCGACCTGCTTCATCGAGGTCGCCTACGCGCCGGCCACAGCCGGTCAGGAGGCAGGGATGCTCACCTTGCAGGCCGGCGGAGCATCGGCGACTGCTTCACTGACCGGATACGGCCTGCAAGACCCGGGGACTGCGCTGAATCCAACGTCGCTCGTGTTCAATAACGTGCCTGGAGCTACGTCAACACTCCAGAGTGTCACGCTGACCAATACCAGCGGGGCCGTGGAGCAAGTCGGCGCGGTCACAGCGAGCACCACCGGAACGGCTACTTCAAGCTTCGCAGCAACCTCCAGCTGCGGCGCGTTGGCTGCGGGAGGCAGCTGTACCATCTCCGTTGCATTTACTCCCGCGACCGGGCCGGTTGCAGGCGTACTCACAATTCCTGTAGCCAGCAACGTCGGTGGAGCGCCTGTACAGACTGTCCTCAGTGTCCCGCTCACCGGCGCGTACACCACGGCGAATGCCGGGCTGCAAATCGTGCCCGGCGATGTCGAGTATGGGCCGCAACCAACCAGCTCGACCGGCGAGACGCGGCAGTTCACTATCAACAACCTTACGGCAAAGTCCCTGGCGCTCAGCGTCGCGCTGCCGCGCCAGTTTGTGCTCTCGGGCGCGCCCTGCCTGACGCTTGCTGCTAACGCGAGCTGCAACTTCTCCGTCTCCTTTCTGCCGGTCGCGGGCGGCGACATTACCGGCACGCTCTCCGCCCAGGGCGCGCCAACCGATGGGTCGGCAGCGCTCAATGGGCTCGGTTACGTGGAAGGCTTCGGGATCGGCAGCGGGGCGCTTTCCGTAACCGGCGCCCTGCAGCCGGGAGAGTTGCTTCCCTTCGGGCAGGTGCCATCGGGTCAGGCGACGCAGCAGGTGCTTACGCTCACCGATGTTTCCTCCGTTCAGCCGTTGACCATCCGGCGGATCACCAGCGAATGGCCATTCCTGGGCACAAACACCTGCGGAGCGACGCTTGCTCCAGCGCAGACCTGCACGGTCACGCTCACCTACACGCCCATCAATCAGGTGTCGGCAGGGACTTCGTCTCCGCCGTCGCTCACCGACACGGGATCGCTGGTGATTGAGAGCGATTCAGCCTCGAGTCCGGACCTGATCGACCTGAGCGGGAGCTCCACTCCGGTCACCGTGACATCGCCGTCGGATGCCGCGCCCGTGGCCGCGCTTGTTCCGTCTCAGGGTTCGCTGACCTTCGCCGGCACCGCGATCGGTAACGCCTCGGCTACCCAGACGATCACACTGAACAACACAGGCACCACGACGCTGACGGTCCTTGACCTTCAGACCTCTCCAGACTTCACCGTGTCGAGTAGCTGCTCCATCCTCGTCGCCGGAGCGAACTGCCCCGTGACGGTGGGCTTTACGCCGCAGAACACATCGCAGGCGGGGACGGGGCCGGGCACACGGGCGAGCGCCGTCGAGATCTCGTCAAACTCTGGTACCTCGCTGGAGTTTGTCTCGCTGGTGGGCGTGGCGACTGCGCCATCGCTGACGCTAAGTCCAACCTCGTTGAACTTCGGAAGCGTGCTGGTGAACACGACCGGGACGATGGGCGTGCAGATCAGCAACACCGGGGCGAGCCCGGTGACCTTGAGCCTCAGTGCGACGGGTGACTATAGCGTCGTGGTCGGGTCGTGTCCCACGGCGGGAGGCACGCTCGCCGCAGGTGCGAGCTGCACCGTGCAGGTGAGCTTTCTGCCGTTGGAGACGGGCGCATTGAGCGGCGCGCTCTCAATTGCCGGCTCCGCGACCGGGCTTCCTCTCATGGTGCCGTTGAGCGGAGTGGGGGTGCAATCGTCGCTCGGGATATCGCCCGGCAGCCTGAGCTTCGGGTCCGTCGCGGTGGGCGCGTCGGCTACGCGGTCCCTCACCCTCGCCAACACTGGAACGGCGGCCATCACCAGGGTGGGCGCCGTGGTCTCTCTGGGCACCGCAGACTACACGATCAGCGGGCCCTGCACGGTTACGACACTTGCGGCCGGCGGGAGCTGTTCGGTCACCGTGACGTTCGCGCCGGCGGCAACCGGCTCGCAACCCGGAACCCTGACCGTGACCAGTTCGGACATAAGCTCGCCCGCCGCCGTAGGCCTCACCGGCACCGGCGCGGCGGGCGGGACGTTCACACTTACCGCGAACGGCGGCGGCAGCGCCTCGGCCACGGTTGCGAGCGGCAGCGGAACGCCCGCGAGTTACCAGTTGGCAGCCACGCCCGGCGGCGGCTTCGGCGGGACGGTGGTGCTGAACTGCACGCCGGTCATCCCGGCGATGTGGGCATCGTGCTCGATCCTACCGTCGAGCCTCACACTGGCTGGGGCCGCGCAAAGCGCGACGGCAACCATCAATACGGTGACTTCAATCGTCTCCGCAGCCGATGCTTCGCCGGGCAGGCCACCGAGACGCCGCCGGCGCGACACGGAGATCTGCCTGCTGCTTCCGGCGCTGGTGATCGCGTGCAAGGCTCGCACGTCGCGGCATCGCGCGTGGCGCAGGGTAGCGCCCGCGGCGTGGACCGTCCTGGCAGCGATCGAGCTGATCACCGCCGGTGGGTGCGGGGGGGGTACCAATGCAAACACATCCAATTCCAGTCTTCGATATGTCGCGCCGGGGACCTATCAGTATCAGGTGACGGGAAGCTCGACCAGCGGCAGCGTGCAGATCTCGCAGACCGTGACGCTGAACCTCATCGTGCAATAGAAGCCGTGGCGGTGAGCGGGATGCGCACCTGCTCGACGATCTCGATGCCAAAGCCCTGTAGCGCGGGCACGTGAGTCGGTGTGTTGGTGAGCAGGCGGATGCGGTGAATGCCGAGGTCGCAGAGAATCTGCCCGCCGAGGCCGATCTGGCGCAATGTGCGCTGGGCCCGCAGGCTGTGTTCCTCGCCGTGGTCCTTCGATCTTGGATCGCGATGAAGCAGTATCCTGTGCGAAGTGCGGTGAGCGTTCTCGGCACTGCCCGCACGGTCGATGCCAAAGCCCCGCGTGCCATTATGCAGATAGATGAGCGCGCCCCGCCCGGCTTCCACAATCATGTGCAACGAGTTGTCCACGATGGCGCGGCAGTCGCATTGGGTGGTCGCGAAGATATCGCCCGCGATGCAGTGGGTGTGGACGCGCACTAGGACCGGCCCGAGGTCTGCTTGCCAGTCGGTCTGGCCGCCGGAAGAGCCGCCCACGTCGCCGTAGACCAGGGCCACGTGGGATTCGGCGCCGTCGACCTCGCTCTCATACGCGATCATGCGGAAATCCCCCCAAACCGTGGGCAGCGTTGTCTCGGCCACGCGGTGGATGTAGCGCTCGTGTTGCAGACGGTATCGGATCAGCGAAGCGACGGTAAGCATCTTGAGCCTGTGCTCGGCGCAGAACTGGATGAGGTCGGGCACGCGCGCCATGGTTCCGTCCTCATTCATGATCTCGCAGATGACACCGGCGGGGATGAGGCCGGCCATGCGCGCAAGATCGACCGAGGCTTCGGTCTGCCCAGCGCGCACCAGCACGCCGCCCTTTCGCGCGCGGAGCGGGAAGACGTGGCCCGGGCGGGCAAGGTCCTGCGCGGTGGAGGCGGGGCTGATGGCAACGCGGATGGTCTGTGCACGATCGGCCGCGGAGATTCCGGTAGTGACGCCCTCGCGCGCTTCAATGCTCTCGGTAAAGGCAGTGCCAAAGCGTGAGGTATTTTCCACGGTCATGGGGGCAAGCCGCAGGTAGTCGGCGCGCTCCTCGGTGACGGTAAGGCAGATGAGGCCTCGCCCGAACCGCGCCATGAAGTTGATGGCCTCAGGCGTGACGAACTCCGCGGCGAGCGTGAGGTCACCCTCGTTCTCGCGTGCCTCGTCGTCAACGACAACCACCATCCGGCCGGCGCGTATTTCATCCAGCGCGTCCGGGACCGTGGCGAAATTGGGATCCGTTTCAGGCATAAATTCCCACCTATAGGATACCCCGCGGGACCCTGCGCGGAGCAGTCAGGGCTTGCCGGGCATGGCCTTCACCGCGATCGCATTGGGCGAGCCGCCGGCAGGCAGGATGGTAAAAAGCGCAGGACCGCTCTTGTCCGCGGTGTGAATTACAGAGATGTCCCCAGTGCCGGTGTCGGCTGCCAGCAACAAGTGCTCGTCGGCGGAGAACGCGAGCGCATCGGGCGCGGGCCCCGTGGGTACGCGGGCAATGCCAGCCTGCATCCCGTCGTCGATGCTCCACACGTTGACCGAGTCTGCACCGAAGTTCGAGACCCAAAGCGTGCTGCTGTCCGCGCTGACAACGCCGTAAGCCGGCTTGCTGCCGATAGGGTAGGTGCCTGCGACCTCGTTGCTTCCCGTCTCAATTTCAGAGAAGGAGCCGGAGCCGAAGTTGGAACAAAAGATTTCGCCGCCATCGGGCTTGAGCGCCAGCTGCACCGGAGTATCGCCCACATCGAGCAGCGTCAACAGGTGGTCGCTGAGCAGCGAAGGGTTCTGCCTCGCGATCAACGAATCGGGTGCGGCGGCAAGCGAGACCACCATCACCTGATGGCCTCCCGAGCAGGCAATAAAAACTTTCGTGGAGTCCTTTAGGATGACAGCGTCGGTTGCGCCGGGGCATCCGTTGAAGACGGCGCGCAGACGAGGGAGTTGCGGTGGGTGGGGCTTAGGTGCGGGCCTGACGGCAGGGATGAGGTTGCCGGGAAGGCCGACGAGGCCGTGAGACTCGGGGATGTCATAGGACGCGACGGCGAAGATCGAGACGCTGCCGCTGCGGCGGTTGGTGACCACCAGCGAGCGCATATCGGGCGAGATGCGCGCCAGGCCTGGCTGCTCGCCGGTTCCCGCGACACCGATCTCTCGGCGTTTGTCGAGGTCGAGCACGCTCACACCGTTGGAGCCGCTATTGGCCACGTAAGCGCGGTGCCCGGCGGCGTCCACGTCGATAAAGTAGGGCTGCTTGTGGACGGGGATGGTGGCGACCACGCGGTTGGCGGTTGTGTCGATGACGGAGACGGAGCCGAGACCGGAGGCGCTGCCCGTATTGACCACGTAGACCTCGTTCCGCCTCGGGTTCGCGGCGACCCCGGTAGGCTGTGTACCCACCTGCAGCGTGCGGTCCTGGCGAAGATAGACGAGATCGAGCACAGAGACCGTATTTGCCGCCCCGTTGGTGACATAGGCGAACTCGCGGTAGCCGTCGGGTACGTCCGGGAAACGGCTGCGGTGGCAGCCGAGAGGGAGGAGAAGCGATAGGAGCGCAGCCGCAATGGGGAAAGACCGGCGGTGGCATGGGCCGAATCGCAGAGATCCCTGAGCCGAGGGCGACATGCGGGCAGGTCTCGGAGACCACACTGGTGAGTTGAGGTGCACTTCCGCGAGTCTAGAGCATTTCGCGGGTTTTCGGGAACGTGGCGTCATGAGTCTCCGCGCTCCGTCTTGCGGCCAGGTTTTCCAGAGAAACTTCCTCAGGGGAGGCGGTTCAATACGAGTAGGCGGGGTCTTCGGTCACGCCGGAGGTCCAGCAGGGAACCGAACTTCTCGGATCGCGAAGCCGTGGGCCAAACGGCTTCGTTTTTTGTTTGGTCCCTTGAATGGGTTGAGAGTGGAATGCGTCGACGGCTTCGCGGATCAGGAGTTGTCGTTCGGCCCGTTCAGCGTATCGGAGGGCCGCGCACCCATGCCATCGTGCATCCAGTGCCACGCAATCCACGCAGCGTATCCGCCCTGAATGAGCCAGACCGCAACGTAGGCATAGAGCAGGTGGTGGGCCTCCATGCTCGGGCCGAAGATCCAGCTGAGCTTCATTGCGCAATCTCCAGAGAGGCCTCGATGGCCTGCAGCGCGGCGTCCTGCTCGAGCTCCTGGCGGCGGCGCTCCAGCGCATAGCGAAAGAGCAGCAGAAAAATCCCCCACATCGCCCATCCCAGAACATTCCAGCCAAAGGCCGGCTTCATCGAGGCGTCGATGCCGGAATCCGGTCCGCCAAAGAAGACCGGCGCGGGGTGCTGCGTGCGCCACCACTGGATGGACATATAGACGATGGGCACATCGATCGCCGCGAAGACCGACAAAACCGCCGCCAGCGTGTGCGCCTGGCCAGTTGCCGAAAGCTTGCGCAGCATCAGGTAGCTGACGTACAGCAGCCAGAGCAGCAACATGCTGGTAAGGCGCGCATCCCACGTCCACCAGATTCCCCACGCCGCGCGGCCCCACAGCATTCCCGTCAGCAGGCAGATGCTGGCATAGACCACAGTGACCTCTGCCGACGCGATGGCTACGGCGTCCGCGGTCAGCGCCTTCAGCGGATCGCGCCGCCGCCAGTAGAGATAGCAGAGCGACGCGCCGAAGTTGACGTAGGGAAACAGCAGGCTCAGCATCGACGTGGGCACGTGGTAGTAGAAGATGCGCTGCACGTTGCCCATGGTCGCTTCCGTCGGAGCGACGACCAGCGCGAGCCGCGTCGCATAGGCAATCGCTGCGATCGTCAGGAGGAACCAGACGAGGCCGGTCAGACCGTAGGTGCGGGAGCGAGTCACGTCCCCGTTATTTTATCGCGAAACCAGCGACGGGATGTGATGTGGCTCACAAACTGCGGCAGGCCGGTGTCATTTCCGCAAAAGCGCTACTCGGCGCTCAGGATGGTCTCAAAGAGCAGCAGGCAGACCGTAGTGAAGGCGATGTTGTAGGCAATCAGCAGACGGATCCACGGACCGGGATCGAACTCACCGGAGAGAATGCCGGTGGTGGCCTGCATCATGCCCAGCAGCGCGGGGATGGAGATGGGGAACAGGATCAACGGCAGCAGCAGCTCGCGGTTGCGCGTGCGCAGCCCAAGCGCAGCAAAAAACGTCCCGTTGCACACCAGCGCCCAGGTGCCCAACGGCATCACGACGGCCAGCATCCAGCCCTGGCCGAGTGCGTGCAGATTGTAGAACACGATAAAGAGGGGCGCGAGTACGGCCTCGACGATGGCGACGAACAGCAGATTGGCCAGCGCCTTGCCAAGGAACAGCGCCGAGGGCGGCGACGGCGCCATGCGCTGCGCCTCCAGCACGCGATTGCGCTGCTCCCGCGTCCACGATTGGTTCAGCGCGGTCACCGACGCAAACAGCAGCGCGACCCACAGAATGCCGCCCGCGATCTGCCGCGACATTGCGGCGGTGGGATCGAAGGCGAACGCGAAGACCACGACCACAAGCAGCGCAAAGAACAGCATTCCGTTGATGGAATCGCGCGAGCGCCACTCCAGCTGGATGTCTTTGCGCAGATGGTTGACGACGTGGCCGGCGTAGGTCATGCGTGCGCCTCGTGGCTGGCCGTCGGCGCTGCGTCTTTGGTCAGGTCGGCCAGCGCCGCTCCGGTGGCGCGCAGGTAGTCCGCGGGCGTAAGGACGAGCTGAGTTCCGCGCTGGCCTGCGGAGACGGAAATGACCTCGTGCAGCTCAATCGTCTCGTCCGCGAAAGCAGGAAAGCCCGTGCGCGCAGCCATAACGGTGACGCCGCCGCGCACGTAGCCCGTCAGCGGCTCCACATCCTTGAGCGACGCCAGCTCAACCTTCTTCACAGAGGCGGCATACGCCATCTTTTTCAGATCTAGCTCCGCATCACCGGGGATGACCGCGAAAAGATAAGGCGCTTCGCGTTGGCCGGGCACAGGCGTAGTGCGGGTCAATAACGTCTTGAAGACCTGCTCCGCGGGCAGGCCGATCTTGCGAGCGACAGAGATGGCGGTGAGGTCGTCGGGGTCTACCTCATAGACTCGCATCTCATAAGCGATACCCAGCGAATCGAGCAGCCGCGCGGCGTTGGTCTTCACAGGCTTTGCGGTCTTCATCGCCACCTAGTTCTCCGGCGGCTGCGCATCGCTGGAGGAGACGATGGCGCCAGCGCGCATGGTCAGCGTTCTATCGACGAGCGACTCGGCGAGGTGCGCCTGGTGGGTGGTGAGGATAATCGTGCGTCTTCGGTCGGTGGGCGCTGCCGGCTCGGCAACCGGAGCGTTGCGTGGGGCCGGCCGCTCGACCGGCCAGGTGCGAAAGTCCAGCAGCAGCTCAACCATATGGCGGGCGGAGGCCACATCGAGATTCGAGAACGGCTCATCGAGCAGAAGCAGCTCGGGGTCGGCCTGCAGCACCCGTGCCAGCGAAGCGCGCTGCCGCATGCCCTGGGAGTACTGGCCAACTGAACGCGTCAGCGTGGGATCAAGCCCAACCGCGCGCAGTGCCATCTCTGGCGAGGCCGCGCAGCTGCACACGAAGCCGCGCTGGAGGTGGAGGGAGGCAAAGTATTTCAGGTTCTCCATCGCGGAGAGCTCATCGTACAGCATCGCCTCGTGGCTCATGTAGGCGACGCGGCGACGGTGCCGGCGCGGTTCTTCGGAGAAGACCTCCACCACGCCGCGCGAGGGCGAGATCAAGCCGGCGAGCAGGCGCAGCAGCGTCGATTTACCCGCGCCGTTATCGCCGACGATCATGGTCGAGGAGCCCTGCGCGAACTCGACCGAGACCTTGCGCAGCGCCGCGAAGTTTCCATAGAGCTTGGAGACATCGGAGAGCGATGCGGCAGCGATACTCAGCTTGGCGGGTTGTCTCTCAGCGGTCTGCATTCGGCCTCATGCGAGTATAGAACCATCCCCATCGAGAAGGAGCACCGCCTTGCCGACCCTCCCCAAGTCACTCCTCGCTATAGCGCTGTCAGCTCTCTTCGCGCCTCTGGGCCCGGCAGCCTTGGCGCAGCAGACCACGCTGCCGCCCGCGGACCGCACGCTGGCACGCGAAGTCTTCCAACAGCTGATCGAGACCAACACCTCCCACTCGGCGGGCAGCACCACCGTTGCGGCCGAGGAGATGCGCACGCGCTTGCTCGCCGCGGGCTTCTCAGCAGAGGATGTGGTGGTGATCGGCCCGGACGATCGCCACGGCAATCTGGTGGCCCGCTATCGCGGCGTCGCGGGCGGCACCAAGAAGCCGGTGCTGATTATCTGCCATCTGGATGTGGTGGAGGCGAAGCGCGAGGACTGGACCACCGATCCGTTCCAGTTCGTCGAGAAGGACGGCTACTTCTATGGGCGCGGGACGCAGGACATAAAGGAGTCGGACTCGGCATCGATCGTCAGCTTCATCCGGCTCAAGCGCGAAGGCTTTGTGCCCGACCGCGACATCGTCCTCGCGCTCACTGCGGGCGAGGAGGGCGGCGACGCCAATGGCGTTCAGTGGCTGCTGAAGGACCACCACGCCATGGTCGACGGCGAGTTCGCGCTCAACGCCGACGCCGGCGGCCTGACCACCCACGAGGCCAAGCCGCTGGAGCTCGGCGTTGAGGCGACGGAAAAGCTCTACGCCGACTTCCAAGTCACCGCGACCAACCCCGGCGGCCACAGCTCCGTGCCAACCAAGGACAACGCCATCTACCATGTGGCCGATGCGCTGGGGCGGATCGAGCACTACACCTTCCCGTTTGAGCTGAACGATGTGACGCGGGCATACTTTGTTGCAATGTCAAAGGTGGTGGGCAGTCAGCAGGCGGCCGACATGCGGGCGATCACCGGGCCCAAGCCAAGCGTTGCGGCGGAGGCCCGGCTCTCAGAGGACCCACACTACAACTCGACCATGCGCACCACCTGCGTGGCCACAATGATGAGTGCCGGACACGCGCCCAACGCACTGCCGCAGAGCGCGCAGGCAAATGTAAACTGCCGCATTCTTCCCGGGCACACGCCGGCGGAGGTGCGCGCGAAGCTGCGCGAGCTGGCCGCCGATCCCAAGGTCGAGGTGAAGTTGGTGGACAGCGCAGGCGCGCTCTCCAACAGCAGCGAGAACGAGATGTCGATGACGCCGCCGCCGTTGAACAAGGAGGTCTTCGACGCGTTGCACGACGTGACCAATGAGATGTTCCCAGGGGTCCCGATCATTCCCGAGATGGAGACCGGTGCATCGGACAGCAAATTCACCATGGCTGCCGGCATCCCCAGCTACGGCTTCAGCGGGATGGGCGTGGATGATGACGACGATCGCGCGCACGGCAAGGACGAGCGCATCCGCGTGGAGGCGTATTACGCCGGCGTCCAGTTCGATTATCTGTATCTCAAGAGGCTCACCGGAGGGAAGTAGCAGCCTGAACCGGAGAAGGCATCAGCGCAGTTGCCGTATTCGTGGGCTTGCCATCGGCTGCAGGCGCGTACTTCGAAGCGCACTTGGCCTGTAGCTGCGTGGCGTGGAAGACGCCGTCGCGCCCATAGGTGCCAACCGCGAGCGCCTGCGCGTTATCCTTGAAAGTGTCGGGCGGAGGCTCGTCGCCGCGGTAGTTCACCTGCAGCTTCTTGCCCTGCTCATCGAGGGTAAAGCGAACATTCATGCCCTCGTGCTGGATGCTTCCCGGCGCCACGTTGCCCGCCACGCGCAGGTTGCGCGTATAGGCCTTGTTGCCCATCGCGTTCAGCTCGCTGATCGTGACGTAGTAGCTCTTGGTGTCGCGCACGCCGGTGTAGGCGAGCCAGCTTACAGTCGCAAGAATGATCACTGCGGCTACAAGAATCTTGGTGGGTGGCATCCCGCGCATGAGTTGATCTTATCAGGGACCCCGGCCGCTCCGGCTGTGATCGACGTCACTTCTCCTATAATGGAAGCTCCATTCTATGAGACGCATTTCACCTGTAGTCGTCAGCTTCCTTGCGGGATTCTTGTTGCTCCCACTGGGACTTTATCTCTATCTCGCCTTTGGCCACCCGCCGGTGGCGACGGGGGACAAGCCGTTCCCCATGGAGGCGAAGATCGTTACAATTCCTTTGGACGCGCGCATCAAACGTGAGATGCCGGCCGCCCCACCGATCCCCGCCAGCGATGAAAATCTGAATGCCGGCGCGGGAATCTACGAGGACAAATGCGAGGAGTGCCACGGCACGGCCGATGCCCCCTCAGCCATCGGCCGAACCATGTTCCCCCACGCGCCGCAGTTCTGGGCCAAGGGCCAGAGCGGCGCACTGGGCGTGGGCGACGATCCCGCCGGCGCGACCTACTGGGTCGTGAAGAACGGAATCCGCCTGACCGGGATGCCCGCTTACGGCAAGGCGCTCTCGGAGACGCAGCTATGGCAGGTAAGCCTGCTGCTCTCCCGGGCCAACCAGCCGCTGCCCGCCGAGGCTGCCAAGACAGTGGGGCAGCAGTAGGTCCGCGTTTGCCGTCGGAGCCGTCTACTTACGCCTGAGGAAGGTGAGGTTGACTGTGACCATGTGAGTGTTGGGATCACGCTCGATCTTGAACGAGACGGCGTACGGCTGCAGGTAGGGCTGGCCAATGTTGGCCTTGAGAAACGTCGTGAGGTAGGTGGCGTCGTAGACGCTCCCGGGCTGCAACTTCCACGCCGCCTGAAGCTCGGCGGCCGCGGCAGGCGGAAGGTTGGAGTTGACCCCAGAAAACGTGTACTGCTCTCCGGGCGTGACCGAGATCGAGTAGCTCACCTGGTGCGTCGCCCGGTCGAGCTGCGGGGCGGGATTGATGATGAGGTCGAGGTATCCTCGGCGGCGGTAAGCCGCGTCGATCGAGGCCAGCGAGGCGATGAGCTCCTCATGCGAGGCGAGGTCGCCGGGATGCAGCTTGACCGCCGCACTGAACTCCTCTGGGCTGATCAGCGAGGAGCCTGGCCACTCGATCTTGGCGACATGGTAGAGCTCGCCGGGCCGGAGGGTCGCGGTGATGTCGACGTCGAAGCGGTCGGCGCCGTTGGGCGTGACCGTACGGCGCAGATTGGCCAAGGCGGCGTCGAGGTATCCAGCGTCGCGGTAGACGTCGAGGATGCGGTCCGAGGCGCTGGCGCCGGCGATGCCGTCGTTGTAGGAGGAGTCCTTGAGCCACGCGAGCACCTTGTCGGTCTGCGCGGAGAGCGGGGCCGCCGGGTCTCGCTGCAGGGTGAACGACCGGATGCGGATGTCAGGCGTGACGATGCGGTAGTCGACCGTGCGCATTGGCCGCCCCGGGGCGGCATCGACGATCTTTGACGAGACCGTCGCGGTGATCTGCTTCTCCGCCAGCATCTGCTCCAGCGCATCGTGAATGGACTGCTGCACGTTGCCCGATTCAGGAACGGTGCCGCTGAAGAGTGGAACGCGCTTCTGCAATTCGGCGGTCAGCTCATCCGGCTGCCACCAGACGAAGTTCTCAAACCCCACGGCCAGCAAGTGGTCGGCAGTCGTAGGAGTCACCGCGAAGATGACGCTGATGGCCTTGTACGGACCGTCGAGCGAGGCCTGCACGTCGTCGAAGGCGCCTGTGTCGACCAGGCGCTGGGTCGCGTCCTGGAGCGAGTCCTTCGTGATGGCATCGCCTGGCTTCAGTCCACATATTGCCTGCAGGCTGGCCTGGCTATAAGGCACCGTGCCGTCGAACACGATCTTCTTCACGATGTACTGCGTGCTCTGGGCAGCGGAGCAGGCCGCAAAAAGGCAGAGCGAAGCGCAGCAGACATGCAAAACTCGGCGGAGTCTCATGGAGAATTCAGGGTATCGAACCCGGCAAGGGCCGACAACAAGAAAGCTTGTGGCGCGGTTCAGCCTGGCTTGAAAGCCCCATGTGACATAATTAGCTTGAGGTGACAGATGGCTTCGCAGATGACACGAATGGGAGAGAATGGCAGAGTGGTGATCCCCGCGCCAATTCGCGAAGCCATGGGCCTGAAGCCCGGGGATGCGCTGGAGGTATCGTTCGATGAGTACGGCGTGCGACTTCAGACTTTGCGGCAGCAGTTCGCGCAAGCGCGGGCAGTGTTGCGCAAGTACGTCGAGCCGGGGCGCTCTTTGTCGGCCGAGTTGATCGCGGAGCGAAGGCTTGAAGCGAAGCGCGAGCGGCAGAGATGACCGACGCTGTAGTCCTGGACGCCTCGGCAATCCTTGCGTTCTTGCTCGAAGAGCCGGGGGCCGAAGCGGTGCTCACCCTATTGGAAGACGGAAACCGCATCGCACTTATAGGTTCGGTAAACCTGTGCGAGGTTTCAACGAAGCTCGTCGCTCTGGGAGGTGACTCTTCGCACGTTTCGCTGAACACCGCTCCTCTGCTGCCCTATGTGGTGGACTTCGATGCGCAGCAGGCGCTGTATGCCGGAGAGCTCGCTCGAATCACGAAGCCGTTTGGCCTGTCGCTGGGCGACCGCGCTTGCCTGGCCCTTGCGGCCAGCCGTGGAGCTACAGCATGGACCACCGACGCGGCGTGGCTGAAGCTGAAGATCGGCGTAAAGGTGCATCTGCTGCGCGGATGAGACGCAGCAAACGCCGCAGCATACATCGCTACGGGCCGCCGGAACTCCGGCTATCTGCGGGTGAGCTAACTCAGCTCCGCCATGCTCTTGGCGCCGAACTTCAGATACCAGGGGCTGGCCGCCTTTAGCCCCTTGTTGACGTTCTCGATGTTCTCAACGCCCGTCGTCTCCAGCCACCTGCGAAAAGCGTCCGAGCCCTGCTTGGCGTAGATGGCGATGCCGTCCTTCCACGTCGCGCGCCCACACAGCACCCCGTTGAACTTCGTGCCCGACTCGCCCGCCAGCTCCAGCGTCTCAATGAACACCGGATTGGACACACCCGCGGAGAGATAGATGAACGGCTTGTGCGTCATGGACTCGGCCAGGCGGAAGTGCTCCAGCGCCTCAGCGCGCGTATACGCCTTCTCGCCCTTGAACGACTTCGTCCCCTCGACGAACGACATCTCAATCGGCACCTCGACCTTCAGCACATCCACGTTGTACCGCGCCTTGCCGAACTCCGCCATCGCGCCGGAGACGATGTCCGGCTTCTTCAACGCGTAGGCCAGCGACTTCTCATCGCCGCCATCGGCGTCGTAGCCCACGAACTCGAGGAAGAAGGGAATGTCGTGCGCCAGGCACTCATCGCCGATGCGCTCAATCCACGCCTGCTTCAGGTCGTTGATGTGCGACTTTTCAAACGGCGTGTAGTAGAGCAGGATCTTGATGCAGTCCGCCCCTGCTTCCTTCAGCCGCCGCACCGACCACACATCGAGCAGGTCAGGTAGGCGGCCCGCAGTCGTGGCGTCGTAACCCGTCTTCTCATACGCCAGTAGCAGGCCCTTGCCGTGGCGATGCTTTGCGGCGGGCAGGCCGTACTCGGGATCGAGCAGGATCGCCGAAGCGTGCTGCGTCAGCACGTCGGTCACCAGGATCTTGAACACTTCGAGGTCGTGTGGCGTGGCCTCCGCTCCGCGCTCCTTGGCAATCGACTTCTGCAGCGAGCCGCGCTGGTCCATGGCAGCGGCGGCAATCACACCACGGTCATCGGAGACGGATATAAGGCCGGCCAGCTTTCCGGGGGTCGGCTTGGATTTGTGCTGGCTGGAAACCCCTCCTCCAGCGACTTCCGTGAGTTCGGCGAGTGATCCGGGTGTCGGCGTCATGGCTGTGGTCTCCTGTCTATGCTCAAATCGAATTTGGCCCAGAGCGCTATTTTACACAGCAAAGCCGAGGACGGTTTTTGTTGGCCGAGGCAAACGATCTTTGAAGTTCAAAATGCAACTGGGCCACACGTGCTCATCGGTACGATGCCACGCAAGCTCCGTTCGATCCGTGTAAAATAACCGAAGATTCTCGCCGCGGTTCCGCTCCCCTCGATTCACCCCCGGGAAGTCATGGCTGCTCCGGCTGCGTCCTCCAAAGAGGCCGCGCCAGACCCCACGCGCGAGCGGGAACCAACAGATCAGGCATCAGGAGAAAGTGAGCACAATGGCGAAGATTGCCAAGACCGGCGACCGCAAGAAAGCAATGGACACCAGCAAGAGCACCGACTGCCCGCGTTGTTCTAAACCCACCCGCATCGTCAAGCGCGTCAAGGACCGCGAGCGCGGCGTGCCCGGAGGGGTGTACATCTCCTGCTCGGCCTGCGAGTTCTTCGAGAAGCTCTAGGCTAATTGCGCCGGACCTAATTGCGCCGGATCTACTTGCGCCGGACGAAGACCGCAGCTAGCTTGTCCTCGTAGGCCAGCTTCCAGCGCGGGTCCAGCCGCAGCACCTGCGTCAGCGGCGCCTTCACCGGCCCAATCACCACGCCGGCGGACGCAAGCTGCGTGTCGGCCGCCCAATCCGGCTCCGCGTTCCACGTAGCGACCGAGCGATCGATCGCCTCGTCCCCATACATCGCGCCGCGACCGTCGATCGCAACCGGCATGCGCAGCGCCCACACCAGATACCCACCCCAGTTGAAGTCGTTGAACAGCGGCCCGGGGTAGTGGTGTGCCTGGATGTCGACGACCGCCGCAACCGGCATCGTCTCCGCCAGCGTCTCGCCCAGCGCTGCATCATTCACTCTCATCAGCGGAAACCCGGCCACCACGGCCAGCGCCGTCAAAGCCGCGAGGAAGGGAAGCACAGCTGTCGACACGCGTGTGCGGTTCTTCTCGCGCCCGGGAATCTCCCGCGCCAAAATCGCCGCGCCCACAATCACCATCAGCCAAAGATCTCTCTGCGAGCGGAACGAGATATACACGCCAAACGCCAGCAGCCCCGCCTCAAAGAGCGGGAGCCGCTTCGCCCGCGCCAACACAGCCGCGGAGCCCATCGCGAACAGAAGCACCAGGTAGTCCGTGAGGCTGCGGAAGGGAAGCGCCTGCAGCTCAGAAATCTTGTCCATCCCGCCCGGGTGGGCAGCCACTTCATATACCACGCGGTAGATATGCCAGCCGTATGGGTTCAACAGCGTGCCCAGCAGGCTTCCCAGCAGCGCAAGCCCCAACCACGCGGGCCGCGCCCTCGTCGCAACCGCCGTCCACCGGCGCGCCAGCATCGACTCGCCAAGCGCCAGCGCCAGCGGCAAAAACCCCGCGACGAACTGAATATGGGTGTTCGCCCAAAGCGCAAAAATCAGGGGCAGCCAGGCCAATTCGCGATTCCGCCCGCTCAGGCGCGCCTGCATCACAATGTCCAGCACAAGCACGAAGAACAGAACAGAAAAGAGCCAGGGCCGCGGCGTGTAGAGCCGCATCATCGTGAAGCTGGCGGCGAAGGTCAGCAGGACAGCGAAAGAGAAGTCAGCCTGCAACCGCCGAATGAGGTAATGCAGCGCAACTGTGATCGCCAGCACCATTGCCGCCGAATAGGCAACGAGCCCCATGAGCCCCAGCCGCCGGAAGAGTCCCAGCACAACCACCTCGAAGAGCCAGCTGTAAGCCGCCCACGGCCGGGGCGCGCTCGAACGCGAGAACGGGTCGAAATGGGGAACGGCGTGGTGGTTTAGAATCCACTCGCCCGTGCGCAGATGCCACCAGATATCGGGATCGTTGGCGCAAGCCCCGTGGATGCACATCAGCGCGGGCGCGGCAAAGAGGATGACAAGCAGGCCCGCCTGGGCAAGCTGCTCCGCCTTGGTCGAGCTGCCTGAGGCCGGAGCCTGTGGGGGAGTGAGCCGGGCTGTGGGTGGACGCGCAGGCGCTTCTTTCGTCGGAGCGCCGGGCGAGACGATAAGGGTTGCCACGCTCTCACGTTATCGGCCAGGGCAGCGAATCTCTATACCACGAACGGGTACAAGCTAACTGGGAGATAGCGCTGGCCCAAGCTCTAATCCGCCAGCCTGATTTGCTCGAGAATCCCCGCCGCCGCCTGTGCCGGGTCGGCAGCCTGGGTGATCGGCCGCCCGACCACCAGCATCGACGCGCCCCGGGCAATCGCCTCCGCTGGGGTCGCGATCCGCCTCTGGTCGTCAGCGGCCGCACCCGCGTCGGCGGTGCGAATCCCCGGCACCACCAGCAGCGCGCCCGGCCCCGTCGCCTCACGCACTGCCGCAACCTCCTCGGCGGAGCAGACCAGCCCCTCGATGCCCGCCGCGGCGGCGAGCCGCGCCAGCCGCAGCACCTGGGCCCCCGGTGGGCCGGGAACCCCCACGGCGGCAAGTTGCGCGGCATCCATGCTGGTCAGGACGGTGACCGCCAGCAACCTCGGCGCGCCGGGCACCGCCGCGGCCTGCGCTGCCGCACGCATCATCTCCGCTCCGCCGCTGGCGTGGACGGTCAGCAGGCAAACCCCGGCGCCGCTCACGGAGCGCACCGCGCCCGCAACCGTGTTGGGAATGTCGTGGAGCTTCAGATCGAGGAAGACCTCAAATCCACGCTCCCGCAAACGCCCGATGACCGCGTTGCCCGCCGCGCAGTAGAGCTCCATGCCCACCTTGAACCACCGGCAGCAGCCCTGCAGCTGGTCCGCCATCTCCAGGGCCTCCGCGGCGGAGGGAAGATCCAGGGCAACGATGAGGCAGTCAAGCGGATCTCGCCGGCCCTTTTGGATCGGGTCGGTGGTCAAGGGCTTCAAGGGCGGGGCAGCGGTCTCCATAGGTCAAGTCTAACTTGGAGGCGGCCCCGCTAACCTGGGTCTCCAGCCGGAATCGATCGACTGCCCGGCGTCCAGAAGCTAGCGGCCCAGGGCGTCGAAGAGGACGGGCATCTGGACCTGCGCCACCAGCGCCCTATCCAGATCTGGATCGCTCTCGCCCACGGCCTCCAGCTTCACCTTGCCGATGCCCGCCAGTCCTACCGCCCGCGCCGCCGCGTACGATAGGTCCACGATGCGGCCATCGACCACCGGGCCGCGGTCGTTCACCCGAACGAAGGTGATCCTGCGGTTCTTCAGGTTGGTGACCCGAAGCCAGGTGCCCATCGGCAGACTTGGATGCGCGCAGGTCATCGTATTCATGTCGAACCGCTCGCCCGCTGCGGTCTTGCGGCCCTGGAACTGCAACCCATACCAGGAGGCAAGGCCAACCTGGAGCCAGCGCCTCACCCTGAAGGCAGTCTTTGGCTTCGGCTTTGTTCCCGCGTTTGCCTCAGGCGCCGCTGGCGCCGTCGAACTCACGCCGGATGGCAATCCATCCTTGGCCGAAACATCGGGCGCCACGGTCATCATCATTAAAGCGGATGCCAGTACCAAGACCGGCATCATTACCTTGGTTCGAGCAGCTCCGAAAGAAGTTCTTCTCATTCGCACGCTCCATCTGTTATTGTCTTGTTTTGATCCACTCAAGTCAAACATCCGAAAGCGGTTAATCGTCTCTCCTTCACTTCCCAAAATGGGCCAAGTGTGATATTGAAAAATGAGGCTTTGGGCCCCTTATGGCGCCCGGAAGGGGTGGTTTTCGGTGGATTCAAGGGTTCAGTTCGCCCTGAACCCACTTGGCCCGTCCATCGGCCAAGTTTTCCTCAGGAAAATCTCGACTTTTCCTCATCTTTTTTCGCTTGTCCATGAAGACCGTCCTCACGATCGCGGGTTTTGACCCATCCTCGGGTGCCGGCGTGTCGGCCGATCTCATGGTATTCGCCGCACATTCGCTCTTCGGGACCGCCTGCATCACCGCCCTTACCGTGCAGTCGACCTTGGGGGTGCAGTCTTCGCACCCCGTGGCGGCTGAGATCGTTGCCGCCACTCTCCAGTGCCTTGAGGCGGATCTGTCGCCAGCCGGCATCAAAATCGGTCTGATATCTAATAAGAGTATTTCCATTGTAATCAGCCATTTCTTGGAAATACTTTATGCACAAATTTCGGATAACCTTAACCCTCAACTTCAAGTTGTTCTCGATCCCGTGGTGCGCTCCTCGTCGGGCATGGAGTTGCTCGACACCGAGGGGATTGCCATGCTCCGGCGGCGTCTCCTGCCTCTGGTCGATTGGATTACACCCAATCTTGCTGAACTGGCCGTCCTGTCCGGAGAAGAGGTCGTGGACCGCGAAGATGTCCCTCGTGCATGCCTGGCGTTGCAGGCCGCGCTGGCGCCAGCACGAATAGGACGCCCGCTGGGGATACTGGCGACCGGAGGGCACCTTGACCCGCCTGACGACTTCCTGCTGATGCCTGATGGAACGTCGGTCTGGCTGCCTGGAGAGCGAATTGTCACGCGATCGACCCACGGGACCGGATGTGCGCTCTCCAGCGCCTTCCTGAGCCGGTTGGTGCTTGGTGACTCTGCAATTGACGCCGCCCGCGCCGCCAAGCGGTACGTGGTGGAAGCGATGCAAGCTGCAGAACATCGTGGCGGAGGGGCGAGTGGAATGAATTATTTATGGAGATTACCTAAACCAAAAACTTAGCAGAATTCAGCAGGGAATTGAGACCCGTTTAGGTACCGCACTCTCGGGGTGCCTGGAATTGGTTCCGCGGCGACGCTAATGCCCGGGGGCAATCCGGCCGATAAACGGTCTGGCGAGGTCCTTTCTATGCGCGCGACTCCATTCTCCGAATTTAGTCCACCCACGCTGGGTGAGATGCTCAGCAGGCACATCACGACCGCAACCGAATCGCGGTGTGCGCGCAGCGCGAGCAGGGTGATCCGGCGCCGCCCGACGAGGAGCCAGGGGCATGCGCTGGAGAAGCTGGGGCACGCCATTGAATACCTGGTCGACTCGCGGGTACATCGCGACGTGGGAATCTCCTCGCCGGCGGAGAGCGTGGCCGAGCAGCTCTTGATGCGGCTGAGCAGGGAGGTCTTCGCGGAGTGCGAGGAGATCGCGCCTGCCGTCGGGGTCTTTCAGAAGCTGCTCAGGACACTAAGCAGGTTTTAGGAACCGCCTCGCAATCAGGAGCAGTAAGCGCCGAGAGGCATTGCGGCGTAAAGGCCCCGCATACGCGAGGCGAACGCACTGGTCAAGGCAGGAGCGATGCGACGTAGGTTTGTTGACCTGCTACGCTACAGGCAAAGCGCATGAGCCTGACAATCGCGATCAACGGGCAAAGCCGCAGTTTTGAGCAACTCGAGGCGCCGGCAGCCCTAGCGGAGATCATCGGCGAGCTGAGCCTCAAGGGTGATCGCATCGCGGTGGAGCGCAATGGCGAGATTGTGGAGCGGGGACGATGGGCCGAGAAGCAGATCGAGACCGGCGACCGGTTGGAGATCGTCCACTTTGTCGGTGGCGGATAGTTGAGGGGTCCATCCGGAAATAGGTGGCGGTAAAGCCGGACTCTCCTGGAAGCCGGCCAACCCCTCCGGGGAAGGGGCAAGTTTGCGGGGGGTGTAGCGCGGGGGTTGCAGTCACTATACATAATATTCGTTATCAGACGTACTATCCCAAGCGCCCCACCGGTCGGCGCGGCTTTCCGTCAGTCATACCGGCGAACCTGCTCCATCCAATCCGGTCCTAGCGGCCCGTAAACCTGGCCTCGCTAGCCCGGCGCCCCTCGGCGCTGTGGTAGATTCAGACAGCCGCAAGCGCGGAGAGATGGCCGAGTGGCTGAAGGCGCACGCTTGGAAAGCGTGTATACCGCAAGGTATCCAGGGTTCGAATCCCTGTCTCTCCGCCACTGACACCACATCAGGTACCGGCCGGGGACGGGCTGGCGATCGGCGCAGCGGAGCCTCCCGAGGTTCGATTGAGGCCGCGGGACCGGGCGCTTATGGGGCGCGCGATGTCCCCGCCGGAGCCGCTCTTCCCTTCTTCCGGTCTAGTTGGGTTGGCCCGCACCTTGAACGAGCCCACCAGCTGGTTCAGGTCGGACGCCAGATGCGAGAGACGGTTACAGGCGTCGACCGCCCGGGCGGAACTGTTCGACGTCGCCTCGATGATGGTGGATATCTCGCTCAGGTTGACGTTCACCGACTGCGTCGCATAGGACTGCTGGCTGGACGCCGTGGCGATCTGCGTCACCATCTTCTGCACCGCCTCCGACCCCTGGATGATCCGGGCCAGCGCGTCGCCCGCGGCGCGCGCCGAACCGACCCCGCCCTCAACGTGCCCCATGCTGGTCCGCATCGCCTCTACCACCTCGGCGGTCCCGGCCTGGATCGCGCGGACTGTCTCGTCGATCTCCCGGGTGGCGCGGCTGGTGCGTTCGGCGAGCCGGCGGACCTCGGCTGCGACCACCGCAAAGCCACGGCCGTGCTCGCCCGCCCGGGCCGACTCGATACTGGCGTTCAGGGCCAGCAGGCTGGTCTGGTTGGCGATGTCGTCGATGACGCCGATGATGGTGCCGATGGCGTCGCTGGCCTGGCCGAGTTCTCCAATCTTGGTCGCAGTCGCTTGATTGGCCACCAGCAGCTGCTGGATGGTGGCAACGGTCGACTGGATGGTGTTGCCGCCGGCATGGGCGTTCTCCTCGGCCTTGCGCGCGTCGCGGGCGGCGGACTGCGTCGTCTCGCTGATCTGGCGCACGGCGGTGGAGATCTCGCCCATGCTGGTGGTGATGTGCATCGCCTGGTCGTGTTGCTTGGCTGACTGCGACGCAGTCTCATGGGCGATCCGCGCCAGGCCGGTCGCCGCCTCGCCCAGCGCGCCTGCGTTCTGGGTCACGCGCAGCACGATCTGCTCGATGCGCTCGATAAAGACGTTGAACCAGCGGCCGACCTCGTCCAGCTCATCGTGCCCGCGCACCTCCAACCGGCCCGTAAGATCGCCGTCTCCCTCGGCGATGTCCCGCATGCGGCGGGCCAGCCGGTCGAGCGGCAGCAGGACCTTATATTCCAGCACCCACCACGCCCCCGCGCAGCCGGCCAGAGCGACCATCAGCATGACCACGTCGGCGATGCGGGAACGGTCGGACCACCGGTCGATCGCGCTGAGCTCGCCGCGAAACTCACCGCGGACGGAGTCGTCGAGCGCCAGCATGGCCGCGGACAGGTTGCGGTCCTCCCCCGCCAGCGTGAAGACCTCGGACTGCAGCTCCGTCGGCGCATTGTCTCTGCTTTGCAAGAGGGCTGCATAGGTCTCCCGCGAACGGGACCGGATGCTTGAGAACTGGCTCAGCAGGCCGTCGACGCTGCGTGCCAGTTCGGGTGATCCGGCGATATTGCCGCGCAGTTCGTTCAGAGACTCCTCCACTGCGGCGGCGTCCTTGTCGGCGGCGGCAAGCGTCTTCGGGTCCTCCAGGAGTACGGCCTCCTTATAGCTTCGCGTCATCTGCTCGAAGGAGGCCTCTGCCTGGCGCAGCGTCAGGGCGGCGGGAAAGATGGAGGTAGAGAGCTGGTCCATATGCCGGCGCGTGGCTCCCGCCGTGTACTTCGCCATCGCGAGCAGAAGCAGATAGCCGATCGCCAGCACACCGAGGATCGCCAGGATGCGGACACGGATGCTCTGCTTTGTCTTGGAATCTCCGGCCACGCGCTACCTCACGATCAGGGTCTTGACGCCGTCATGCGGGCTGGTTCGTCCGATATAGCCGATCGCGCCCGGCGTGTGCGCGACGTACTCCACCACCGCGGCGTCCGAGTCCAGTGTCTTGGGCAGCACGCCTTGTCCGGAGAACAGGAGGCTGCGCCAGCTGGCGCGAAACGCGGAGTCCGACTTCCCGACGTACTCGTCAAGAAAGTCCGCGTTCACCGTACCCTGCTTCAACAGCACCGGTACCACCTGCGACGCCCCGCGGAAGCTAGAAGACGCGCCCGTAAACACATCGCGCAGCTCCGCCTTCGAAACTTCATCGGCCCTTACGCCTGAATTGGCGATCACGAGCACCTGAGCATGGGCCTTCGCGCACAGGAGCGCACCGGCCAGAGCGAGCAACAGAAGTGAGAACCGCAAGTTCATGAGAGTTTTTCCAATTGTGTTCATTAGAAGCTCACTCCGATCTTGAAGGTCGTCATGCGCGTGTTCGGCTGCAGCGCGGTGTTGTCCGAGGTGCTGTACCCCAGCTCAGTGCCGTCGACCCAGTGCTGTTCGCCCTTGAGGTAGAGAAACGTATTGATGTCGTAGCGCGCGCAGAGCGCCCAGTCCTTCTGGAAGCGGGCGGCCCCGACGGGAAGCTGCTGGTCGAGCGAGTCGCTGTAGTAGATGCCAGCCGTCAGTTTTTCGGAGAGCTTGTAGCTGGCCATCATGTACCAGGCCCGCTGGTCCTTAGGGATGAAGATAGTTGGCCCGCCCACAAACGAGGTGGTCTTCTGCAGCGCCTGGCGCGTGTACTCGCCGCCCACCATCAACTTGTTGCGCTCATAGATCCCGTAGAAGTAGGGCTGGTAGAAGTGGGTCGCCTTAAGGCTGCCGCTCAGCGCGCCCAGCGTGGCGGCGCCGGAGGTGTGTTCGGAGTCCTCGCTGATGCCCACCATCAGGCCGCGCAACGGCGTCTGCCAGCGCACCGTGCCGCCGTACATGGGGCCGGTGGCGCCGTTGGGCAGCGAGATGCCTTTGTCGCGCACCGTCTGAAAGACCGCGTCGTCGGAGCTCAGCACGCGCTGCCCGCCGTAGCCGCGATACTGCAACTCGCCGAAGCTCTCGCCCAGCGGCAGTGTGCCGTAGATGACGCCGCCGTAGTGGGCCAGCGTGGAGTTGCGATTGGCCAGCGCGTAGAGCGACTGTGGCAGCAGCACCCAGAGCTGCGCCGGATCGATGTCCTGCGTCTCGTTGAGCAGGCCAATGGGCGTCTTCACCTTGCCGGCGCGGAAGCCGAACCGCTCATTCACCTTGTAGTCGGCCTGCGCCCAGTCCAGCGTGATCGCATTGGTCAGGTAGCCCAGCAGCAGGTATCGCCCTTGCACGCCCACCCGCAGCCGGGGCTGCGGCCGCGCGGAGATGTTGAGTACGGCCTCGGTCCAGGCAGCGCTGCCGTCGCTCGTCTGCATGGTGTTCCAGTTGTTCTTGGTGGTGTAGATGAATCCCTGGGTGGCGTAGCCGTGGACCTCGAGGTTTAGGTCGTCCAGGCTCTGTGCGGTTCCTGAAGGCACGCCCCAAAGGCACGCTAGGACAAGCAGAGCAACTGCGATGGAAGAACGCTTCACGTAAGGCTCCTTGGATCCCGCAATCCAGCCTTTGAAGTCGCGCGCATCGGTTCTGCGAAGTCGCAACTGACCGCGGGCGGTGCGTTGCCCGGCGCATCCGGGTGCGGGCTACATCGAGCTTATCGGTGGATTGGCAGGCTCGATGAACGAAGTGCTCGCACAGCCAAAATTTGCAAGCCAGCGAGTTTCATACTGGGAAATTGGAGAGAGAATGGGGCGCTGCAGACGGGGCCGCCGCGCATCGCCAACCGATGATATTGGGTACGGTGTGCCGCGATCCCCTGCACCACTCCCCTTACGGGTCCACTACTCGTGGAAGTGGAATGCCACGCCAAGCGTGATCACGCTGGGATGCAGCGTGGCGATGGGAAAGCCAGGCCAGGTCTGGTACTCGTAGTCCGCCCGCACGTTGACCGAGCGCGCGACCCTGCAATCGAAGCCAACGCCTGCGGTATAGATGTTGTACGCGACGTTGGCCACGTTGTTCGAGAAGTTATAGATGCCGCGTCCGTAGAGCGCCTTGGCATAAGGGGCAAAGCTTCCTCGAAGCACGTAGAGGCGAGGGCCCACCTCATAGGTCCGCTCGTAGACCGAGGAATCGGACGTCGGCTTGGTCTGGCGGAAGTTAAACTCCGCGCCCCAGTGAGACCGGACATCGAAGGTGGTGTAGAACGCAGCGCCGATCAGTTGGGATGTGCTGAAGTTGTAGTTTGAGCTGCCCAAGGCAAACGCCCCTCCCAGCTGGAGGTCGCCGGCTCGGGTGGCCGTGGGCAGGGCATGATCTCCGATCTGTGCCCTTGCTTGCCGTGCCCCGAGCAACGCAAGAAAGACGACCGCGGCCGCCGCGCGCACAAGCGCCAAGACTGGGGGCCAGGCCCTCGCCCAGGCCGGCGACCGAAGGCTCCGCCGGCGTCCATCCGCAGCAATTCCACTTCGGCGACGGGGCAGGATTCGTCCCTGGGTCGGCCAGTCGGTCATCATCTCTCCCAATTCTTCGATGCGGCTAAAGATGCACTCAGCGATGTGCGTCAGGATACCGGTTGACGGCCGCGAAGGTCTATCTATTTCAATGCTAAGTTGCGCGAATTGAATCAAAGGGTCGAACCTCGCCGAAGGCGAAGACAGCCCGGCTGCACCCTCTGCCGGGGCCCGGTCCGGAGCCAAGAATTTAGCTGCGAATCGAGCGCGAATGCGACTACAATCATCGCTGCGTGCGCTTCGCTAGCCTGAGTCCCTGCGCACGGCGGCGGCTGGTTACCTCTCTCGGCAGGCAAATTTATGCGCAGTCCCTCCGCTAAGCTGGTCGTCCTGGTGCTCACACTGATGCTTGGCCGTGGGGCGCACCTAACCGCGCAGTCCACCGGCCCCACCTGCTCCACCGGCCTATGTCTGGAACAAGTCGTCTGCCCCGGCAACACCACCACTTCGATCACCGGCACGGTCTATGCGCCCAACGGCACCGATCCCCTGCCCAACGTGACCGTCTATATCCCGAACGCGCCCGTGGAGTCCTTCACGCCTGGGGTGAGCTGTCCCGTCGTTGGGACCCCGCCTTCGGGCTCGCCTCTGGTCGGGACCACCAGTGGAACCGACGGCTCGTTTGAGCTGGATAACGTGCCGGTCGGCAGCGATATTCCGCTGGTCATCGTCTCCGGCCGGTGGCGCCGCCAGTTTGACATCCTGGGGACCAACGCCTGCACCAACAATCCTCTGCCGGCGTCCTTTGTGGTCATGCCGCAGAACCAGAACCAGGGCGACATTCCCAAGATCGCAATCGCAACCGGTGAGGTCGACCAGGTGGAGTGCGTGTTGCGCAAAGTCGGCATCAACGACTCGGAGTTCACCGACCCCAGCGGCGGCGGGCGCATCAACTTTTATCTTGGCAGCGCGCAGCCGGGCTCAAGCATTGATCCAGCCACTCCGACCCAGGCGTCGCTGATGGAGAACCTCTCCACCCTCGAGTCCTACGACGTGCTGATGTTGCCATGTCAGGGAACGCCGGACGGCGATGTGGTTGCCGGTCCCCAGGGCAATCAGGAACTCGCGAACTTCATCCAGTTTGCCAACGACGGCGGCCGCATCTACTCCAGTCATTTCAGTTACACATGGATGTACCAGAACCCCCCATTCAACGGAGTGGTCAACTGGGACGTCAACCAAGCTCCTTATCCGGACGGCGTCGCCACCGTCAACACCTCGTTCACCCCGGGCCAGACACTCGCAGAGTGGCTGCAGCTGACCGGAGCCTCGTCGACTCTGGGTCAGATCCAACTCAATACCTTGAAGAATGACCTCGGAGGAGTGGTCCCACCGACCCAGTCGTGGCTTACGCTCAACAGCCCCGGCGATCCCGTGATGCAGTTCGTCTTCGATACACCGATTGCGCCCGCCGGCTCCACCGTCAACCAGTGCGGGCGCGTCCTCTACAACGAGTACCACGTGGAGGACGACATCACCAGTTCGCCCAACTACTTCTTTCCCACAGAGTGCAACTCCGGCCCCATGACCCCGCAGGAGAAGCTGCTGGAGTACATGCTCTTCGAGTTGACCGACGAAGGCGGGCAGCCTTCGCTCGCGCCCACCTCCCAGGACTTCGGCTTGGAGGCGATCAGTTACACCAGCGCGCCGCAAACCTTCACCTGGACCAACAACTCCAGCTTCAACTCGCAGATCACCTCCGCGACCGCTACGGGCGACTTCAGCGTCACCTCCAACAATTGCAGTTCGGTGCCTGGAGGAGCGAGCTGCCAGATCGTCGTCGTCTTCACGCCAACCGCACTGGGCGGGCGCTCCGGGACCCTGACCGTCGTCTCCGCCGGAAACTCGCTAACCGCCTCGCTCACCGGCACTGGGGTGCCGGGCTTCTCGATCTCGGCCAACTCGCTCGCCTACGGCAACCTGGATATAGGCAGGTCCGCCGCGCAGATGCTTACCCTCACGAACGTCGCCCCCAGCGCGCTCCTCGTTCCCCCCTTCGTCACTACCGGAGAGTACGCGGTGAGCACGGCAGCTTGCGGCGCTTCGATCGCGGCGCTCGCCAGTTGCCAGATCACCGTGACCTTTCAACCTACTAGTACCGGTCCGCAGAACGGAACTCTGGGGGTCAACTCAACCAACCTGCTCTTTGGCGGACTGGGCGTAACGTTGACCGGCAATGGAGTTGACTTCTCTCTCAGCCTCAGCCCGACGTCAGGCTCGGTCGTGGCCGGCGACCCCGCATCCAGCACCGCGACGCTGACGCCGATTGCCGGGTTTGACGCGCCCGTTACCCTGGGCTGCAACGTGGCGGCCGCGGTTGCTACGTCCTGCGGCCTGGCCACCGTCGCTTTGACGCCGAATGAGGTGGTCAGCCAGACCGTCAGCATCACCACCACCGCGCAGTACACCGTGGTGGGCTACGGAGGACTCGGCGGACGAGGATGGCTGTGGCTCGTCGCGCTGGGCAGCGGAGCCATGCTGTGGAGGAAACGCCGAAGCACGCGCCGTCTCCTGCAGTCAGGCCTGCTGCTCCTCCTGCTGGCGGCGATCGCCCTTTCGACCTCTGGTTGCTCCGGCAAGTTGCCGACGCAGAATCAGCCGTACACAGGCCCCGGGACATACACCATTACGGTGACGGCTACCGATGGTTTCCTGGTGCATACGGCGACCTATAGCCTCACCGTGAGTTCGAAGTAGGAGCCCGCTCGGCAGACAGACTCAGGAATCCCTATGGCATCGGCTGCAATCCCTCATAGCGCACCTTCCAGCTCTTCGGAAATCCCGGCGCGTGGCCCGCACTTCCGTCCCAGCCCGCGGCCATCATCGCGACGGCCGATAGCCAGCCTCCGTTAGCCGGCATATACATCGGCGTCTGGTCCGGCCGCCGGATGCTATAGCCCGACGCGCGGAACGGGTTCACCGTGTACTTGCCCACCAGCAACCCAATCGCCGTCTCCGGCTCACCCAGCCGCGCCGCGCACATCGCCACCATCGCAGTCCCCCAGGTCACGCTGTCCTGCATCCCATCGGGGTGGGCGACGCGATCAAGCGTCTTGCGCATCGCGTCCATGTCGATGCCGCGCCCCGGCAGTACCCCATACATAAAGGTCGTCATACTCGCGGGGGTAGTCTCCGCAGGCAGCTCCATGGCCGGATAGATGCCGTTGCGTACCGTGGGCTTGGCCAGGTGGTCGATCACGTCCTGCCAGTGCGCGTCGGGCGCAAGCCCCAGCCGCACCCGCCACTGCTGCGCCGTCTCCAGCGCCCAGCGCCAGTAGGCAAGCTCCATCGTCGGGTTCAGATTGTGCGCCAGGTCGGTGTGCTTCTCGTCGGCCGAGTTGATGCCCGGGCCAATCACGTACTCCTTTCGCTCCGCATCGTAGTCCACAAACGTCGCCATATAGTCGGCCGTCTCAAACACGATGTCCTTGTACCGCTCAAGCGTCGCGCGCGGACTCTGCTTCTCATGCGCCCGGTACACCAGCTCCGCGAGATAAATCGGATGCGGCTGCTGCCACACCAGCACCGGCCCAACCCCCGACGGGCTCTCGATGCCCGTGGGGTCCGTCATCTTCGACCACTTCACCCCCTTCGCCCCTTCGAGCTTCGCCATCTCCCGCCCCGGCGGCATCAGCTGCGGCAGATGGCTCAAGCTCTTTTCCAGGATCTCGGGCCTTCCCCACAGCGCCCAATGCGCCGCGTGCCACCAGTACATCTCCATGTGGAACTTGCCGTACCACGAGTTCACGCCCAGCCCCGTCTCCTGCGGCGGCAGGATCCCTGCGTCATGCACCGCCATCACGTACTGCGACAGCACCACCCGCCGCTCCAGCTCCATCGCCCGCGGGTCGTCGTTGCCCGAGAGGTCGATCGCCCCGCCGCTCATCCAGTAATCGCGCCAGTGCACGCGCGAGGCAGCCTCAAGCGCATCGACCGAATCCGGCTCCGCCGCGGGCCGCGCCGCCGCGAACCATGCCGTCAGCTCCATCCGGGTTCCCTTCCCACTCAGCAAATACTGGTGCTTGCCGGTCTCCGCCAGCGACCCACCCGCCGACCACCTCGCCCGCACCACATACCGCGTCGAATCCACCGTGCGGTCGAACTCCGCCCCCGTACTTCCCTGCCGCGTCATCACCGTCGTATGCGCGTCCGGCTGCGTCCAGTCCTGGTACTCCGGCCCAAACGAGTGCGACGCATACGGAAATGCAATGCGCACCTTCAGCCGCCCCGCGGCAATCAACGGCGAATCGATCCGCACCGCAACCTCGTCGCGCCCCGGATGCACCGCCGTCTCCACCCGCACCGGCAAGCCATCCACCTCAAATAAACTCGTCGCAATCCCCGCCCACAGGTCCAGCCGCTCGTCGATCTTCTTCAGGTCCGCAATCTCCACCCGCGAGCCGTCCGCGTGCGTCATCTCCAGGCCAATCCGCCCCAGCCCCAGTCGGTTCTCATTCTCGCGCAGATACTCCGCGTCCGGCGGCGCGTTGTTGGTGCTCGAGGCCGGGTACACCATCTCACGGTCGTACTTCTTCACCGTCGCCATCTTGAACTTCGCCAGGCTGTAGCCGTTGGGATTGGGAAAGCTGTGCCATCCCCAGTCGCTCAGGATGCCGATGGGCATCGTCTTCTCGTAGTACTCCGGGAAACTTTGTAAACCCGTAACGTCGAAGTTGAACGCGAAGTCGCCATTGCCCACCGCCATCGCACCGTTGGGGTCGGCCCCGTGCACCTCAATGTTGTGCCGCGTCACCACAGCGTGCCGGTCGATCCGCGCCTCATTGCCCACGGCCTGCGCCACGCCGAGGCCCGCGCAACCTGCAATCAGAAGAGTTGCCCCCACCGCGACTTGCACGAAAATCCTTATACCTTGCTTCCGCTCATGAGTCATCGTTCGCTGCCGCTTACCTTTCGCCGCTGCGCTCTCCGCGCCTGCCGGCCGTGCAGGAAAGTGTACCTGCATCTTCAATGGGCGCGGCGCCCGGGCGCGCACGCCCGCGCGATGCGGCTTTACAATGGGTTTAATGATCTTGTCTACGTTGGCCTCCCCAATCGCCATCGCCCTGGTTCTGTTCCAGGATGACTCCGCCATCCCGTCCGCGGCGGGCGACTCGGGCAGCGCACTGGTGGAGATGGTCCGCAACAGCGGCGCGGTGGCGTTTGCCGTGCTGGTCGTGCTGCTCATCGCCAGCATCTTCTCCTGGGCCATCATGCTGTCGAAGTGGCTGCGCTTCGCCCGCGCGCGCAAGCAGAGCCAGGGGTTTCTGCGCGCCTTCCGCAAGTCCGGCCGGCTCTCGGAGATATCCGCGGTCGCGGAGCAGTTCCAACCCAGCCCGCTGGTCTCCGTCTTCAATGAGATCAACGATGAGTACCAGCGCCAGAGCGGCGGTCGCGGCATGCCACGCAATCCTCCAGCCCTGGAACGCGCCGCGCTCACCGCGTCCTCCGAGGCGCTGACCGCGATGGAAAGCCGCATGACGTGGCTCGCCACCATCGCCGCGATCTCGCCGTTCATCGGCCTGCTGGGCACCGTAATGGGCATTATCGACGCCTTCCACGGCCTCGGAACGGCCGGCGCCGCCACGCTGCGAGCGGTTGCCCCTGGTATATCGGAAGCGCTCATCACCACCGCCGCCGGGCTGGTGGTGGCAATCCCCGCGGTCATCGGATACAACCAGCTGACCGCGCAGCTGCGCGACTTTGCCGCGCGCATGGACGACTTCGGCCGCGAGTTGTTGAACGCGATTGAGAACGCCGCGCTGCTTACGCCCTCCGCGGCTCCGCCCGATGAGGTCGCCGCCGCACAGCCGCGACGGAGGGCCTTCTGATCCATGGCCTTCTCGACCCGCACCGGAGGCCACGCCCGCACCCAGACCGCGCTGGCCGAGATCAACATCACGCCGCTGGTCGACGTGGTGCTGGTGCTGCTCCTTATCTTTATGCTCACCGCGCCGGTCCTGCAGTCGGGGATCTTTGTCGCAGTGCCTCACACCCGCTCAGTCAACCAACTCACCGAGCAGCATACGGTCGTCACCATCGACAAGGACCAGAATGTATTTCTCCAGACCGGCGGGCACGACGCGCAGATCAACCTCGCCTCCCTCACCGCGCAGTTGCGCAGCCAGAGCCAGAGCGATCCCACCAAGCGGACCATCTATGTGCGCGCCGATGAGCGCGTGCCCTTCGGCGCCTTCGCTTCCGTCATGGATGCCGTCAAACACGCAGGCATTACCAACATCAGCATCGTGACCCAGCCGCTGGAGACCAACCCCGCGAGCGAAAACTCCGCTAAATAGCGCCGCTTGCGCAGGCGGCCGACAACAGCGATCCGCATCCCATGACGACCCAGCTCATAACCCGGAGCTCCATCCGCAATGACCAGATCGGCGGCGGTTTCGCCGGCTCGTTCGCGTTGCACGGAGCCTTCGTCGCCGCGCTGTTTGGCTGGGCATATCTCTTCCACTCCGGGCAGAACTGGGGCAGCGCGGATTCGACGGCCGGCGCCATCCAGGCCACCATGGTCAACGCAATCCCCCTCCCTCCCAAGCAACCGATGGACCCCAACAACGTCCTCGCCACCGACGCGCCGAACCCCGCGCCCATCACTCCCCAGCCGCGCACCGTGGAAGCGCCAAAGCCCGAAGATGTGCCCGTCCTCACGAAGACCGCAAAGCCCGTGAAGACCGCAGACACCACTACACCGCCTCCGCCCGCCCATCCCCAGCCCGTCAAGATCGACCCGAACAAGGCGCAGACCGGCGACGCGCCCGGCATCCGCATTGCGATGAACAGCACCCAGACGCACGCGGGAACGGTGAGCGTTGGCACCCAGGATGCCGCCTTCGGCTCGCGCTTTGCCTACTACGTGCAGCAGATCACGCAGAAGGTGGCGCAGCAGTGGTACACGGGCATGCTCGATCCCGGGGCAAACGGCCATCGCGTCTACATCACCTTCGAGGTGGAGCGCGACGGCTCGCTGACCCACGTGCAGGTCGCGCAGCCCAGCGGCGACGCCACGCTCGACCAGACCGCGCTCAGCGCCGTCCAGCACATTGACACCTTCGGCCCGCTGCCCGACGCGTACACCGGAAGCCACGTCAACGTCACGTACTACTTTGATCCTCCCCCGCGACCTTGATCCCGCTGACAACCAAAGATTCACGGCGAACGTCTACCATAGAGAGAATGGACAGCAAGTCCCGTAAATTCCGTCGGCATTCCGGACTGCTTCGAACCATTCTGTCCTTCGCGGCCCTGGCGATGGCTGCGGTGGTCGCCCTGCTGGCCCCTCCCGCCGGTGGCCAGGACAATATCTTCACGAACACGAACTCTGGTGCGACCTCGATCCGCATCGCCGTTGCCGACTTCAAGCCCCTCGCCGCAGACGCCCAGAGCGCCGCATTCAAACAAACCTTTGACGCGACCTTCTACGCCGACCTGGCCAACGCGGGCATCTTCGACATCGTCTCCAAGAGCCTGTTGCCCCCCGCCAATCCCGGCTCTCCCGCCGAGATGCAGGTGCAGAGCTATGCCACTGCGCCGGCCAGCGCCGCGTTCGTCACCTTCGGGTCGTTGGGCGTGGTGGGTGGCAAGCTGGTGGCCAACGGCTACCTGTTCGACGCCAAGAACACCCAGTACCCGCAGGTTCTGGCCAAGCAGTACAGCGAGGACGCCACCGACGACTCCGCCCGCCAGGTCGCGCACCGTTTCGCCGACGAGATCATCTTCCGTCTGGGCGGCGGCACGCCGGGAATCGCAGAGACCAAAATCTACTTCGTCAAGACCGGCGGCGGCGGGAAAGAGATTTGGGCGATGGACTACGATGGCGCCAACCAGCGTCCCATCACCCACCTGGGCACCAGCGTCATGTCGCCCCGCATCTCGCCGGACAACTCGCGCCTGGCGTTTGCCGCATTGGGTCGCTATGGCTTCCAGTTAAAGATGTACTCTCTGTTGCTGGACCGATACGTCACCTTTCCCAGCGGCTCCGGGAGCTCGGCATCGCCTGCCTGGTCGCCCAACGGCAACGAACTCGCCTACGCCGCCGCGCCCGACGGCCAGTTCAACATCTGGATCGCGGACTCCAACGGCAACCTGGCGCGAAAGGTCACCAGCCTTCGCGGAGGCAACGTCTCACCCGTCTACAATCCCAAGACCGGCGCGCAGGTCGCATTCATCAGCGCCGTCACCGGCCTTCCGCAGCTCTACATCATGAACACCGACGGCTCGGGCGTGCAGCGTCTCACCGACGGCGGATACGCGTCCTCGCCCTCCTGGTCGCCCAATGGCCAGCTGATCGCCTTTGCCTGGGACCGCAAGTATGGCCCCGGGGCCCCCGGCGGGCAGGACATCTACGTAATCCCCGTAACGCCCGGTGCGGACGGCGCCTACCACTGGGTGCAACTCACCTGGGACGGCGGCCGTTGCGATTTTCCCTCCTGGTCGCCCGATGGCCGCCACATCGTCTACGCCAACAGCGCCGACGGCCGCCCCGAGCACATGCGCATCTGGAGTATGCTCGCCGACCATACGCAGAAGCACCCCCTCACCGGGCCTGGAGCGGATATGCCAAACTGGAGTTGGAAGTAGGCGGCCTGAAGCATCCCGAAATCTGTGGAAGACCAAATCGAACAACAAAGTAAGCTGGTAGAGCCTTGGTAAAGCAGGAGAACCGAATGACTTCAGCCCGATCGAATCACACCTCCCTACGCGCGGCCCTGCTTCTGGCAGTCGCGCTGACTGGCTTCAGCGGTTGCAGCAAGAAGCCCGCCCCAGTCAATCCTGCAAGCCTTGGACCCACCGCCCCGGCGCCGCCGGCGCAGCCGACAGCGACTCTCACCGCCGATCCGCTCGCCATCGACCTCGGCCAGTCTGTGGTATTGAACTGGCGAACCACGGACGCAACCGCAGTGACGATCGATGGGATCGGCCCGGTCAACGTGAACGGAACCCAGACCGTCTCGCCCTCCAGCTCCACCAACTTCCATCTGACGGCCAAGGGCGACGGGGGCGCCACCGAGGCGAACGTCCGCGTAACCGTGCGCATTCCGGTTGCGCCCACCCCTCCGCCGGACACCAGCGCCACGACCGCCACGCCCGACATGGGTTCCGAGGAGGCCTTCCACCAGAACGTGCCGGACATCTTCTTCGACTACGACAGCTATGAGCTCCGTCCCGAGGGGCAGACATCGGCGACCAAGGCCGCCTCCTACCTGGTCGCGCACCCCGACATCCACATCGTCATCGGAGGCTACTGCGACGACCGGGGGTCGGCCGAGTACAACCTTGCGCTGGGCGAGAACCGCGCCAACGCCGCCAAGACTGCGCTCGTCAATGCCGGCGTGGCGCCGGGGCGGGTACGCGTGGTCAGCTTCGGCAAGGAGAAACAGTTCTGCACCGACGAGACCGAGGAGTGCTGGCAGCAGAACCGGCGCGCCCAGTTCTCGCTCGACCGTTGATCTCGAAGACTCGAACCTCGCTGCATAGAAAATCGCGAAGGTAAAGCCTATGACGAAGCACCTCATATCGAAGCGGGTCGCGGTCTCCGTCGCGCTTGCGCTTGCGCTCGCCGCGCCTCCAGCGTTCGCCGTCAACAAAGACATGGTGCAGTTGCAGACCCAGATCCAGCAGCTGCAGGACGCCGTGGCCCGGCTGCAGCAGTCCAACGACGAGCGCATGGGCGTGCTGAAGGACCTTGTCCAGCAGAGCGCCGACTCGGTGAACAAGATGTCCCTGACGGTCGAAGGCCTGCAGCAACAGATGAAGAGCCAGCAGGAGGCATCGAACGGCAAGCTGGACCAGGTGTCGGGGCAGGTGCAATCGCTCAACGACTCGCTGGATGAGGTCAAGGCGCGCCTCAACAACCTGGAAAAGGCGCTGCAGTCCGTGCAGAACCAGCAGCAGTCGATCAACGCCGCCCTGCAGAATATGACCCCAGCCCCAAGCGGCGCCGCTTCGCCGGACGCCACGCCCGGCGCTGCTCCGCCCGCTTCAGCTCCGCTGGGCCCCGGAGTCTCATCGGACTCCTTGCGGCCAGCCGCGCAGGTCGCGGAGAGCCCCAAGCCCGGCGCGGACATTCCATTCGCCACCACCCAGGGTCCGCCGATTCTGCCCAGGAAGGCTTCTGTGGCGTCCGCGCCTCCCGTGGGCGATTTGTATCAAACAGCGCTCAAGGACTGGGTGTCGGCCAAGTACCCGCTGGCCTCCAGTGAATTCAACGCGGTAATCCGCAACTACCCCGACGACCCGCTGGCGGGGAACTCCTACTACTACCTGGGCGAGATCGACTACAGGGCGGGCAAGTACAGCGCGGCCATCAAGGACTACGACCACGTGCTCGACGGCTTCCCCGACAGCGTCAAGACAGCGGTCGCGCATCTCCACAAAGGGCAGGCGCTGATCGCAGTCAAGGAGACGGATGCGGGCATTCGCGAGTTCCGCACCCTCATCCAGCGCTTCCCCAACTCGGCGGAAGCCGGGCTGGCGCGGAGCCGCCTGAACGGCATGGGAGTCTCAGTCTTCCCAAAACCGCCCGCCTAGCCGCGTCACCCAGTCGTCTAAGCTAGAGATGGCGAGTGTGCATCCAGGCAAGCAACCTGCGCACTGGAGATTTGACGGGCCCAAGTGAAAGAGCGGATTCGTAAGCTGGATGGACGAGGCAACGCCAATGGCCGGCCGCTCAGGTTGGTGGTCGCGGCTCTGATCCTGCGCGAGTCCGGCGGCGGCACGGAAGTCCTCGTCTGCCAGCGCCGGCCAGACCAGCCGATGAGCCTAAAGTGGGAGTTTCCCGGCGGCAAGATCGAGCTCGGAGAGACGGCCGAGCAGGCCCTCGCGCGGGAGTTGGATGAAGAGCTGGGCATCGCTGCCATCATTGGCAATCGCGTCGCCCAGGTGCGCGGAGAGATCGACAATCGCATCTTCCACGAGGTCCGCTGGGCGCCTCTCGCCGCTCTGCCCAGCCTCGACTTTCTCGCCGCCGACTTCGGCCTCATCCGCGACCTCTCCGAGGGCAAGCTGCTGTAGACCCCACCGGCGCTAGCCTCCCGTCAGCTGGTTCCACAGCATCACCAGCGAAAGCCCAATCACAATCACCGCCGTCACCCACGCGATCCAGTTGAACCACGCCGGGTTGGTGTACTCCCCCATCAGCTCATGCTTATTGATCAGCTTGAGCATGAAGATCATAATCACCGGCAGCAGCACGCCGTTCAGCACCTGCGAAAGGATGACCACCTTGACCAACGGAAAGTTGGGAATCAGCACCAGCCCCCCTCCCAGGGCGATCAGCGACGTATAGAGCCAGTAGAAAAACGGAGCCTCCTTAAAGCTCTTGTCCACTCCGCTCTCAAAGCCCATCCCTTCGCAGACGGTGTACGCAGTCGACAGCGGCAGAATTGAGGCCGCAAACAGGGACGCGTTGAACAATCCGGCCGCAAACAGGATGAACGCGAAGTCGCCGGCCAGCGGCTTCATCGCGCCCGCCGCGTCCGAGGGCACGCCGATATTGCGCAGGCCATGCACGTAGAGCGTCGCCGCACACGCCTCGATGATGAACCACGCGACGATGTCGGAGAAGATCGACCCGACAATCACGTCCAGGCGCGACGCCTTGTAGCTCTTCACCGTAATCCCCTTATCCACGATCGACGACTGCAGGTAGAACTGCATCCACGGCGCGATCGTCGTCCCGATCACGCCGATCGTCATGTAGATATAGCTCTTGTCGCTCCAGACCGACCGCGGAGGCAGCTCCACTGTCAGCTTCATGGCCTCAAACCAATCCGGCCCGCTCAGCACACCGGTAATGATGTAGGCGATATAGAACACGCTGGCCGCAAGGAAGACCTTTTCGACGCTCTTGTAGTCGCCCTTCACCACCAGCACCCACACCAGGGCCCCGCAGATCGGCACGCTGAAGTACTTGCTGATGTGAAAGAGCTGCATGGAGCCCGCAATGCCGGAGAACTCGGCCACCACATTGCCGTAGTTCACAATCACCAGCACAATCATCATGAAGAAGGTCATGCGCAGACCAAACTCTTCGCGGATCAGGTCGCTCAGCCCCTTGCCCGTCACCACACCCATGCGCGCGCACATCTCCTGCACCACAATCAGCGCCAGCGTAATGGGGACCATCGTCCACAGCAGCGTATAGCCGAACTGCGCGCCCGCCTGCGAGTAGGTCAGGATGCCGCCGGAGTCGTTATCGACATTGGCCGTGATGAAGCCTGGCCCCAGCACCGCCAGAAACAGAAGGATGCGGACGCGCCACTGCCGCCAGAACTTCATCCCACCTCCGTCTTGGCGGGTGCCGCCGGCTGGCCCGCAATCTGCGCCGAGCCCGCGGCAGCGCGCACCTGGGGGACGATGCTGCGCATGCGCTCGAAAATCAGTCCCACCTGGCAGTCGTTATGGTAGCCGTCGCGCACCGCCCTCGCATGCCCCGCTGAGGCAATCCGCACCCTCGCCTCTTCGTCCGGAAGGTAGCGGCGAATCTTCGCCGCCAGCTCGTCGCGTCCAGTAAAGAAGACCGCCTCCTCATCCTCGCTGAAGCGCTGCATATGGCCGTCGGAGCGCTCCGCCAGCAAGAATCCGCCGCAGCCCGCAATCTCGAAGCTTTTATGCACGAACTCGTCCTTGTTCGACCAGGTGAGAAAGCTGAGATTGATCTTTGACCTCCAGATCGCCTCACGATACTGCTGCAGGTAGAGCTCTCCCTCGCGATAGAGCCGCGCAAACGCATCAGCCCCCAGCGCCCTCTGCCATGCCCTTCGATTTCCAGAGATCGTCACCGGCAATCTCTGCTCCGCCAGCCACTCCAGCGTCTGCGCGCGGTCGTCGTACGGCGTTCCAATGAACGACACCTCCCGATCGCGCTCCGCGTCGCTCCATCCGGAAGGAGGAGGAAAATGAATGGTCGGCTCATACGCCGTCTGGATCTTGATCACATCCCGCGCGCCACGCGCCTTGTAGTCGGCGATGTTCGCATCGCGCTGCACCACGTGCAGATCGTAATAAGGAATGTCCTTCATGTAGAGCCGCCAGCCCGGGTCGCGCCGCGGGCCGAAAGGGTTGTCGATCATATAGCTCACCGTCGCGATGCCCATGGCGCGCAGCCTCTCGAGCGTCTTTGGCCTCATCCCCAACAGCTTGTCGGTCCAGACCATATCGGGCTTCTCTCGCTCCGCCAGACGCAACAAATCGCGGTTCAGGCGATCGACCCAGGGGCCGGCCGCAAGCCGGAACGTTATCTTCTCCAGCAGCGGATTCGAGGGCATGTACTCGTAGGCATTCAGCGGAATCACCTTCGCGCCCAGGCGTTGCAACGCCCACATGCGATAAAGCGACGAGTCGTTCGGCGAAATCCCCGCGGCATAAAGAATGCGCTGCGGGTCAGCACTCGCGGAAGCGGAATGCGCATGCGCGATGACCGGCGCGCTGGAGCAGAATTGGGGGGCTTCGCCGATCATTTCAACTCATCGTCCGCAGCTGCGCAATCACCTGCTCTGCGTAGATCACACCCGCAAGCTTCTTCTCGGCGTCCACCACGGGCAGGGCGCGCAGGTTGTATTTGTCGAACAGCTCCGCCACCTTCTTCCCGCTGGCATGCACATCGCAGGAGACGAGGTGATAGCCCTCCGCGAGACCTTGCAACCCGCTCTCCGGCGGCGCCAGCAGCACCTTCACCAGCGGAACCACTCCGCGCAGCACCTCCTGCTCATCCACCAGAAAGATGTGGGTCAACGTCTCCAGGTCGCCCTCGAAGTCGTGCAGCGCCTCCACCGCCTCTCCGGCCGTGGCGTCCATGCGGAGCGACACGTAGTCCGTAGTCATCTCCCCGGCCGCGGACTTCGCGGAGAACTCCAGCAGCTCCTCGACCTCCTGCCGCTCCTCCGGGTCCATCTCCTCGAGGATCGCTTCTGACCGGTCGTCGGGCAGTTCTGCCAGGAAGTCAGCCGCCGCGGCCGGGTCCATCTCCTCCACGATGCCGGCGATCTGCTCCGAATCCAAGGACTCGGTCAGCGCCTTCTGCATCTTCGGCTCAACCTCTTCCAGCGCCTCCGCCGCGACCTCCTCATTGAGCGAGCTGAAGATCGCCTGACGCTCCGCCGGCGCCAAGTCCTCGAGGATGTCCGCGAGGTCCGACGGGTGCATCTTCGCCAGCCTGTCCTGTTCGATCTTCAGCCGCACCCTCCGCGCCGGATCGCGGTCGATCAGATCGACGAAGTCCCAGGGAATGACCGTGGTCCTAAAGCGCCCTGAGACCCGCTCCACCGTTGGCGCGGGAAGTCCCTTCAACAGCCGCCGGATCGCACCCCGCGTCCCTACCTCCACCTCGGCGATGCGCAGCGCGAGGGGTTGCCCCGCAAGCGAGGCCTTGGAGCCGTTCGACGGTGACGCCGAGTCAGCATCCCCGGCCGGCTCCCACACCAGATCGACGTCATTCACCCGCACCACCTTATGCCCATGCACGTCGATGATCTGCTGGTCGAGCAGGTCGCGCTCCAGAAGCAGAAAAGTATCCTCCTCGGGCATCAGCTCCGGAGCTGCGTCCCCCCGCAGCTTCAGGCGCCCCGCGGAAGTCAGTTCAAGATCGCCCACAGCAACCATCGAAGGCCGGACTGAGCGGTCCGCGCCCGCCAGCCGCAGCACCAACCCATGCACATGGCTCGCATCCACCGGCGGGGACACCGCAAACTCCAGCACATGCCCCACCGTCCGTCCGCTCGTGTCGCTTACGGATGCGCCCATCAGGGCGGAGACGCTCGTCGATTGGCCGGCACGTTTCGTCATGGGCTGCCCTTACCGCATCCTACCCCAGCCAGCGCGGCTGCCGCAGCCATCCCGCCACTTTGTCCCCTGCCGTCACCCGCATCGACAACGGTCTGCCCGGCGACGGATCGGGGCAGGCAGATTCGCCCGGACGATGTCTCGTGACAAGCCGCCACAGCCCGCCTGCACTCTTTAGACAGAGCCGAGTGGAGGACCAGCCTTGATTCACAGAGCCAAAGACCTTTCGCCCGATCAGGAGGCCGCAATCGAAAGCCTTCTGGGACGCCCAATCGCGGAGGACGAGGCCATCAGCCTTCGCGCCCTGGAGCGGGGTGCGGCGCCGCAGTGGCTTCGCCAGTCGTGGAAGAGCGCCCAGGAGTTTGGCCTGGACCGCCTTCCAATGGAAGAGATTGATGCGGAGATTGCTGCTTCGCGCAAAGCGCGAAGCGACCGCCAGCCAGCCGGTCAATGATCCGGGTCGTCCTCGACACCAACATTCTGGTCTCTGCCCTCCTTAACCCTCATGGACCGCCCGCGGAGGCTTTTCTCAGCGTGCTGTTGGATGCTGACGCGCAGCTCCGCGTTAGCGGCGATATTCATGCGGAGTACGAGGATGTGATTTGCCGCCCCCGTCTCCATCGCAGCGACGCCGAGATCGAACAGACGCTTCGCAGCGTCCGCGAGAATAGCGTGTGGGTGAAGCCCACCGAGAGGGTGCGCGGCTGTTCCGACCCCCGCGACAACATCTTCCTCGAGTGTGCTCAAACCGCCGGCGCTCAATTCCTCGTGACCGGGAACGCAAAGCACTTCCCTCGCACATGGAGCGAAACTCGAATCGTGACCGCCCGCGAGTTTCTCGACGCCGCAATGTGAATCGGATTCGCCAATCCCTAACCCACCTTGACATTCGAGAGACCCACCAAGCAAACTGCCATCATTGCCTTCGTCCGCCGCGGCGATCGAACGGCGTTGGCGAAAGGGAGCCGATTGTTCGATTCAACTACAAGCCGTGTCTCCCTTACCCTGGATTCGTCGCTGGCAAGCGTGGACAAGGTGGAGCGGACCGCGGAGGACTTCGCGGGGCGCGCGGGGTTCGACGAAGACACAGTGCCGAATATCGTGATGGCGGTGCGCGAGGCCACCGTCAACGCGGTGCTGCACGGCAACGCATACGATCCGGCCAAGAGCATCACCGCCTCATTCGAGACCACCGCCGACTCGCTGATCGTCCGCATCGCAGATCAGGGGCCGGGGCTCAACCCGGACACCCTCCCCGACCCGCTGGCCCCGGAAAACATCCTGCGCGGCTCCGGCCGCGGCATCTTCCTCATCCGCGCCTTCATGGATGAGGTACACTTTCGCAAGTTGCACCCCGGCACCGAACTCACCCTCATCAAGCATCGAGTGCCGGCCGCACAAGCATAAGGAGACGAACCGCAATGAGCATGAAAGTAGCAACCCGCCAGGTGGATGGAGTCACCATTCTCGACCTCAGTGGCCGCATCACCCTCGGCGAAGGCAGTGTGACCCTGCGCGATAGCGTCCGCGACTTGCTTGCCAAGGGTGCAAAGCACATCCTGCTGAATCTTGGAAATATCACCTACATCGACAGCTCAGGCATCGGCGAGCTGGTGAGCGCGTTCACCTCGGTCAAGAACTCAGGCGGCGAGCTGAAGCTGCTCAACCTCACCAAGAAGGTCCACGACCTGCTCCAGATCACCAAGCTCTATACCGTCTTCGACATCAAGGACGACGAGGCTGTGGCCATCGGCTCGTTCAAATAGCAAAGACCGGCCGGAGGTTTCGGGCCGCACGGCCAGCACAGGCACGGCTGCCGGACTCGTTCGGCAGCCGCGTTTTATGCCAGCTCGCTCTTACTTCGAGAAATCCACCTTCGGCGCAGTCTGCGATCCCTGGTCAGACGTATAGTACTCGTTCTTGGGATGGAAGCCCGCCCAGCCCGCATAGATGCTGTTGGGGAACTGTTCAATAAACACGTTGTAGTCGCGGATGGCCGCGTTGTACCGCGTCCGCGCCACCGCGATGCGGTTCTCCGTGCCCGCCAGCTCATCCTGCAAGCGCATGAACTGGTCGTTGCTCTTCAGGTCCGGATAGTTCTCCTGCAGCCGCATCAGCGGCAGCAGCGCCACGTTCAGCCGGTCGTTCGCCGCCAGCTTCTCGTCCGGCGTCTGCGCCGTCATCAGTCCGGCGCGCGCGTTGGCGATGTTGGTCAGCACCGTCTCCTCCACGTTCGCATAACCCTTCACCGTCGCCACCAGATTCGGGATCAGGTCCTCTCGCCGCTGCAGGTCGACATCGATGTTCCCCAGCGCCAGCGGGATGTCCTGTTCCTTCGCGACCATCTGGTTCTTCGCGCTCACATAGCTTCCGCCGACCAAAAGCGCGATCACCAGAATCAAACCGACTACGCCCAACCCAACCCATAATGCCTTCATAATCCCTCTCGCCTTTCCGTTGATCCTTAAACCATTACACGAAGTCTCTGCCGCCTGCTCCCGGGCCCGCTCACTCAACCGCGCCTCAGCCACTCACATGCGCACTTCCAATCTTCTCAGAAGTCTCCACTGGCGCCACCGCCGCCGGAGCCTCCTCCGCCAAATCCTCCGAATCCCCCTCCGCCGCCCCCATCCCCGCCGCCGCCAAACCCGCCTCCGCGGCCTCCTCCGCCGCCCATCATATTGAACAGAATAAAGAAGAGCCATCCGATGTGCCCCGTGCGGATCAGCGTGCCAATCACCAGCACCGCGACCCCGCCGATTAGCAGCAGCTCCAACAGGCTCATCTGACTCCGCTGCTGCGGCTGGCTCTGGTACTGGGCAGGCGCCGGAGTCCCCGCCCCTGCCATATCGAGGCTCACCCCCGCATCGGCCGCGATAATGCTCGCCAGTTCATGCACCCCCAGCGTCACCGCCTGGTTGTAGTCTCCCTGGCGCGCGTACGGAGCCATCTCCCGCCCAATGTCCCCCACCTTGGCATCGTTCAGGATGCCCTCGAGCCCGTAGCCCACCTCGATCCGCCCGCGCCGCGGGTTCATCACCAGAATCATCAGCACGCCGCGATCCGTCCCCTTCGCGCCTACCTTCCACTTGTCCTCAAGCGCGGTGGCAAACTCCTCAATCGACGGCGTAGCGCCAGATTTGTCCGGATCGATCGTCTTGATCGTGACCACGGCGATCTGCGCGTGCGCCTTCTGGTCCACCTGGGTGCAGAGCTCTTCCACACTCTGCTTCGTCCCATCGGACAAAATGCCCGCGAAGTCGTCGACGTACCCTCTAGGCGCGGGCAATCCTGCGACCGACTCCCCACGCAGCGCACGCTCTGGGGCCACCAGCAGCACAACGAACATCAGCCAGCGCAAGGCACGAAGCATCGCCCTCATTCTACTCCGGCCGAGTCTAATAAAAGCAGCAGCCGGTCTCTTGCTGGGACGAAAAAGAGGGCCCGAAGACCCTCTTCCTGCAGCACGTTCGAGTGGCTCCTACTTCGTCGCAGTCGTGGCGGCGGGGCGCGGAGGACGCGGCGGCAGCGTAATTCCCTCCGCCGTCGCAGCCTTCGCGATGATCGTTAAGTGCTGATGCATAGCCATCATCGCCTTGCCGATCTCCGCCTGCAAGCCGGTGTCGGTCGTGGCGGACCCCTCCATGTAAAAGCTGTGCAGATTCTGCCGGTGCATCTTCAGGGTGTAGGTCAGGTATTCCGTGTCGAAGTCCTTGCCCGAGAGCCCCATCAGCTTCTCGTACTCGGCCTGGTCGTCCTTGCTCATCTTCCGCGGCAGCATCACGCCCATCGAGTCGGCAACGTCGCCCAGGCCCTTGTTCAGCGACGTATGATCGTCGACCATCTGCTGGCCCACCGTCTTCACCTCCGCTCCGCCCTTCTCGACCGCCAATGAGCCCAGCTTCACATCCGCAAGGCCATCCTCAACGGCTGAGCGCAGGAACTGCTTGTCCACCATCTGCTGGCCAGTCTCGCCCGGAGCGCCGAGTGATTCGCGCGCCCCGCCCGGCTGCGTAGCCTGTCCGCTGCCGGCCGAGGCCGGCCCGGCCTGGCCCGTGGGCTGGCCAATCCCCTGCGAGCCGGCGCCGGCACTTGGATCCAACTGGGCCAAGAGGGCCGGTTGCAGTAACACAACCGCCGCTCCGGCCAACGCGATGCGCATGCATCTCATAGTCATAGCGAAACTCCCCGATCTGGCTTTCATCCAGGTTCGCGCCTCAATGAAGATTGCTGAATCGGCACGTGGGCCAATGTAACACGGCTGCAACTCATTGGGTGACCGCAATCTTCAGCGGAGTTGCCCGGCGGACAAGCCCTGCTTCACCTGGAGCGTTATCCTATTCCCACTGCATAAGGTGTGGCAATATCCGAGTGTCAGCCCCCGCAACGCCTCGCGAAAGTCCAGGAGAACCCCTCAGGAATGTCCGATTCAGGCCACTCGACCGCAGTCCACCCGCTCCCTCAGCCAACCGCCGAACCTCCCATCGCTCGCCGCGAACCCACGCCCACCACGCTGCACGGCGTCACCCTGCAGGATGACTACCGCTGGCTGCGCGATAAGACCTCGCCGGAGACGATCGCGTACCTCGAAGCCGAGAACGCCTACACCGCCGCCGCGATGGCGTCCACCGAAGCCCTCCAGGCGCGGCTCTACGCCGAGATGCTCTCCCACATCAAGGAGACCGACGAGAGCGTGCCCTACCGCCTGGGCGACTGGTTCTACTCCACGCGCACTGTCGAGGGCAGCCAGTACGCCATCCACGGCCGCCGCCGCGCGCCCAGCTCCGGCCCCACCTCCGATGTCGACGCCCCCTTCGACCCCACCCAGCCCGAGCAGGTCATCCTCGACATCAACCAACTCGCCGAGGGCAAGCCGTTCATGGCCGTCGGCGGCATGGCCATCAGCCCCGACGGCAACCTGCTCGCCTACTCCACGGACTCCACCGGCTTTCGCCAATACACCCTCCATATCCGTGACCTGCGCACCGGCACCGACCTGACCGATCCAGACCTGCCCGACACCGCCGAGCGCGTAGGCTCGCTCGCCTGGGCAGCCGACTCGCTGACGCTCTTCTACGCCACCGAGGACGAGACCACCAAGCGCATGGACCGCATCTTCCGCCACACCGTCGGCGCGCCCGCCTCCGCCGATGCCGTGGTCCTCTACGAGCAGGACGAGCGCTTCAACATCGGCGTCGGCAAGACCCGGGACGGCCAATATCTGCTGATCGAGGCGGCCAGCCATACCGCCAACGAGTACCGCTTCCTCGCAGCCAGTACCCCCACCGGCGAATTTCGCCTGATCGCCCCGCGCCTCGACGAACAGGAATACTACCCCGCCCACCGCGAGGGGCTGTTTTTCATCAGGACGAACGACGCCGGCAAGAACTTCCGCGTTGTCACCGCCCCCATCGCCTCACCCGGCCGCGAACACTGGGCCGAACTCATCCCGCTCGACCCCGATCATCCCCTCGAGGACCTCGACCTCTTCCACTCCTTCGCTGTCGCCACCCGCCGCAAACTCGGCCTGCCTACACTCGACATTCTGCGCTTCAAACCCGGCTCGGCTGCCGATGCCCCGCAACTCGAACCTCCCGTGGCCATCACCTTCCCCGACCCCACCTACTCCGCCGCGCCGCACGTCAACCGTCTCTCCGGCACCGCGCTCTTCCGCTACAGCTACCAGTCGCTGGTCTCGCCACCCTCAGTCTACGAGTACAACGTCGCCAGCCCGGACTACGCCGTCCCCATCGGCGAATCGAAGCTCCTCAAGCAGCAGGAGGTCCCCGGCGGCTTTGACCCGGTGCACTACGCATCGGAGCGTGTCTGGATGGATGCTCCTGACCCGGACTCCGCGACCCGCACCGTCGCCGTCCCCGCCTCCATCGTCTACCGTCGCGATCGCTTCCGCCGCGACGGCACGAACCCGCTCTACGTCTACGGCTACGGCTCGTACGGCTATGCGCTGCCGGTCGGCTTCTCGCCCTCGCGCCTCTCGCTGCTGGACCGCGGCGTCGTGATGGTCTACGCCCACATCCGCGGCGGTGGCGAGCTGGGCGACGCGTGGCACGACGCCGGCAAGATGCAGCTCAAGCGCAACACTTTCACCGACTTCATCGCCGTCACCGAGCAGCTCGTCGCCCGCGGCTACGGCGACGCCGCACGCGTGGCCATCGAAGGTGGCAGCGCCGGCGGCCTGCTCCTGGGCGCGGTCGTCAACATGGCCGCCGCCGCGGGAAAACCAGGCCTCTTCCGCGTCGTCCTCTCCCACGTCCCCTTCGTCGACATCATGAACACCATGCTCGACGCCTCCCTGCCCCTCACCGTCGCCGAGTACGAAGAATGGGGCAACCCGAACGAGCCCGACGCCTTCGCCACCATGCTCAGTTACTCGCCCTACGACAATCTGGATCAGCTCGCCAACGCACCCATCCCCGCCATGCTGGTCAAGACCAGCCTCAACGACTCGCAGGTTATGTACTGGGAGCCCGCAAAATACGTTGCCCGCCTCCGCACCATCAAAACCGACGACACACCCCTCCTCCTCCACATCAACATGGAGGCCGGCCACGGCGGCGCCTCCGGCCGCTACGACTACCTCAAAGAGATCGCCTTCGACTACGCCTTCTTGTTGACGCAACTAGGGATCTTTGGCCCCTAGGCCACAACTACATCTGTCTTCAGAAAGTCATTCCCCTTGAAGAGCAGTGGCTCCCCTTGCTGCTTCGCAAGCGCGTAAGAGAAGCAATCACCGAAGTTGAGCCCGGCCGCCCCGCGCCCTTTGCCAAAGCGCCGGAATCCGTCTCGCGCAAGCCGAGCCTTGCTCTTCGTCTACCGGAACCACTTCAATATGCAACCGTGTCATCAGGATGTCGAGGGCGGCGATTGGATCCGGCCGCCTCCGCATCATCGCTACGATCGACGCTTCAACTAGAGTTGCGACCGAGATCATCCGCTTCGCGTCGCTTGTGATTGCGGAAACGTAAAAGGAAGCGTCGGGCTCTTCAAAGAAGATCGCCATCAGAGCGGACGAGTCGACGACCATCTACTCACAATATCCATTCGCGCCGTAGCCAAGAATCTCGTCGTCGGTCAGATTCGGATTGATCGGCTGCAAATCAAAGCTCCGCACGAGGGCGAGTATCTCGTCCACCGTCGGAGGAGGGATTGTCTCTTTCGCAGGTTCGAATCGCGCCAATCGCTCCTCCGCCGCAGCGCCTATGGCGTCGGTGATCGATTCCCCAGTGGCCGAAGCCAACGTTCGAACCTTCTCCTCCACCTCTGGATTGGTGATGTGCAGGGCCATAGTGTACATGATCGAAAAACTACCCCGCCGTCGCCTCTTCCTCCACCTTGTCACCCTCGCCCGGCGCAAGGAACAAGTTGGTCTCCAACCCATGCTGCCGCGTGTACAGATCGAAGTACCGCCCGCCCAGCCGGTAGAGCGACTCATGCGTCCCCCGCTCCAGAATCAAGCCCGCCTCGATCACCAGGATCTGGTCCGCGCGCCGAATCGTCGAGAGCCGGTGCGCGATCACAAACGTCGTGCGTCCCTTCATCAGAAAACTCAACCCAGCCTGGATCATCGCCTCCGACTCCGAGTCGAGCGAACTCGTCGCCTCATCCAGAATCAAAATCCGCGGATTGGCCAGGATCGCCCGCGCAATCGAGATCCGCTGCCGCTGACCGCCCGAAAGCTTCACCCCGCGCTCGCCCACAATCGTCTCGTACGCGTCCGGAAACTTCTCCGCAAACTCATCCACCCGCGCAATCCGGCACGCTTCCATCCACTGCTCCTCCGTCGCGCCCGGCCGCGAGAACATCACATTCTCGCGGATCGTCCCGTCGAACAGAAACGTCTCCTGCAGCACCACGCCCAGCTGCTCGCGATAACTGCTCAGCCGGATCGTCGCCAGGTCGACCCCGTCGATCAACACCCTCCCAGCGGTCGCCGTGTGAAAGGCGCAGATCAGCGAGATGATCGTTGACTTACCCGACCCCGACGAACCCACCAGCGCCGTCACCGTGCCCGGCTTCGACTCAAAGCTGATCCCATGCAGCACCGGCTTGCCCGTCTCGTACTCGAACACCACATCTTCAAACTCAACGTCGCCGCGGATCGGTCCAATCTCCACCTTGCGCGAAGGCGACGCATCTTCCTCAATCTCCGCCATCACCTCGCGCGTGCGGTCCATTCCGGCCATCGCTTCGGTCAGCTGCGTGCCGATATTCACCAACTGCACAATCGGAGCGGTCATAAACGCCAGAAACATTACATAGGAGAAGTAGCCGCCCGAAGTCAGCCTGCCCGCCGCGTTCAGATGCGCCCCCATCCACATCACCACCGCACCCACAATGCCCAGAATCACCGTCGATGAGAGGGTCATCAGGCTCTGCGCCGTCAGCGAGCTGATCACATTGTCCAGCAGCCGCTGCACGCCGCCGGCGAACACCCGCGCCTCGCTCTCCTCCGCATGGTAGCCCTTCACCACGCGCACGCCGCCCAGCGATTCCGTCAGCCGCCCCGTCACCTCCGCGTTGATCTTCGCGCGTTCGCGGAAGATCGGCCGGATCGTCTTGAACGCCCGCTGCAGCACAAACGCAAACGCGCCCATGATGACGAAGGCCAGCAGCGTCATGCTGACGCTCACGTACATCAGATACGTAAAGGCCAGCACTGCCGTCAGCACGCCGCCCACAAAGTCCACCACGCCGGTCCCAATCAGGTTGCGCACACCCTCCACGTCGGTCATGATCCGCGCCACCATCGTGCCCGTGCGGTTCTCATCGTAGAATGCTACCGGCAGTCGCCCCACATGCTCCTGCACCTGCCTGCGCAGGTCGGCAATCAGTCTCTGCCCTGACTTCGATAGCAGCTGGGTCAGCGCGTAGGAGGTGACTCCCTGGATCAACGTCGCCACCAGCACCGCACCGACGATATACGGCAGCAGCCCCAATCTGTGCCTGGTGAAGACCTGATCGATCAGCGGTTTGAACGATGCCGGAAGTATCAGCGCGCACGTCCGGTTCACCACCATCAGAACAAAGCAGGCTGCCAGCAGCGCCCGCCGCGGCTTCACCAATGCCCATATCTCCGGCCACACATCACGAAACTTCGGCTTGGGCCGCTTCGCCGTCAGGTCCGCCGCTACGGCGCGCCCCGTCCCCCGGCTCGGCCCATCCGCCGACCGCATCCCGCTTCCACCCATGCCGGCCGATCCAAACGAAGGTGCCATACACCTCAAGTGTACGCTGCTACGGCGATTTTTCTTAGCATGCGCAGGCCCGAGTGACCACCGTGACTCGTGGCCGCTCACCTAAGTCAAGCGGCTGCAAATAGCTGGACGAGGAATTGGTATTCCGCGCTGGCCGCTACGCAGTTGGCTGCCGCGCCTTCCGTGCCGCGATAAACGATCGCACGCAAAGCACCACATACACCAGACAGATCGCCGCCATCGCCGCCTGGTCCTCCACCGCCACGGGATGCGCCAGCGGCTGACCATGCGCCTGGATGTATTCATCAATCGCCCGCGAGAACGACCCCAGAAACCCCAGCAACCCCACCGTCACCGCCACATGCATCCAGATCATCCGCCGCTTCGCGTCCTCCGTGATGGCCAGCGCCCCCGCCACAGCCAGCAGCGTGCCGATCCCGCACGGGATCAGCGCCGTCATATGCGTGCTCCCCGTCATCACAAACCCCACCGCTCCCAGCACCACCAGCGCAAACCCAAAACCAATCGTCACCTTCGCCACAACACCACTCTCCTTCGTCCTTGTTCCTACGCGCTACCCATTATGCCGCAGCCGCGCTCTTCATCGCGGCCAGCACGTCAGCCGGCTGCCAGTCGTTGGTCGGATACCACGACTTCACCTTGCCGTCCTTGCCGATCAGCACCGTCGAAAGCGAGTGCGTCAGCGTGCCCGAATCCCCCGGCGTCACCCCCACGCAGAAGAACTGGGTCAGCGCCGCCATCTCGTCAATCCGCGGCGCAGCGAAATCCCAATGCTCAAACTTTTCCTTGGTGAACTGGCCCGTATACGCCCCGCCATAGCTCTTCAGCACCGCCGGCGTATCGTACTTAGGGTCGAAGCTGATGCTCAGCAGATGCGTCTTCGCATAGAGCGCCGGGTCCGCCTCCAACGCCTTGTCGATCTCCGCGAAGTTGCGGCTCATGCGCGGGCAGTAGTCCGCCAGCGGGCAGCGCGTGTAGATGAACGTCAGCAGCAGCACCCGCCCCTTGAACTGCCCAAGATGGATCGTCCGCCCGTCCTGGTTGATCAGCTTGAAGTCCGGCACCGCGTCGCCGGCCGATGGAACGTGGTAGCTCACCGGAGGCTTGTAGTCCGGCCTGGCCTGCGCCGTAATCACAATCTGGTCCAGCATCGCATCGTCGTAGCCGTCGGGGGTCTGCCGCACCAGCAGCGTGGCCGTAATCCGGTCGCCGGGATGCAGCTCGCTGGCCACGCTCGCGTCCTTCAGCTTGTAGGTCATCGTCATCGCTTCCATGAAGCCGGGCACCGCCTCATGGTCCAGATCCACGCTGCCGTGGGCCGCGTCGACGCTGACGATCTTGCCGCGAATTGGAAAGGTCTTGAGCTCGCCCACCGCGGCGCCGGACGCACTGGCCGGGCCCGCCGCGCCGCCGCCGCTCGATTGCTTGCAGCTGCTCAGCAGCGCGAACGCCAGCATCAAACTTACCGCGGCTCGGATCGTGAATCGCAAAGGCACAACTCCTCTGCGTCCATCATACTTCCGTGCCGCCCGGCAGCCACGCTAGCCCCTCGTCGCGGCGCTCATCGACCGTTCGCAGCGCGATCTCCTTGCCGGGGTCCCGCGTCCGCCTGCCGCGGTATTAGCAGGATGTAGGGGACCTCCTTGCTCGAGAACTTGTCCCGCAGCGTGGGATTCGCAAACGGGGGCGAGTGGTCGCCAACGATCACGAACACCGTGGGCCGGCCCAGCGGGCCCACGGCCAGCCGCGCCACCGAATCATGCACGTTGTAGATCAGCTGATACCACGAGCACAGCGTAGGCTGCCCGGATAGCAACGGCGAATCCGCGCAGGAGACCGCCCCGCGCACCCCGGAGGGAGCAGGCAGAGGAAGATGCGAGTTGAGCGTCACCCAGTACGCGAAGTCCGGAGTCGCTTCTCTCGTCTGCAAGCGCTGGCCAATCACTCCCGCAACCGCCGCATCGCAGGTGCCGACGAAAGCGCCAACACAATCAGGCAATCCCCGCTGCCGGAATCTGTCCCTGAACCACTGCTCCTGAAATCCAATGCTGCGGTACCAGACCTCCCGGCGAAACATATGGCCGCTCATCCCATGCAGCGCAATCGTGTGGTATCCCCGGGACGCAAGCTGGCTGGGAAGACAAGGCTCCAGCCCCTGCTCCGGCACATTCTCTATCTCAAAGCCGATCCCGCTTCCGCACAGCTCTCGCGCCTCCCCTCCAACCGTGGACCCGAAAAAGGGCACTGTACCCTGGGACACCTGGTACCTGGCCGCCAGCTCTGGCCGCAGGTACGGACGCACCAGCCCGTCGCGAACCACGGAATCCCAATTGAGTCCCCACGACTCCACCAGCACCAGCACCACATTGGGCAACTCCTGCGAACGCCTCCCCGGGACAAGTCCGGAAGCGCGGAAGGCCTGGGCCGAGGCGCTGGCCATGCGAGCGGAGTCTCCCAGAGACGCGCTCACCTTGCCTCGATATCCGCCAAACAGCCATTCATTCCGCACCAGGCGCAACAGCGGGTAGCGGGAGACCCACAGGTTGCCGTAGTCGTTGTACCTTGCAGTGTCGCTCGGCCGCATCGAATGGAACAGCCCCGGCATGTGGCCGGTCTCGCGAACCACCGTGCCGCAATCCGCGGAGACCCCCAGGGCGATAAACGAAACAAGACCCAGCACCGCGTAGCAGCGAGACATCCCGCGAATCTTCCCGGCCCGAAGAGTCATCGCAATCCCCGAAGACAGCAGAAGGATGGCGATCAACCCGCCCAGCGCGGCAAGCCTGGCGCCGGAAAGCTCTTGCAGCGCGCCAAGATTGTCCAGGCATTCCGTGGGCGCAAGGTAGTAGGTCTTGCTTACCGCGCTCAGCAGGTCCGCCGCGATGGCCAGCAGAAGCAATCCCGCGGCGAGCATCCGCGGGATGCAGAGAGCGAGCAGCCCAATCCCCGCATACTCCAAACAGAACCATCCCAGCGGCAACAGCCCGAACCAGCGGCTGGCAATCCAGAACGGCACATTCGCCACGATTGCGTAAAAGACTACAAAGAACAGCCAGCGAATATGGTTGCGTCCTTGGGCGTCGCTGGCCCACCGCGGTCCGCCCGGAGTGGGAAGGACCAAGCACCTGGCTGACATGGGCAAACCTCTCTGCGCCCCGAATATCCGAGCAGTCTTCCGCGTCACGGAGACCGCCCGAACAATTCGCAGTCTATAACCGGCGCCCCACGGCGAACCGGAAAAATCCGTCAGGCTGCGCTTGAATTGCCCATCTTGGAACAGGCGACCCGCAAACTCCCTTCCTGCCTTTTCCAGTCCTCCCAGGCGTATAAAAGGCGTATGCATGATGCCCACGCGCTGCCCCCGCAGGTTCAGAAGAGGCTGGCGCGCGGCTGGACCGTTGTCACCGCCAACCAGCGCGCTGCAAGGACCTTGCGCCGCGCCTTCGATCTCCACCAGCGCGCCCAGGGCAGCTTCAATTGGCAGCCGCCCTCAATCCTGGCGTGGGATGCCTGGATCGGCAACCTGTGGTATCGTCAGTTGCTCGAAGGCCGGACCTCGAAGCTGCTGCTCAACCCCACCCAGGAGCACACGCTCTGGCGGGCGGTCGTCGCTGCCGATCCTGCAACCGCGAGCCTCCGGTCGCTGGACGCGTTGGCCCAAACCGCAGCCGATGCGTGGTCGCTGCTCCACGCCTACCGGGGCTGGCGCAGACTCCCCGCCTACCCCGGCAACGCCGACACCCGGACCTTCGAGCGATGGGCCAGGGAGTTCGAGCTCCGCTGTGAGCGCCCGCGCTACCTCACCCCAGCGCAGCTTCCCGAAACCCTGCGCATCGCCTTTGCCGAGGGAAGTCTGGCCCCCGCAGGTCTCGCACCGCTGGCGGGCGTTCTGCTGGTGGGATTCGACCGGACGACGCCGGCGCAGGCCGCTCTGCTCAACGCCGTCAGTGCCGCCGGCATCCCCATTGAGACGGTCGAGCCAGACCACCCTGCACCAGCGGCTACCCTCGTCCCCGCGCCTGACGAGCACCAGGAACTCGACACATGCGCCCGCTGGTTGCGCGCCTATCTGCAGGAGCATCCGCACGCCAGCACCGCCGTCATTCATCCCGCAATCGAAAGCGAGCGCTCCGCCATCGACCGTGCGTTCCGCCGCATCCTGGCCCCCGAACTCGACGACGCCGCTGCGTCCAACGACTCCCCTCCCTGGGAGTTTTCCCTCGGAACTCCCCTCGCCCGCGCACCGATGGTCGCGATCGCCCTGGACATTCTGCGCGTGGCCGCCGGACCCCTGCCTCTCGATCGGGTCACCGCGCTGCTGCTTTCGCCCCACTTTGCCGCGGCCTGTCCGGAAAGCGAAGCCGGAAGCCAGGATGCCGCCACGGAGCGTCTCGCGCGCGCCGAATTCGACGCCTTCGCCCTGCGCGGACAACACCTGTTGAGGCCGGAGTTCTCGGTCGGCGATCTCCACATCCTCGTCTCCGGCGTCCGGTGGAAGGACGCGCTCGTCGGGCTCGCCTTCCATCTCCGCGCCCTCCGCTCGGTCCTCAGCAAGGGGGCGGCAAGCGGAGAGCGCGCCTACGCGGAATGGGTCTCCGTCTTCCACGATCTCCTCGATGCCGCCGGCTGGGCTCCCGCCGCCCGCGATACCAGCATCGAATTCCAGACCCGGCAAAGGTGGGAGAGCGCATTGGACGAGTTGGCGACGCTCGACTTCGATGGCCCTCGTGTCCCATTCAGCGCGGCCCTCTTAGCCGTCGAGCGAATTTCCGCCGGCACGCTCTTCGCCCCGGAGTCGCGCACCGCGCCCATCCAGATCATGGGCCCGCTCGAGTCCGCCGGCTCGGCCTTCGACGCCATCTGGTTCCTGCGCGCGGGCGATCTCGCCTGGCCTCCGACGCCCGCGCCCAACCCCCTGCTGCCGTGGCAACTGCAGCGCGAGCTCGGCATGCCCGGCGCCGATCCCGCGTGCGACGCCGCCTACGCCCGCGTCATCACACAGCGCATCGCAGCCAGCGCGCCAGCCGTCGTCTTCAGCTACGCCCAGATGGCCGGCGACGCTCACCAGCGGCCCTCCCCAGTCCTCGCATCGTTCAAGCTTCAGGATCTCGATCCAGCCGCGATCGCCCCCGCCGCGCCCGCGCCGGAGATTGTGCCCCTGATCGACGTGCCCGATGCCGTCCCAGCGCCGCCCCCCGAAGACCACATCTTCAAGGGCGGCGCAGCCATCCTTCAGGCCCAGGCAGCCTGCGGCTTCAAGGCCTTTGCCGAGCGGCGGCTCTTCTCCTCCTCAGTCGACTCCATCAGCCTTGGACTCGATCCCATGGAACGCGGAAGCCTCGTCCACGAGGTCCTCGAGAAGTTCTGGGCGGAGGTAAAGACGCAGGCCGAACTGAAGAGCATGTCCCCGCCGGATCGCGATCTCACCCTGGCCCGCGCGATTGACGAAGCCCTCGCCCGGCACACGCCCCGCGGCCCAAGCCAGTCCTGGCCCCGCGCCTACATTGACACCGAGCGTCAGCGCCTGCTGAACCTGCTCGGCCCCTGGCTCGACTACGAAAGCCTGCGCCAACCCTTCGCCGTGATGTCGCGCGAGGCGAGTCTGGAGGGTGTCCGGATCGGCCCGATGCGCCTGGACATCCGCGTGGATCGCGTGGACCAGGTCCCGGCAGAGGACGGACCAGAGGCCGCACCCGCCGGAGAGATCATCTTCGACTACAAGACCGGTCGAGCGTCCCCCGCCGATTGGCTGGGCGACCGCCCCGACGCTCCGCAACTCCCGCTCTACGCCGTCGTCTCCGGTTCGCCGCAGTTGGCCGGCGTGGCATTCGCCATCGTTCGCCCCGGAATCGAGATGGAGATCAAAGGCTACGAATCCAGAGACGGCATCCTGCCGGCGCCAACCAGGCTCAACGCGCAGAGCCTGATCGCCCAGGTGGAGGAGTGGCGCGAGACCCTGACCTCGCTCGCGCACGACTTCCACTCCGGGCTCGCCACCGTCTCGCCCAAACGATATCCGCAGACCTGCGCCTACTGCGAGCAGCGCCTCCTCTGCCGCCTCAAGCTCTCCACCCTCGACGCCGACGCTCTCGTCGATCAGGACGCCGCCGACGCCGATCCAGACTCGCCTGCCCCCGACGGTTCGTACCCGGAGGCGGCCATTGGCTAAGCCCCTTCCCTTCCTGCCCCTCTTCGACGAGCATGAAGACGACCAGCACGATGGCGCCGGCCAGTTCGATGAGGCCGACACGCCCGTCCAGCCGATTCGCCTCGACGTGGCCGCCCCATCCCAACCGCCCGATGCCGAATCGCGCGCCCACGCGCTCGATATCCGCCGCTCCTTCATCGTCGAGGCCCCCGCCGGCTCCGGCAAGACCGGCCTGCTGATCCAGCGCTTCCTCAAGCTGCTGGCGAGCGACTCAGTCACATCGCCGGAGCAGGTGCTCGCCCTCACCTTCACCCTCAAGGCAACCGCCGAGATGCGCGACCGCGTTCTGGAGCGCCTCACCGCTGCCGCCAAATCGTCCGCGTCCTCCGCCACCGCGCCGCCCACCCGGCTCCTCTCACTCGCCGCCGTCGCCGAGCCCGCCCCGCTCGCCGACGACTTCAACGCCGAGACGCACGCCCTCGCCCTAGCTGTCTTGGCGCGCGACCGCCAGCTCGGCTGGGCGCTGCTCGACCATCCGCAGCGCCTCAACATCCGCACCATCGACTCCGTCTGCGCAGAGATCGCGCGCGCCCTTCCCGTCCTCTCCGGCGGCGGCGGCCGTCTCACCCCGATCGAAGACTCCGGCCCGCTCCACTGCGAGGCCGCGCGCCGGACGCTGCTTCTGCTCGGTGGCGGCGACTCCGGCCTCGACTCTGCCCTGCGCACCCTGCTCTTGCACAACGCTGGCGACCTCGCGCGCTGTGAGAGCCTCCTTGCCGAGATGCTTAGCCTGCGCGAGCAGTGGGGTGACCTCATCCCGCTCCAGCGCGCCCACCTGGACGATGCCTGGCTGGACGAGAATCTGCGGCCTCGCCTGGAGCGTGCGCTCGACCACGCCATCTGCGCAACCCTCAGCGAGGCCGCGTCCATCTTCCCCTCCAACGCCCTTAATGAACTGTCTGGGATCGCGGCGGAGCTGGCGCACGCCGATGGATACAACGGAGACGACTCGCCGATTGCAGCCTGCATGGGACTCAGCGACCCACCCGAGGCGGTCGCGGAACACCTTGATCGCTGGAAGGCCCTTGCCCATCTCCTTCTCATCGCCGGCGGAAGCTACCGTAAGGAGCGAGGAATCACCGGCAAGAACCTCGGATTCGAATACGACCGAAGGCATCGCCGCCATCTTCGCTTCGCCGCCATCATCGAAGACATCCAGCATCGCGGCGACTTGGCGCTCGCCTTGGATAAGGTCCGCGCACTTCCTCCCGCGCGCTATCCCGAGGACCAGTGGAGGGTCGCCAAGGCCCTCTTCCGCTTACTCAACCGCGCCCTCGTCGAACTGCAACTCGTCTTCGCCGAGCGTAACCAGTGTGACTTCCCCGAGCTCAGCCTGCTGGCGCGTCATGCGCTGACCCAGGACTCCGGCGCCGAAGATCTCGCCGCCGCCCTTGGCGCACGCCTGCAGCATCTCCTCGTCGATGAGATGCAGGACACCTCCGCCGGTCAGTACGAGCTGCTGGAATTGCTTACCGCCAACTGGGATGGACACTCGCAGACCGTCTTCCTCGTCGGCGACCCCCGCCAGTCCATCTACCTCTTCCGCCAGGCGCGTGTCGAACGGTTCGTCAGCGCATCCAATCGCGGGCGTCTCGGCGAGCTGCCTCTCACGCCCCTCCGCTTGTCCGCCAACTTCCGCTCCCAGAAGACGCTCGTCGATCAGTTCAACATCGACTTCCCACAGATCTTCACCCGGGAAGACCGCGGCCCAAACACTGACCCAGACACCGCACCAGACACCGGCCCCGCCCCCACCACCCTCCCCTACCGGGCTGCTGACGCCACGCTTCCCGCTTCGCCCGGCGTAGAAGGAATCGTCTGGCACATCAACCCGATTCCAGGCGCACGCGCCTCGGATGACCCCGCCGCCATGACGCCCGCACAGGTTCGCCAGCAACAAGCCCGCCGCGATGCCTGCGAGATTCGCCACATCGCCCGGCAGTGGTCCGCGAAGCCTCTGCCTGAGGGCCGCAGGACCGTCTCCGACGAATTCGGAGTTCAAATCCCCGAACCCTGGCGCATCGCCGTCCTCGTTCGCAGCCGCACCCACCTCCATGAGATCGTTGCCGCGTTGAAGCAGAAGGGCAGCGCACTTCCCTTCCGCGCCGTCGATATCGAGACCCTCAACGAGCGTCAGGAGGTCCTCGACCTCACCGCCCTCACCCGCGCGCTGCTGCATCCCGCCGACCGCGTCGCCGCGCTCGCCGTCCTGCGTGCGCCCTGGTGCGGCCTTACCCTCGCCGACCTGCACACGCTCACCGGCTCCGGCGACTCGTCCTTGAAGCAGCACTCAATCCAGCGGCTCATCGCCGAGCGCGGCCATCTCCTCCCCGACGACTCGATCCAGCGCCTCACCCGCGTCTGGATGGTCCTGCAGGCGCTCACAGCCCAGCGCGCCCGCCTCACCACCGCTCAGCTGGTCGAACGCGCCTGGCGTTCACTCGGCGGCGATGCCTGGCTCACTCCGGCCGAGCTCACCAACGCGCGCCGCTTCTTCGAGCTCCTCGACACGCTGGAGGCCGAGGCGCCGGACGCGCGCATCGAGCCCGGCGTCCTCAAACATCGCCTCGAAGACCTCTTCGCCGAGCCCGAGCCCGTCCCCGCCGCTACTCCGTTCGTCGAGCTGCTCACGATCCACAAGGCCAAGGGCCTGGAGTGGGATGTAGTCTTCATTCCCGCACTGGAGCGGGCTCCCGCCGTCAGCCGTACCCGCCTGCTCGCTTGGTCGGAGATCGGCTCGCCCGAAGACTCCGGCGAGAACGCCGCGCACATCATGCTCGCGCCCATCCGCGGCGTCGGCGAAGAAGCGAAGGCGCTCAACACTTGGCTCGGCCGGCTGCACCGCGCACGGGAAGCCGCCGAGTCGAAGCGCCTCTTCTACGTCGCCTGCACCCGCGCGCGCCAGGAGCTGCATCTCTTCGCTGCTCCCGAGGTCTCCGTCAAGGGCAAGGTCAACCCACGGTGGGACAGTCTGCTCAGGGCCGCGTGGCCCGTGGCCCAGCCGCTGGTCCAGCATATCCTCGGAACCGCGGCCGGCCTCGACTCTGACGACGAAGACACCGGCGACGCAAGTGCCTCCTCCTTCACCGCCCCACCCCAGCCCCTCGTCCTGGATCTCGCCGCCTCCGCGGGGGGCTACTACGCGACCATCCAGCGCCTGCCGCCCGCGTTCAATCCGGAGGCGCGCTTCGCCGCCGCCCGCGCGCGACGCCTCACCCATGCCGATTCGGACTCCGCCAGCCCTAGCGTCGAGCCGTTCGCCCGTCCCGAAGGCTCTCTCTCCGCCCGCTCGTTTGGGAACGCGGTCCACGCCTTCCTTGAGGCAATCGCAGCGCGGCTCGCATCCGGAACTCAAGCCGCTGCTCTCGAGGCTGAGCTCCCGTCCTGGATGCCCCGCATCGCCGCCGTCCTCCGCGCCGAAGGCCTCCCTCCCAACACCGTGGATCGTCTCACGCGCGGAACGCGCGCCGCCCTGGAAAACTCCCTCCGCGATCCCCACGGCCTCTGGCTGCTCTCGCCGCATCCCGGTGCCGCCAGCGAGCTCGGCCTCACTGCCTGGCTCGACGCGGCGCAGGAACCTCCGCGCCCCGCCTCGATTCGTGTCGACCGGATCTTTCTCGCCGGCTCCGAACCGCACGCCCTCGGCGCCGGCGTACTCTGGATCGTCGACTACAAGACCGCCGATCACGGGCCCTCAGGCCTCGACAACTTTCTCGCAGCTCAGCGCACCGCCTACGCCCCCCAGCTTGAGACCTATGCCCGTGTCCTCACCCACGCGCCCCTGGGCTCCGGAACACTGCCCAGCGACGTTCGTGTTGCCCTCTACTATCCCACCATCCCACGGCTCATCTGGTGGAAGCCCACCCCGTCACAACCACCAACCCACAACCCACAACCCACAACCCACAACTAAACAGCGCTGCTGTGGTGGCGCACATCGGCCCCGCGCACCCAGAAGATTACATCCTCCGCGATGTTCGTCGCATGGTCGCCCACCCGCTCCAGGTTGCGCGCGATAATCAGCGCGTTCAGCGACTGCGGCGTCAGCTCCGGCCTCTCCCGGATCAGCGAACTCAGTGCGTAGAACGCCGCGTCGTTCATCTCATCCACCTGATCGTCCAGCTTCAGCACGGACTCGGCCAGCTCGGCATCTGCCTCGATAAACGCCTGCAGCGCCTTGCGCACCATCGCCGCGGCCAGCGAGGCCAGCTTGGGAATGTCCACCGGCAGGTCGATGTTGGCGAACGCGCCCATCTCGCGCACCCGCACCGCAATGTTCACCGCCTGGTCGCCCACTCGTTCCAGATCGGCATTGATCCGGATCACCGAAAGAATGAACCGCAGATCGATCGCCATCGGCTGCTCCATCGCCAGCAAATCGAGCGCCAGTTGGTCGATCTCGCGCTCCAGCCGGTTGATCGCTGGCTCCGACCGGAACACCAGCTCGCAGATGGATAGATCGCGCGACCGGTACGCCTCGATCGACCGCTGGATCGCCTGCTCAGCCATCCCCGCCATAATCAGCAGACGCTCCTTCAGGTCGTCGAGGTTCTGCTGAAATTTGATCCGTGTCGCCATCTCGCCTAACCGAACCTTCCCGTAATGTAATCCTCGGTGCGCTTGTCCTTCGGGTTGGTGAAGATCCGGTCCGTCGAATCGAACTCCACCATCTTGCCGTTCAGGAAGAACCCCGTGTTCTCCGCCACGCGCGCCGCCTGCTGCATATTGTGGGTCACAATCACGATCGTGTACTGGCTCTTCAACTGAAAAATGAGGTCCTCGATCTTCGAGGTCGACACCGGATCGAGCGCCGACGCCGGCTCATCCATCAACAATACCTCCGGGTCGACCGCCAGCGCGCGCGCAATGCACATCCTCTGCTGCTGCCCGCCGGAGAGGCTCGCGCCCGACTTCTTCTTCAGGTCATCCTTCACCTCTTCCCACAGCGCCGCCGACTTCAGGCTCCGCTCCACCGTCTCATCCAGAATCGCCCGGTTGCGAAAGCCGTTCAACTTCAGCCCGCTCGCCACGTTGTCGTAGATCGACATCGTCGGAAACGGGTTGGGCCGCTGAAACACCATCCCCACCCGCCGCCGGATCTCCACCGGCTGTGCGTCCTTATAGATGTCCACCTCGCCCATCCGCACCACACCGGTCGCGCGCGCGATCGGGTTGGTCTCATGCATCCGGTTCAGGCAGCGCACAAACGTGCTCTTACCGCATCCCGAGGGCCCGATCAGCGCCGTCGCATGGTTCGCCGGCAGCTTCAGGTTGATGTCCTGCAGCGTGTGCGTTGCGCCGTACCATGCGTTCAGGTGCTCTACGTCGATGCCGACTCCCACTTAGCTGTTCCCTTTCATAATCCCGCGCGCCGCATAGATGCGCACCAGCGTCACCGCCGCCATAATCATCGCAATCAGCACCAGCGCGCCGGCCCACGCCAGCCGGTGCCACTCGTCATACGGCGAGATCGCGTAAACATAAATCTGCAGCGGCAGCGCGGCGATCGGCTCGGTCAGCTTGAAGCTCCAGAACGCATTGCCGAACGCCGTAAACAGCAGCGGCGCCGTCTCGCCCGCCACCCGCGCAAACGCCAGCATGCAGCCCGTAATAATGCCAGGCGAAGCCGTCTTCAAACTCACTGACAGCACCGTCCGCCACTTCGGCACGCCCAGCCCAAGCGCCGCCTCGCGGATCGCGTGCGGCACCGTGGCCAGCATCTCCTCCGTCGTCCGCGCGATCGTCGGAACCATCATAATGGCCAGCGCAACGCCGCCCGCAAACGCCGAATAGTGCTGCTGCGGCTTCACAATCAGCGAGTAGATCGCGATCCCCATCACAATCGACGGAACTCCGTTCAGCACATCGGCGGTAAACCGGATCGCGCCTGCGAGGGCTCGACCCCGGCCAAACTCCGCCAGGTAGACGCCCGCCGCGATGCCGATCGGGATTCCCATCAGGCTCGCCAGCGCAAGCACAATCCCCGAACCCACAATCGCATTCGACATTCCTCCGCCCGTCTCGCCCACGGGCGCAGGGATATGCGTGAAGAACGCCAAATTCAAAGAACTCGCCCCCATATAAAGCAGGTAGACAAGGATCGCCACCAGAGGCAAGATCACCAGCACCGTGCTGAACAGCGCAATCCCGGTCACCAGATGGTTCATCACATAGCGTCGCGCCGAGTTCAGCCGCATCCGCTTGCTCTGGAAGTTCATCGGCGGCCGCACCGGGCCGTCGTCGCCTGCCGGCACCGGATAGTTCATAGGGTTCGCGCTCATGCTAGTGGGCCCTCGACGGAGTGCCGCGCGTTACCGCCCATACCAGCCCGCGCGCGATCGCGTTCACCACGATGGTCACCAGAAACAGCGCCAGCCCAATCTCGATCAGCGAACTCAGGTACAGATCGCCCGTCGCTTCGGAAAACTCATTCGCAATCACGCTGGCCAGCGTATACCCAGGCGCAAACAGGCTCTTTGAGATCTCGGCATGGTTGCCGATCACCATGGTCACAGCCATCGTCTCGCCCAGCGCGCGGCCCAGCCCAAGAATCACCGCGCCCACAATCCCGATGCGCGCATTGCGCAGCACCCCAGTCCGGATCATCTCCCAGCGTGTCGCGCCCAGCGCCAGCACCGCCTCGCGCTGCGAGTTCGGCACTGCCAGCATGATGTCTCGCGCAATCGACGAAATAATCGGCAGGATCATGATCGCCAGAATAATGCTCGCCGTCAGCAGCCCCACGCCCAGGTTGTATCCCTCAAAGAACCCCGTCCAGCCAAGGTACTGCGTGAGCAACGGCCCCAACTGGTCCCGCATCAGCGGCACCAGCACAAAAACCGCCCAGAGCCCATAGACCACGCTGGGAATCGCCGCCAGAAGCTCGGTAAGAAACGAGATCGGCGCGCGCAGCCGCTGCGGACAGAGCTCCGTCAGGAACACCGCCACGCCCAGAGCCAGCGGCACCGCCATCGCCAGCGCCAGCAGCGAGGTCGCCAGCGTGCCGAAGATAAACGGCAGCGCCCCAAAGCTATCGTTCCCCGGGTCCCAGTCAGAGCTCGTGAAAAACTTCAAGCCGTACAGCGCCAGGCTCATCTTCGAGCGCACAATCAAAATCGTGAGGATGAACAGAACGATCGCGAAGATGCTCAACGCGCACAGCAGCATCGCCGCCGCGAAGCTCTTGTCCGCGAAGCCGCCGCTGCCCCGGGCCGCGAGATACCTGCGAATTGCCGACTCCCCTCCCTCCGGGCCAGCAGGCTCCGCCGCTGTGACGAAGTTGGTCACCGCCGGGGCCGTTAGCGGCATCGGAGGCGGCACTTCCGGGTTCGGTTCTCGTTCAAGCTCCATGCGCGATGGGGTCAAGTTGCTTTCCTGTTCACGTCCAGGGCGTTAATCTCGGAATGCCTGGCATTCGGCTGATTCTAAACTGGTCGTCTTAAGTGGCGCGCGGCCCGCGGTGTGCAGGCCGCGCGGCGGATCGACCAGCTATTGGATCTTGTTAATCGCCAGCGCCACCTTGTCCGCAATCGGCTTGGGCAGCGGCGCATACCCCATCGCCGGCGCCTCGCTCTCTCCGTGCGTCAACATCCACTTCAGAAAATCCTTCACCGCCGCGCCCTTCGCGGCGTCGGCGAAATGCACCGGGATCAGCAGGTAAGTAAAACTCGAGATTGGATAGGTGCTCGGCCCGGGAGCGTTGGTAATCGACACCCGGAAGTCAGTCGTGATCGTCTTCGCCGCCGCGGCAGCCGCATCGCTCACTCCATCGGGCGTCGCCTTAATGTACTTGCCTCCGGCGTTCTTCACCGTCCCGTATGGGATATTGTTCGAGGTCGCGTAGATCAGCTCCGTATAGCCGAAAGCGCCCGGCGTCTGCCGCACCATCCCCGACACGCCTTCGCTGCCCTTCGCGCCAATACCCGCGGGCCACTTCACCGCCGAGTTCTTGCCCACCGCGCTGGCCCACTCCGGACTCACCTTCGACAGATAATCGGTAAAGATATACGTCGTTCCGCTTCCCTCCGTGCGATACACCGGAATGACGTCCCTGCCAGGCAAATTGACGCCTGGATTGTCCTTGGCGATGCGCGGGTCGTTCCACTTCGTGATCTTGTGCAGGTAGATGTCCGCGATCACATCGCCGGAGAAGTTCAATTCCTGGCTTATGCCCGGGACGTTGTAGATGGGAACAACCGCCCCAAGCACGGTCGGGATGTTCGTGTACTTGCTCTTGGCCTCGGCAATCACGTCGTCCGGCACCGGCATGTCGCTGGCGCCGAAGTCCACCGTGCCTGACTTCATCTGCAGCACGCCGGCGCCAGAACCCAGAGACTGGTAGTTGATATGGATGCTCGGATGCGCCTGCGCATACTCCGTGAACCATTTGTTGTAGATCGGGTACGGAAAGGTGGCTCCCGCCGCCGTGATGTTTTGCGCGCCTGCCACTCCGGCGGCGATGGCCAACAGGCCCGCTGCTGCAAGGTTCAATCTCACTCGTTCCCCCTCAAAATTGCTGTGCGCGGCCGATCGCACACGGCATCTTTCCCAACCTCGGACGTCTCTCGGAATCGGCGCTTTGCAGCCTAAGACAGTCTCTCCCCGCAGTGTTACGGGATCATTACATCGGGGTGAAATGGCAAACAACAGGAGGGTTATGGCGCGGCCTGCGCCTTGGGCAGCGTCACCAGGAAATTGCTCCCGGCGTTCAACTCGCTCTCCGCGCGGATCGTCCCACCCTGCGCCTCCACCATATGCCGGGCGATCGAGAGCCCCAGCCCGGTGCCACCCGACTCCCGCGAGCGCGCCTTGTCCACCCGGTAGAACCGTTCGAAGATCCGCGTCAGATGCTCCGACGCAATCCCCTGCCCAAAGTCCTGCACGCTGAACTCCACCGCGCCGGACTCGACAGCGCTATGCCCGCCTCTGCCGTTCCAGCTCACCTCGCGCGCGCTCACCACCACCCGGCTCTGGGTCGCGTTGCGCGCCTTGCCGTACTTCACTCCGTTCTCGATCAGGTTGCCCAGTACCTGCAGCACCGCGTCCGAATCCGCGAAGACCGCCGTCTCGGTCGTTTCGCCGATCTCCAGCACCGCCTCCTCGTCCTGCACCAACCCGCTCATCGCCTGCACCGCATCGCGCACCAGAACATCGGCCCGCACCGGTTCGGGATGCAACTCCGCCTCACGCGACTCCACCCGCGCCATCGTCAGCAGGTCCTCGGTCAGCCGGTTCATCCGCGTCGCATTCTTCAGGATCGTCGAGAGAAACTCCCGCGCCTGCGCGCTCAGTGAGTGCTCGTGGTCCAGCAGCGTCTCCACATAGCCGGCGATCGAGGTCAGCGGCGTGCGCAACTCGTGCGAGACGTTCGCCACAAAATCCCGCTGCGTCCGCTCCATCTGCTCAATCCGCGTAATGTCGTGCAGCACCGCGACCGCGCCGCCGCCCGGCATCGGCGACGCATTCACCTCGAAGATCCTCCCCGGCATCATCGTGGTCGTCCGTCGATCGCACACCTCGCGCCGCTCCAGTGCCGTGTTCACGCACGCCAGCACCTCGGGGTCGCGCACCGTCTGCACCAGCGCGTGGCCCACGCGCACCGCGCTTCCGATCGTCGACCCTGGAATCAGCCGCTGCATCCGCTGGTTGGTCCACTGGATGCGACCAGCCTGGTCGACCGCCACTACCGCATCCTGCATCGAGTCCAGCAGGGCCTCCAACTCGTGCCGGCTCTCTGAGGCCCGCATCAAGGCGCGCTGCCCATTCATGGACGCAGTCGCAATTGCCCTCGCCAACCCGTCAAAGTCGCTGAACCGCTGCCGCTCGTAATCTTCCAGCGTCAGCGGCTGGTCCGGCATCGTCTCCGCCAGCTCCTCCACCGTCGAGATCGCCTTGTTCACCGAGCGTGTCGTCAGCAGCGCCGTCGCGCACGCTAGCAGTACCGCGCCGCAGAGACACACCAGAAGCAATGTATCGGCGTTCCAGTGGCCCGCCGGATAGATCGTGAAGAATCCGATCGCCGCGATGGCCAGCGCCGCCATCACGCGCAGGAACAGAGTCAGGAAGAGACTTCGCCTCATGCCGTGCGTCCTCCGCTCTTATGCCTGCGGCGATTTGGGAATCTCAAACCGGTACCCGGCGCCGCGCATCGTCTTAAGATACCGCGGCGTCTCTGCGTCCGCTTCAATCTTTTCCCGGATCCTGCGCACATACACGTCCACCGAACGCGGCGTAACAAACCGCGCGTCGCCCCACACCGCATCCAGCAGGTGGTCGCGACTGAACACCCGCCCCGGATGCCGCGCCAGATAGTCCAGCAGCCGGAACTCGGTGGCCGTAGTCGTCACCAACTCCCCGCCCACCCTCAGCTGCATGGCGTGCGCATCGATCTCAACGTTCTCGAACTTCACCATCGCCGGAGCCGTCGGCCGCTCGAACCGCCGCAGCACCGCCTTCACCCGCGCCACCAGCTCGCGCGTCCCAAACGGCTTGGTAATGTAATCGTCCGCACCCAGCTCCAGCCCCATCACGCGGTCGTTCTCAGCCGCCCGCGCGGTCAGGAAGATGATCGGCACCGTGCTCAGCGCCGCGTTCTTTCGCAGTCGCCGGCATAGGTCCAGTCCATCCCCGCCCGGCACCATGATGTCTAACAGAAATACCGCCGGCGGCTGCCGCTCCGCATCCGCCACAATCTGACTCAGCGTCGTATAGGGCCGGACCGCGAACCCCGCCGCCTCCAGGTGATACTGGACCAGCCGCGAGATATCGGCGTCGTCCTCCAGCACGAAAACAGTCTGACTCAAAGCGTAATCCCTCTCTGGTGCCAAATCACATAGGCTGGCTTGCTGCTCGGCATACCGTGGCAACGATCAACCTCCTGCCGCCGCACAGTACCCTCGCAGATGCCTCCGGCGTCGATCCGCAAAAGCGCAGGCTGCCCTTTCATGCGCTTCTCCCGTCCAACCTTCATCCGTCTGGCGCAGCCGAACTTAGCTTAGCCCAGACATAAATAATAATTTGCGAACATACGATGAATCGTCCGGCTCAACAGGGCATCTTCGCCGGCATTTGCGGGTTATACTGACGTGAAATCCGTTAGGCGCCAGGGGTCATTCGGGTCATGGAAAATAGCTCACATCTGGTCTTGTGCGTAGATGACGAGGCAGTCGGCCTGCGCGTCCGGAAGATCCTCCTCGAACGCGCCGGTTATCGGGTTCTGACCGCCCCAGACGGTTACACCGGCTTGGAACTCTTCGCAAATCAGCCGGTTGAGGCAGTCGTCCTCGACTATGCCATGCCCGGAATGCACGGCGGCGAAGTCGCCCGCAAAATGCGTCAGACAAAGCCCGCGATCCCCATCCTGCTTCTCTCCGCCTACGTCGGTCTGCCCGACGAGGTCAGCGAGCTCGTCGATGTTTATATGACGAAGGGTGAGGGCGCGCCTGCGCTGCTGAGCAAACTTGGCAGCCTGCTTTCGGTTCCAGCCGCCTCCAGCGCCGGATAGCGCTCCGGTCTGCAATAAGGCAACCCGGATCTGACGCGGGCACCCGCGCACTCTCCCAGGCGAGACTGCATTGCAAGGATTCAGATCATCATACGGAGTGCGGAGCGGCCTCCACGCCAGCGCCCGATCAGGTAGAGTGAGTTAGCCTCGGGCAGGGTCCGGTGGCCACCGCGGTCCTGCCGGTGCTTTGTGACCGCAAGACCCGAAAACCGAGGAGAAGGAACGGGACGCATTGGAGCTTAAGAGATTCCAACAGACTCTCCGCCAGGTGCTGGTCCTTCCGATCGTCGCCTGCCTCGTCCTCGCCGGCGTGCTGATCTGGCAGATTCACCGGGCCAACTCCACCGTGACCGAGATCGAGGACTTCGATCGCCGCATCGCCCTCGCAACCCAGATCGAAAAGCTGGTCGTGGACGAGGAGACCGGCCTGCGCGGCTACCAGGTCACCTTGGACAAGCGCTTCCTTCAGCCCTACTACGACGCCGGCGCACCCATGCAGCAGGCCATCGCCGGGCTGGAGTCGATGCTCAAGCCCGGCCAGGGCGCCCATCTCAGCCAGTTCATCGCGGAGCACCAGGTCTGGCATCAGACCTTCGCCGAGCCGCTCATCGCCATCATCGCCTCAGGCGGCCACGCCAACGACGACGACATGAACCTTACCGGCCGCGCCGAGATGGACTCCATGCGTCTCCAGCTGGATACCATCGTGACCGGGGCCAAGAAGAATAGCGCCGACCAGGTGGCCCTGTGGAAGCGCCAGACAAGGCAAGTGGTGATCCTCCTCCTCTCACTCGCCGGCACGGTTGGCCTCTTGATCGGCCTGTTCACCCGCGACCGCTTGGAGAAGGTCTCCATCGCATTTCGGGGTTCGCTCGACCTGCAGCGCCAGCGCGCGGAGGAGCTCTTCCAGTCCGAGCAGCACCTGCGCACCACCCTCGCCTCCATCGGGGATGGAGTCATCACCTGCGACCCCGAGAGCAGAGTCGTGATGATGAATCCCGTGGCCCAGCAGTTGACAGGATGGCTCGAGTCCCAGGCTCGCGGACATTCCCTCGACGAGGTCTTCCGCATCGTCAATGAAGCGACCCGCGCGCCGGCGGAGAATCCGGTCGCGAAGGTCCAGCGCCTCGATCGCGTCGTCGGCATCGCCAACCACACCGTCCTCATCCGCCGCGACGGCTCCGAACTCGTCATCGACGACAGCGGCGCGCCCATCCGCAACGAGGCCGGCGAACTCACCGGCATCGTCATGGTCTTCCGCGACGTCACCATGGAGCGCCGCACCCGGGCCGCCCTGGTCGCCAATGAGAAGCTGGCTGTCGCCGGTCGTCTCGCCGCCACCATCGCGCACGAGATTCACAATCCTCTCGACTCCGTCGCAAACATCCTGTATCTCCTTCAGAATAGGCCCCACGATGGAGAATCAAAACAGTTTATCGATATCGCGCAAAGAGAGTTGGCGCGCGTCACCCAGATCAGCCGGGCCATGCTCAGCCTCTATCGCGAATCCAAAGCACCCGTGCCCGTCGACCTCAAAGTGATGCTGGAAGACTTGCTTCTCCTGTTGGAGGGCCGCTTCAATTCGCTGGGGGTCACCGTCTCCACCGATCTTCCCCCCGGCATCACCGTCGATGGCTTTCCCGCCGAGCTGCGTCAGGTCTTCACCAACCTCATCACCAACGCGGCAGAGGCCGCCGGCGAGGGCGGCCGCTTGACCGTCCGCATCGTCCCCCAGTCCGTCCCGCGCGGCCCTTCCCTTGCGTTCCCCGGAGACAACCCCGGCCCGGGGGCTCTCGTCGAGATCGTCGACAACGGCCCCGGCATCGCCCCGGAGATCCGCGAACACCTCTTCCAGCCCTTCTTCACCACCAAGGGCGAACGCGGCACCGGCCTCGGGTTGTGGGTCTCGCAGGGCATCATCCGCAAGCACGCCGGTTCAATCCTTCTCGATAGCCGCACCGACGGCCCAGACCGCGGCACCACGGCGGCCGTCTTCCTCGTCAGCAAGCCTGTCATCGAACCCGGCGCCTAGCCGCAGAGCCGGGTGCCCCACAACCTGGCCCTGAGCCTGCCGAAGGGTCTAGCCTCCGCGATGCGGGATGCTTGCCACCAACGTCGGCCACCCCTCAACCCCACCCGGCCAGCACCTCCCCCACCACCCCCGCCGCCCGCTCACAACCCTCCCGCCCCACATCGAAGTGCGTGGCCATCCGCACCTCGCGCGGCCCGACCGCGCCCGCCAAAACACCGCGCTGCTTCAACGCTGCAACAAATTCCTTCGCGTCTCCACCCCGCCGCAGCTTGAAGATCACCATGTTCGTCTCGACCGTCCCCAGATCGATCTCCGCCGCCTCGTGCTCCGCGACCGCCTCCGCCAGCAGCCGCGCGTTGGCGTGGTCTTCGCCCAGCCGCGCCGGCATCTCCTCCAGCGCAATCAGCCCCGCCGCCGCCAGCACCCCCGCCTGCCGCATCCCGCCGCCCAGCGCCTTGCGAAAGACGCGCGCCTGCGCCATCGCCGCAGCGCTGCCCACCAGCATCGACCCCACCGGCGCGCCCAGCCCCTTCGACAGGCAGAACATCACCGTATCGAACCCTGCCGTCAGCTCACGCACACTCACCCCCAGCGCCGTCGCCGCATTGAACACTCGCGCCCCATCCAGATGCACCGGCAGCCCCATCGCGTGCGCGCCATCGCAGATCTCCCTCGCGATCGCCACCGGCATCACCGTCCCGCCCGCCCGCATGTGCGTGTTCTCGATACAAATCAACCCGGTCGAGGAATGAAACGCCACATCGCGATAGATCGCCCCGCGCACCAGCTCCCAGGTCAGCACTCCACGCTCCGCCCACACCGCCCGCGTCGTGCAACCGGAGAACGCAGCCGTCATCCCCATCTCCCAATCCAGCACATGCGCTCGCGCCTCGCACACCACCTCCTGCCCATGCTGCGTATGCAGCCGTATCGCCACCTGATTCCCCATCGACCCCGTCGGCACAAACAGCGCCGCCTCCCGCCCAAAGATCTCCGCAGCCCGCGCCTCCAGCCGGTTCAACGTCGGGTCTTCGCCGTAGACATCGTCGCCCACCTCGGCCGCCGCCATCGCCTCCCGCATCTTCGCGGTCGGCCGCGTCACCGTATCGCTGCGCAGATCAAACCATTCATCCAATCTCTTCCCTCCACCACCGAATTGGGTGGCCATTCCTTCGCGCTCTTCGCGAAGGGTGGGTTATTCGCGCGAACCGCTTAACAACACTCCGCCGATCACGCCGCTACCACCAGCAACCGACCAAACACCTCATTCGACGCCATCCTCCCGCGCGCCGTCAGCCGCACCCAATCCCTATCGCGCTCCACCAGTCCAGCCTCCCGCACATCCCTCAGCGCGGTCCGCACATCCCCCACCAACCCCTCGCCAAACTCCGCTCGCAACACCCGCAAATCCACACCCTCATTCATCCGCAGCCCCAAAAACATCGCCTCCTCAAACCCCCGCTCTCTGCCGATCACCTCGCCCTCGAACCCCGAACCGCGTCCCTCGAACCTCCCCGCCAGATACGCCTCCAGATCATCCCCATTCGCCCACCGCACGGCATCCACGCCGCCCGTCCGCAGCATCGAATGCGCATCCAGCCCAAAGCCCACATACGGCTCCCGCCGCCAATACTTCACATTGTGCAGCGACCCGTGACCCGCCCGCGCGAAGTTCGAGATCTCATACTGCCGAATACCCGCCGCCTCCAACCACTCGCACGCCGCACCATACCACTCCGCTGTCTCATCCTCGCTCGGCGTCGCGCCCGCGCCGTACCGCGTCCCCTCCGCCAGCATCTCCCGCCCTAACCGCGAGTCCTCATCCACCTCCAACATGTACACGCTCATATGCGGCACGCCACTCCCAATCGCAACCTCAACCGACTCACGCCAACTCTCCGCAGTCTGATGCGGCAGCCCCACAATCAGATCGACATTCACATCCGAAACCCCAGCCGCTCGCACCCGCGCAATCTCCTTCAGGCATGACTCCCGCGTATGCAGCCGCCCCACCCCCGCCGCCTCGCGGTCCACAAACGACTGCACTCCAAAGCTCATCCGGTTCATTCCCTGCCGCAGCAACTCCTCCAGCGCCTCCTCGCCCAACTGCCCCGGCGCGCACTCCAGCGTCACCTCCGCATCCTGGTCGACCACAAACTCGCCGCGCAGCGCCGCAAAGATCCGCCGCATCTGTTCCGCCGACAACAGACTCGGCGTCCCACCCCCAAAGAAGACCGTATCCACCCGCTCGGGCAATTCAACCCCCCGACCCAGCCGCGCCACTCGACCCCGTGCCGCCCCAATCTCCGCGCACACCCGCTCCACGTAACGGTTCATCCGCTCCGCCCCGAACACCCCCGAGGCGAAGTTGCAATAGGTGCACTTCGCCCTGCAGAACGGCATCGAGATGTACACGCCAAGCGATCCGCTCACTCCTCACCTCACACCTGATTCTTTCACGAACATTTCCCGTATCCCCACGCAGCCCGCCGAGTCTAATCCGAAAGGTACGTTCGGCAAAATGAATCTCGCACCGCATCGCCCGCTCTCAGTCGCAGTATCGGCCGCCATCGTGGGCCTCTGCCTCTCTTCCATCGCGCAGGCGCCGCCCTCACTCTCCCGCACTCCCGTCCTCGTCGAGCTCTTCACCTCCGAGGGCTGCTCCAGTTGCCCACCCGCCGATGCCCTCCTCATCCACCTCCTCCGCGACCAGCCCATCCCCACCGCCAACGTCATCGTCCTCAGCGAGCACGTCGACTACTGGGACTCCCTCGGCTGGCGCGACCGCTTCTCCTCGCACCAGCTCACCGAGCGCCAATCCGCCTACGCCCAGCGCTTCCGCACCGACGGCCCCTACACTCCACAGATGGTCGTCGACGGCGCCGACCAGTTCGTCGGCAGCGACTCCAGTCGCGCCCTCCACTCCATCGCCCTGGCCGCCCGCACTCCCAAGCTCGCCCTCACCCTCTCACCCATCGCCGTCCACAACGGCAACGCCGAAGGCCAGGTCTTCGCCGCACCCGCATCCGCCGCAGTCCCCAAAGCCGACCTCTACGCCGCCCTCGTCGAAGTCACCGCCTCCACCCGCGTCCAGCGCGGCGAGAACGGTGGCCGCACTCTCCAGCACGTCTCAGTCGTCCGCGCGCTCCAGCGCATCGGCTCGCTCGACGCCCTCGCCCACGGCGCGACCCCCTTCTCGCTCGCCGTCCTGCCCAACACCGCAGCCCCTCTCCAGATTATCGTCTTCGCCCAGCAGCAGGGCCAAGGCGCCATCCTCTGCGTCGCCGCATCCCCCACAATCCCTGCCCAGGCCCTCGCCCAAACCCGCGATCAGGCCCAACGATAACCACCCCGGAAGAATCCCCCGCCCCCGCCCCGCATCTAGAATAAAGACACCCGGATGCCCGACGCGACGATTCCCCCGCAACCCAACCAGCCCGCGCAGAAACCCGCCGCGGCCCAGACCGCAGCCCAGCCCTCCGCCCAGTCCGACGACGTCGTCGGCAAGGCCTACGACGGCCGACTCATGCGCCGCCTGCTCACCTACCTGCGCCCCTACAAACTCCAGACCGGCATCGCCGCCCTCGCCATCCTCATCAAAGCCGGCGCCGATGTCGCCGGCCCCTTCCTCGTCGCGGTCGCAGTCGACACCTACATGTCCACCGCGCCCCCAGCCCACCTCGCCTGGCTGCCCCGCCATCTCTCCCGCGCCCCCATGCTCGGCATCACCCAGATCGCCGCCATCTACCTCGCCTCCCTCCTCTTCACCTTCCTCCTCGAACTCCTCCAGACCTACCTCATGCAGTGGACCGGGCAGAAAGTCATGTTCGACATGCGCAGCCAGATCTTCCGCCACCTGCAGCTCATGTCCCCCGCCTTCTTTGACCGCAACCCCGTCGGCCGCCTCGTCACCCGCGTCACCTCCGATGTCGACGCGCTCAACGAGATGTTTACCTCCGGCGTGCTCGCCATCTTCGACAACGTCTTCGTCCTGCTCTTCATCGTCGCCATCATGGTGCGCATGAACTGGTCGCTCGCCCTGCTCACCCTCTCCGTTATCCCCGCCATCCTTTTCGTCACCAAAATCTTCCGCAAGAAAGTCCGCGAGAGCTACCGCCGCCAGCGCGCCGCCACCGCCAAGATCAACTCCTTCACGCAGGAGTATGTCTCCGGCATGTCCATCGTCCAGCTCTTCAACCGCGAGCGCCGCGCCTTCGCCGACTTCTCCGCCGTCAACACCGAAAACAAGCGCGCCTGGGAGCAGGCCATCTTCGCCTACGCCTGGTACTA